>NZ_AEGR01000001.1 GCF_000211835.1 Hylemonella gracilis ATCC 19624 | reverse complement strand
CCGATGCCGATGCCGATGCCGATGCCGATGCCGATGCCGATGCCGATGGTGGCCGGCAGGCGGGCAAGGTGCTCGACGTGGCCTGTGGCAGGGGACGTCACCTGCGCTTCTTCCATGAACGCGGACACCCGGTCACTGGCGTGGACCGTGACGGATCAGCCTTGGCCACCGTGCGCCTGGCCTTGCCCGAGGCGAACTTGATCGAAGCCGACCTCGAACACGGCCCTTGGCCGCTGGCCGCTCAGACCTTCGCCGGTGTGATCGTGACGAATTACCTCTGGCGAGCGCTGCTGCCCACGCTGGTCCAAAGCGTGGCCCCGGGTGGCGCGCTGATCTACGAAACCTTCGCGCTGGGCAACGAGCGATTCGGCAAACCGTCGAACCCGGACTTCCTGCTGCGTCCGGGGGAACTGCTCGCCGCCTGCGCGAACGGCCCGGTGCCGCTGCGCGTGATCGCCTATGAAGACGTCACCCTGGACGGCCCCACACGCTGCGTGCAACGTGTCGCGGCCGTGCGGGAATAGGCGGGCCCCTGGCCCGGGGACCGTAAAATAGCCCTTTGCCTGTAACAGCGCAGGCCGCCAGCCCGGCGCTACAGAACGACCAACCTCTCATTCCAGTCCGACATGACCCCCATCACTGGCAGCATCGTGGCCCTCGTCACCCCGATGCACGACGACGGCAGCGTCGACTACCCCACGCTGCGTTCCCTGATCGACTGGCACATCGCCGAGGGCACGGACTGCATCGGCGTGGTCGGCACCACCGGTGAATCGCCCACGGTCAGCGTGGAGGAACACTGCGAAATCATCCGCGTCTCGGTCGAACAGGCGCGCAAGCACGCCAAGCACGTGCCCATCATGGCCGGCTGCGGCGCCAACTCCACGGCCGAGGCGGTGGAATTGGCCAAGTTCGCCAAAAACGTCGGCGCCGACTGCCAGCTGCAGGTCGTGCCCTACTACAACAAGCCGACCCAGGAAGGCCAGTACCAACACTTTAAGAAAATCGCGGAGGCGGTGGACCTGCCCGTGATCCTGTACAACGTGCCGGGCCGCACCGTGGCCGACATGACGCATGACACGGTGCTGCGCCTGGCCGAAGTGCCCGGCATCGTCGGCATCAAGGAAGCCACGGGCAACATCGAGCGCGCGCAGTGGCTGATCCGCGAGGTGCCCAAGGTCAACAAGAATTTCGCCATCTACTCCGGCGACGACCCCACCGCCGTGGCGCTGATGCTCTGCGGAGGTCAAGGCAACGTGAGCGTGACGGCCAATGTCGCGCCGCGGCTGATGCACGAGCTCTGCGTGGCGGCCATCGCCGGCGATGTGAAGCGCGCCATGGAAATCCAGTTCCGCCTCATGCCCCTGCACCGCCAGCTCTTCGTCGAGCCCAACCCCATCCCCGTCAAGTGGGCGCTGGCCCGCCTGGACCGCTGCGGCGGCGCCTTGCGTCTGCCACTGACCCCTCTGTCGGCCAGCGGCCAGACGGCCGTGGAAGGCGCCCTGCGCGTTGCCGGCATGCTCTGATCGAGCCCGACACCACAGTCCCGTGACGCAGGCCCGACTCCGCCGGTCTGCCCCCAAGAAGGAAAGCCCTTTGAATTCCGTTTCTCCTCTCCGTCCCCGCGCGCTGCAGCGGGGCCTTGTGCTGCTGTCGTCCCTGCTGCTGTGCGCCTGCTCCGCGCTTGAGGGCGACAAGGTGGACTATGGCGCGGCCGTCCAAAACACGCCCTTGGCGGTGCCTCCGGATCTGACGCAATTGCCCCAGGACACACGCTACGCCTTGCCTGGAAGCACGGTCAGCGCCAGCACCTATGGCAGCGGCATGGCCAGCTCGCCGCAGGCGCCCCGCGCGCAGACTGTGGCGCCGAATGTGCCGAGCCTGCGCCTGGAAGGCCAGGGCGGCATGCGTTGGCTGGTGGCGACGGGCATGACACCGGAAGACGTCTGGCCGAAGTTGCGCAGCTTCTGGGAAGAGACCGGGCTGAAACTGACGCTGGATGAGCCCAAGCTGGGCCTGATGGAAACCGAGTGGGCTGAAAACCGCGCCAAGCTGCCGCAGAACTTCATGCGCAAGATCCTGGGCGCTTTGATGTCCACCAGCACCCTGGACCTGTACCGCACGCGCGTTGAGCGTGTCGCCGGCCCCAATGGCGGCACCAGCACCGAGATCTACATCAGCCACCGTGGCCTAGAGGAGGTTTACACGGACGATTCGGGCTCCAATCCCGAGGGGAAACGTCAAACTGCCTGGCAACCGCGCGCTTCCGATCCGGAAATGGAAATCGAGATGCTGCGCCGCTTGATGCTCAAGCTGGGCGCTCCGGCCGAACAGGCGGACGCGCAGTCGGATCGGCAGACCGCGGCGTTGAACGACCCAGCCCAGGCACCACCCAAGACCGCGCAGCTGGAGCAACGCAACGGCCAACCCCTGGTCACCGTGCGCGAGCCTTTCGACCGTGCATGGCGACGGGTCGGCCTGACGCTGGACCGCACGGGCTTCACCGTGGAAGACCGTGACCGCAGCCAGGGCATCTACTACGTGCGTTATGTGCAACCGCCCAAGTCCGGCGAGGAAGAGCCGGGCTGGTGGGCACGCACCTTTGGCGGCGCGAAGCCCCTGGACAAGACGCCTCGCCGCTACCGCATCACGGTACGGGCCGAGGGCAACCAGAGCACCGTGACCGTGCTCAACGCGGAAGGTGCGCCCGAGCGCTCCGAGCCAGCGCGCAACATCCTGCAGGTGATCGCGGACGATCTGCGCTGAGCCGGGGATGACCATGAACGTGATGCGGGCGAGCTGGCTGAGCCTGGCCGGATGTGCGGCGGCTGGCGCCAGGTGCTGGATGGTCAGGAGCCTGGTCGTGTTGGCTCTGGCAGCCACGCCTACCGCCTGGGCACAATTTGGCGACGGGGGCGGAGACGGCCCGCCGGGGGTGGACGTGGGCCAGATCGGCGCGGCGGTGCTCAGCACCCCGCGCTACATGGGCGCGGATCAAAACCGCTTGCGGGCCCTGCCTTACTTCAGCTACCGCTGGGCCAACGGCTGGTTCATCGATGGCCTCAACGGCGTCGGTTACGCGGGATCGCCCGCACCCGGCCTGCGCCTAGGGGCGCACGTCGGCGTCTCTCCCGATCGCGAGGAAAGCGATGATCCCGCGCTGGACGGCATGGGTAAGGTCAACCGCGAGGCCGAGCCGGGGATCTTTGCGCAGCAGCGGCTGGGAGTCTGGCTGGGCGGAAACCTGAGCGTGCGCTCCCACCTGCGCTACGGCTCGGGCGAGGATCGCCACGGCGGGCAGGCTGAGCTGGGCTTGGGCTGGGGCACGCGGATCGGGGAGCGCAGCCTGATGAACCTGGGCCTCGCGGCGAATTGGGCCAATCAGGCCTATATGCAAACCTATTTCGGCGTGACACGGGCGCAGTCCGCGTCCAGCGGCTACGAGGAATACGAGACGCGCGGCGGCTTGCGCGATGTGCGTCTGTCATTGACCTTCATCCAGCTGTTCTCACCCACGGTCACCGGCTTGCTGACGGTCAGCCAGACTCACTGGCAAGGAGAGGCGGCGGACAGTCCCCTGGTGCGCGATACGCGCAACACCCTGGCCATCGCGGCAGTCCTCTACCGCTTCTAGCTGGAAGGGCAAGGTCGTGGCTCCACGCGCACGGGGCAGCACGGGGCACGGGTAAAAATAAAAAGCCACCGCAGCAATGCGGTGGCTTTTTGTCTTTCGGCGCTCGAAGCGCCTACTCGGAGCCGAAGATTACTTCTTGGCGGGCTCAGCGGCAGCCGGGGCGGCAGCGGGAGCAGCAGCAGCCGGAGCGGCGGCGGCGTCAGCGGGAGCGGCGGCGGCCGGAGCAGCAGCGGGAGCTTCAGCAGCAGCCGGAGCGGCGGCGGGAGCAGCGGCTTCCTCTTTCTTGCCGCAAGCAGCCAGGGCCACGGCGGAAATCACGGCGATCAGAGCAAGAGACTTTTTCATAATGGTTGAATTTAGAGAGTGAATAAAAGAGCGGCAACAAAAAAAACTTTCACCCGATGTGGCACACATGAAATGGCAGGCCGCCTAGACGCGCCCCATCAATGCACCACACTGGTAATCCGACCCGCTCACACGACCCGGATTGGGGCGCAATTTTATGCGCTGTTCTGGATTTTTTTTGCCGTCATACAAAATAAATTCGTAGTAACCCTTGAAACAATTCGCCCGACAGGCGGGTGTACATCGATTCAAGATGACGGCAGTTTCAAATAAGAGGCGGCACGATGCGTGCGGTTGCACCCGAGCGCTCCAATTTTGAGAGCGGCACGACATCTGAGGCGCGCCTTCCTCAAGCGGATCCGCCGTGCAACCAGCCGGAGTCTCGCCAGTCAGCGAGAAGTTCGCGAGCAGCGCGGCTGAGTCCGCGCACCTCCTTGGCGCCCAGGCGGCGCTCGTCGGCCAGGCGCCGCAGCAGCGCGACGTCGCGGCCGCCATCGTCGTCGGAAGCGAGGTAGCTCTCCCCGTTGATGTAGAGGCGGGCCTCGTCGTAGAGCATGCGCGTGCGCCTGTCCAGCACGATCCCAGACGCGGACAAGGGCTCGCCACTGGCGTGCTGGGACCGCGGTTCAAACCACACTTGAGGCTTAGGTTCGCTCAAGACCTCGCCCAGCACACGCGCCACGGCCCGCGGATCGCGCAAGGCCTGCTCCACGGCTTGGCGTGCATACCGCAGCAGCGGGCTGGGCAGACTGGCCGGCGCGTCCACCGCAGGCTGCTTCGGGTCGCGGTACAGCAGATCGGCGAACGCAGGGTCCATCCCCTCGGCGGCATCCTCCGCCAAGCGCTGCAGCAGTTCCTGCGCGAGCCCGCCAGCCTTGGGAGAGCGAAAACCAATGGAGTAAGTCATGCACTCCCCTTCCACGGCGACGCCATCGTGCGCGTACTGTGGGGGCAGATACAGCATGTCACCCGGCTCGAGCACGAATTCCTGCTCTGGATGGAAGTTGGAAAGGATTTTCAGCGGCACACCGGCCTTGAGTTTCAAGTCCTGCTGGCTGCCGATCTTCCAGTGCCGCTTGCCATGCGCCTGCAACAGGAACACGTCGTAACTGTCGAAATGCGGCCCCACGCCGCCACCTTGCACGGCATAGCTGATCATCAAATCGTCCAGGCGCGCATCGGGCACAAAGCGGAACTGCTGCATCAATTGGTGCGCCGCTTCGTCGTGCAAGTCCACGCCCTGCACGAGCAGGGTCCAGAAATCGCCCGTGGCGGGCTTGAGCGCGGGCAGGTCGCGTCGCGCGAAGGGACCGCGGCGCAGACCCCAGTTTTCCTGGCGCCCGCGCTTGTGCAAGGTCACCAGACGGGATTCCACGTCTTCACGTGCCGCCAGGGTGAAGAGCTGCGCGCGCGTGAGCAGGGCCTGCATGCCCGGCACGGCCTGGCGCACCAGCAGGGGCTTTTTCTGCCAGTAGCGGCGCATGAAAACGGCGGGGCTGATGCCGCCCAGCAAGGTCAGCGGCAGGTTCACATCCATGGGAAGGCTTTCGTGTGCACGGGTTCAGCGCGGGTGAAAAAAGCTTGGGCGACAATTGTCCCCCATGAACACAGACTATCCGAACGACAAGCGCCTGGACGCCGTCACGCCGCAATGCGTGGTCGCGCTCACCTGGACCCTGACCGACACCCTGGGCGAGGAACTCGACGTGCTCGACGACCCCGTCGAATTCCTGATCGGGGGCGAGGACCTGTTTGAAAAGATCGAACAAGCCTTGCAAGGCCACGGCGTCGGCGCCAGCGTGGCGGTGCACCTGGAGCCCGAGGAAGCCTTCGGCGATTTCAACGACCAATTGCTCTTCCTGGAAAAACGCGAGCTCTTCCCCGCCGAGCTGGAAGAAGGCATGACGCTTGAAGGCCATGCCCTGCCCCCAGGCTGCAATCCGGACGCCCCGCGCGACGCGCTCTACACCGTGACCGAGATCTACCCCGACCACGTGGTGCTCGATGGCAACCATCCGCTGGCGGGCATTGCCTTGCGCCTCGCCTTGAAAGTCGAGGGCGTGCGCGTAGCCACCGAGGAAGAAATCGGACGCGGCACCGCGGGCACCGGCTTTTTCCGCATCGCCCCCCTGCACGAACAGGGCGACGGCGGCAGTTCCGTGCATTGAGCATGGCCGGCACTGGCGAGACAGATGACATGAGCCAAGACAACCCCGAGACCTTGAGCCGCCGCCAACTGCTGGTCGGCGCGGGCGCGATCAGCGCCCTCGGCGCCTGGAGCACCTTGCCACGTTCCGCATGGGCCGCGCTGCCGACCCAGCTGGAATACGGGCCCGCGCAGGCGTTTTCTTTTGACGAGCTGGTTGCGCGCGCGCGGAACCTGGCCGCTCAGGCCTACGCCCCGCCGCCGCCCTTGCCCAGCAACGTGCTCGAACGCATCGATTACGACGCCCACGGCCAGCTGCGCTACAAGAGCGAATTCGCGCTGTTCGCGCAAGGGCCCGGCGCCTTCCCGGTCACCTTCTTCCATCTGGGTCGCTACTTCCAAACCCCCGTGCACATGCACCTGCTGGACGCGACGGGTCGCCAGGCGCGCGAAATCCTCTACAACCCGGCCTACTTCGACATGCCCGCCGACAGCCCGGCACGCGAGCTTCCGGCCGGCGCGGGCTTCGCGGGGTTCCGCTTCCAGGAAAGCCGGCTCGGCGGCGCCGAGGCACAGAAGCAACTGCCTTGGCAAAAAAATGACTGGGTGGCGTTTCTGGGCGCGTCTTACTTCCGCGCCATCGGCGACCTTTACCAATACGGTCTGTCAGCGCGTGGCGTGGCCCTGGACGTGGCGCAGGCTGGTAAACCGGAGGAGTTTCCTGCCTTCACCCACTTCTGGTTCCTGCCGCCCTCGGGCAAACCAGGGGACAACACCAGCACGGCCCCAGTGACCGTTTTTGCCTTGCTGGATGGCCCCAGCATCAGCGGTGCCTACCGCTTCGAACTGCGGCGCGACACAGGCAAGAACGGCGCGGTGCTGATGGAGATCGACTGCGCACTCTTCCTGCGCCGCGACGTGGCGCGCCTCGGCATCGCCCCGCTGACCTCCATGTACTGGTTCTCAGAGACGGACAAGTCCACCGCCGTGGACTGGCGACCCGAGGTCCACGACTCCGATGGCCTGGCCCTGTGGACGGGCAGCGGCGAACGCATTTGGCGACCGCTGAACAATCCCAAGCGCACCATGGCCTCGGCTTTCGCGGACCGCGCGCCCCGAGGCTTCGGTCTGATGCAACGCGACCGCAACTTCGACCATTACCTGGACGGCGTGGCCTACGACCGCCGCCCCAGCCTCTGGGTCGAACCGCTGGGCGACTGGGGCGCGGGCAGCGTGCAGCTGATCGAGATCCCGACCGACGATGAAATTCACGACAACATCGTCGCCATGTGGGTGCCTCAAGCCGAGGCCAAGGCGGGCAGCAGCCAACGGCTGAAGTACAGGCTGCACTGGCGCGCCGACGAACCGGCCGCGTCGCGAGCGGCGCTGGCGCAGTGCGTCGCCACGCGACTGGGCCATGGCGGCGAACCGGGCAAGCAGCGCCCCCGGGGCGTGCGCAAGTTCGTGGTGGAGTTTCTGGGAGGCCCGTTGGGCCAGTTGCCCTGGGGCGTGCGGCCCGAAGCCGTGCTCAGCGCCTCGCGCGGAACCTTCAGCAATGTCTTCTGCGAGGCCGTGCCCAATGGGGTACCGGGCCACTGGCGCGCCGCGTTCGATCTCACCGCGAGCGGCCAAGATCCGGTGGACATGCGGCTCTACCTGCGCCAAGCGGGCCAGACGCTGTCAGAGACTTGGCTCTACCAGTACCACCCGGTGTAAGCCGGCCCCGCACCGAGGCCGCTGAACGCAGTCCGCCATCAAAGCGAATAGTCGTAGCGGACAAAACCGCCGTGATGGGCGAGCCGGTCATACAAGGCACGGGCCGTGGCGTTGTGGGCCTGGGTGAGCCAGTAATAGCGTGCCGCTCCCCGCTGCCGGGCCTGGTCCGCCACCGCCTCGATCAGCGCGCGGCCTAGGCCCTGGCCGCGCACCGAGGGGTCCGTGTAGAGATCCTGCAAATAGCAAACGCTCGACGCCCAGGTGTTGGCGTGGAAGAGGTAGTGGGCCAGCCCCCGCAACTCACCGTCGAGATAGGCGCCCAGACCGTGGATGCCCTCCTCGTTCAAGAGGCGGATCCAGGCGCGGGCGTACTCATCATCGGTGGTGGGCGTGTTGTAAAAAGCCTTGTAGCCGCGCGCGAGGCGCTCCCAGGCGGACCGGTCTCCAGGCTGCAAGGGGGCGACGCGCAGTGTCATGGGCCTGTGGCTGTGGCGGTGTGGATGCGTCGCGAACGGTTCAGCGCTTGCCGGTTGATCCGTAGCCGCCCGCACCCCGTTCGGTTTCCGCGGCGAACTCGTCCACGAGATGGAAGCGAGCCTGCACCACGGGCACGATTACCAGTTGGGCGATGCGCTCCATGGGCTCGATGGTGAAAGCCGTGGCGCTGCGGTTCCAGGCGCTGACCATCAGCTGCCCCTGGTAGTCGCTGTCAATCAGGCCCACGAGGTTGCCCAGAACGATGCCGTGCTTGTGACCTAGGCCCGAGCGCGGCAGGATGAGCGCGGCATACCCGGGGTCGGCCAGATGGATCGCCATGCCCGTGGGCACGAGTTGCCAGGCATTGGGAGCCAGGGTCAGGGGCGTGTCCAGGCAGGCCCGCAGGTCCAGGCCGGCGCTGCCGGGCGTGGCGTAGGCGGGCATGTGTTCGCGCAGACGCGCGTCGATGATCTTGACGTCGATGAGCATGGGAGAAACGGAAAAATTACTTCGTGAGACGCAAGGCGATCTCGGTCACCAGTTGGCGCGCCAGATTGAGCTTGTCGGCACGGGAAAGTTCTTTGGTGCCGCGTTCATCGACCAGCAACAAGGCATTGTCGTCCTGACCGAAGGTGGCCGGGCCGATGTTGCCCACCAGCAAGGGCACCCCCTTGCGAACGCGCTTGGCCTGGGCATGGGCCAGCAGTTCGTGGCTCTCCGCGGCAAAACCGACGCAGTACAGCGCGCCGCTCTTCGCGCGCGACGACTGCGCCACGCCAGCCAAGATGTCGTCGTTTTCGACGAAGTCCAGCGCAGGCGGTTTGCCGCTGCCGTCCTTCTTGATCTTCTGCTCGGCCACGCTGGCAGGGCGCCAGTCGGCGACGGCGGCGGTCGCTACAAAAACAGAAGCATGGAGCACTTCGGACTCAACGGCCCGCTGCATCTCCTGTGCCGACCGCACGTCCATGCGACGCACACCGCGCGGCGTGGGCAAATGCACCGGTCCCGCCACCAGGGTCACGTCCGCGCCCGCCTCGCGCGCGGCACGGGCAATGGCGAATCCCATCTTGCCGCTGGAGCGGTTGGTGATGCCACGCACGGGGTCGATGGCTTCATAAGTCGGCCCCGCCGTGACCAGCACACGCTGGCCGCGCAGCAGCTTGGGCTGGAAGAAGGCGATCAGGTCTTCCAGAATGTCCGCGGGCTCCAGCATGCGGCCGTCCCCGGTCTCGCCACAGGCCTGCAAACCATTGCCCACACCCAGCAGCGTGGCCCCATCGTCGGCCACCTGGGCCAGGTTGCGCTGGGTGGCAGGGTGGGCCCACATTTCGCGGTTCATCGCGGGGGCCAGCAGCAAGGGCACCTTGTCAATGGGGCGCGCCAGGCACATCAGGCCCAGCAGCTCACTGGCGCGACCCTGCGCCAACTGGGCGATGAAATCCGCGCTGGCCGGCGCGACGAGTATGGCATCCGCATGTCTGTCACCCTGCCGCGTCGCGTTGATGTGGGGCATGTTGTTGGGCTCGCGTGCGTCCCACTGCGACAGGTACACCGTCCGATTGGACAAGGCCTGCATGGTCACGGGAGTGATGAACTGCGCGGCGGCTTCGGTCATGATGACCTGCACGGTCGCGCCCGCCTTGATCAGCAGCCGACACAACTCCGCGGACTTGTAGCAAGCCACGCCACCGGAGAGGCCCAGGACGATGTGTTTTCCAGCAAGCTCGTTCATGGCCCGGGAATGTAGCAGCTCCCAAATGCGGTCTATGAGCTGCGTCCGATTGACTGGGGGATGGATTCCGCGCTGGGGCTGGGGCGGGCGCGCTCATACGGTGATGGTCGGCTACGCCGACTTCGCGCTCAGGGCGAGTATGAAGCCACAGCGATAACAACTCGCTTCGCGCTTGCAGCGCTACGCTCAAACACGTTATCGCAAACAAGATGCAGGATGCGTGACGACACTTGTCGTCACGCTGTGGCCTCATACCCGCCCCAAGCGCCATCCCCGAAATCGCGCGCCCGCCCCAGCCCCAACGCGGCATCCGCCTTTCTGCGAAAAGAACGCCAATCCACCACGCCTATAATCTCGCTTTACCTGCTCATCGAACCTTGCACGGTTCGACTCGACATGACCAAATTCGTCTTCGTCACCGGCGGCGTGGTGTCTTCCCTGGGCAAGGGCATCGCCTCCGCGTCTCTGGCCGCAATCCTTGAATCGCGCGGCCTCAAAGTCACCCTCATCAAGCTGGATCCCTACCTCAACGTGGACCCGGGCACCATGTCGCCCTTCCAGCACGGTGAGGTCTTCGTCACCGACGATGGCGCCGAAACTGATCTGGACCTGGGTCACTACGAGCGTTTCATCGAAACCCGGATGAAGCGCAGCAACAACTTCACCACCGGTCAGATCTACAAGAGCGTTCTTGAAAAGGAACGCCGTGGCGACTACCTGGGCAAGACCGTGCAGGTGATCCCGCATGTCACCAACGAGATTCAGGAATACGTCAAGCGTGGTGCCGGCATGGGCACGCCCGACGCGGTGGATGTGGCCATTGTCGAGGTCGGCGGCACGGTCGGCGACATCGAATCCCTGCCCTTCCTCGAAGCCGTGCGCCAGCTCAGCCTGCGCCTGGGCCCGAACAACGCGGCCTTCGTGCACCTGACCTACGTGCCATGGATCGCGGCCGCGGGTGAACTCAAGACCAAGCCCACCCAACACACGGTGCAGAAGTTGCGCGAGATCGGCATCCAGCCCGACGCGCTGCTGTGCCGCGCCGACCGTGCCATCCCGGACGACGAGCGCGAGAAGATCAGCCTCTTCACGAATGTGCCGCACTGGGGCGTGATCTCCATGCCGGACGTGGACACCATCTACAAGGTACCGCGCGTGTTGCATGAACAAGGCCTGGACGGCCTGATCTGCGACAAGCTGCGCATCAATACGCCGCCCGCCAACCTGAAGCGTTGGGACGCGCTGGTGCGCGAGGTGGAGCATCCGCAGGGCGAAGTGACCATCGCCATGGTCGGCAAGTACGTGGACCTGTCCGACAGCTACAAGTCCGTCAACGAAGCCCTGCGCCACGCGGGCATGAAAAACCATGTGCGGGTGAAGATCGAGCATGTGGATTCGGAAACCATCAGTGACGACACGGTGGGCCAGTTGGCGAAGTACGACGCCATCCTCGTTCCCGGCGGCTTCGGCAAGCGCGGCATCGAAGGCAAGATCTGCACGGCACGCTACGCGCGCGAGCACAAGGTGCCCTACCTGGGCATCTGCCTGGGCATGCAGGTGGCCACCATCGAGTTCGCGCGCCATGTGGCGGGCCTGAAGGACGCCAACAGCACCGAGTTCGAACCCGGCTGCGCGCACCCCGTGATCGCCCTGATCACCGAATGGAAGGACGCGGACGGCACCATCAAGAAGCGCGACGCCAACTCCGACCTCGGCGGCACCATGCGCCTGGGCGCGCAGAGTTCGGACGTGGTCAAAGGCACGCTGGCACACAGCATCTATGGCGACGTCGTCACCGAGCGCCACCGCCACCGTTACGAGGCCAACGTCAACTACCTCGACACCTTGCGCGACAAGGGGCTGGTGATCTCGGCGCTGACCCAGCGCGAGCATCTGACCGAGATCGTCGAGCTGCCGCAGGCCACCCACCCCTGGTTCGTCGGCGTCCAGTTCCATCCTGAATTCAAGTCCACCCCCTGGAATGGGCATCCGCTGTTCAACTCCTTCGTCAAGGCCGCGCTGTCGCGTCAGGGCAGCGGCCAGAACAGCGCCACGAGCCCGGCGCTGAAGGCCGCGGCCTGAACGACGGAAACCACCATCTCTGGTTTACCCGCTGCCCACTTCCGCTATCCCACCGTTTTTCAACTTCGAGTAAAGAGAAGACAACATGAGCGCCATCGTTGACATCGTCGGTCGTGAAATCTTGGACAGCCGTGGCAACCCCACGGTGGAATGCGACGTGCTGCTGGAAAGCGGCACCATGGGCCGCGCTGCCGTGCCCTCGGGGGCTTCCACGGGTTCGCGTGAAGCCATCGAATTGCGCGATGGCGATAAGAGCCGTTATCTGGGCAAGGGCGTGCTCAAGGCCGTCGAACACATCAACACCGAGATCAGCGAGTCGGTGCTTGGCCTGGACGCCGCCGAGCAGTCGTTCCTGGACAAGACGCTGATCGACCTCGACGGCACCGACAACAAAAGCCGCCTGGGTGCCAACGCGATGCTGGCCGTCAGCATGGCTGTGGCCCGTGCGGCGGCCGAGGAGGCGGGCTTGCCGCTGTACCGCTACTTCGGTGGGATGAGCGCGGTGCAAATGCCCGTGCCGATGATGAACGTGATCAACGGCGGCGCGCATGCCAACAACAGCCTGGACCTGCAGGAGTTCATGATCTTGCCCGTGGGCGCGACCAGCTTCCGCGAGTCGCTGCGCTGGGGTGCCGAGGTGTTCCACGCCCTCAAGAAAATCATCGACGCCAAGGGCATGCCCACCTCGGTCGGCGACGAAGGCGGTTTCGCGCCCAACGTGGCCAACCATGAAGCCGCCATCCAACTCATCCTTGAGGCCATCGCCAGTGCGGGCTACGAAGCGGGTTCGCAGATCGCCCTGGGCCTGGACTGCGCCTCGAGCGAGTTCTACAAAGAAGGCAAGTACGTGCTGGAAGGCGAAGGCGGGCTGAAGCTCTCCGCCCCCGAATGGACGGACATGCTGGCCACTTGGTGCGACAAGTACCCCATCATCAGCATCGAGGACGGCATGGCCGAGGGCGACTGGGAGGGCTGGAAGACGCTGACCGAGCGCCTGGGCAAGAAGGTGCAGTTGGTGGGTGACGACCTCTTCGTGACCAACACCAAGATCCTGAAGGAAGGCATCGACAAGTCGATCGCCAACTCCATCCTGATCAAGATCAACCAGATCGGCACCCTGTCCGAGACCTTCGCCGCCATCGAGATGGCCAAACGGGCGGGCTACACCGCGGTGATCAGCCACCGGTCGGGTGAAACCGAAGACAGCACCATCGCCGACATCGCTGTGGGCACGAACGCTGGCCAGATCAAGACGGGCTCGCTCAGCCGCAGCGACCGCATGGCCAAGTACAACCAGCTGCTGCGCATCGAGGAAGACCTGGGCGAAGTCGCGGTGTATCCCGGCCGCGCGGCCTTCTACAACCTGAAGTAAGCCTGCTTGCTTCGGACGCGGCATGCTGACACGCTGACTTCAGGACCCATCGACGAGGCAGGCGAGACACGATCCCCCATGGCACGACCGCCTCGCCCTTCCCGTCTGCTACCGCTGCTGCTGGTGGCACTCCTGCTCATCGTGCACGCGCAGCTGTGGTTTGGTCGCGGCAGCGTGCCCCAGGTTGCCGCCTTGGCCAATAAGCTGGAAGCTCAAACCCAGCGCAACATAGAGGCCAAGCAACAGAACGAGCGGCTGGCTGCGGAAGTCCAGGACCTGCAAGAAGGGCTGGACATGGTCGAAGAGAAAGCGCGGCGAGAGTTAGGCATGGTCAAGCCCAACGAAATCTACGTGCAGATCGATCAATAGATCGCCGGGAGTCAACGCGCGCATGAAGGTCGCACTGCTGGGTGCCGTCGGCACTGGCAAGAGCTGGTTGACGCAAGCTCTCTTGCGGCACTGGTCTGCGCATACCTTCCTGGATGCACCAGACCTTGACGAGACTCTCACCTGGGATCGTGTCCTGCTGATGGGTCTGGACTGGCCGGACCCGAGCGTACAACCGGATGCTGCAAGCCAAGCCCTCCGCCGCGCCGAGGATGCCCGACTGCGCGCATGGCTGAGTGCGGCGGGCCGCACCTATGGCGTGGTCTATGGGCAAGGGCCGCAGCGCCTGAGCGCGGCGACGCAGTTGTTGTTTCCGCAGGAAATTCCCCTAGAACACAGGGAGGGCCGCTGGCGCGGCCCCTGCGAGACTTGCGCTGATCCCGATTGCGAGTTCCGCTTGTTCAGCGGACTTGCACACCGGGCTTCCAGCCCTATTGCACCGTGGAACTCGAGGGCGGTTGGTCTTCCGCCTGGGTGAACAATTGGGCTGCGTCGATTTCGTCAAAGCGGTAGCTGGCGCCACAGAAATCACAATCCACTTGCACCGCACCCTGCTCGGCCAGGATGTCCCGCACTTCTTCCTGTCCCAGGCCGCGGATCATGCCGGCCACCCGCTCTCGGCTGCACGTGCACGCGAATCGAGGACCCTGCTCGCCCCGCTGTGGTTCGAAGCGTTGCAGGCGCTCCTCCCAGAACAGGCGCCGCAGAATAGTGTCCGCATCCAGCGTCAGCAGCTCCTCGCGTTTCAAGCTGGCTGCCAAGGTCGCGATGCGGTTGTAATGCTCCTGCATCTCGGCCGCCTGCTCCACACCCTTCTCGCCCTCCAGGTTGCCCGCGCCCTGAACGGGCAAACGCTGGATCAACAGGCCGGCAGCCACCTGGTCATCGGCCGCCAGCACCAGCGTGGTTTCGAGCTGCTCACTCTGTCGCATGTAATGCTCCAACGCTTCGGACAAGGTGCGCAGGCCTCGACCATCGGCCTCCGTCAGAGGAACCACGCCCTGGTAGGGCTGCTGGCCCGGCTGGCGGCCCTTGGGGTCCAGCGTGACAGCGCAACGTCCCTGACCATGCACATTCAACATGTCAGAAAGCTGCGCATCGGCTGCCACGTCGCCCTGCACCGTGGCCGTGGCACGCAGACGCAGGTCAGACTGCACCTCAGCCACGGCCAGTTTCACCGGGCCGTCACCAAAGACCTGCAAAATCAGCGCGCCATCGAATTTGATGCTGGACTGCATGAGCACCGCCGCAGCGGCCATTTCACCCAGCAGATTCTGAACCGGCTGGGGATAAGCACCGGACGCGCGGTCAGACTCAGCGCCGGACAGGCTCTGCGCTCGGCGGCGCAGAATTTCGCCCCAGGCATCGCTGCCCAGGCGCACCAGGGACCCGCGCACGGGCAAGCCCTCAAACAAGAATTTGTGAAGTTCAGACACGCTGGAGTTTGAATAAAGGTCAATGTAGGGAGCGATCGGCTCAGATGCGGGTCAAGCGATTTTCTTCAAGCCCTGGCGGTACAAAGCGGCGTTGTCAACATAGTGCTGAGCGATGCGCCTCAGTCCCTCGATTTGCTCCGGGCTGAGCTGCTTCACGGCCTTGGCCGGACTGCCGAGGATCATGCTGCCATCGGGGAACTGCTTGCCCTCGGTGACCAATGCACCCGCGCCGACCAGACAGTTCTTCCCAATGCGAGCATGGTTGAGCACGATGGCCCCAATGCCGATCAGCGAGCCATCGCCCACCGTGCAGCCATGCAACATCACTTTGTGGCCCACGGTCACGTCATCGCCGATGTGCAGCGGCACGCCGGCATCGGCGTGCAGCACCGACCCGTCCTGCACATTGCTGCCCCTGCCGATATGCAGATGCTCGGTATCACCCCGCACGACGGTGCCAAACCACACACTCGCGTTGGCCTCGATCGTCACCTTCCCGATCACCTGCGCGCTGTCGGCCACCCAGGCATTGGTGCCCAGCGTCGGGGCGTGCCCGTCGAGTTCATAAATCGCCATACCCGCCTTTCTTCGACACCCCGCGCCACGAATTGCATTCTTCACTGGGGCGCGCGCGCGTGATCGGGGTGCCTTGTGAACCGCGCGCCATGGACAGAATTGTATGAAGCCTTGGAGGCCCCCTGCCCCTGCATCCAGGAGAAGCCAGGCGCCAACCGATGCCCTAGGTCGGCGCAAAAGCGCAACACAATCAGAATTAAGCGGCCCCGAGTCACAGGAAAGGACACCCAAAGCCTCGCTTTTGTAAGCTCCGCCCGTTTTCCGTGGTGTATCCTAAGCCCTGCCGCGTCTTAATGCATGCATTACGCGCGAGTGCCCAAGCATCAATGCTTCCCAAGATTTGCTAACTCGGGCGCTGCCGCCAGAAATTCCAAACACTTTCATCCTCCACACACCCCCAACCTCCATGGCACAGCTCGCCTCCCTGCTCAAAGCCGAAATCGTCCGTCTGGCGCGCAAGGAAGTCCGCGCCGAACTGCAGGCGCTCCAGAAAGCCTCTTCCCGTTATCGCACGGAGCTCGCCGCGCTCAAACGGCAGATCAAGGACCAGCAACGGCAATTGGCCAAGCAGGCTAAAAGCGGTGGGCGCGCCAAACCCGTCAGCAGTGATACCGCCGGGGAGGACGAGGACAACCCAAGGCTGCGTTTCCGCGCCTCCGGTTTTGCGACACTGCGCAAGAAACTGGACCTTTCCGCGGCGGACATGGGCAAGCTGGTTGGCGTGACGCAACAAACCGTCTATCACTGGGAAAAGGGCCAAGCCCGTCCCCGCGCGAGCCAACTACAAAACATCGCCGCGATCCGTAAATTGGGCAAGCGTGGCGCCGCGGCCAAGCTGGCAGAGATGTGACACGCCCACCGAAACTGTCCCCGGAAAGCATGAGCTGCAACATGGTTTCGAATGACTCTCCCCTCACCTCTCAATCCTGGCCGAGGCATCTGGGCCTGATCGCAGCCGTCGTGGCAGGCAGTTTGATGAGCGGTTGCGCCTGGATGCACGGCAAAGCCATGCGCGCCGTCGCCACGCCCACCCTCGCCCTGGCCGTCATCGGTGACCGCCTGTTGACGGGCAAAGCCGTGCTGTACACCGATCGTCGTGCCACGGTGGAATTGAGCGACGACAAAGACCCGGCACTGGATTGCTTGGGCACCATGAACTACACCAACACCACCGGCGGCGTGTTGGACTTGCGCTGCAACGACGGCTCGCAGATCCGCTTGCCCTACACCACGATTGGCGAAACGCAGGGCCACGCCTCGGGCGGCGGCGTGAGCGTGACCTACGGACTGCCTCCGGAAAACGCGCGCGCTTGGCTGATGCCGCCCGCTGGCCGCCGTCTGGTCCTGGCCAAGGAAGAAGGGTTCATGTGCAACTGGTTCGACTGGGCCCTGTCCTGCAACTACCTGCGACTCGAGTAAGCCCTCCGCCGCACCTTGGCGACAGCTAAAAAAAAGGGGCGCATGCAGCGCCCCTTTTTTGTTGCCCGGCACTCAATGCCGGGGCACAGTCGAATGTCCTTCAGCGCGGCGCGCGCGCCACGAAGGGGCGCTTACCACCGCCACCGCCACCACGCGGCGCATCCCCCATCGGGCGGACAAAGCCCTGGCGTGGGCCCTCGGTCCGGCCGCCGCGAGTGTTGTCGGCGGCGCCGCGCTCACGGCGATCACCGCGATCACCGAAACCATGGGCCTTGCCGAACTCCGGCCGGCCCGCGCCTGCACCGCGTCCGCCTTCCGGACGACCCGCACCCGGACCCTTGCCGAAGTTGCCCCGGCCGAAACTGCCGCCGCGGTCGGAACGACCCTGGCGATCGCCGCGGTCACCCCTGTCGCCGCGCTCAGCACGGAAGGAAGGCATGCGCTGCTGAGGCTCCAGACCGGGAATGGCCTCGGCCTTGAAAGGCTGCTTGGTGTAGAACTCGATGTCACCGATCTTGCGGCGGTCACGGAATTCAGCGATGGTCACGGCGATACCGTCACGACCCGCGCGACCCGTGCGACCGATGCGGTGCGTGTAGTCCTCGGCCTTCATGGGCAAGCCGAAGTTGAAGACGTGGGTGATCGTGGGCACATCGATGCCACGCGCGGCCACGTCGGTGGCCACCAGGAACTTCACCTGCCCACTGCGCAGCGCCATCAGGCGGCGGTTGCGCAAGCCCTGGCTCAGCGCGCCATGCAAGGCAACAGCGGCGAAACCGGCTTGCTGCAAGTCAGCGGCGAGGCCGTCGCATTCCACCTGCGTGCTGGCAAAGACGATGGCTTGGTCGATGTTCGCGTCACGCAACCAATGGTCCAACAAGGCGCGCTTGTGCGCGAAGTTGTCGGCCCAATGCAGGACCTGCTTGATGTTGGCGTGCTTCTCGTGCGGCGCATCGATCTGCACTTTCTTGACCTGCGAGCCGTTGTCGTGCATCACGCGCATGGCGAGCTGCTGGATGCGCGGCGCGAAGGTGGCGGAGAACATCATGGTCTGGCGGCGGTTCGCCGTCAGCGCGTTGATCTCGGCCAGATCGTCGGTGAAGCCGAGGTCGAGCATGCGATCGGCTTCGTCCACGACCAGGAACTGCACCTGGTCCAGTTTGATCTGCATGGAACGCTGCAGGTCCAGCAGGCGACCCGGCGTGGCCACGACCAGGCCGGCGTTCTGCAGCTTGGCGATCTGTAGCTGATAGGGCATGCCGCCCACCACGTTCGCGATGCGCAGACCCCGGCAATGCTTGACCAGCTCGATCGCGTCATGGGCGACCTGCTGCGCCAGTTCACGCGTGGGGCACAGGACCAGCGCGCCCGGCACCGCAGCCTTGAAGTTGCGGGGATTGGTCGGGTCCTTGCGTTTGTGGCGCTTCGGAGCGGGCTCGCCCTTGGCGGCGGCATCCGCGCACGCACGCTCGTATTCCTCGCGTTCACGGTTAGCAGCATCGGCCTGCTGCTGGATCAGCGTGTGCAACACCGGCAGCAGAAAAGCCGCCGTCTTGCCGCTGCCCGTCTGGCTGGAGACCATAAGGTCGTTGTAGCCGTGATGGCTAGGGTCGTGCGTCGGCAAAGCCAAGGGAATGACGCGCTGTTGCACGGCGGTGGGCTGGGTGTAGCCCAGGTCGGCCACGGCTTGGATCAGTTCCGGCGCGAGGCCAAGTTCCACGAAGCCGTTGGGCGCGATGGTTTCGGAAATGGTGGTTTCAATGGGCGTGGACTCGGAAACGAGGCCGCCCGTCACGTTCAAGGTGTCGGTCATGTCATGCTCACACGGAAAGCCGCGAAAAACGCGGCATGGCGCTCCGCCTGAGTTGCGGTGCGCCCCGTTCAATGGTTAAGAGACATCAACCATCAAACGGGAATCCATGCACAAGGGCATGGTTGGACATTTCTCAACGAGTTCTTTCAGGGAGAACTCACGTCCGGTGTGTGATGGGGAGATGTACGTCAGCGCCCTCGACTGAGTGGCGCGACTCAGATTATCGCACGTCTTGCAGCTGGCTGCATGCCCGGGATTCAGGACAGCTTGAGGAAATGGGCGCGGTAGTGCATGAGTTCGTCGATGGATTCGTGCACATCCGCCAAGGCCGTGTGCTTTTGCGCCTTCTTGAACGCGCTGTAGACCTCGGGGCGCCAACGCTTGGCCAGCTCCTTCAGGGTGCTCACGTCCAGGTTGCGGTAGTGGAACCAGGCTTCCAGCTTGGGCATGTACTTCACCAGGAAGCGCCGGTCCTGGCTGATGGTGTTTCCGCACATGGGCGTGACACTCTTGGGCACGTATTGCTTGATGAAGGCGAGCAGCTGCTCCTCGGCCTCCTCCTCGGTCAGCGTGGAAGCCTTGACCTTCTCGATCAGTCCGCTGCGACCATGGGTGCCCTTGTTCCAAGCATCCATCTTGTCCAGAATCTCGTCGCTTTGGTGGATGACCATCACGGGCCCCTCAATGCGCGGCTCCAAATTCGGGCCGGTGACAATGATGGCGATTTCGATCAGGCGTTCCTTTTCGGGGTCCAGCCCCGTCATCTCGCAATCGATCCAGACCAGGTTTTGGTCAGATTTCTTCAAAGTCTCGGGAAGATTCGGGGCATTCAGGGCGTCGCTCATGTCCGTATTGTCCCCGATCCCCTAAACTTCGCGGCCATGGAAGCTCCAGCCCTGCCCCCGTCTTTCGCCCTGACCCTGCTGTTCGCGACCGCGCTCCTGCTGGGTCTGTTGACCAAGTTTTGGCTCGCCACCCGGCAGATCCGCCACATCGCCCGCCATCGCGCCACGGTGCCTGCCGCTTTTTCCAGCGCCATCAGCCTGGACGCGCACCAGAAAGCCGCCGACTACAGCGTGACCAAGCTTCGCTTTGGCCTGTTGGAAACGGCCTTTTCAAGCGTCGTTCTGCTGGGCTGGACCTTGCTGGGTGGGCTGGATGCGCTGAACCAGGCGCTGCTCGGCTGGATGGGGCCAGGCATGGTCCAGCAACTCGCGCTCATCACGGCCTTTGTCTTGGTGGGCGGACTGATCGAGCTGCCCTTCTCGCTCTACCAAACCTTCGTGATCGAGCAGCGCTTCGGCTTCAACAAGATGAACTTCAAGCTCTGGCTCAGCGACATCGTCAAAGGTGCGTTGCTGGGCGCGGCCATCGGTCTGCCCATCGCGGCCTTGGTGCTCTGGTTCATGGGCGCCACCGGAGCACTGTGGTGGCTCTGGGCTTGGTGTGCCTGGATGGGCTTCAACCTGCTTTTGCTGTGGGTCTATCCGACGTTCATCTCACCGCTGTTCAACAAGTTCCAGCCGCTGCAAGACGAGTCGCTGAAAGCCCGCGTGACGGCGTTGATGCAACGTTGCGGTTTCCAGGCTCAAGGGCTGTACGTCATGGACGGCAGTCGCCGCAGCGCGCACGCCAACGCCTACTTCACCGGTTTCGGCACAGCCAAGCGCGTGGTCTTCTTTGACACCTTGCTCAACAAACTCAGCCCCGGCGAGGTGGACGCCGTGCTGGCGCATGAGTTGGGCCATTTCAAGCACAAACACATCGTCAAGCGCATCGTCACGCTGTTCGCCATCAGCCTCGCGGGTTTCGGGCTGCTGGGCTGGCTGGCGCAGCAGCCTTGGTTCTACGCGGGCTTGGGGGTCACGCCCAGTCTGGAGCTGCTGGCACCCGCCCTCGGTGCGGCACTGTCCTCGCTGCCCCCCGACGTTGCTCGCGGCTTCTCGTCGGCGCTCGGCACATCGAACGACGCCTTGGCTTTGTTGCTGTTCCTGCTGGTTTCGCCCATCTTCACGTTCTTCATCACGCCCTTGATGTCGCGCGGATCTCGCAAGCACGAATTCGAAGCCGACGCCTATGCCGCCCAGCAAGCTCAGCCGGCGGATCTGGCCAGCGCGCTGCTCAAGCTCTATGAAGACAACGCCTCCACGCTGACGCCTGATCCGATCTACGTCGCCTTTTACTACTCGCACCCGCCCGCCAGCCAGCGATTGGCGCGACTGGGTGTGAACGCCGCCCCTCACCCTCAGGGCACGGCTTGAATGGCGGTGGCACGGTGACACGGGGTGGCGGGCGCGCGGCGAAACGCCCTGCCGCGGAAGCAGGGCATTTGTCCTCGGGCCTGGTCGTGGCCAGCCATGGGCGGCATCTGCTGGTGGAAAGCCCCGAAGGCCCCGGCGGCCAGCGACTGATCTGCCACCCGCGCGGCAAAAAGAACGACGCCGTGGTGGGGGACCGCGTGCGCTGGTCGCCCACGGGTGACGAAGGCAGCGTCGAAGCCATCGAGCCGCGCCGTAATCTGTTCTACCGCCAAGACGAATTGCGCAGCAAGAGCTTCGCCGCGAACATCGATCTGGTGCTGATCCTGATCGCGGCCGAACCGGAATTCTCGGAAAGCCAATTGGCTCGCGCGCTGATCGCCGCGGAGGCTGCCGGCATTGCGCCCCTGATCGCCTTGAACAAGAGCGATCTGACCGAGGCGCATGCGCGCGCTTGGGAACGGCTTGCCGCCTACCGTCGCATGGGCTATCCCGTGCTGCCGCTGAATCTGAAACATGGCGCAGGACAGGACAGCGTCGTGACGCTGCGCCAGCGCCTTCAAGGCCTGGCGACCTTGGTGCTAGGTCCATCCGGCGCGGGCAAGAGCACCCTGATCAATTTGTTGGCACCGGGCGCTCAGGCCCAAACAGGCGATATCTCGAGTGCGCTCAACAGTGGCAAGCACACCACGACCCATACGCGCTGGTACTGGGTGGACCAGGACGCCGAGCCCAAGGCACGACGCACCGCTCTGATTGACTCACCTGGGTTTCAGGAATTTGGGCTGCGCCACATCGAGGCCCCGCAACTGGCCGGTTTGATGCCAGACCTGCGGGCGCATGCCAGCGCATGCCGCTTCTACAACTGCACGCACCTGCACGAACCCGGATGCGCCGTGATCGCCGCCGTCGAGCCTGGGCCGGCTCTCGCGGACGGCAGGCTCAGCACCGATGAACCGACGCAACGCGAGGTTGGACCCGAACCTTCCGTCACCTCCAGCCGCTATCGTATCTACCGTGAACTGCATGCCGAACTCTCCATGCCGCCGAGGTACTGAGCGCCGCCACCACCGAGGCGGCGGCCATGTTGCGTCAGTGCAGGCTCATGCTGCGCGCGGGGATGCGCTGCATGACGCCGATCTGGCGCGAACGCATGAGGGCCTGACGAAAGACGTCCGCCTCGCCCAGGTCGGCGATCCGTTCGCTCAACCAACTCTCGGCTGCGGCAAACTGCTCCGTCGAGCACCAGATTTCCCACTGCAGCAGATCCAAGCCAGCCTTCTGCTGCAGTGCGATGGGCTCGTCGAGTTGGTCCTGCACCGCCTCGAAAGCCGCACGGGCATGTTCCAGCACATCCTGGGCCTCTCCGGCCAGGCGGCGATCCAACAGCAGACGCACCAGGTTGGACCAAACCATCACCAAACCCGGCATGTGCCCAAAGGCTTGCCGATAACCTTCCAGGGCTTCGTCCGAGCGACCGTTCTGCTGCGCCAGCGACGCGAGGTGCGCGCGCGCATAGGCTTGCTGCGGCAATTGCTGGGGCATCTGACGCACCGACGCGCGCAGCAGCAAGTCCGCCTGCGCGGTGTCCCCCAGCAGCAGCAGCGCTGCGCCCAGATCGGCCTGAGCCTCGAAGCTCAATTCATGCCGGCGTTGCTGCACCTGAACCAGAAGTTCTCGCGCTTGTTGATGGTCTCCCAAATGTGCATGGGCCAGGCCTTGCAGCAGCAAGGCTTGGAGGTCATCGCCCTCCAAGTAGTAGCACTTGGCGGCCAGCGCGAGGACTTCGAATTGTTGTTGGTACGCCAGGGTTCGCAGGTTCTGCAGCATGATGAGCTCTTCTCCAAAGGACAACCGATGGACGAAGGATCGCCGACTTGGACGCGCGGCACGTTTGGCGCAGCGGACAACGCCTTTGCCAAAAAGGAAAAACGGCGGTTATTACATTTGCGTGGATTTGCCCACCGTCGTAGGCCTCTGTGTTGCAGGCGAATCACTCTCATTTGAAACATGTGTGCCGCCCACGTCCCCTCTGTTGATCAGCCCCACATCTTGCTCATCGACGACGAGCCCGAAGCCTTGCGCTCGCTCGTGGCATTGATTCGGCAGCAGGGCTGGCAGGTGTCCTTGGCGGCGGAACCTCATCGTGGGCATCTGCGTGCACTCGCCTTGCAGCCTGACCTGATCGTGCTCGACATCTCCATGCCGGGCATGGACGGCATGGCCTTGTTGCGGCGGCTGCGCGCGGCGCCTGAGACGCAGGACATCCCGGTGATTTTCTTGTCCGCGCAGCACGCAGCCGACCAGCGCTTGGCCGGACTGACCGAAGGCGGCGTGGACTATGTCACCAAACCGTTTGAACCGCAGGAGGTCCTGGCTCGCATTCGCATTCACATGCAACTGGCGCGGCGTGCCAAGGCCAAGCCAGCACCCCAAGAGGACTCGGACACCTCAGCATCTCAAGGCGACGACGCACCTGCCGAGGCGCACACGCCAACCGACGCGGACGAAGCACTGCTGCGCGCGGCCATGCAATTCATCGAGACGCACCTGGCCGAGTTGCCGGGCCTGACCGAGATCGCCGCGGCCGTCGGCACTCACGAGAAACGCTTGTCCCAAGTGTTCCGCCAGCGGGCCGGCAGCACGGTCTTTGCCTTCGCGCGCCAGCTGCGGCTGCAAAAAGCGAAAGACCTGCTGGTGAACAGTGACCTGGAAATCCAGGATATCGCCGAGTTGACCGGCTACCAAAGCGCGGCCAATTTCGCCACCGCGTTTCGCGAACAGCAGTCCATGACGCCCAGTGACTACCGCCAACAGGCCCGCGGCAAAGGCACCCCGGAATGAAGCACCGCGAATGGTCGAGCGGACTGCGGCTTGGCTTGGTGCTCGCCACGGCCTTGGCCATCCCATTCGCAGCCAGCGCAATGCCGCTTGAAGCGTGTGAGACGCCTCAGCAGTTGCTGGGCGGCCAGGTCGAGGTCTACGTGGACCGAACAGGGCAGCGCACCCCCGAGGAGATCGCCCAGCTACCGGCCAGTGCCTTCACCGCGCTTGATCCTCTGGCCTTGCCGCAGTACACACAGTCCGCCGTCTGGCTGACGCTGAGCCTGCGCAACTCGCAAACGCAACCATGCCGCCGCTGGCTCAACCTGGCCAAACCCAACGTCGAGGACCAACAGGTGCACATGTTGCGCGCGGACGGGCAATGGCACAGTCAACGCGCGGGCCGCGCTTATCCCTTACGAACCTGGTCCGTGGCGCAGCGCCAGCCCGTGTTCCTGCTGGACCTGAAGGCTGGGGAGACGGTGCGTGTGCTGGCCCGCGCCTCGAGCACCTCCAGCTTGCTGCTGATGAACCCGCAGCTTTTTTCGGACGCGGCCTGGCTACAGACGCAGCAAAGCACGCACATCATCGATGGTCTGTCGCAAGGCATCGTGCTGCTGGTGGTCGCGGTCGGTCTGACCGTTGGCTGGATTCTGCGCTCGGGCATGCTGCTGGCGCTATCGTTCGGCGCCCTCTCCAACGCGCTCTTCGTTTGCGTCGTCAACGGCTATCTCTTCTATTTGCCCACCCTGCTGCCTTACACAGAAGCATTCGCGGTGGTGACAGGGACCTTCGCGATCTCGGGTTTTATGATTTATGTGCGGCAGTTGTATGGACTGAGCCGCCTGCCACCCCTGTGGACCTACATGATCGTAGGGCTCGTTGGCTTCTACATCGCCACCCGCCTCATCGGCTGGTATGCGGCGCCCGCGCTGAGCAGTATGGGCCTGTGGGTGATGGTGGCATTCGTCGCCGTGCTCGTGCATGGCCATCGCCATCAGTTCATGGCTTGGCTGGGCATGCACTTAATGGCGGTGCAGCTTCTATCGCAATACGTCTTTGATTTCGACAAGAGCGTGCCTTGGGCACCGCATTTCCCCCCCGCACTGGAGTTTCTTAGCAGCCTGGTCTGGCAGTCCGCCTACACCCAGAACCTGTCAGGGACCCTCAACGGCGCGATCTGGCTGGCAGCCACGATGGTGTTGGAAGTGCTGGGCAGCCGCCGGCGCGAGCAACGCGCCCAGGCCGCGCTGGAAAGCCAGCGCAGAAGCGAGCTGGATCGGCTGGAGAGCGCGGTCGCCGAACGCACGGGTCAGTTGCGTGAAGCCCTGGATGCACGGCGCAATCTGCTGGCGCGCATCAGCCACGATCTGCGCTCACCGCTGGCGGGCATCATCAACATGACGCAATCGGCGGCGGCGCTCGAAGCCGAAACCACGCGACACATCGAGCGCAGCGCGCGCCGTCAGATGGAACTGATCGATGAACTGCTGGAGTTCGCGCGCCAAGACCTCAAAGGCCCGGAGATCCACGCCCAGCCCGGTTATCTCTACGCCTTGCTGAACGAGATGGAGCAGGAAGGTCGGCTGCTGGCGCAGCGGCAGCACAACCGCTTCGAAGCCGAGATCGCGGCAGACCTGCCCCTGGCCGTGCGCGCCGACTTCCGGCATTTGCGCCAAGTGCTGCTCAACCTCATGGGCAACGCGGCCAAGTTCACGACCCAGGGCAGCATCCGCCTGCAGGTCGAATGCCTGGACAAGATCGAGCAGACACAAGGAAGCGGCCACACCCGCCTGCGCTTTTCAGTCAGCGACACGGGGCCCGGCATTTCCGAAAGCGAGCGCAGCAAGGTGATGCAACCTTTTGGGCGCGGGGCCAATGCGCAGGGCGTGGACGGTGTTGGATTGGGCCTGGCCATCGTGCGCCAGTTGCTCAACGGCATGGATGCGGAACTGGCGTTGGAGTCCGTGCCCGGCGAAGGCAGCCGCTTCAGCTTCGTGCTGGACCTGGAACTGGCCGATGAAAGCGAGGTCCGCGACATCTTCGTCGAGAGCCACGCCGCCGAAGTGGAGGGTCGAGGCCGCCGCATCCTGGTCGCGGACGATCTGAGCGCGAATCGCGATCAATTGACCGACCTGCTGGGCGGCTACGGCTTCGAAGTCGACACGGCGGCGGATGGCCAGGAAGCGGCCCAGATGCTGCGGGACGAGCGCTACGACCTGCTGCTGACCGACCAGATGATGCCGCGCATGGACGGCTGGGAACTGCTGACCCAGGCGCGCGCCCTGCGGCCCGACATGCCAGTGGTGCTGTACTCCGCGGCACCGCCCATGCCGCCCATGGATTGGCCGGCTGATCGGCGTTTCGACGCGACCTTGCTCAAACCGGCCACCAGCGGTGAATTGCTGCGACAGATCGACCGCCTGGCGCGGGAAGTCGAATCTCCCGCACCGTAACGGTGGCGGTTGCAGTGACGGCTTTCGCCGCCGCCCACTCGCTCAGGCCAGCCAGCGCCCCACCGTGACAAGAGCCAGCAGCAGCATCCAAAACACGACCGCGCGCCAGATCAGGCCGACGCTGCTGCGCAAATGCGCCAGTTGCGGCTCTTGCCAGTCAACCCCTCCACCCAGGCGGGCGCGGGACGCCTCGGAGAGCCCCAGGCGCACGTTGAGCGCGCCAGCCAGGGCGGCAATGATCAGGTGGTCGTTGTCCTGCGCGCGGGCGTTGTCGGCCAATTGCTCGCCCGGTCGCGCGCCCGCCAGGGCCTCCACCCGGACCTGCATGCCGGTGCCTGGGGCGGATTCCTGCGCTTCCTTCTGCTGCATGCGCTTGAATTCCTCGTGGCGCCGCCAGGCATCGACCGCGTCCTCGAAGCGCCCGGCCACGGCGAAGCCGAAGGCGGTGGCGCGCGCCGGCAGCCAGTCGACCCAGCTCCAGGCCCGGGCAGCGACGGCCAGCACACCCTCGCTGACCCACGGCGCCTGCTTGCGCGAGACATGCGGCCAGTAGCGTGTGATCAGCTCGCTCAGGCGATAGAACACCGCGCCCGCGGGCCCCAGTCCGAGCAGGGACCCCACCAAGAACCAGCACAGCACGCCCAGCACGTGGCGATGCGCGGCCACGACGGAATACTCCAGCACGTGACGGATGATCTCGCGCGGGGGCAACTCGCTGGCGTCGATCTGCTGCCACTCGGCCAACAAGCGGCGGGCCGTTTGCTCATCGCCCGCCTCCAGGGCGTCACGGATCGCGCTGAAATGGAAACTGAACTGCCGAAAGCCGAGGGTGAGGTAGAGCACCGCGACGTTCCAGGCCAGCGCCAACAGAACCCCAAACCAGCCCAGGGAATACTTCAGCCAGAGGTAAATGCAAGTCGCCAAGACAGCGGGCACGAGCACCGCGATGCCCCAGGCCAGCCAAGGTGAACGACCGATGTCGAACTTGCGCACCACCCAGCGCAACCAGGCCCGCACCCGGGCATGCACGATGTTTCCGCGCCCCAGCGGGCGCGCCTGCTCGATCAGCAAGGCCAGCAACAGAGAGAAAAAGCTCATGCCCACGATGATAACGGGGCCATACCCGGTGGTGCATGGCCTGGGCTGAATCGAAACCGGAAAACCTGCCTCAAGCCGCCATGAACCGGTACAGATTGCGCAGCATGCCTGCCGTCGCGCCCCAGATGAAGCGCTCGGTGCCACCGCCCTGTCCGCCGTCCTGCGTGCCAGGCCAAGGCATCGAGAACCACTCGCGCACGACGCCATTGAACTCGTGGGCATGCCTGCGGTGGTGTGACGGGTCCAGCAGAAACGCCAGCGGCACTTCAAAGGCCTCTGCCACTTCAGCGGGGTTGGGCATCAAGGTGAACCCCGGGTGCACCAACGCAACCACGGGCGTGATCACGAAGGCCGTGCCCGTGGTGTAGGTCGGCAAGGTGCCCAGCACCTCGACCTGATCACGCGCCAGCCCCACCTCCTCCTCGGCTTCGCGCAAGGCCGCGTCGGTCACGCCCGCGTCCTGGGCATCCACCCGGCCTCCGGGAAAGGCGATCTGCCCGGAATGGTTGCGCAGCTGCGTCGTGCGCTGGGTCAGCAGCAGCGTGGGCTCAGGACGCATGACCAGGGGCACGAGCACGGCGGCCGACGCGGGTTGACGCTGTACAAAGCGCGGCTCGGCACGCACCTCCGGCTGCCACACCGGCGGCGCGAGAAAACGCTGCCGCAAGGCCTCGGCTGTGAGTCGATCAGTCGGCACGGCAGGCAGATGGCTGTCCACCGCGCGCACGGGAACGGCGCGCGGGTCGAAATTCGGAATCTTGGACAGCGGAGTGGGATCGGATGCGCTCATCGGTTCAGAGCCTCAGCCTGGGGCCTGACTGGCAGATTGGAAGCACAGCTGCATGCCGGCTTGGCCGGATGATGCCCCAAAAGAAAAACCGCCCTGCGGACCATGTACGAGGGCGGTTTTTCGTGGAACTGGCCTTTCGAGCCAGGCTGGCGGGGTTTACTCCGCAGCGGTTTCCGTGGTCTTGTAAGCCAGCTTTTCCTTGATGCGAGCCGACTTGCCGCTGCGGTCACGCAGGTAGTACAGCTTGGCGCGGCGCACGTCACCACGGCGCTTGACTTCAATGCTGGCGATCAGCGGGCTGTAGGTCTGGAAGGTACGCTCCACGCCTTCGCCGCTGGAAATCTTGCGCACGGTGAAGGCGCTGTTCAGGCCGCGGTTGCGCTTGGCGATGACCACGCCTTCATAGGCCTGGGCACGCTTGCGGTTGCCTTCGACGACGTTGACGCTGACGATCACCGTGTCGCCGGGTGCGAAAGCGGGGATGGTCTTGCCCGATTTCTCGGTCAGGCGGGCGATTTCCTCTTGCTCGAGGGTCTGGATCAGGTTCATGGGTTCCTCTTCTGCGATCGTGTCCGCGCTGCGCTAAAGGCCGTTTTCAGATGTCGTTGCCAACTTGGTCAGCAAGCTCCGCGAAAACAGCGGCCGGACAGAGGATCTGGACAGCCCGCGATTATAGCAGGCCGGACAGAAAAGATTCGTCCTGGCGCGACAGTCGACCGGCCTGGCGGGCCTGTTCCAGCAATTCGGGGCGCAGGCGCGCCGTCAGCGCCAAGCGCTGCTCGCGCCGCCAACGCTCGATCCGGGCGTGGTTGCCCGACAGAAGCACCTCCGGCACGCCCAACTCCTGGCCGGTGTCATCCCACTTCCATTTCTCGGGGCGGGTGTAGTGCGGACAGTCGAGCAAACCATCCAGGGCCGGGTTGAAGCTGTCCTGCGCGTGGCTTTCGGCGTCGCCCAGCACGCCAGGCTGCAGGCGCGCCACGGCATCCAGCAGCGCCATGGCGGCAATTTCCCCGCCGGAAAGCACGAAATCCCCCAGGCTGATCTGCTCGTCCACATGGGTGTCGATGAATCGCTGATCCAGCCCCTCATAACGGCCGCAGACCAACACCGCGCCATCACTCGCCGCCCACCGCTCGACCTCGGCGTGGTTCAGGGTGCGGCCCAGAGGGGAAAACAGCAGGACTGGCCCGCGCGAGTGCCCCGCGGCCACGCGGGCCGACTGGGCAGCTGCCAGACTGAGGGCCAGCGGCTCGGCCATCATGACCATGCCCGGGCCGCCGCCAAAGGGTCGGTCGTCCACGCGGCGGTAATTGCCTTGGGCCTGATCTCGGGGGTTGTGCAAGTGCACGTCGATGGCCCCGCCCTCGCCGTTGGCACTGTAGGCACGGCGCGTGATGCCGCTGGTCAGCAGCGGGACGAACAGCTCAGGGAACAGGGTCAGGACATCGAAACGCATGGAACACCCTCGCAACAGCGGTGGGGCGGCGGAATCACCGCGCCCTCGCCCGCTCAGTAATCGGGTTGCCAATCGACCGAGATGCGACGTGCGGCCAAGTCAACGCCGTCCACGTAGGCCGACACGAAGGGAATCATGCGCTCGGCAGGCTTGCCATCTGGCCCGTCATAGGCGATCACCAGAACGGTCTGCGGGCCCGTGGACTGCAAATCCCGCACCTGCCCCAGGAGCACGCTCTCACGGTTGACCACATCCAGGCCCAACAAATCGACCCAGTAGTACTCGTCCTGGTTCGGCGTGGGAAAGCTCGAGCGCGAGACGAAGATGCGGGCGCCGCGCAGGGCCTCGGCAGCCGAGCGATCCGTCACCTCATGGGCGGTGGCCACCACCGAGTCGGAATGCTCCTTGGCTTCCTTGACGGCCAGACGGACCACCCCGTCGAAGGTCTTGGCGCCCTTCTCGGAGGGCATCAGAAACCAGCGCTTGGAAGTAAAAAGCGCCTCGGGCGAGGCGCTGTACGGCAGGACCTTGAACCAGCCCTTGATGCCCCAGGCATCCAAGATGCGCCCGACCTCGATGGCGTCCGCCGGCAATTCGGCGGGCTCCAGGGCGAGCAGGGGATGGCCAGGGGTCATGGGCTGCGGTCACCGCCAGATGTCAGCCCGCCGAGCCGTGCTCACGTGGAGCACCGGATGCGTGATGCGAGACTCCGCCTGGCGGGCGAGGAAAGGCTCAGGCGGCCTTCTTGGCCGCTTGCTTGATCAGGCGTTCCACGGTGGGGGAAGCCTGGGCACCGACGCCTTGCCAGTAGGTCAGGCGGTCTTGCGCGACGCGGATGCTTTCTTCCTTGTCGGTCGCGATCGGGTTGTAGAAACCGATGCGCTCGATGAAGTTACCGTCACGGCGGTTGCGCTTGTCGGCCACGACGATGTTGAAGAAGGGGCGCGACTTGGCACCACCGCGGGAGAGTCGAATCACGACCATGGTTTGTCCTTGTCCCTCGAAAGGGGAATCAATTTGGCCTGATCGCTAGATACAACAAGCAGGCCCGGTTTCTCCCGACGTTTGAGACACGCAACTGACCACCCGGCCAGCGACACATCGGAAAGCCTCTGATTATAGCCGCATCGCCCCCAGCGCCGACTCACGTCGGATGCGGGCTGCGGCACAATCCGTCCCCATGAGAAAAAACAAGACGCTGGCCGCCTGGATGGCCTTCCTGGGCGGGCCGTTCGGCCTGCACCGCTTCTACCTGCACGGCTGGACGGACACGCTGGGCTGGTTCCTGCCCATCCCCACGGCGCTGGGCCTGTACGGCATTCGGCGGGCCTTGGAATTCGGCGTCGACGATGGCTGGAGCTGGGTGCTCACCCCTCTGTTCGGCTTCACCATCGCGGCCTGCGCGCTCACGGCCATCGTCTACGGCCTGGCCACGCCCGAGAAATGGAACGCACGGCACAACCCGCAGGCCGCGCCGGACGACAGCGCCGGCCGCACCCAATGGCTGACCATCGGTGCGGTGGTGTGCTCGCTGCTGATCGGCGCGACGGCGCTGATGTCGTCCATCGCCTTCAGCTTCCAGCGCTATTTCGAGTACCAGATCGAAGAGGGTCAGAAGATCTCGCAATAACGCGATGAGGCAACGAGGTAAGCCGGCAATGACGAACCGTCGGCGGATGGTGGCCCGACGCCGGTCCAGCGCGCCGCGATGAAGGCTGAGCGGGCAGCGCCGCCCGCTCAGGAATGCCGGGCGCTCTTGCGCTCGCGCGCGAAGGACAAATCGGTCGTCGTCACGCGCAGACGTCGGCACAGGAAATGCGCCAGGGACTGGTAGGCCTTGACGGCGATCCCCGGCTGCTTGCCGAACAAGGCCTTCAGCTCGGTGAATCCGATGCGCACCAATTCGCTTTTTTCCAGCACTTCGACCGTTGCCGAACGGGGCTCACCGTCCACGAAGGACATTTCACCGAAGTGCGAGCCCGAGCCCAGCTGCGCGATGTCCACCTCGTTGTCGCGCGCGCTGTGGCTGATGCGCACCGAACCAAACTTGATGACGTACAGGGCATCCGCCGGATCGCCCTCCCCGAAAACCTGGTCGCCCGCGGCGTAGGTCTGGACCTGCGCGATGCCGTTGATCGTCTGCAGCTCGGCGGCTGACAGGTCCTTGAAGAGAGAGACGTTCTGAAGCAGGTCAACGGGCGTTGCCATGGTTCGTCCTTCCTAGCGGCGATGTGGTGGGTGGCCGCAAATGTAAAGGACGAACAGAATCAGAACAAGCCCAGGCTGATCCAGTAGGCCACGATGGCCACGAAGGCGCTGGCCGGGATGGTGAAAATCCACGCCCACACGATGTTGCCCGCCACCCCCCAGCGCATGGCGCTGGCGCGCTGGGATGAACCCACGCCCACGATGGCGCCGGTGATGGTGTGCGTGGTCGACACCGGAACCCCCAGGGCCGTGGCGAAGAACAGGGTCAGCGCCCCGCCGGTTTCGGCGCAGAAGCCGCCCACGGGCTTGAGCTTGGTGATCTTCTGACCCATGGTCTTGACGATGCGCCAGCCGCCAAACATGGTGCCCAGGCCAATCGCGACGTAGCAGGACACGATCACCCAGCCCGACGGCGACGCGTCACTGGCCGCGCCGTAGCCGGTGGCGATCAGCAGCATCCAGATGATGCCGATGGTCTTCTGCGCGTCATTGCCGCCATGCCCCAGGCTGTAGGCGCCCGCCGACACCAGCTGCAGGCGGCGAAACCACCCGTCCACCCGCGCGGGCGAGGTGCGCCGGAACACCCAAGCCACGAGCAGCATCATCAGCGAGCCCAGCAGAAAGCCCAGCAGGGGCGACACGAAGATGAAGAGCACGGTCTTGAGGATGCCGCTGGCCAGCAAGGCATCGGTGCCGGACTTGCCGATCACCGCGCCCACGATGCCGCCGATCAGCGCGTGCGAAGAGCTGCTGGGAATGCCGTAGTACCAGGTGATCAGGTTCCAGGTGATCGCGCCCGCGAGTGCGCCGAAGATCACGTTCGTGTCCACCACGCCGGGCTGCACGATGCCCTTGCCGACGGTGGCCGCCACGCTCAGGTGGAAGACAAACACCGCCACAACGTTGAAGAAGGCCGCGAAGAGAACGGCTTGGCCCGGGCGCAAGACGCCCGTGGAAACGACCGTGGCGATGGAATTGGCCGCGTCATGAAAGCCGTTCATGAAGTCAAAGACCAGCGCCAGGCAGACCAGCATGACGATGATCCACAGCGCGGACGGCGTCATGTGAGTGAGGTTCTCCATGCCCACGTCCTCAGGCGTTTTCGAGGACGATGCCCTCGATGACGTTGGCCACGTCCTCGCAACGGTCGGTCACGGTCTCCAGCAATTCATAGATCGCCTTGAGCTTGATCAGTTCACGCACGTCGGCCTGCTCGCGGAACAGCTTGCTCATGGCGGTGCGCATCACGCGGTCGGCGTCGGATTCCAACTTGTCGATTTCCTCGCAGGTCTTGAGCGCGGCCTCGGCCGACTTGGCCTCGCCGATGGTGCTCAGCAGGGACACCGCGTCCTTCACCCGCTCGCAGCACTTCACGCAGAGTTCGGTCAGGCGCACGATTTCATCGGTCATCTCGCGCACGTCGTACAGGGCCATGGTCTCGGCGGCGTCCTGCAGCAGATCGGCCACGTCGTCCATGGTGTTGATCAGCGTGTGGATCTGCTCACGGTCAATCGGCGTGATGAAGGTCAGGTGCAAGGTGCGGCTGACGTCCTGCGTGATGCGGTCGGCCGCGTGCTCGGCCTCGTCCACCTCGCGGTTGTACTGCTCACGCAGCTGCGCATCGCCATAGTTCGCCACCAAAAGCGCAAACGCCCGGGCGGCTTGCACGGTGCGGTCCGCATGCTGGTTGAATTTCTCGAAGAAATTGCCGTCGCGCGGCATCAGTTTTCCAAACAGCATGGCGTCTTTTTTGTGACAAATTGATGAAACCGCGAGTTTAACCGCCGTCGCATGGAGCACCGCGCTCCGCCCGGCGCGGGGCAGCGCCCCGGCTCAGGCGCTGCGGAAGATGAAATACACCGCGCCCACCATGCACAAGGCCGCCCAGAGGTAGTCCAGCTTGAAGGGCTCGCGCAGGTAGAACACGGCGAAGGGCACGAAGACGCTGAGGGTGATCACCTCTTGAATGATCTTCAGCTGCCCGACGGTGAACCCCGCCTGCTGGAAACCGATGCGATTGGCCGGCACCTGCAACAGGTACTCGGCCAAGGCGATGCCCCAACTCACGAAGGCCGCGGTGTACCAGGGCGCGGTGGCCAGATTCTTGAGGTGGCCGTACCAGGCAAAGGTCATGAAGACGTTGCTGGCGATCAGCAGCAAGACGGTCTGGACGGACAGGGGGATGGATTGCAGGGTCGGCATGGGAAGGCTCTTACAAGCAGAAACAATTGCGTGCTGCCTCGAATGTGCATTCAGGATTCATTAATGACAGCGGTTCATAGAATACCCCGGACCTCGTTGATCTTCATGCGCCGCCAGCCGAGCGACTGAGCCATGGAGATCCTCCCGCCCCCAACCCTTCTTGAACCTGTCCATGCCCTTCACGCCCGCTCGGCAAGGCCGCTTTTTCGGTCTTCGCTTCCTCTCTCTTTTATCTTCTTTCACACCGCTCAGTCCGGTTTCGCGCATCGCCCGCCTGCGGCGCGGCCTGCTCTGGCCCGTGCTGATCTCTGGCGCCGCCCTGCTGGCAGCCTGTGGTGGCGGGGGGGGTGGAGGCGGTGGTGGCGGCGGGAGTGGTGGAAGCACCGCGCGGACGCCCACGGACCTCGTGATTTCTGAGGTGGGTAGCTGTTATTACTACAACGTAGATTGCTGGTTCGAGGTCTACAACCCCACAGCTTCGGCCATCAACCTATCGGGCTATGACCTCCGATCCACGAGCATCAATTCCTCGTCCGGCGGCTCCGTGACCATCTACAACTTCACGCTACCCAGCTTTACCGTGCCGGCCGGAGGCTACGTGCTGATCTCGGGCAACGTCGACAACACCGTGCAAGGCGGCACTCAAATGGTCCGCGTCAGCTCCGGCGGCCGCGTACCTTTTTGGACCAGCAGTGGCTTCATCGAATTGGTGAAGAGCTACAACACCGTGGACTTCGTCCGCTTCGGCTCGTCCAGCCAGACACCGATGAGCAGCGGCCAATGGTCTGGCGCATCGGCGGACTCCTTACCGAATGCGTCAAGCACCTACGGCAACTCCTTGGTTCGCCGTTACCCCATCAGCACGGACAGCGACAGCGCGAGCGATTGGACCAGCGTCGATTGGGCTACCCCTGCGGGCCGAAACGACGTGGGTGACAGCGCCGACGCGGATGCCGACGGCATCCCCGACACAGCCGAAGTATCCGGTGGCACCTTCGGTGGTCTGGACCTTTATGCCATGGGCGCGCGCACGGGCCAAAAGGACATCTTCATCGAAGTGGATCAGATGAACAGCACCGACCCCGGTGTGATTCCGCGCAAAGAGGCGCTGCAGAAAGTGGTGGACGCGTTCGCGGCCAAGAGTATTTCGGTGCACTTTGACGCAGGCACCGCCTACAACAGCAGCTTCTCGACCGCGGATTTCAACTTGGGCCAGGGCAGCGGCGTCGTGCCTTATGAGCCATGCGTGGGCTTGGATCAAACCACCTGCACATCCAACACGAGCAATCGGCGCAGCCTCTACGACTACAAGGCCGAGTCCATGGATCTGCGCCGCCGTGCAGTTTTCCACTACCTGCTGTTCGCGAACTCGCAAAAGGCTGATGGGACTGCCGGTTCCTCGGGCATCGCAGAGCTGGTGGGTAACGACCTTATCGTTTCACTCGGTGCCTGGGGCTACACCACAGCGACCGGAACATCGACTGCGCTTGGCGTGAACGGCTTGATCAATAGTCAGGCGGCCACCGTCATGCATGAATTGGGACACAACCTGGGTCTGCGCCATGGCGGCAATGTGGACACCAACTACAAGCCCAACTATTGGAGCGTGATGAATTACCTGTACCAGATCTACGGTCTCGACGCCAATCCCGCTAGCAGTACAGCTTACGAACGTTGGCGCTATGAAAAAGTGGCAAGTCACGGTGGCCTCACACTTTGCACATTCAACAATTCATCTCCTTGCGGTGCACCTTCACTGTTCAAGATGGACTATTCGGACGGAACTGGCAGTTCTTTGAACGAGGCGAGCCTGCAAGAGTCCGCCAATGTCGGGCGCGGCAACTCTTCGGGTACCGCCTACGCCGACTGGGACAATAGTGGCAACCAAACGAGTGGTTTCATCGCTGTGGATTTGAACGGGGATGGCACCTCTGGGACGCTGACCGACTACAACGATTGGGGCAACCTCCAACTCCCCTTCGCACGCAGCTACAACGGCAATTCAGGGTTCAGCATCCTCAAATCTGCCAACGCGGTGGTCGCCAACCCGATCACGGCAGACAAACAGCCAATCGCCGAAGAAACCCCGCCGTCCATGCTTTTCTTTGAGAGCCTGCGCAATGGTCAATAAACAACTCCGCCTCGCTCATCGGTCCCTGCTGCTCGGGTTGCTGCTCAGCCTGACCGCAGGCTGCGTCGCCAACCCGCCTGCTGCTTCCGTGCAGGGCAAGCCGGGTTCCTCGCCCAGCGCTTCGACCAGCGCTTCGACCAGCGCAACGAACGCCAGTGCGCCGAGCGGCCCCAGCGCAGACAGCAGCAGTGCCTCGCTGCCGCCGCCTGACAGCGTGACGCGTGACCTGCACCCCTCCGGCCCGACCGTGGTCCGCACCTGGGGTGGCAGCGCCGGAACCCCGCCGGACCGCATCGAGCTGACGCATGCGCGTTCGGGGCGGCGTCTGATCGGTCAGGCACGCTTGCTGCGCCAGGCTGCGGGCCAGTGGGTCGTCCAAAACTCGGCCGGGTTCCAGCAAGCCCTGCGGGTCGATGCCCCCACCTCCAGTGTCAGCTTCGAGGAATCCGGGCAGCGTTGGCGCGTGCGCGTGCTGAAGCAGAGCGAGCCCGTCGCCAAACCCGGGATTGCCACCGAAGACGAGCCGAACCTGGACCTCGTGCTGGAACGCCTGCCCTGATCACACATCCGGCGCGCACCGGCAATTGAGCCGCTGCGACCCACACAAAAACTAGAGCAAAAAATAAAACAAAAAACAAAAAGGCCCCAGGGCAACGCCCTGGGGCCTTTTGTTTGTACCGCAGAGTCCGAAGGCGGGCTTGCGCCCGCTTCAGACCGCACCCGCTCAGCAGGCCGCAGCCTTCTCCGCCACTTCCTTGTATTCCTCGATCTGGTCGAAGTTCATGTAGCGGTAGACACTGGCCTTGTCGGCGTCGATGATGCCCATTTCCTTCAGGTACTCCGCCTTGGTCGGCAGGCGGCCCAGGCGCGAGGCGATGGCGGACAGCTCGGCCGATCCCAGGTACACATTGGTGTTCTTGCCCAGGCGGTTCGGGAAGTTGCGGGTGGAGGTGGAGATGACGGTCGCGCCCTCCTTCACCTGCGCCTGGTTGCCCATGCACAGCGAGCAGCCAGGCATTTCGGTGCGCGCACCGGCGGTGCCGAAGGCGGCGTAGTGGCCTTCCTTGATCAACTCGTTCTGGTCCATCTTGGTCGGCGGCGCGATCCACAGCTTGACCGGGATGTCGCGCTGGCCGCCCAGCAGCTTGGCCGCGGCGCGGAAGTGGCCGATGTTGGTCATGCACGAACCGATGAAGGCTTCGTCGATCTTGGCGCCCGCCACGTCGGACAGGAACTTGGCGTCGTCCGGGTCATTGGGGCAGCAGACGATGGGCTCGGTGATGTCGGCCAGGTCGATCTCGATCACGGCCGCGTACTCGGCGTCCTTGTCGGCTTCGAGCAGCTCGGGCTTGGCCAGCCAGGCCTCGACCTTCTCGATGCGGCGCTGCAGCGTCTTGGCGTCGGCGTAGCCCTCGGCGATCATGTTCTTCATCAGCACGACGTTGCTGGTGAGGTATTCCTTGATCGGCTCGTGGTTCAGCTTGATCGTGCAGCCCGCGGCGGAGCGCTCGGCCGAGGCATCGGACAGTTCAAACGCCTGCTCCACCTTCAGGTCCGGCAGGCCCTCGATTTCGAGGATGCGGCCCGAGAAGATGTTCTTCTTGCCCGCCTTGGCCACGGTCAGGAGACCGGCCTTGATGGCGTAGAGCGGAATGGCGTGCACGAGGTCACGCAGCGTGACGCCCGGCTGCATCTGGCCCTTGAAGCGCACCAGCACCGACTCGGGCATGTCCAGCGGCATCACGCCGGTGGCGGCCGCGAAGGCCACCAGGCCCGAGCCCGCGGGGAAGGAAATGCCGATCGGGAAGCGGGTGTGGCTGTCGCCGCCCGTGCCCACGGTGTCGGGCAGCAGCAGGCGGTTGAGCCAGGAGTGGATCACGCCGTCCCCGGGGCGCAGGGCCACGCCGCCGCGGTTGCTGATGAAGGCGGGCAGCTCGCGGTGCGTCTTCACGTCCACCGGCTTCGGATAAGCAGCGGTGTGGCAGAAGGACTGCATCACCATGTCGGCGCTGAAGCCCAGGCACGCCAGGTCTTTCAGCTCGTCGCGGGTCATGGGGCCGGTGGTGTCTTGCGAGCCGACCGTGGTCATCTTGGGCTCGCAGTAGGTGCCCGGGCGCACGCCCTGGCCTTCCGGCAGGCCGACGGCACGGCCAACCATCTTCTGCGCCAGCGTGAAGCCCGCCTTGGTGGCGACAGGCGGTTGCGGCAGACGGAACACCGTGGACGCGGGCAAGCCCAGGAACTCACGCGCCTTGGACGTGAGGGCGCGGCCAATGATCAGGTTGATGCGGCCGCCGGCGCGCACTTCATCGAACAGCACGTCGCTCTTGAGCTTGAACTCGGCGACGGTCTGGCCGTTCTTCACGATCTTGCCATCATAGGGCAGCACGTCCACGACGTCGCCCATCTCCAGCTTGGACACATCGACTTCGATGGGCAGCGAGCCCGAGTCTTCCTGCGTGTTGAAGAAGATCGGGGCGATCTTGCCGCCCAGGGTGACGCCGCCGAAGCGCTTGTTCGGCACGAAGGGGATGTCTTGGCCGGTGGCCCAGATCACCGAGTTGGTGGCCGACTTGCGGCTGGAACCGGTGCCCACCACGTCGCCCACGTAGGCGACCAGGTGACCCTTCTTCTTCAGGTCATCGATGAACTTCATCGGACCGCGCTTGCCGTCTTCCTCGGGCTTGAAGGCCGCGTCGGGACGGGTGTTCTTCAGCATGGCCAGGTAGTGCAGCGGGATGTCGGGGCGGCTCCAGGCATCGGGCGCGGGCGACAGGTCGTCGGTGTTGGTCTCGCCCGGCACCTTGAACACGGTGACGGTGATCTTCTTCTCGACTTCGGGGCGCGAGGTGAACCACTCGGCGTTCGCCCAACTCTGCATGACTTCCTTGGCCTTGGCGTTGCCCGCCTTGGCCTTGGTCGCCACGTCGTTGAAGTAGTCGAACATCAGCAGGGTCTTCTTCAGGCCCTCGGCGGCGACGCCCGCGACTTCGGCGTCGTCCAGCAGCTCGATCAGCGGGTGGACGTTGTAGCCGCCCACCATGGTGCCCAGCAACTCGGTGGCCTTGGCCTTGGAGATCAGGCCGACCTTGATGTCGCCGTGCGCGACGGCCGCCAGGAAGCTGGCTTTCACCTTGGCCGCGTCGTCCACGCCCGGGGGCACGCGGTGGGTCAGCAGGTCCATCAGGAAGGCGTCTTCACCCGCGGGCGGGTTCTTGATGAGTTCGATCAGCTCGGCCACCTGCTTGGCGGTCAGCGGCAGCGGCGGGATGCCGAGCGCGGCGCGTTCAGCGACATGGGCGCGGTAGGCTTGCAACATGGTGTGCTCCTGTCAGATGAGTTCAGGGTCTGGTTGATGGTGAATGAAGTGGCCCTGCACGCTCGCGGGCAGGGTCTTGCCGGTGCGGAACGCGCGTTCCAGCACCTGCCAGTAGTAGCGGTAGCTCGCGCGATCGTGCAGCACACCCTGGTGGCTGATGGGCGCCCATTGCGCCTGCTCGGCCGCCTCGATGAGGGCGGCGGCCCGCTCGATGTCGTGCTGCTCCGGGGCGTAAGCGCGCAGGATGGGGCGAATCTGGTCGGGGTGGATGCTCCACATCCGCGTGTAGCCCAGTTCGCGCGCGGCCTTGCGGGCGGCTGCGCCCAGGGCGTCGGCGTTCTTGAATTCGGTGACCACGCAGTGCGCGGGCGTCTTGCCATGCGCATGGCAAGCGGCCGAGATTTCCAGCTTGGCGCGCAGCACCAGCGGATGCTCGAATTGGCCTTGCACCGTCATGGCGCTGTCGGGAATGGCGCCGCCATGGGCCGAGACGAAATCCATCAGGCCAAAGCTCAGCGATTGCACGCGCGGATGCGCGGCGATCTCGAAGGCGTTGCGCACCGCCAGGGGCGATTCGATCAGGCAATGCAGGGGCAGGTTCTGCCCGCCCGCCGCGTCCACGGCGGCGACGGCGCGCGCCACGTCGGTCACCGATTCCACCTTGGGGATCATCAAGTGGCGCAGCCGGGCACCCGCTTGGCCGACGATGGTGTGCACATCCGCCGCGAAGGCCGGGTGGTCCACCGGATGCACGCGGGCCGCGACCCGCGCCGAGGGCGCGGCGCCCAGGGCGATGCTGGCCACCAGCGCGGCATGCTCCGCCTCGCCGCCCGCGGGCGCGCCGTCCTCGCAGTCCAGCGTCACGTCGAAGACGACGGCGCCGAACTCCTCGGCCAACTCGGCCTGCAAGGCCAGGCTCTTGCGCATGCGCGCCTCGACGCCGCAATAGTGGTCGCACACCGGCAGCAAGCCGGTGGCGGCCTGGGCACCGAGGAGGACATCGCGCGGACTGAGGGCCGCGACTCCACGATCACCTGCGTGAGGGTGGACGGCCCGAGGGCCCGATGCCTCTGGCGTCGGGTGCATGGTGCTTCCGCGTCCTTTTCCTTTTACAGCAGGTGCTTGACGCCGTCCTGCTCGCCTTGCAGCTCGGCCAGGGTCTTGTCGATGCACTTCTTGCTGAACTCGTCGATGGCCAGGCCTTCGACGATCTTGTACTTGCCGCCCTCGGTCGTGACCGGGAAGCCGAAGATCACATCCTTCGGAATGCCGTACTCGCCGTTGGAAGGCACGCCCATGGTGACCCACTTGCCGTTGGAGCCCAGGGCCCAGTCGCGCATGTGGTCGATGGCGGCGTTGGCGGCGGAAGCGGCGGACGACAGGCCGCGCGCTTCGATGATGGCCGCGCCGCGCTTGCCCACGGTGGGCAGGAACACGGTTTCGTTCCAGACCTGGTCATTGATCGCGTCCTTGACGCTCTTGCCGCCGATGGTGGCGAAGCGGTAGTCGGCGTACATGGTGGGCGAGTGGTTGCCCCAGACGGTGAGCTTTTCGATCTCGCCGACCTTGCCGCCGGTCTTGGCGGCGATTTGCGAAGCGGCGCGGTTGTGGTCCAGACGCAGCATGGCGGTGAAGTTCTCGCGCGGCAGGCTGGGCGCGCTCTTCATCGCGATGTAGGCGTTGGTGTTGGCGGGGTTGCCAACCACGAGCACCTTGACGTTGCGCGAAGCCACTTGGTCCAGGGCCTTGCCCTGGGCCGTGAAGATTTGGGCGTTGGCGGCCAGCAGGTCGGCGCGCTCCATGCCGGGGCCGCGCGGACGGGCACCCACCAGCAGGGCGTAGTCGGCGTCCTTGAAGGCCACCAGCGGGTCCCCCGTGGGGATCACGCCCGCCAGCAGCGGGAAGGCGCAATCTTCCAGCTCCATGATCACGCCCTTGAGGGCCTTCTGGGCCTTCTCATCCGGAATTTCGAGCAATTGCAGGATGACGGGCTGGTCCTTGCCCAGCATTTCACCCGAGGCGATGCGAAACAGCAGGGCGTAACCGATTTGACCGGCAGCGCCGGTGACGGCGACGCGAACGGGCTTTTTGCTCATGGCAGGAACTCCAGGATTTTGTTGAAGAAGTTGAACGCGGGCACAGCCGTGGCGCTGCGAAACTCTGCCGCAAACACGCGGGCATGGCACCGCTGGGAAGCATTTGGAAGTGTAGCCCGAAAACAGCGCCGATTCAATTTGTCTTATGTCTTATATAAGATATGATTGACACCGATCAAGCCCAGCTCGCGAGCTTCCGCGCGCGGCTCGGCAACTTCATTCCCCTCACGCCCGCGACCCGCCCTGCCCCAGCCATGAGCTCCCAAACGCCCCCCAGCGCCGGTGACGCCGCGGACGGCATGGCGGCGTCGCCAGCCTCGGCGACTTCCCCGCTCGCGCCAGCGTTCAGCCCCCTGTACCAGCAGATCAAGGGGCTCATCCTGCAAAGCCTGCAGTCCGGGGAATGGAAGCCGGGCGAAGCCATCCCCAGTGAACTCGACCTGGCCGCGCGCTACCGCGTCAGCCAGGGCACGGTGCGCAAGGCCATCGATGAGCTGGCCGCGGACAACCTGCTGTTGCGCCGCCAGGGCAAGGGCACCTTCGTTGCCACACATGCCGAGCAACAGGTGCAGTACCGCTTCCTGCGGCTGATGCCCGATGCCTTCGACGCGGGCGAGCCACGCCAAGCGACCCCCGCCGAGCGCCACGTGATCGATTGCAAACGGGTACGCGCCAGCGCCGAGGTGGCGCGAGCGCTCGCCCTGCGCGCGGGCGACGGCGTGCTTCAAGTGCGCCGGGTGCTGTCCTTCTCGGGCCGCCCCACCATTCTGGAAGACCTGTGGCTGCCCGGCGCACCCTTCAAGGGACTCACGGCCGAGCGCCTGCGCGACAACCTGGGGCCGATGTACGCCCTGTTCGAGACCGAGTTTGGCGTGCGCATGGTGCGCGCCGAGGAAAAAATCCGCGCGGTGCTGCCGGACGCGGCGCAAAGCGCCTTGCTCAAGATCAGCCGCTCGACGCCCTTGCTGAGCGTGGAGCGCGTCGCCTACACCTACAACGATGTTCCGATGGAATTGCGCCGCGGCCTGTACCTGACCGACATGCACCACTACCGCAACGTGCTCAGTTGAATGGAGCACGACGCAAGGAACCCTCTCACGCGATACCCCCATGCAAAAAACGGATCACGCACCCAACAGCACGAAATGAATCACACGGGAATGCAGATAAGTCCCGCCTTGACCTAGAATCCGGCGACCTCGCTCCCCCTGCCGCCACCCGTGCATCGCGGAGCGAATTTTTCTTTTCACCAAGAGAGACACACCATGTCCGAGCTTGCCACTCCCACGCGGGCCCAGCGGCCCGAGTTCCGCAACATCAACGCCCTCAAGGACCTCCCCACCTACCGCCTGCCCGCGGCCGGCTGGGTGTCCATCCTGCACCGCGTCAGCGGCGCACTGATGTTCCTGCTGCTGCCCTTTGTCATCTGGCTGTTCGACACCGCCACCACCTCGGAGCTGTCTTACGAACGCTTCGCAGCCGCATTCAGCGCGGGCATCGGTTTCGTGCCGGGCTGGTTCGTCAAGCTGGCCACGCTGGGCCTGATCTGGGGCTACCTGCACCACATCATCGCGGGCCTGCGCCACCTTTGGATGGACGCGACGCACGCCGTCACCAAGGAATTCGGCCGTAACTCCGCCGTCGTCACATTGGTCCTGTCCATCGGGCTGACCCTCGTGCTGGGCGCCAAGCTGTTCGGCCTGTACTGAGTCAACAAGGAGCACACACCATGTCCGTCAACTACGGCTCCAAGCGCCTCGTCGTGGGCGCGCACTACGGCGTGCGTGACTGGATCGTCCAGCGCGCCACCGCCGTCATCATGGCCCTCTTCACCCTCTTGCTGCTGGCGCGCGTGCTGCTGAGCAGCGGCCCGCTGGGCTATGAGAGCTGGGCCGCCATCTTCGCGCCGCAATGGATGAAGGTGGTCACTTTCGCCGTCGTGATCGCGCTGGTCTGGCACGTCTGGGTCGGCATGCGCGACATCTGGATGGACTACATCAAGCCCGTCTGGCTGCGGCTGTCGCTGCAGGTGTTCACCATCGTCTGGCTGGCGGGCTGCGCCGGCTGGGCCCTCCAAGTCCTCTGGAGCCTCTGAGTCATGTCCTATACCTCTTCGTCCATCACCAAGCGCAAGTTCGACGTCGTCATCGTCGGCGCGGGCGGCTCCGGCATGCGCGCCTCGCTGCAACTGGCGCGCGCCGGCCTGAACGTCGCCGTGCTGTCCAAGGTCTTCCCCACCCGTAGCCACACCGTGGCGGCGCAAGGCGGCATCGGCGCCTCGCTGGGCAATATGTCCGAGGACAACTGGCACTACCACTTCTACGACACCGTCAAGGGCTCCGACTGGCTCGGTGACCAGGACGCCATCGAATACATGTGCCGCGAAGCGCCCAAGGTCGTCTACGAGCTGGAACACTTTGGCATGCCCTTCGACCGCAACCCGGACGGCACCATCTACCAGCGCCCCTTTGGCGGCCACACCGCCAACTATGGCGAGAAGCCCGTGCAGCGCGCCTGCGCGGCGGCCGACCGCACTGGCCACGCCATGCTGCACACCCTGTACCAGCAGAACGTCTCGGCCAAGACCCAGTTCTTCGTCGAATGGATGGCGCTGGACCTGATCCGCGACGCCGAGGGTGACGTGGTGGGCGTGACCGCGCTCGAAATGGAAACCGGCGACCTGCACATCCTGCAAGCCAAGACCGTGCTGCTGGCCACCGGCGGCGCGGGCCGCATCTTCGCGGCCTCCACCAACGCCTTCATCAACACGGGTGACGGCCTGGGCATGGCGGCGCGCTCGGGCATCCCGCTGCAAGACATGGAGTTCTGGCAGTTCCACCCCACCGGCGTGGCCGGCGCGGGCGTGCTGCTGACCGAAGGCTGCCGCGGCGAAGGCGCCATCCTGCTGAACAACAAGGGCGAGCGCTTCATGGAACGCTACGCCCCCACCTTGAAGGACCTGGCCCCGCGTGACTTCGTGTCCCGCTCCATGGACCAGGAAATCAAGGAAGGCCGCGGCTGCGGCCCCAACGGCGACTACGTGCTGCTCAAGCTCGACCACCTGGGCGCCGAGACCATCCACAAGCGCCTGCCCTCGGTCTACGAGATCGGCGTGAACTTCGCCAACGTGGACATCACGAAGGAGCCGATTCCCGTCGTGCCCACCATCCACTACCAGATGGGGGGCATTCCGACCAACATCAACGGCCAGGTCGTGGTGCAGCAAAACGGCAACGACCGCGCCATCGTCAACGGCCTCTATGCCGTGGGCGAATGCTCCTGCGTGTCGGTGCACGGCGCCAATCGCCTGGGCACGAACTCCCTGCTCGACCTGCTGGTCTTCGGCAAATCGGCGGGCAACCACATCGTCGAGTTCGCCTCGCGCACCAAGTCCCACAAGGAACTGCCCAAGGACGCGGCCGACAAGTCGCTGGCACGCCTGAACCGCCTGGACTCCGACGCCAAGGGCGAGTACTGCCAGACCGTGGCCAACGACATCCGCGCCACCATGCAGCAGCACGCGGGCGTGTTCCGCACGCAAGCCAGCATGGACGAGGGCGTGCGCAAGATCAACGCCATCCGCGAACGCGTGGGCGGCATTGGCCTGAAGGACACCTCCAAGGTCTTCAACATGGCGCGCATCGAGGCGCTGGAAGTCGAGAACCTGATCGAGTGCGCCCAGGCCACGATGATCTCGGCCGCCGCCCGCAAGGAATGCCGCGGCGCGCACACGGTCAAGGACTACGAGCACCCGGCCGACCACCCCACGGCACCGCTGGGCCGCGACGATGCCAACTGGATGAAGCACACCCTGTGGCACAGCGCGAGCAATAGCCTGACCTACAAGGCCGTCAACCTTAAGCCGCTGACCGTGGAATCCGTGCCGCCCAAGGTGCGCACGTTCTGAACGTCACGCAAGCGCATCCAAGGACCAACATCATGCAAAAACGCACTTTCAGCATCTACCGCTACGACCCGGACAAGGACGCCAAGCCCTACATGCAGACCATCGAGATCGAACTCGAAGGCAATGAACGCATGCTGCTCGACGCCCTGGTCAAGCTCAAGGCCGTGGACCCGACGCTGTCCTTCCGCCGCTCCTGCCGCGAAGGCGTCTGCGGCTCGGACGCGATGAACATCAACGGCAAGAATGGTCTGGCCTGCCTGACCAACCTGAAGACGCTCAAGGGCACCATCGTGCTCAAGCCCCTGCCGGGCCTGCCCGTCGTGCGCGACCTGATCGTGGACATGACGCAGTTCTTCACGCAGTACCACAGCATCAAGCCTTACCTCGTCAATGAGCAAGTGCCGCCCGAGAAGGAGCGCCTGCAGTCGCCGGAGGAGCGCGAGGAACTCAACGGCCTGTACGAGTGCATCTTGTGCGCGAGCTGCTCGACCAGCTGCCCCAGCTTCTGGTGGAACCCGGACAAGTTCGTTGGCCCGGCCGGCCTGCTGCAGGCTTACCGCTTCATCGCGGACAGCCGCGACCAAGCCACCGCCGAGCGTCTGGACAACCTGGAAGACCCGTACCGTCTGTTCCGCTGCCACACCATCATGAATTGCGTCGATGTTTGCCCCAAGGGTTTGAACCCCACCAAGGCCATCGGCAAGATCAAGGAAATGATGGTGGCGCGCTCGGTCTGACGGGCCGGGCCCGAGAGACTCACGCAAGAAAGTCAGGATGACCTTGATGACGGAAGATGCGCGCATCGATGAACGCAGTCTGAGCAAGCTCAAGTGGCGCTGCCGCCGGGGCCTGCTGGAAAACGATCTGTTCGTCGAGCGCTTCTTCCAGCAGCATGAGTCGTCCCTGACGGTGCGCCAGGCCGCCGGCCTGTCCGCGCTGATGGAGCTGAGCGACAACGACCTGCTCGACCTGAATCTGGGACGCAAGCCCCTGGCGCAGGTGGCACCCGAGATGGATCGTGACGAAGTGCGCGAAGTGCTGAAGATGTTGCAGCAACGCTAAGGTGTTGCTTTGATCCCCCCAGCTTGATGAGAGAAAGGTCAAGAAAATGAAACTAGCAGACAACAAAGCCACCCTGTCGTTCAGCAACGGCAAGCCCGCCATCGACCTGCCCGTTTACTCGGGCAACATCGGCCCGGACGTGATCGACATCCGCAAGCTTTACGGCCAGACGGGCATGTTCACGTATGACCCGGGCTTCCTCTCGACGGCTTCTTGCCAGTCCGCCATCACCTACATCGACGGCGACAAGGGCGAACTGCTCTACCGCGGCTACCCCATCGAGCAGCTCGCGGTGAACTGCGACTTCCTGGAAACCTGCTATCTGCTGCTCAAGGGCAACCTGCCCAACGCCACGGAGAAGAAGGACTTCACCGACCTGGTGACGCGCCACACCATGGTGAACGAGCAGATGCAGTTCTTCCTGCGTGGCTTCCGCCGCGACGCCCACCCCATGGCCATCCTGACGGGCCTGATCGGCGCGCTGTCGGCGTTCTACCACGACAGCACGGACATCAACAACCCGGAGCACCGCGAGATCTCGGCCATCCGCCTGATCGCCAAGCTGCCGACGCTGGTCGCCATGGCCTACAAGTACGGCATCGGCCAGCCCTACATGTACCCGCAGAATGACCTGAGCTACTCCGGCAACTTCCTGCGCATGATGTTCGCCACGCCTTGCGAGGAGTACAAGGTCAACCCCGTGATCGAGAAGGCGCTGGACCGCATCTTCATCCTGCACGCCGACCACGAACAGAACGCCTCCACCTCCACGGTGCGCCTGTGCGGCTCCTCCGGCACCAACCCCTTCGCCGCGATCGCGGCCGGCGTGGCCTGCCTCTGGGGCCCGGCCCACGGCGGCGCCAACGAAGCCTGCTTGAACATGCTGGAAGACCTGCAGGCCAATGGCGGCGTGGCCAAGGTCGGCGAATTCATGGAGAAGGTCAAGGACAAGAACTCCGGCGTGCGCCTGATGGGCTTTGGCCACCGCGTCTACAAGAACTATGACCCGCGCGCCAAGCTGATGCAGGAAACCTGCGATGAGGTGCTGACCGAGCTGGGCCTGGAAAAGGACCCGCTGTTCGCCCTGGCCAAGGCCCTGGAAAAGATCGCCCTGGAAGACGACTACTTCGTCTCGCGCAAGCTCTACCCCAACGTGGACTTCTACTCCGGCATCGTGCAGCGCGCCATCGGCATCCCGGTCAATCTGTTCACCGGCATCTTCGCCCTGGCCCGCACGGTCGGCTGGATCGCTCAACTGAACGAGATGATCGGCGACCCCGAGTACAAGATCGGCCGTCCCCGTCAGCTGTTCACCGGCTCCGTGCGCCGCGACGTGCCGCACATCACGAAGCGCTGATCCGTTACATCGGGAATACAAGTAGTCACAGCTACTTGTGTTTTCCAAGTAAAAGCCCGCCGAGTTTCGGCGGGCTTTTTTATATGCGTTGATTTGCTCAGAAGAGCAACGCTATGAGTTTGAAACTTTCCCGCTCAATGAGGGAGCGATTCAACTGATCAACTTATCGCGACCATGCTTCAAGCACCACTTCTTTTCTGATTTTTTCCGAGTTTCTTGAAAGCACTTCAAGGACAACAACATCTCCGGGCGATTTTGAGACAACTTCTTTTTCCATGAAGTAACCTCCATACGAAAATGGCACGCCGTTGATTGCCGCCAGCCGCTGGCCCTCAACAAGTCCAGCTCTATCCGCAGCTGATCCAGAGCTGACGTAGGTAATAAATCCTTCCTTATCCCAGCTAATTCCCAAGCGAACTTTCGAGTATCGACATGCGATGCCATATAGATGTGGGCGCTGGATTTGGCTAGACATCATGATGCCGCCGCCATAGGTGCCTACGCCTTCATCTTTGGATATCTCTTTTCCTGTAATGGTTACGCAATCGGCACCAACCTTTTGCGCCTCTTGAACCAATACTCTTTCAAGAGTAGCTTGATCCGCGTAGGCGTTTCCATGGGCTGCTACGGCTGCAATTCGAACATAAGGTCGCGACGGCGATTCACCCTGCCGAAAGACATCAACGCTTCCATTTCCTTGAGAAGAACTCATGTAGTTCGCAGACGGTAGTAATTCATGAACTCCTGATGCCGAGGCACAGCCGCCAACTAAAGCAGCGACAGAAAGCGAGAATACTATTGAAAAGATAGCGTTCATATTTTCCCTGTTGAATATTGATGGATGGGGGTAAGCTTTAATCAAAGTCAACGTTTGAATTCACGACCAATATGATTGCTGCAACGCTCCCCTTGGAATGATAGGACAAACTCGATAAAAACCACTTGAGCGCGTACGTGCCTGAATCTTTTATTCAAAGTACTAACAGACATATCCTATTGGACTCATCATCCAACGATCAAGCATGGCCGCGCATGCTGACCGATATAAACATCGCTTGCTGAAGCAGATACTGCCTCGTGGCCGGATCGACGCACAAGCCGATCGCACGTTCCAAGGCGGTGCTGGCCTCTTTCAGCCGGCCTAGCCTTTGCATCAAGGTGCTCAGGAGCACCCAATACGGTTGATAGCCCTCCACGGCCTCGGTGGGCAGCTGGGCCAGAAGTTGCAAGGCGAAATCAGGGCCCTGGACCTTGGACCATGCCGAGGCCCTCGCGACCCAGGTTCCCAAAGCCGGCGCCCTGCTGGCCAGCCCGTCGTACAACAGCGCGATGGACTGCCAGTCGGTCGCGTACCCCGCGGATCTTCGTGCGTGCACCGACTGAATCGCCGCCTCCAGCTGAAATCTTCCCAAGGTATTCAACAAGGAGGCCTGCGCCAGCAACTCATCGGCTTCGGCGATCAGGGGATGCAGCCAGAGCGACGTGTCTTGCTCATCCAGTGGCACGAACTCACCCGACGCATTGCGACGGGCAGGACGACGTGCCTCGCAATGGAGCATCAAGGCCAGCAGGCCTTTGACTTCCGCCTGCTCGGGCATCTGCAAGTGCAGCAAGCGCCCCAGTTCCACGGCTTCCGCGGCGTGGCCACGACGCGGTGAGTCGGCGCCCAGCAGTTCGTCCCATCCGAGGCCATAGATTCCATAGATGGCTTGCAAGACCGCGTCCAGGCGTTCCGGCAACGCCTTGTGGTCTGGCACCTCATAGGAAATCCTGGCGTCACGGATTTTGGCCTTGGCCCGGGCAAGGCGTTGCGCCATGGTGGCCGGTTTGACCAAGAATGCCGAGGCGATGTCGCCCGCATCGAGCCCCAATACCACTTGCAGCATCAACGGCGTTCGCGCCGCGACATCGATGGCGGGATGAGCGCAGACGAACAGGAGCTTGAGTCGCTCGTCGGGGAAAGCCGCCCCCTCCTCCACGCCGTCCATCGCTTCGTCGGCAATGGACAGCAAGGTGGTCACCGCCTCCGCCCGCACCGCATCGTGCCGGTGGGCGTCGATCACCCGGCGCCTGGCTGCGGTGAGCAGCCAAGCCTCCGGATTCCGAGGAATCCCTTGATTCGGCCACGTCTCCAGGGCTGAGCGAAACGCATCGGCCAACGCATCCTCGGCTTGCGCAATCCCGCCCGAGCGGGACGCCAGCAGCGCGATCAAGCGCCGACACGACTCCCGCGCGACCCTCGCGACGGCCGCATGGGCCGGGTGATCAGGGCCCATCAGTCGTTGGGCAAGTTCGGACGCACCTCGATCACCAGGCCCGGGCGTTGCGGGAAGCGCGCCGCCCATTCGAGCGCAGTATCCAGATCCGGCACGTTGACGATGAACAAGCCACCCAATTGCTCCTTGGTGTCGGCATAAGGCCCGTCCTGAACAAGGTGCTTGCCCTGCTCGAAGCGCAGGGTCGTCGCCATGCTGGGCGGCTGCAGACCCGCGCCCCCGACGAAGACGCCCGCGTCCTTGAGCGCCTTCAAGTAACGCATCGTCCCTCCCCAGTAGTTCTCTTGCTGTCGCGGATCGGTGCGCGCCGCGAATCCCTCGTCGCTTTCGTGAATCAGAATGGTGTATTGCATGATCGGTCCTTTCGCTATCGGTGGGTGTGCAGGGAAGGTCCCGACACATCTTCATGTCGTTGCAGCGGACATGATTTCGACAAGCGAACGAAAATTTTCCAGTCACTCCTCCCTCGGGAACAAGGATGGGAGGGGCTAAGCTTCTTTCTGCGACGCCAGGCGGGCCGTTTCCATTTCCTGCTCGGTGAGCGGTGCGGCCCAGACATCGTTGGCGTGCTGGGTATCGAGGTACTCTCGGACCGAAACGATCTTCCCGTCTCTGAACTTCAGAAGCATGTGGTACTCCTGCCGATACTGGCGCCCATTCTTCAAGTCGCCCTCGGAGACGACCTCAAGGGCGACATGATCGCCTTCGGCGATGCAGAACACCACCGTCATCTTCAAACCGTTCTCCAGCGCATTGACCATGCGATGAAAGAGGCGGCCAATCTTGTCCTTGGGGTACAGGCCAGCAGAGGGCGACCGCTCCTTCTTCCCAGGTATCCACCATGTCGCGTCATCGGCCATCGTGTCCAGGGCGCCTTCGAGATCACTGGCCGTGAAGCGCTCGAAGAATCTGAAAGCGACAACCTTGTTCTCTTGCGTGTTCATGGGCAATTCGTCCTTCACAGTGAGGGGGGCAGGAGATCGATCCAGGGATTGTTCACAGCCTGACGACGCCGCTCGTCATCTGTCACGTCGGTCGAATGATCTGCAGTTGACGAAGTTGGCGCTCCAACTCTGCCATGCCGCTCCAGGGCAGGATGGGCGAGTTCTTGCGTTCGTCCGGAGGATTCGATGGCAAGGCATCGGACCAGCCCCCATGCCCCACCAAAGGCAAGAGCGGGCGCTTGTGCAACCAGGCCAGGCAGACCTCCGAAATCGTGCCCGCGCGCCCGCCGATGACCAGGCAGGCGTCGCCCGACAGCGCCATCAGCAGGTTGCGCGCATCGCCCATGCCGCAGGGCACCACCACCGTCGCAGGCCAATCCGCAGGCGGCATTTCATCGGGCGGCACGATGCTGAGTACCAGACCACCCGCAGCAATGGCGCGTTCCGCCGCGACCCGGGTCGCGGGGCTGCCGCAACCGCTGACCAAGGTGATACCGTGCCGGGCCAGCAGCGCACCGGCCTCGCCGGCCAACTCGTAGGCGGTGGAACCCGGTTCGGCGCTGCCGAGTACACAGACCTGGGGTTGACGGAAAGATGCGGATGCACGGGACATGGCGATGACGTTCCTCGTTTTTCAGTTTCAGTTTCAGTTCCAGTGAACCACCCGATCAGGCCGGCCCCTTGGGCCGCAGTTCCTTGCGCACGACCAACTTCAGGCCCGACCAGACCTCCGTGACAGCGCAAACCTTCACATCGACCCAGCCCAGCGGCAAGGCCAGTTCGCGGATGGTGTCTTCGGTGACGGTGGTGGGCACCTTGGCGGACTTCTTGGGCCACGACACCCAGACCGCCGCGTCCGGGTGCAACGCCTTGCGCAAGCGCGCCAGTTCCGAGGCCAGAACCTCGCGCTCGGTCACGAAGAGGTGGACCAGGTGGGTGCTCGCACCGAGCCGGTTCTGGATCTGCGCGCCAGCAGGCAACTCACCCACGATGGCGGCGTAGTCAGCCGGGCCGTGCAGCACCGCCAGGCGCGTGGCCTCGGTGATGCCGAGCTTCTTGGGCAAGGGTGTTCCTGAATAACCAACGGCCATGGCGCCTCCTGCGATTCCAGCGGGTTCAGACAATCTCGGTCGCGCGCATGGCGAGCACCGCAGCAGTGATCGAAGCGATGCAACGCACATGGTTCCAGAACAGCCACTCGCGCAGGTAGACCGGCCAGTAAGCCTCCGCTTCGGATGTCGCCGCGCCCAGGGCCGCGAGCCGGTTGTTGCGCGGCACGTTGAACGCCAGGGTCACCACCACCGAACCGACCCCGTAGACGAGGAACGCGGCCAGCAACCACGGGTCAGCGTGGGGCTTGCTCCGAGCCAAGTAGGTGGAGACAGCCAGCAACGGTGCCGTTCCCAGGAACACGCCCAGAAACAGTGGATGGATGACCGCGATGTTGATGCGCTGCATCGCCAGGATGCCTTGCGCGGGTGGCATGGACGCCAGGGCGCGCATCACGAAAACGGAGAAGGCGAAGAACACCCCGCCGACAAGCGCCGAGGCGATAACGGATGCCGTGGTCATCAAATCAATGATCATCGTTTTTTGTCACTTCAGCACACCCGTCACCCAAGGAAAACCCTAGGGCCGCTGCGCCGTGTCGAATCTGCCGGATGCGGTTCGTCGTGGTGCTGGACAGCAGTCTAAGAGAACTGCGACCACCCCACGTGAGGAACCCCAGCCATGAACTTTCAGATAACCCCACTGCCCTGCGCTTGCGGACGATGCGTCTTGCAGCTTGAGGGCACGCCCATCATCAGCGCCGAATGCCTCTGCACGGATTGCCAGCACGCTGGCGCCTTTTTGCAAACGCTGCCCGGCGCCAAACCGGTACTGGACCACCACGGCGCGACCCGGTTTGAGCTGTACCGCAAGGACAGGGTGTGGTGCGCGAGAGGATCGGGCCATTTGCGGGAGCACAGACTGTCAAGAAGCTCGCCCACCCGCCGCGTCGTCGCGAGCTGTTGCAACACGCCCATGTTCATGGAATTCGGGGGTGGCCATTGGCTCAGCCTCTACGGCGGCCTCTGGCCAGCGGGCACCTTGCCCCCGCTGGAAATCAGGACGATGACCCGGAGCAAGCCCGAAGGCGTGGTGCTACCGAAGGATGTGCCCAACCCTGGCACACACACCTGGGCGTTCTACCTTCGGCTCTTTCTTGCCTGGGTGGACATGGGTTTTCGCGTGCCCAAGGTTGATTTCGTGCGGGGAGGCCTGGATGCGCCATGACACCGACAAGGTGGAGATCGAGAACATCAACACACCGGGCCGGGTGGAGCGCGTGGACCGCGCCAAGTACCTGGCCATGAAAGAGGCCTTGATGTCCGTTCTACCCAAGACATCCCCGGGGCTGACCGTGGCCGAGGTCAAGTCCGCAATCCTCCCGCTGCTGCCACAGGACTTGTTTCCTGCAGGGGCCAAGGCCGGGTGGTGGCTCAAAGCCACGCAACTGGACCTGGAAGCCAAGGGACTCCTCCAGCGGGAGAACACCAAGCCGCTGCGCTTGAGGCGATAAAGATGAGCCAATAGAGCTAATAGAGCTGAGCCGACCGCCCTCGCGTTGCCCATCGCAATCCCGTGGCAGGCCAGGCCGAACGCACAGTTTGATGGCTCGGGTTCATGGGTCTGCGTCCGATATCGGGGCCTCAGAGCGCCTCGCGAAGAGGCAACGCCCAGGGCAAAACCGCCCAGGCCATGCCGAGCGGCACCACTTGGAGTCGAACTAGCCGCCTTTGCATCGCGGGTCCCAGCGCCGATCAACGTCCAGCAAACTTGTCTTGGGGTCTCCGGAATCCGTGAAACGCCAAGCGCAATAGCCATACTGAAACCAGCGCGGGAAAGATACTCCGCAAATGGCGGTGAGTTCTTCTGGGGTGTGGTGCCAATGGGGGGGAATGGCCGCGAAGAAAAGATCATTCGCGACCCGCTTGGTTCGAATGACGAGGGACCGCGCAAAGTGCTTGAACGATCCTCTCGGGGCCAAATCGTCCACGTCGGGATGTGAGTAGAAATAGCGAATGCCTTGCAGCGCCTGGCCGAAATTGAGCGCAGCGTGCTTTGCGTATTCTTCAAACCAGCGCTTCATGGACATGTTCGACACCTGCCAAGATTCAGTACAGACCCCTCGCCACCTTCGCCGGTGCGAAGTTCGGGTCCAAAGGAGGTCAACCGTGCCACCACGGCTATTCAGGCCGATGGCAGACGGCCTCGACATTGTTGCCCTCCGGGTCGATGACGAAGGCGCCGTAGTAATGGGCATGGTAGTGCGGGCGCAGACCGGGCGGCCCGTTGTCCTGGCCGCCAGCGGCAATCGCGGCTTGGTAGAAGGCATCAACGGCAGCGCGGCTGCTGGCCTTCCAGGCCAGATGACAACCGGTGGTCACGGGCGAGCCGCCATGGGGCGAGGGGCCGTCGATGAACCACACGTCCGCCTTCTTGCCATCTGGTTCGGAAGGGTCCGGATAGGCAAAGCCCAGGAGGTTCGATCCGTAGTTGCCCTCGAAACACAGGGAGTAACCCAGGGGCGTCAGGGCGGCGGTGTAGAAGGCCTTTGCACGCTGGATGTCGCGAACACGAAAGGTCATGTGGTCAAGCATGTGCGTGGTCTCCGATGAACTCCAACTTGGGAAATTGATGATGGTTCAAGGTCAAGGCGTCTCACGCCCAGCGCCCAGGCGGCCCGAGGCGGACTGCCTGCCGCCCGTGGCCGGCTGCAGCACGCCCGCCTTGCCCAAGCCAAAGGGCGGCATGTTGACATAGACGTTCTCATGGCTGCCCGCCGAGGCCTGGTAGGTCTCATGCCAAATGCCCACCGAGCCGTCCGTGCCTATGGCCTTGTTGAAGGCGCGCCAGGCGGGCAGATGCGCCGTGTCCTTGTTCTTGGCGTAGGCCAGCAGCTGATCCATCGAGCGCCAGTACTGCACTTGGATGATGGTGCGCGAGAACCACATTTCCGCGTGCAACAGCCCCAGTTCGGGTTGCTGACTCAGTTCCTTGAGCATGCGTGGCATGGCCTGGGCGACCGAGAGCCACTTATGGATCAACCAGGGTTTGTTGATCCGCATGCCGATCAGGAAGACGACAAAGTCGCCCTCCAGCGTCGCGGTCAATCGTTCCTTGTGGATCATGGTCTATCCGGCATCAGGTCTTGGCCGGCGCTGCCGCAGCGGGAGGGCCGTCGAACCGCTCAAGCGACTGATCCACACAGGCCCAATGGGGCGCGCTCGCAACCCAGATGTTGGTGCTGGGCTTGATTGCCGACGGATCATCCAGGGTGCCGATACGGACCACCGTGAGCCCCGGACGGCCGGTGGAATCGGAAAACAGATGACTCCCGCATGTCGCGCAGAAGCGTCGGGTGACCAAGTTGCCGCTGTCGGCTTTCTTGTCATGGCCGCTTGGGGTGCCCGTGATCCGGATCGCGTTGCTGGGAAAAAGCACGTTCACAGTCCCGTTCGACGCGATGCGCTGGCAATCCCTGCACCAGCACACCCTCGATGGACCTGGGTCGGCCGAGATCTCATAACGAATTTCGCCGCAGAGGCAGCCACCGGTCAGCAACTTCATGGGGTCTCCTTGCATTTCTTGAGCGGTGCGCGGCAGTGTCTTAGTCAACCCGCGCCCAGACCGTGTTCTACATCCTGCCAACGTAGTGCCGACCGGGTGGCGACCTCAGGTCGAACCGCGTTGGCTTTGACTTTCAGCGCTAAGGCACATACGGCCCCTTGACCTCGCCCCAGCCCCACTTGGGCATGGGCGCGTCGGGGTTGACCTCCGCGCCGTCTTGGGAGTTCAGTACCGCGAGGCGGGAACCCCACTCCAGGTAGCCCACCAAGGCGGACCGGAACTCGGGGTCATCCGGCATGCCCAATTCGTCGGCGGTGTCGAGCAAGAGCGCCAGCCAGGCGCGCCGCTGTTCCTGGGTGAGGTGCCGATTCAGGTGCTGGCGAATCATGTGCGGATGACCGCCATGGTCAGCCGAGTACGTCTCTGGCCCGCCCAGCACCTCCGCCAGAAACGCGGCGACGTGCTGGGCATGTTGAGGGTTCATGTGGGCGAACACCGGCGCCAATGTCGGGTTGGCGGGAACACGCTCGTAGAAACGCGTGGTCAGACGCAACAGCGCGTCCATGCCGCCGAGCCAGGCATAGAGGGAGGGAGGGGTTGGGGTTTGCATCAGCACGCCTGTGATCAGAAGACCTTCTGCCAGTAGCCGACATCCAGCCACCGGCCGAACTTGTACCCCACTTGCTCAAAGCGAGCAACCTGTTTCATGCCGAACTTCTCGTGCAGGCGCACGCTGGCCTCGTTGGGCAACACAATGCCGCCCATCGCGGCATGGATGTCACGCTCCACCAGCGCGTCAAACAGCGCCTCGTACAAACGGCTGCCCAGGCCCCGCGCTTGGATGCCCTGCTGGAGGTAAACCGAAATCTCCACCGAGTAGCGGTACGCCGAGCGGGTTTTCCATTTGCTGGCATACGCATAACCGAGCAACTGCCCCGATTCTTCCAGCACCAGCCAAGGCAGCCCGGCCGCCTGGATGTCCGTGATTCGCCCCGCCATGTCGTCGACGGAAACCGGAAGCTCCTCGAAGGTGATGGTCGTGTTGGCGACGTAGTGGTTGTAGATGCCGACGATGGCTTCGGCGTCGGAGGGCAGGGCAAGGCGAATCACATCAGGTCTCCAGAATCACGCCGTCATCAAGACGGCCGCCTCGATTGAAATCAAAAAAATCCGCAAATGCGCGGCGGTTCAGCGGGTAAGGAACGCGAGGAATTCATCCACAGGCAGTGATTTGGAGAAGAACCAGCCCTGACCCAGCCGAACGCCAAGCTCTCTGAGGGTCCTGGCTTGCACTTCGTGCTCTATGCCCTCGGCCACGATCACCGGACGGCCTGAGGCAGCGACACGTCTGATTTCTTCCTTTGTCTCTTCGATCATTCCGTCGCTCAAGATCTGGTCGACCACGCTCTTGTCGATCTTGATGTAGTCCAGCTTGGTTCTCGCAAGCAGCAAGAGGTTCAGGTTGCCGGATTCAACGTCATCGATCGCGATGCCGAGACCGAGCCGACGGGCGGAACGCAAGCCTTCGAGCGAAACCTGATCCGGTGCGCCACGCTCGGTCAACTCAAGGACGAACTGCGGGTACAGATCTTTGACACCAGCGTGGTGCGCTGCGTACTGCAACCCGCCGCGTCCAAACAACTCAGGGGGAACGTTGAGGGAGAGGTGAAAGTCTCGGTGCGCTCTCAACCACGCGCCCAGCTCCAAGGCCACTTGCTCCACCAGCCAGTAAGTCAGAACCCCTATCGCAGGAGTCCCCTCTATTTCGGGAATGAAAACCGCTGGGGAAACCGTTTTCCCGTCCTTCTTCCAACGAACCAGCGCTTCCGCAGCGACGCACTCGCCCGAGGCCAGCGAAACGATGGGCATGTATTCGACGTGAAACTCACCCCGCTCGATCCCCCAAATGACATCATCATTGCTCGTCGTCACAGACCCTCCCGAATGTCCATCCTGAGCTGAATGCTCATTCCCTGGGTGATTCTAAGATTTGTGCTGGGAGGTCAGCGCCGGCAAGGAGGGTGTGATGTTCTCGATGGATCCAATGAAAGCTCTCGGAGGGAATTCACCGTTCAGTGGCGCGGAGGCGGGATCAGATCAACCTTGAGTACAACCGGGCTCCCCACACCGCAAAACGTCGATAACTCTTGCGGATCTTATGCAGCCGCTTTTATTGATAGTCTCGCCGCGACGCAAATTCCATGTCGGCACGGGACTTCAATGATCCCACCTCAGATGCCGGATATACGATTGCAAGCGCTTTACTCACTGGTCCTCAATCGCTCAGTCTCTTGCCCTTGAGGGGGGAGGCCATGTACGAGGGGTTAGGCGTCAGCGCTCACGGCTCTGGGTTGATCTGCGACGAGAACGTGGCGTCGTGGGCCTGGGTGATTCTCAGATACTCCAGTTGGGTTCCGTTGCCAATGTCCCCCGCCACGGCGATGTCACCGGTCCCAGTATTCAGTGTCAGCCCCTGCTGCCCCGACGCGGTGCCGTCGACCGTGGAATTGAAGGTGATGTTGCCGTTGCCCGAGCTGGTGTTGAGCGTGACGTCCGTGGTCAGTCGCACCGCCTGGGCGAAGGTCAGGTTGTTGCCCGTCGAGAAGTTCCCACCCAGGGAGATCACACCCGTTTGACCGGAGCGACCGATTTGCAGGTTATCCGCAATGATCCGGTTGGATGGCGGCAGATTGCTCAGTACGATACCGGCACCGGCGGAGGATGCCGACAATATCACCGTTCCATTCACGGCACTGATGTTGCCAGTCGCGCTGATCTGCGTATCGGCACGCAGATCCACGTTGCCAGTACTGGCCGTGATGCCACCACTGCCGACATTCAGACTGCCGGTGCCACCGTCGATCGTGACACTGGTGCCGTTGGCGGTCACGGCACCGCCGAAACTGTTGCCGGCGCTGTCCAGCGTGATCGCGTTCGCACCCGCGGCCAGCGTCGTCGTGCCCGTGACGCTCACGCTGCCCGTGTCACTCACCGCACTTGCGCTCGTCACCCCCAGGTTGCCACCCAGGCTCGTGGTCCCGAAGCTCGTCGTGCCCGTGCCCGTCGTCGTGGTCGTCAGGTTGTT
>NZ_AEGR01000002.1 GCF_000211835.1 Hylemonella gracilis ATCC 19624 | reverse complement strand
GGGTGACGGACATCATGGGCGAGATCAGCGCGGCCAGCTCGGAGCAAAACGCTGGGGTGGCGCAGGTGGGCGAGGCCGTGACGAACATGGACCATGCGACGCAGCAGAACGCGGCGCTGGTGGAACAAATGGCGGCGGCTGCGTCCAGCTTGCGTTCGCAATCGCAGGAGCTGGTGCAGACCGTGGCTGTGTTCAAACTCGATGACCGGCATGATGGCGCCGGGCTGGCCGGTGCTGGCCGTGCTACTGCACAGCCCGTGCTACTGTCCATGCGCTGACCCCAGTCCGTACCCCACCGAATCTCAATCTATGAAGCCGCCTGTGGAATTTCGCTAAAGCCTAACCCAATATTTCCATCAATTCTTGACCCACACTTGGAGTGCCCCCTGCGGCTGGTCCACGGGACGACGATGAACTGATACGTTGACACGACCTTCAGATCGCGCACTCAAAGAACAGCGGTTGACAGCGACTCCAACAGGTCGCCTCTGTAGATCGATACTAAGCGGAACAGTTATGCTTCCTCTCGTGGAATATTTATGGTTCCAGCGACAGCTGTTGTCGCTGGAACCATAAATGTTCCGCTTCGGAACGCTTATGCTTCTTT
>NZ_AEGR01000003.1 GCF_000211835.1 Hylemonella gracilis ATCC 19624 | reverse complement strand
TGCTCATCACCGCGGGCATCGACCAGCACAAGACCGAGACCAGCAGCACCAAGAGCGTGACCGCCAGCGGCGGCACCAATGGATCGGCCAGCGCCTCGGCGAGCACCAGCAGCAGCCAAAGCAGCAGCACGAGCCTGCGCAACGTGAACAGCACGATCAACGTGGGGCACCTGGAGAGTGATGCGCAGAACTTCACGCTACGCGGCGCGGAGGTGGTGGCTGAGACTGCGGACCTGAACGTGGGCAGCCTGACGGTGCAGAGCTTGCAGGACACGAGCAGCAGCAGCAACAGCAGCCAGAGCCGCAATGTGGGGGCGGGGTTTGGTGGCGGCAGCGTGTCGTCGGTGAACGGCGGTTTCAGCAACGGCAGCGGCAGCAGCGAGAGCAATCAGGTCGGCAGCCAGACCCAACTGCTGATCACCGACGGAGCGAAGAGCCACATCACGGCCAAGGACACGACGCTGATCGGCGGCCTGATCGCCAACGCCACGCAGAACAAGGACGGCACGCTGACCGACCACGGCCAGCTGAACCTGACGACCGGCACGCTGACGGTCACGGATCTGGAGGACCGCAGCAAGAGCGAGCAGAGCAGCAGCGGCCTGCAGGCCAGCTCGGGCACCACGACGGTGAGCATGAGCAAGCAAGGCCACAAGACGGAAGGCGAGACGCAGGCCACGCTGGGCCAGGGCAACATCAAGGTGGGTGGAGCCGACCTGAGCACACAAGAGCAGTACGCCAGCCTGAACCGCGACGTGAACGAAGCCCAGATCACGACGCTGGACCAGCAGACGGCGGGCTTG
>NZ_AEGR01000004.1 GCF_000211835.1 Hylemonella gracilis ATCC 19624 | reverse complement strand
CCGCCACCGGCGGGCGCAGGTCCGTGGGGCGGTCGGCCCAGACGAAACGCCCCTGGACTTCGGAGACCCCGCGTTCGTGCCAGACGCCACGCTGACGCAGCAGCAGCTGAACCGGCATGGCGTCCAGCACCTCGTTGCCGACCACGACGCCATGCATGGCCTCGGGCAGGCTTGTGGCCCAGTCGATGCGCACGTCCGCCTGATCGGCGAATTCTTGCAAGGTCTCCTGCTGGCGGGCGCGCAGCGCGCCCGACACGTCCACGATGGTGTAACGCCGCACCTTGCCGCGCAGGACGCGCAGCAGTTGCAAAGCCAGCGCGCCAGAGCCCGCACCAAACTCCCAAACCTGGTCGGTGCCCGTGCGCTCGAGCGCTTCGCCGATCTGGGCCGCCAGCGCCTGCCCGAACAAGGGCGAGAGTTCGGGGGCCGTCACGAAATCACTGCCGCCCCCACTGGCCCCGGGCATCAGGCCCAGCTTGCGCAGATCGTTCGCGTAGTAGCCCAGGCCGGGCGTGTACAGCGCCCGCGACATGAAGTCGTCAAAGCCCAGCCAGCCCCCGGACTCCGCCAAGGCCTGCGCCAGATGCGCAGACAGATGGGTCGTTAAACTCTGCGTCGTATTGCTCACGCGCGGATTGTCACCGAAGCGATGCCATGAACGGAAAAACGGCGATCAACTTCTCCTCTACACCGAAGAAATGGGTGCTGGTCACAGGCGGCGCGCAGCGGCTGGGCCGCGTGCTCTGCCTGGCCTTCGCCCGCGAAGGCTGGGGCGTGATCTGCCACTACCGACAGTCCGATGCACCAGCGCGCGAACTCCAGGCCGAGATCACGAGACAGGGCGGGGCCTGCCACATCCTGCGCGCCGACCTGGCGGACACCGCCGCCGTGGCGGGCCTCGCGGACCAGGCCTTGGAACTTGCTCAACCCGGCCTGGATTGCGTGATCAACAATGCTTCGGAGTTCGAAGCGGACAGCGGCGCCGACTTCACACCCGAGCAATTGCTGCGCGCCTTCACCGTCAACACGATGGCACCCCTGCTCTTGACGCAGGCGCTGTTCCAACAAGTGCGACAGCGTTCAAGCCCCCCAGGCTGTGCCATTCACGTTCTGGATCAGAAAGTGCACAACTTGAATCCGGACTATTTTTCCTACACCCTGAGCAAGCTGGCCCTGGAGCGCGCGGTGGCGCTGCAGGCGCAGGCCTACGCACCGCACTTGCGCGTCTGCGGCATCTCGCCGGGCCTGACCTATGTCAGCGGACCGCAGACCGAGGACAACTTCGAGCGCGCGCGGCGTGTCAACCTCTTGCGCCAGCCGCTGAATCCCGAGCATGTGGCGCAAGCCGCATTGCACCTTGCAGAGAACCCCGCGCTCAATGGCTGCGTGCTGCCGGTGGACAACGGACAGCATCGCCTGCCGCTGGCGCGCGACGTGATGTTCGCGATCGACCTCGGACTCACGCCACGATGACCCTCATGAACACTCCCTCCTCCGCCACGTTGGCTTTCGCAGCGCTGGACCCCGCGTTGGCCTTGAACAGCCGCGTGCTGTCCCTGCGCGGACATGAACAACTCGTGCGCATCGGCGTGCATGACTTCGAGAAGCGCGCCGCGCAACGCGTGCTGTTCGACGTGGACCTCTGCGTGCCCCTCTCGCATGCCCCAGCCAGCGCGGACCAGCTGAGCAGCACGGTGGACTACGACCCCATCCGCGAGCTGATCGGCCGCCTCGCCAGCCAGGGGCGCTACGAATTGCAGGAAACCTTGTGCGACGAAATCGTGCGTCGCCTACTGGAAGACCCGCGCGTTGCCGCGGTGCGCGTCGCGACCCGCAAGCCTGACGTGTACCCCGACAGCGAATCGGTGGGTGTCGAGCGCATTGCCCTGCGCCAGGCCCAACCCGCCCACCGCAGGCCGACACAAGGCAACCAAACCCTCACCCTCACTGGCCTGCGCTTCAACGCCAACCTAGGCATCCTCGACCACGAGAAAACCACGCCCCAACCCATCCAGGTGGACGCCGAACTCAACCTCGGACCGCAACCGCTGGAACCGCACGACGACGACATCAAGCATGTGCTGGACTATCGCAAGGTGCGGCAAATCATCATCGACGAATGCCAGCGTGAGCACCTCAATCTGCTGGAGAGCATGATCGGCAAGCTGGCCCATCGCCTGCTGCAATTGCCCGGCGTTCGCGGCGTGCGCGTGAAAATCGTCAAGTTGGAGATCTTCCAGGACTGCGAAGTCGCCATCCGGGCGGAAACAGGGGAATGGTGAGGCCCTGGGCAGGAAGACGGCCCAGACGGGATAATTCTGCCCTTTGACGCTCCCGCTCACCCCAGACCCATGACCGCCACCTGGACCGAACCCGATACCGCCGCCTCCGAGATCAGCCACGAGAAGGCGCTGAAGATCGAGCGCGAGACGCACAAGCTCGAGAAGCGCCTGTGTCGCGAGGTGGGCCGCGCCATCGTGGACTACAACATGATCGAGGAAGGCGACCGTGTCATGGTCTGCATGTCCGGTGGCAAGGACAGCTACGGCATGCTGGACATCCTCATGAAGCTGCAGAGCCGCGCGCCGGTGAAGTTCACCCTGGTGGCCGTCAACCTCGACCAGAAACAGCCCGGCTTTCCGGACCACATCCTGCCCGCCTACCTGAAGGAGCTCGGCATCGAGTTCCACATCGAGACGCAGGACACCTATTCCATCGTCAAGAAGAACATCCCCGAGGGCAAGACGATGTGCAGCCTGTGCAGCCGGCTGCGCCGCGGCATTCTTTACCGGGTGGCGCGCGAACTGAAGTGCAACAAGCTGGCGCTCGGCCACCACCGCGACGACATGCTGCAGACCTTCTTTCTCAACATGTTCTTTGGTGGCAAGCTCAAGGGCATGCCACCCAAGCTGGTCAGCGACAACGGCGAGTTCATCGTGATCCGTCCCCTGGCCTACGTGGCGGAGAAGGACCTGATCCGCTGGGCCGCGCATCGCCAATACCCCATCATCCCCTGCACGCTGTGCGGCAGCCAGGAGCACTTGCAGCGCAAGCAGGTCGGAGAAATGCTGCGCGAGTGGGACAAGAAGTACCCAGGCCGGTTGGTCACCATGTTCAGCGCGCTCCAGAACGTGGTGCCGACGCACCTGATGGACGCCACGCTGCACGACTTCAAGAACATTCAGACCACGGGCGTGCCGGATGCCGACGGTGACACGGCCTTCGACGAAGAAGAATTCCCAGAACCGGCCCGGGCGGCGGGCACCCTGCCAGGCATCCAGGTCGTCACCCTCTGATCACCGTGCCATGCCGCGCCGGTTCCCTGCCCTAGCCTGCGCCGCGCTGGTCGCGCTGCTGGCCGCGGGCTGCTCCGGGCTGCGAACCATCGAGTCCGAAGTGCACGCCCTCGTGCCCCCGGTCGATGCACCAGCCACATCCACCCCGCCCCCGCACACGTCCACGCCTCTCGGACCCGGCGCGCGCTACCGCTTTGAACGCCTGCCCTCGCAGGCCGAAGAACCGGCTCGGGCCGAAGCCATCGAAGCCATGACCGACACCGCGCTTCAAGCCGTGGGCCTGTTGCGCGATGACCAGCGACCACGCTACAGCGTGCAGGTGCGCACTGGCGTCGAAACCTACTACGTGGACGACTGGGGCCGACGCTACCCCGGCCTGCCGCCCTACAGCCCGGCTTCCTTTGGCGAGTTCGGCGTCTTTGTCGGTCCGGGCCGTATCGGCATGGGCTGGGCCAGCTGGCCACCCACCGTCCGCTACGCCTATGCGGTGTCCCTGCTTGTGCGGGATCTGGACAGCCAGCGCATCGTCTACGAAACCCGGGCCAGCCATGACGGCCCCTGGGGTGACAGCGACCACGTGCTGCCGGCCCTGCTGAAAGCCGCGCTGCAGGACTTTCCCGCGCCGCACACCGGCCCCGTGAAGATTCAGATTCCCCGGTGAATGTGGCCCCCACGGTCGCTCACTGCGTGTAGCTCCCTGCCCCC
>NZ_AEGR01000005.1 GCF_000211835.1 Hylemonella gracilis ATCC 19624 | reverse complement strand
CGTGGCTTCGCCGTGGTGGCGGGCGAGGTGCGCGCGTTGGCGCAGCGCAGCGCCGAGGCCGCCAAGGAAATCAAGGGCCTGATCACCGACAGCGTGCACCGCGTCGAGCAGGGCACGGCCCTGGCCGACAAGGCCGGCGGCACCATGACCGAGATCGTGGCCAGCATCCAGCGGGTGAGCAGCATCATGGCGGAGATCAGCGTGGCCAGCAGCGAACAGACCGCGGGCGTGACCCAGGTGGGTGAAGCCGTCGCCAACATGGATCAGACCACCCAGCAGAACGCCGCCCTGGTGGAGGAAATGGC
>NZ_AEGR01000006.1 GCF_000211835.1 Hylemonella gracilis ATCC 19624 | reverse complement strand
TGGCTTCCATCACCATCCTGCTCAAACGAATTTGAGATAGGTTCTAGAATGCACGCATCAAGACTAAGGAATCCGTGATGGCCTTGCGTGACTATCTGGGCGAGCAAATTCTGGGGGTACTGGCCTCTTACCAGGCCACGGGGATCGTGCACCACATCTGCGTGGTCTATCCCCGCCGCAACAACCTGCTGCAACTCTTCATTCCCAAGGGCCACGCGCTTGCAGAAGGCTCGCTGGTCACGTTGCACCTGGACAACCGAACGGGGGTGGACGAACTGGACGCCGAATTGCGCGTCTACCGGACGTCCTACAAGGGGCGTGTGCAGGCGGTGGACGAGAACTGGGCCACGGTGGCGCCGGTCGAGTTCAGCCTGATCCACGGGGCCCGCGTGGTCGAGTCGCAACGCGAGCCCGGCTATGAATTCCCCGCCGACCCTCGTCCCTCACGCGCACTGGTGGCATCACCACTGGCCCGCATCCCGGTGCCCGAGGACAAGGACCATCACAACAAAATCGGCGTGCTGACCACGCTGACGCCCGCGCAGCCGCACACCACCGTGATGGCCTTTCTGTCCTCGGAAGACGACGATGTGTTCATCATCACGCGGCCCGGCACTTTCAAGTCCCAGGTGCTTAAGCGTGAGCCGCGCTGTTTCTTCACCATCGACGAACGCGCCAAGTTCACCTTCGACCAGTCCATCCACTGGAACTACACCATTCTCGAAATGCAGGCCTATATCGTGCCGCGCACGGCGCCCGAGTACGAACCGCTGCGCGCTCAGTTCATCCTGAAGAACCCCTGGGAAGCGGCTTTCTTCCTGGAGACCGACATCGAGATGTTCCACCTGCGGCATCAGGCGGTGGTCTGCGTGGGCGAGGCGCGTTGAGCGCTTGACAAATGGGTGGGCCACATGGCGCGACGGTTTCGCGACGGCCCCCCACGACGCCCGTGCGGGTTTCGTGGCGTTCACGCCGTTCGAAGAGCCTCCATCACTCCCACGGCAGCCAGGAACAGTTCTGGCGCCAGCGTGGTGTCAGGAGAGTTGAGCAGGGCAGGCAGGCCGTTCATGCTGGCGGCCGCCAGGCCCCGGGACCCAGTGGGTGCAGCCTCGCCGCCGTCATCTTGAAGCTGCGGCGTGCCCGCCCGCACTTGGTAGCGCAGCAAGCGCAGGCCAGCCTGAGCCAGAGCCGCGCTGACCGCGGGACGCAGCTGCAGCAGGGCCGCCACGGCATCCGGCTGATCGGCATGCAGGTCCAGGGTAACGTGTTGCTCATCCACCCGCACATCCACCCAAAGCAGTCCATGCATGGGGTGCAGAAAACACAGGCGCAGCATGCGTGCGCGGTTCGCAGCGCGGGGAGGCGGCTGACCGCCCTGCGTGTCATCGTCCCGAGGCAGTACCCAGAACGTCAGGGGCAAAGCGTTGTTCCAGGCATAGGCATGGAACATCCAGAACTGCGGCAACAAGGAGGCTGGGTGGGGTTGTGAGGGCGTCGCGCCCAGCGAGGGGGCGTTGAAGGCCACATCCTGCCGCGCTTCATCCGTGGCCATTGCCTGCAGCAGGGCCAGTGACAGGGCCGTGGCACCCGCATCGCCGGGCAGGGTGCTGGGGCGCACAGGACTCGCGGGCGTGTAGGCCAGGCTCGGAGCCTGCCGCAGACGCGCCAGCACCAGTTCGCGCCAGGCCTGCGCCAACACCAGAACGTCACTCACGCCGCCCTGACCTTGGAAAAAGCGTTGGGCCAACAGCTGGGCCAAGTCGGGCGCGGCGGAAGAAGCCCCTGCGTCCCCATCTGGCGTCGAGGCCTGCGCTTGCGCGAAAGCGAGGTGGGCGGCGGTTTCGGCGGAGGACGCCGATGTTGGCGACGGCGTCACAGAGAGCAAGGTACCTCCGCCCTGCAAGGCCGATTGGAATGGGGTCTGTGATGAGGACTGGGAGGGGCCGCCAGGCAGTTGAACCAGCAGGGTCTGGCCAACCATGAGGTTCATGCCCGATGTGATCGCGGCACCCAGTTGGAACAGCCGACCGTCCGCGCTGCGCGCGTGGAACACTTGGTTCGGGCCGATGCCATCGCGACTCTCGATGCGCAACGTCAGAACATCTCCTGCGCGGCTGCCCGCGTTGCCCCCCGTCATGCCGCTGTTGGCGCGCGGCACGGGCAGTGCAGCGCCGCCGGTGGAAATACGGTCAGTGGTCATGGGGGTAGGGATGAGGGGCGGTGAACACGAGTCGACGAAAAGACAGGTCGAAAGACAGGTCGCGGCGTGCTCGCGCTCAGCCTGTCCAGTGTTCCTGCCGGTGGATGACGTACGGTGGCGGCGCATAGTCACCAGCCAACTGCGCAACTTGGCCCTGGAGACCCCTGCGTTCGCCGCGCTGATCGTCGGCCTGGGCCTGGACCGCCGCGGCATAAGCGGCCACGACTTGTTCCGCCACCCCCAACACCTGGGACTCGTGGACCGGCGTGTTCGCCTTGCCGCGAATCTGCACCATGCGCCACACCCCATCGTGCCCGCGCTGCACCTCCAAGGTCGCGACACGCCGGCCCTGCGCGCTGCCCTGACGCAGCGAAAACACGCGCGTGCCTCCGCTGGCGCAAGCGTTGGCGTAGCTGCCAATGCAATGGCGCTGCTCCAGGCCTTCCTCGGCCAGCAGGTAACCGCAGTCCAGCTCCACCGCCACGTAGGCACCGCTCTGGTAGCGAGGCAGAAGGGAAGGCCAGCGCAGGTCCTTGGCGGGATCGACTTCGATCAGCAGCGCTCGGTGCCAAGCGTCCGAGCGGCGGCACAAGGACGCCCAGGTCGCGCCCTTGAGCACCGCCGTGTGCGCATAGACGAAATCCGAGACGTCCTGCGCCTCATGAGCCAGGTTGGCTTCCTGTTCGAGCGACAGCCGAGCGCGCACCAGGGCGCGCAGAAAGATGCGCGCGTTCTCCTCGCGCATGGCCTCGGGGCGGCCGCGCGTGCGGTCCAGGATGCGCTCCACCCCGCGCAAGGCGGGCTGGCAGCGGGCGAGGGTCAGCGGCTCGTGCTGCAGACTGCCCGCCAGCAGGTTGATGAAGTGCGTGAAGCCGCGCAAGATGCGGGCCGAGGGCGGAAAGAACTGCAGGATGGCGCGCAGCACCGCGTTGTCTTGCTTGATCAGGAAGCGCCAGCCTTGCACGCTCATGCCGCCTTCCAGGAAACAGGTTCGCAATGCATCAAAGAAGGCCGGGCCGTCTTCCGGACGCAGGTCCAGGTTGAGGCCCGTGTGCGGGTTCAGGCCCAAGGCCAGCAGCGGCAGGCCGCCGGTTTCCACCCCGACGCCGACCCCAGCTTCGGTTCGGGCTTCGGTGGCGAACGGTAGGCTGGGCAAATGCGCCGCAACCCGAGCCATCTGACCCAAACTGGCGCCGGGGCCGTGGATCGCCAGGGTCAGCGCAAGCGCTTCGGGGGCCAGGGTTTCGCGCAACCAAGCCCCACAGTGCGGGTCGTCCAGCCGCAGTTCGCTGACCTGCCGCACGGTCGCGCGCAGGCCCGCGCGTTCCAGCAGCAATCGTGCGTGACCCGCCGCGAGATGCAGGCGGGCCAGCCAGGCTTCCTCACTCGCGGCCGCGGACGTTGCGCCCAAGGCGGGAAAGGGGGGCGACTGATGGCTGCGTGCTGGTTCACGCAAGGGCAGCAAGGGATCGATGCCGTCGGAATAGAAGTTCTGGTTCAGCAGGCCCTGCAGGGCCGACACATCCGTGGCCGTGAGCTTGCGCGCATGGGCCAAGGGCAGGTTGCAGCAGGGCGCGGCCACTTCGGTGCCCATATCGCGCCAGGAAAATCGCGCATGGCGGTTGATGAAAATCTGCAGTTCACCCGCCCCCCGATCTGCATCAAGGTCGAGCAGAAACCCCCAGGGCACATCGGCGCAGGCGTCGATGCTGGCGGCGGGCATGTAGGGGAAACCGGCATGCCAGCCTTCGAGTTCGGGAAAGGCCGAGAAGGCTTCGGCCCAGGTCGGTGGCTGGCAGCTCTCGCCCAAATGGTCTTCGAAGAAGGCCAGCAAGATGGCGCGCTCTTTCTCTTCAAGCCCCGTGGTGTAGCGCCCCTGGGTCACGTCCACGGTTTTGAGGATGCCGGCGTAGGCGTGCAGGCGTGCGTCGCTGACGCTGCGTAACCAGGCCAGCAAGCTCGTCAGCACACTCTCGCAACCGCGCTCACCATGCAGGCGCAGCAGCTTTTTCTCGCCACCCACCCGAAAGCCGACCAATGCGCCACTCATGCGCTACATTCTGCCCGCATGTACCTGCCGCCGCAATTCAGATCCGAGGACCGGTCGCTCGCGCTGGCGCTGATGCGCGAGCACCCCTTCGCCAGCCTCATCAGCAACGACGACGAGGGCTTGCCGTACGTGACCCACTTGCCCCTGCACGTGCCTTCCCACGCCCAGGCCGAAGGGGAAGAACTGAGCCTGCTGGGCCATGTGGCCAAGCCCAATCCGCACTGGCGCTACTTGCAGGCCCGGCCCCGCGCGCTGGTCACCTTTCTGGGTCCGCATGCTTACATGTCACCCCAGGTCTACCCGGACGAGCAACGGGTACCGACCTGGAACTATGTGGCCGTGCATTGCACGGTGGAGGCCCGGCTGATCGAAGACGCCGAGGCCAAGGACGCCTTGCTGAAGCAACTGATCGGCGACCATGAGCCGCCCTACGCGGACCGCTGGCGTGCCCTGGACCCAGAGTTCCAGCGCAAGATGCTCAACGGGATCGTGGCCTTCGAGCTGCGCGTGACCACGCTGCAGTGCAAGCTCAAAATCAACCAGCACCGACCCGAGGCGCACGCCGCCATGCGCGCGGCTTACGCGGCGGGCCGTCCGGGCGAACAAGGTCTCGTGGCTTGGATGGACCGGCTGGGATTGCACGGGCCGGCATGAACACCGACCTCGAATACATGCGCATGGCCCTGGACCAGGCTTATCGGGCCGCGCAAGCGGGGGAGGTGCCGGTGGGCGCGGTGCTGGTACACCAGGACCCGCACGGCGGTGCTGATCGCGTGCTAGCCACCGCACACAACACGCCCATCGCTGACCACGATCCGACCGCCCATGCCGAAATGCAGGCCCTGCGGGCTGCCGGTTCGGTCCTCGGCAATTACCGACTCGACGACTGCACGCTGTATGTGACGCTGGAGCCTTGTCCGATGTGCGCCGGTGCAATGCTCCACGCGCGACTCAAGCGCGTGGTGTATGGCGCAGCCGATCCCAAGACCGGGGCAGCGGGTTCAGTGCTCGATCTTTTCGCACACCGGCAGCTCAACCACCAGACCCAGGTGCAGGGCAGCGTACTGGCCGAGGAGTGCGGCGCGCTGCTGCAGAACTTCTTCCAACAACGCCGCCAGCAGGCACGGCAAGCCGCTCAACAGGACCCCACGCGTTTTCCACTTCGAGAAGACGCGCTGCGCACGCCCGAGCATCGTTTCGTGGACCTGCCGGATTTTCCTTGGACGCCGCGTTACGTGAACGATCTGCCCTCCCTGGATGGCCTGCGCCTTCATTACCTGGACGAAGGGAGTCGCGAAGAGGCGGCGCTGGATGCCATCCCATCGCAAGCGCCCGACACCCAACGCCTGACCTGGCTCTGCCTGCACGGGCAAGGCGACTGGTGTTATCGCCATCACGCGCGCATCCCGCAGCTATTGTCACTAGGCCACCGCGTCGTCGCGTTGGACCTCATCGGTTTCGGCAGGAGCGACAAACCCAAGAAACAAGATGCGCACAGCATGGACTGGCATCTGCGGGTGTTGCAAGAGTTCGTCGAACGGCTGGACCTTCGGCGCGTGGCTTTGTTGCTGCCTGGCGAGAGCCAAGACCCGATCGCCGAACTCGGGCGACGCTGGGCTCGGGCCGAGCCACAACGGCACTTGCACACCCACTACGCGGTCGCACCGATCATGCAGGGCGAGCCTCTTGAGCAGTCGAGGGCCTGGAACGCGCCGTTTCCCGACGCCGGGCACCGAGCCGCGCTGCGCGCCTTCGCGGCGTTCACCTGGCTGGATTGATCGACGGCAGCCGTCTTGATGGCCGCCGTGCGATGAACAGGCCGCGCTCAAGTCCCGGCGGCACTGGCGCCACCGATAATGGCGGCCTGTATGAGCAAACACATCTACCTCTATTCCCCCTCCGGCGCGGTGCGCGACAAGGCTGCCTTCAAACGCGGCATCCAACGCTTGAAAGCCCTGGGCCCTGCCATTGGCACCGAGATTGAGGTGGAAGTCGACGAAGCCGCCTTGGCGAGCGAGCAGCGTTTCGCTGGCGATGACGCCACCCGCTTGGCGGCCATCCGCCGGGCCGCGTCCAGCGGCGCGGATGTGGCAATGATCACGCGCGGGGGGTATGGCCTGACACGCATCCTGCCGGACCTGCCGTTCAAACACATCCACAGAGCCATCGAGCGCGGCACCGCTTTCGTCGGACTGAGTGACTTCACGGCCTTTCAACTCGCCGTGCTGGCCCAAGGTGGCGGGCAGGGTGGGATCACCTGGGCAGGCCCTGCCTTGCTCGAAGCTTTTGGGACAGAAGCTGAGCCCGACGACATCACGCAGGCTTGCTTTGAAGACCTGCTGCTGGGACAGGGCGAGGGCACTGGCTGGAGCTTGCCGCGGACCCGTGAATCCGACAAGACGGCGGCAGGCGCGTGGCAGGCACGCCGATTGGAAGACACCGCCCGCCTCAAGGTGGAGCACGCACCGCTGTGGGGCGGCAACCTGGCCGTGTTGGTGTCGCTGTTGGGCACACCGTACTTCCCGTCATCGGCACAGACCGAGGGAGGATTGCTGTTCCTGGAAGACGTGGGCGAGCACCCCTATCGCATCGAACGCATGCTGACTCAACTGCTGCACGCAGGGGTATTGAGCCGGCAGCGAGCCATCCTGCTCGGCCACTTCACTGACTACAAGCTGACACCGCATGACAAAGGCTTCAAGCTTCAAAGCGTGGTGAACTGGCTGCGCAGTCAACTCAAGGTCGCCGTGCTCACCGGCCTGCCCTTCGGACATGTGCCCACCAAGGTGCTGCTGCCTGTCGGCGCCTGCTGCGATCTGCTGGTGGAAGGCCGGGAAGCGCTGCTGGTCTGGGGTCACGCCCATGCGCATGACCACCACGAAGATCACTCCCATTGACCTTCACGCCCATGCGGAGCGAATCCGCAGTCAGTGTCCGGTGGCTCACTGCGTCCGCATCACGGATGCATCCCTGACGGCTGAGGCGCGGTGTAGGCGCCGCTCATAGCTCAGCAGATAGCTCCAGGCCCAAAGAAGCCGTGGCATTGCATCGGCGTCCATGAACGCGAGTCATGCAGCGAGGCAAGCTGGTCTGACGCCATCCATGCGCAAACCGAATACGTCTGCGTTGATGAAGCTACGTGGCGGATCATCCAGGGAAGGCTGAACCGCGCCTTCCCCAATTTGGACCCCGTGGTCCGTGCCAGCACGGTTATGAGCTAACAGCCAGATATTCGTTGGAATCTCGAGGGGGCCAGTCGAGAATGCGCGCCATACCACCTTAGGAGATTCCTCATGGCAACGCTACGCGCGATGCATGGCCATTTAGTTATTCGGCAAGAACATCGCGCTGATGTTCACGATCGCATGCGAGCACAGAGGTCATCGGGCTGACACGAGAACAGGATGAAATCTCCTCGTTCTTTGATCCATGAGCTTTCAACTCTTGTCGAGTTCAACCCCCCCAAAAGGGTTAGCAGACTGTTGCAATTCTCTCGTCGAGGCATGCAGGTCAGGCACGAATCTTGTACTGCTGTTCACGCCAACTTGGATGCAAGAGATCCATGCGTGAACAAGCAAGCAGTGGTACTTGGTGATGTGCGAGAGCGTGTGCAGCGGCCCCCAAGAACAGGAGATGAACAGTTATGAAAATGAATAGTTTAAAAATTGGAACCCGCCTGGCGCTGGCGTTCGCCTTGGTGATCGTCTTGCTGCTGGCCAGTCTGGCCGCAGGCCTTTCGGTGCTGAGCCGCGTGGACCGCACCATGGATCAATTGGTTCAGGACCGGTACGCGCAGATCGCGCTCAGCAATGCGATCAAGGACGTGGGGGACAAGGGCATCATCACCATCGGTCGCATTCTGTTGGCCAACACGCCCGAGCAAACCAAGAAGTACATGGACGACTACGCGGCGTTGCGCACCATCAACACCGAGAACTTCGCCAAGTTCGAGAAGCTCCTGCACACCGACGAAAGCAAGGCGATCTTCGCCGAGCAGTCAGAGGCCCGCAAAGCCTATGGCGCGGCCGTCCGCAACTTCTTCGATCTGTTGGCCGCAGGCAAGCGCGAGGAGTCCATGGCGGTCTACCAAGGCGACATGGCCAGCCTGCAGCCTCGCTATTACGCACTGATCGACAAGATGGTGGCGCACCAAGAAAAGGGCATGATTGCCGATGTGGCTGAGGCCAAGCGCGCGGCCGACAGTGCACGCATCGGCATGTTGGCGTTCTCGGTGATCGCGGTGCTGCTGGGGATCGTGACCGCGGTCATGATCACGCGATCGATCACACGACCGATTGATCGGGCCATTTTGATGGCCGAGTCCGTGGCGCTAGGCAACCTCACCTACAAGATCTCGGATGAAAGCCAAGACGAAGTGGGGCGCCTGATGGGGGCGCTCAAGCACATGGTGGACAACTTGCACCGGATCGTCTTGGAGGTGCGCAACGGCGCGGACAACATCGTCAGTGCCTCCCACCAGGTCGCACAGGGCAACCTGGATCTGTCCTCCCGGACCGAGCAGCAGGCGAGCGCACTGGAAGAGACGGCGGCCGCGATGGAGCAACTGACTTCGTCGGTGAAACTCAGCGCCAACAACGCCAATCAGGCCAACTCCTTGGCCTTGCAGGCGTCATCGGTGGCCGTCCAAGGCGGCGAGGTGGTCGGTCAGGTGGTGGCCACCATGAGTTCCATCGCCGATTCCTCCAAGCGCATTGTTGAAATCATCAGTGTGATCGACGGTATCGCATTCCAAACCAACATCCTGGCCTTGAACGCGGCCGTCGAAGCAGCCCGCGCTGGCGAACACGGCCGAGGGTTCGCCGTGGTGGCAGCCGAGGTGCGCAGCCTGGCGCAGCGCAGCGCGGTGGCGGCCAAGGAGATCAAATCCCTGATCGACAACTCGGTGCATCAAGTGGATCGAGGCAGTCAGATGGTGGACCAAGCTGGCGCGACGATGCAGCAAGTGGTCAACAGCATCAAGCAAGTCAGCCACATCGTGGCCGAGATCAGCGCGTCGAGCCGAGAGCAGAGTCAGGGCATCGAGCAGTTGAACGAAGCCATTGTGCAGATGGACGAATCGACTCAGAAGAACGCAGCGATGGTGGAGCAGAGCACGGCCTCGGCACATGCCATGCAGGATCAGGCCAATCAGCTCAACGAGGTCGTGCGGGCCTTCGTGCTGAATGGCAAGCCCCAAGCTCATGCTGGCAGGCACATGCTTGCGGCGGCACCCGCGCAACTTTTTTTAGCCGGAGACAACGGCCGGTAGACAGACCGGCATGACCCCGCGCTGCGCCTCATACCCGGGGCGCGGCCGGGCCCGTGCCATCCATGGCATGCGGCGCCCCAGAACGCGCCCCCATGGCGAACCCATCACCGCAGAGGCGGTGCAGGTTCGGTGCCACCTGTGTTTTAGGGAGAACGTTTCATGCGCAACCCTTCACTCGTGCAGCATTCACCGCTGCGCCGCCCCCATCTCGATACCGGCAAGTCCATCACCGAGGCACCCACCGGCTGGAATTCAAGCCAGCGCGTGCGCCCCGGTGTGCAGCGTCTGCTCGACGCCTTCCGCCAGAGAGGCTACCAGTGCGCCGTGTTGGACCCGCTGGAACATGCCCCGGTTGCGGACGAGGCGCTGCTCACACCCCAACGTTTCGGGCTGTCGCCGACCGAGGCGGTCACGGAGGATGGATCCCCCCTGTTGGGCGCGAAAACGGTGCAGGAACTGACAACGGCGCTGCGGGCTATCTATTGCGGCCACCTGACGCTGGATGCCAGCGCAGTGCGCGACGAGGCGCGGCTGGCCTGGCTGCATGCCGAGATGGAGTCGCCAGTCTCCGAGGACACACTGCCCGCCGCCATGACGGGCCTGGGGCTGCTGGCGCGGCTGGTGCACGTGCAAACCTGGGAGCACCACGTGGCGCGACGCTTTCCCCACGCCAAGCGCTTTTCGCTGGAAGGCTGCGAGGCCTTGCTGCCGCTGCTGGACGTGCTGACCGAGCAGGCGGGTGCCCATGGCGTGAGCAAATTGGTGTTGGGCATGCCACACCGCGGGCGCATCAATGTCCTGGTCAATCTGATGGGACGACCGGCCCTGGATCTGCTGACTTACTTCGACGCCAAGTACCCCCATCCCGAACAGCACAAGGATCTTCCTTACCACCTGGGAGCCCGGCACCGGGTCAGCACACGCCACGGTGACATCGACCTGGAACTCGCCGCCAACCCCTCGCATCTGCAGAGCGTGCAGCCGGTGGTCGCTGGCATGGCTCGCGCCAGCCAGGACCGTGGCGCCACCCACACCCCCCAGCAGACCCTGCCGGTGATGATGCACGGCGACGCGGCGCTGGCAGGGCAGGGCGTCGTGATGGAGTCGCTGGTGATGGGCCGGAAACACGGCTACAGCGTGGGCGGCACCGTGCACATCGTGATCAACAACCAGGTCGGCTTCACCGAACTGAATGTCATGGACGCAGAGCAACCCCGCTACGCCAGCGATGTGGCGCGCATCATCGATGCGCCCGTGCTGCGCGTGAGCGCGGACGCCCCCGAGCAGGTGCAACGAGCGGCCGAGATCGCGTTGGCCTACCGGACACGCTTTGGTAGCGATGTTTTCATTGATTTGATTGGCTACCGTCGCCACGGACATTCCGAGCATGATGTGCCGACACTGACGGCTCCAGCGCGTCAGGCCCGCATCGATCAGCTCTCAACCGTGGTGGAACGCTACGCCGCTGCGCTCTGCGACACGGGACGGGTGAGCGAGTTGGACGTGATGCGCGTTGTGGCGCTCAGCCGTGAACAAGCGATCGCGACCTTCGATCGCCCGCCCGCCGAAGCGCCCAGCATCGAAGCCCCCCGCCGCGCTGTGGTGCCTGCGCTGCCAGTGCCTGCGCTCGCCCAATTGCAAGGCATCGTCTCCACCTTGACGCAGTTGCCGGACGGTTTCCAGCCACACGCCATGGTGCAAGGCCTGATCAAGGATTGGCGAACCATGACCGCCCAAGCGGACGCCCGTTGCGATTGGCGTTTCGCCGAGAACATGGCTTACGCAACGCTGCTGCAGGCGGGCATCGGCGTGCGGGTGTCCGGCATGGATGTGCGCCGCGGCACCTTCATGCATCGCCTGGCAGTCTGGCATGGCCAACAGGCGGATGGCCGGGGGCCGTCGATGATCCAGCCGCTGGACCGTCTGAGCAACGGCCCGGCACGCTTTGAGATCTACAACTCGCAGCTCTCCGAGGAAGCGGTGGTGGGCTTCGAGTACGGTTACAGCCTGGACGAATCGAACCGCCTGGCGATCTGGGAGGCACAGTTCGGCGACTTCGTCAATGGAGCCCAGGTTTACATCGACCACTACATCGCTGCGGGCGAGGCGAAGTGGGGTTGTGCGTCGGGATTGACGCTGTTGCTGCCCCATGGTTATGAAGGGGTAGGGCCCGAACACTCCAGCGGGTTCCTGGGACGCTTTCTGCAACTGTGCGCGCAAGGCAATCTGCAAGTGGCCATGCCGTCGACCGCGTCGCAGTGGTTCCATCTGCTGCGCCGACAGGCCAGCCAGAGGCCTCGCCGACCGCTGGTGGTCATGAGCCCCAAGGGCAAGCTGTATGACGAACCTGATTCGCATACGCCGCTGCGAGAAATGCTGGACGGTCAGTTCAATCCGGTGCTGGACGACCCCAGGCCGCAGCCATGGGCCGAGGTGGAGCGGGTCGTGCTCAGCAGCGGCAAGCTGTACTACGACCTGGCGCGAGGGCTGCGCGAGGCTTCGGCGCGGGGCATCGCCTTACTGCGCCTGGAGCAGCTTTACCCATTCCCCCAGGCCGACCTTCGGACCCTGCTCAAGCGCTACAGCGGCTTGCGGGAACTGGTGTGGGCGCAGGAGGAAGAGCTGAACCAGGGCGCCTGGCCCTTCATCCGTGACGAACTGGCTGATGCGTGCCCTGAGGGGGTGCGGCTGCACTGCGCCGCACGGGACGGCACGGCGGCCGGCCCCACCGTGTCGCAGCCCATCCATCAGGCAGAGCAGCACCGACTGGTGAGGAAGGCCTTGGGGCTGTAAAAGCGCTTGGCGCACCTCAAGCGGGCCGCCGGTAGGCTTTTCAGGCTTGCCGGCGGCGGTTCAACGCAGACAGTGATGAGACAACCCCGCTGAACAGACTCCATCTCGAAAAAGTTATTTCAAATCAATAATTTAAAAGGTTATTTTGATGTCGAATTCGATGAATCCTAGAGTCCAGCCACTGGTTCTGCCGCAGCCCACACCAGCCTTCGCTCTGTTCGGGAGCAGTAGAAGTGGCTTAGGCGCGACCGCATCGATCTGACTACGTTTGGCCTTATTAAACTTAACATAATACACATCGTATAAAATAATAGAGTCGCCGTGATCGACTCCAAGCACCACCCCAGGAGTCTGAAAGTCTTTTGAAATCAAAGCTCTTCCCCGGGAGATTGATGCAAGCTTCAGCGATGGTTTTGAAGCGTGAAACCTTGGCGCAGACTGGCCATGCTGACGCACTGCCGTGCAGCCGCCGACCTTGATCGGGCAGCCAGTCAAAGGATGGCAGCGAAAATGGCTGGCGAGATTGAAATCCTCGCCGACGATATGGTGCGGGCGGGCGCTCAGGCTGGCGCAAGGCACCCGCTGAACAGCTGCTCGAAATTGCGGCTGGTGATCTCGGCGACGGCCTCAGGAGTCAGACCGCGCAGTTCGGCGATCTGCCGGGCCACGTGCACCACGTAGGACGGGTTGTTGGTCTTGCCGCGGTACGGGACGGGTGCGAGGTAGGGGCTGTCGGTTTCGATCAGCATGCGGTCCAGGGGCACGAAGCGGGCGACCTCCCTCAGTTCCTCGGACTTCTTGAAAGTCAGGATGCCGGAAAACGAGATGTAAAAGCCCAGGTCCAGACCGGCCCGGGCCACCTCGGCGGTTTCGGTGAAGCAGTGGAAAACACCGCCCGCGCTGCCAGGGGAGGCGTCCTCGCCCTCCTCCTTCAGGATGGCCAGGGTGTCTGCCGAGGCCTCGCGGGTGTGAATGACCAATGGCTTGCGCAGGGCCTGGGCCGCCCGGATGTGGGTACGGAAACGCTGGCGCTGCCATTCCATGTCGGCCACCGCGCGCCCACCTTTGCGCTCTTCCATCTGGTAGTAGTCCAGGCCGGTTTCACCGATGCCGATGACACGGGGCAGGCGGCCCCGGTTCAGCAAATCCTCCAAGCTGGGCTCGGTCACGCCCTCCTCGTCTGGATGCACGCCCACAGTGGCCCAGAACGCAGGGCCCTCGGCCGGGTTCGCATGGTCCAGCGCCAGGGCATGGACCGCCTCGAACTCCTCCAGCCGGGTGCAGATGCACAAGGCACGCTCGACGCCAGCGGCCCGCATCGCTGTGCGGATGGCGGGCAGGTCCGAGCGCAGCTCCGGAAAGTTCAGGTGGCAGTGGGAATCGGTGTACATGCGCAAAATCCGAGGAGTGCGGTTTGTGATCAGGCACGCAAGGTGCTGCTCGCGCGGCTCACCAACGCCTCCATCATCAAACCCTGGTTGTAGGGATGTTCCGACGTGCGCGCTTCCTGCACCAGTTCACGCTGCCAGTCCCGCAGGCGGCCCAGCGCGGCACCACTGGAAGCCGAGTCCTTGACGGGAGGTAGGTCGGCGGCATCGAAGTACCGCGGCGCGGCGCCCACGCGCTGACCCATCAGATCGTGGCAGAGCTTGTGCAGGGCGTCGATCAACTGGGCGGGGCTCCATTCAGCCACGCTGGTCAGTTCGCCACCCAGCATGGCACGGGGAAATCCTCGCCAGCGCGCCGGCTCACCGACCAAGACCGCGAGGCGCAGCGCATCCTCTGGTCGCCCGCCCGCGGCGCGCAACCAGACCTCGGCATCGAGCTCGCTCAGTCCTTGAGTTCGCAACCAAGCCAGGGCCTCGTCGGATGTGGGCCAGGCCAGTGCATGGCTCATGCAGCGGCTGCGGATGGTGGGCAGGAGCTGGTGCGCGGCCTCGGTGGCCAGCACGAAGCGGGTCGATGGCACCGCAGGCGGAGCCGCCACGTCGCTGAAGAGGCTCGGCCCATCGTTCGTGGCCATGTCGGGAACGACCTCCCCGGGCGGTTCCTCGAGCGTCTTGAGCAAGGCATTCGCCGTGATGGCGTTCATGCGCTCGGCGGGATAGATCAGCATGACCTTGCCACGGCCGCGCGCGCTGGTGCGCTGCGCGAACTCGATGGCATCCCGCATGGCGTCGACGCGGATCTCCTTGCTGGGCTTGCGCTCTTTTTTGTCGATCTCGCCCTGTGCTTTCTCGCTCAAGGGCCAGCCCAGTTCGAGCATGACGGATTCGGGCATCAGCACGCAGAGATCGGCATGCGTGCGCACATCGATGGCGTGACAGGACGGGCAATGGCCACAGGCGCCCCCGCCGCTCGCCCCATGGTCTCGGCCTTCGGGCACCACCGGGCTCTCGCACAACCAGGCGCGCGCCAAGGCGAGAGCCAAGCCGTATTGCCCGAGACCCGAAGGGCCTTGCAGCAGCCATGCATGCCCTGGGCGCGAGGCCAGATCAAGGCTCTGGCGAAGCATCCACGGCGGCAAGGGGTTGTTGTTTGTGGACTCGGCAGCAGGCTCTGTCATCTCAGCCAGCCTTTGCCGCGCACCACGCGCAGCAGTTCATCCCAAACCGCCTCGCGCGACTGCGCGGCATCCAGGCGCGCGAAACGCCCCGGATCCTCGGCCGCGCGGCGCGCGTACCCCTCGGCGACACGACGAAAAAAGGCCACCGGTTCGGCCTCGAACTTGTCGGGCGCGCGGGCGCCTGACAGGCGTTCAGCCGCCAGCTCTGGCGCCAGATCAAACCACAGTGTCAGGTCGGGCTGACGCAGACCCGCCGCGCCGGGCTTGGCCTGCACCCAGCGCTCCAGAGTCGCCAACACGCTGACATCCAATCCACGCCCTCCTCCTTGGTAGGCATAGCTGGCGTCGGTGTAGCGGTCGCACAGCACAGCGTCGCCACGCGCCAGGGCGGGTTCGATGACGGTCTGCAAATGGTCGCGTCGCGCCGCGAAGACCAAGAGCGCCTCGGTCAACGCGTCCATCTTCTCCGCGAGCACCAGGGCCCGCAAACGCTCGGCCAAAGGGGTCCCTCCAGGCTCGCGCGTGAGCGTGACCATGTGCCCTTGCTCGCGCAAGACCTGCGCCAGACGCTCGATGTGGGTGGATTTGCCCGCGCCGTCGATGCCTTCGAAGCTGACGAAGAAACCGCTCATCGCTGCGCGGGCGCGGACGGAGTGGGCGCGGCGGCGGGCCCGGTAGCAGGCGCTGGGGCGGGCGGCGACGCTTCAGGCGCGCTGGGCGCCTTCTCGTCCTTGACCGGTGCCGGCTCGGACTTGCCGTTGCGCTTGAGTTGGAACTCGCGCACGGCGCGGTTGTGGTCGCTCAAGGTGGTGCTGAACTCGCTGGTGCCGTCGCCACGCGCTACGAAATACAGAGCTTCGGTCTTGGCCGGCTTGACGGCGGCGAGCAGGGAATCCATGCCCGGCATCGCAATCGGCGTCGGGGGCAGGCCCGCGCGGGTGTAGGTGTTCCAGGGCGTGTCGGTCAGCAAATCGACCTTGCGCAGATTGCCGTCGAACTTCTCACCCAAACCGTAGATCACGGTCGGATCGGTCTGCAGGCGCATGCCGATGCGCAGGCGGTTGTTGAACACGCCAGCCACGTGAGCGCGGTCCTCGGGATGCCCGGTTTCCTTCTCCACGATGCTGGCGAGGATCAAAGCCTCTTCCGGGGTCTTGAGCGGGCTGCTGGGTTCTCGCAGGTCCCAGGCCAAGGCCAGGCGGCGGTCCATCTCCTGCTTGGCACGACGCAGCAAGGCCAGATCGCTGGAGCCCTTGGGGTAACTGTAGGTGTCGGGGAAGAAACGCCCCTCGGCGGGTACACCCGGATACCCCAGTTTTTCCATGATCTCGGACGCACTCAAACCGGAGGTCTCGGGCTGCAGGTCCGGCGCCGCTCGCAGGAGGGCGCGCCATTGACCAAAAGTCAGGCCTTCGGCCAAGGTCACGCTGCGCTGGGCCACTTCCCCCTTGACCAGCTTGGCCAGGAGCGTGCGCGGTGTCAGGTCCGGCGTCAGCTCGTAGTTGCCTGCCTTGATGCGCTTGGAGGCGCCAGAAAATCGCAACCAGCCATACAACAGCACGGGCTGGGTTTGCACCCCATTGAGGTTCAGGGTCTGCACGACGGCGCGTGCCGAGGCCCCGGGCGGAATGATGACTTCCACCATGCTGGCGCTGAGCTGTAGTGGCTGGTTCAGCCACCAGGTGGCCGCCGCCACCGCGCCCACCAGGGCGAGACTGACCAGCAACAGAAAGAAAACCACGAGATTCTTGAGCGTCCTGAACACAGACCCTGATCCGAATAGGTTGATGACGGGTGATGATAATTCAGGCCCATGAACCCCCTGCTCAACGGTATTTCCCCCCTGCCCCACCTGGGCGTCCTGCGCGCCTCGGGCGAAGAGGCCACCAAATTCCTGCAAAGTCAGCTGACCAACGACTTCGCCTTGCTGGGCGCGAACCAGGCCCGGTTCGCCGCCTTCTGCTCAGCCCAGGGGCGCATGCAGGCCAGCTTCATCGGCGTGAAGCTCGCCGCCGACGACATCCTGCTGGTCTGCAGCCAGGACTTGCTGGAGCGAACGCTCAAGCGCTTGTCCATGTTCGTGCTGCGCGCCAAGGTCAAACTCAGTGACGCGACCGCGAGCTTCGCCCTGTACGGCTTGGCGGGCGACGCGGTCCAGGCCCATACCCCGGGCGCTGGCGCGCTGCCCGCACCTTGGACCTGCCAGTCGGTGAACGACGAAACCCGTTTGATTCATCTGCACCCCGCGGTGAAAGGCGATGACCGGGCGGCACGTGCGCTATGGCTGGCCCCAGCGACAACACCGGCACCCGAAGCCACGGCGCTGGCGCATGAAGACTGGCTGTGGGGCGAGGTGCTCAGCGGCGTCGCGATGGTGAGCGCTCCAACCTTCGAGGCTTTCGTGCCTCAGATGCTCAACTACGAGTCCATCGAGGGTATCAACTTCAAGAAGGGTTGCTACCCCGGACAGGAAGTGGTGGCGCGCAGCCAGTTCCGGGGCGCGATCAAGCGGCGCGCACTGCGTGTGCGCAGCCCCGTGGCACTGAGCGCCGGACAAGACATTTTCGATGCGGCCGCACCGGAAGAAGCCTGTGGCGTGGTGGCACAAGCGGCCAAGGCGCCGCAGGGACAGCGGGGTAGCCCCGAGGGCGGCTTTGATGCCATCGTGGTGCTGCAGCTGGCCCATGCACAGGCCCAGCTACAAACCGCCGATGGCGCGGCGCTCACATCGCTGCCCCTGCCCTACGCCCTGCGTGAGGACATCTGAACGCGGCTCGGCCGTGGTCTGACCTTCGAAGCGATCGCTCAGTGGTTCAGCGATCAGTGGCTCAGTGGCTCAGTGAACGGACCATGGTGACGTGCGGAATGCCGACTTCCTCGTAAGGCTCCCCTCGCACCTCGAAGCCCAGTCGCGCGTAAAACCCTTCCGCGCTGCGCTGCGCATGCAACACCAAGGCGCGGTCACCCCGCTGCTGGGCGGCTTGCGTCAAGGCGGACACGATGTCGCGGCCAAGGCGGGTGCCGCGCAGGGCGCGATGCACGGCCATGCGGCCGAGCTTGCCCACGCCAGGTTCCTCGTCGCGCAAGAGCCGGCCCGTGGCCAGCGGCATGCCCAAACGGTTGAAGACCACGGCATGCACCGCCGTCTGGTCCGCCACGTCCCACTCCATCTCGGCGGGAATGCGCTGCTCGCGCACGAAGACTTCGGTGCGCACGCGCGAGGCGGCCTCGCCCAGTTCGGCCCAGCCGCCCACGCGCAAGGTCGTCAAGGCAGCGCCAGCCTCGGATCCCGCTTCAAAATCGGTCAGCAACTGCCGCAACTCTGCCGGTACCGGTCGCGAAGTCTGCGTCGCGGGATCGGCGTAGACATAAATCAGTTCGCTGCTGATCAGCAACTGCTCGCCCCGAAAAATGCCGCCAATGAATTGCAGGGATGAATTGCCGATCCGCGCGCAACGCAGGCCCACCTCCAGTTGATCGTCCATGCGCGCCGAGGCATGGAATTCCACCGTGGCTTTCTTGACGTAGAGATCTCCACCCAAGCGCTGCATGGCCTCGTCGTAAGGCAGGGCCAGGACGCGCCAATAGTCGCTGATGGCCGTGTCGAAGTACATCAGGTAGTGCGCGTTGAACACGATCTTCTGCATGTCCACCTCGGCCCAGCGCACGCGCAGGCGGTGGAGGAATCGGAAGTCCAGGCGTTTCATTCGGCTGCTTTCATTGGGGCTCAGGGGTGCAAGGCACCGCGCAGGGCACGGGCCGCGTCGGCCTGAGCCTGCAGGGCCTCGGGGATGGCGCGGCCCATCTTGATGAATTCGTGCGTCACGCCGCGATAGATGTCCAGGTCCACCGCCACGCCGGCGGCACGCAGTTTGTCGGCGTAGAGCAAGCCTTCGTCCACCAGGGGATCACATTCCGCCAGGCCCACCCACGCTGGCGCCACGCCGTCCACGTCGGGCGCCAGCAAGGGTGCGAAGCGCCAGTCTTCCCGGTCCTCACGCCGAGGCGCGTAGTGGTCGAAGAAATAGCGGATGGAGGCCGCGCCCAGCACGAAGCCTTCCGCGAAGGTCTGGTGCGAGGGCGTGTCCTGGTGCGCGGTGGTGCCGGGGTAGAAGAGCAGCTGCAGCGCCAATGGCAACCCCGCGTCACGGGCCTGAATGGCGCTGACCGCGGCCAGCGTGCCACCTGCGCTGTCCCCACCCACGGCCAGGCGCGACGCGTCGAGCCCCAGCCGATCGGCTTGAGCCGCATCGGCCAGCCACGACAAGGCGTCCCAGGCATCGTTCACCGCCGTCGGAAACCTGTGCTCGGGCGCAAGCCGGTAATCCAGGGACAGCACGGCGCACGCCGCCTGATCGGCCAAGCGTCGGCACAAGGCGTCGTGGCTGGCGACGCCACCGATGGTGAAGCCCCCCCCATGGAAGTACAGCAAGGCGGGCAAGCGTCCTTGCGTGGCGGTTTGTGCGGCGGTTTGCGGGGCGTACAGCCGGGCTGGCAGATGCGCTCCGTCATGCGTCGGTACCTGCACATCCTCGACGCGCGCGAGAACGGGACCTGGCACATCCAACACGCCCGAGCCCTTGGCGTACGCGAGCCGCGCCTGATCGGGCGGCAAATCATGCAAGGCAGGTTGCCGGGCGCGCGCGATGTTGTCGATGACTTGCCGCATGGCCGGACTCAGGAGGTCGCGAGGATTGCGGTCTTGCGGGGCACGCGTGTGCTGCATCTCGGGGGAAGAAGTGATGAATGGGTCGATGGCAAGGTCGGCGGACACGCCGCGGTCCATGCGCCGCCCAGCCCGACAGAGAGGACGGCTCATGAGGCACGAACTCGGAGCGTGCATCCTACAGGAGACAGCGCCTCGGAAAATCAGGCCGCGGACCGAGTACCGTGCGAGACAGCCGCCCAGCGACATCGGGCACGGCGGCCGCTAGAGTCGAGTCCGAACGCGCCGCCCTAAAACACACAACAAGGCGCCATCACTGCACAGGAGACGACATGGCACTCATCCAGTATGTCACCCAGGTCCAGTTCGATTTCGGCGCCATCCGGCTGCTGGCCCAAGAGTGTGAGCGGGTCGGCATCACCCGGCCACTCCTTGTGACCGACGCAGGAGTCAGGGCCGCAGGCATCGTGGATCGCGCCTTGGCGGCACTCCCGCACGGCCCCGGCAAGGCTGCGGTCCCCGTCTTCGACCAGACACCGCCCAATCCGACCGAGGCGGCCGTGCGCGCCGCCACGGCGCTGTACCGCGAACAGCGTTGCGACGGCCTGATCGCCGTGGGAGGTGGCAGCGCCATCGACTGCGCCAAGGGCGTGGCCCTGATGGCCACCCACGACGGGCCGCTGCAGCGTTACGCCACCATCGAAGGAGGTTCCGCCCTCATCACCGAACACGTTGCGCCGTTGATCGCCGTACCCACGACCAGCGGCACCGGCAGCGAGGTGGCGCGTGGCGCCCTGCTCATCCTGGACGACCACCGCAAACTCGGCTTTCACAGCTGGCACCTCGTGCCCAAGGCCGCCATCTGCGACCCAGAACTCACCTATGGACTGCCGCCGCTGCTGACCGCCGCCACGGGCATGGACGCCATCGCGCATTGCATGGAGACCTTCATGGCCTCGGCCTTCAACCCGCCGGCCGATGGCATCGCGCTCGACGGCCTGGCGCGCGGCTGGACCCACATTGAGCGTGCGACCCGCGATGGCCGGGACGGCGAAGCCCGTCGCCAGTTGATGAGCGCGTCCATGCAAGGCGCCATGGCCTTCCAGAAAGGCCTGGGCTGCGTGCACAGCATGAGCCATAGCTTGGGTGGACTGAACCCCCGCCTGCACCACGGCACGCTGAACGCCGTGTTCTTGCCGGCCGTGGTGGCGTTCAACGCCGGGGCAGACAGTGTCGCCCGGGAAGACCGGTTGCGACGCATGGCGCACGCGATGGGGCTGCACGCAAGCTCTGACATTCCCGTCGCAATCCAGGAGATGAACGCCCGCCTGGGCCTGCCAACGGGCCTGGCCGCGCTGGGTGTGACGTCGGATCAGTTCGCGGACATCGTGCGCGGCGCACTGGCCGACCACTGCCACAAGACCAACCCTAGGGAGGCGAGCGCCGAAGACTATGAGGGCTTGTTGGCGGCCTCGTTGTAGCGCCGGTAAGACTGCCGGTCAAGCGATCAGGAAGTCATAAAGAATTAAAGGCATAATGAAGTTATTCTTTAGCTTCTTTACGCCATGAACCTGCATCAATTTCGCTTTGTGCAAGAAGCGGTGCGGCGCCAGCTCAACCTGACTGAGGCGGCCAAAGCCCTGCACACCTCGCAACCCGGGGTGTCCAAGGCCATCCTCGAGTTGGAGGAAGAGCTGGGCATCGACATCTTCGCTCGGCACGGCAAACGCCTCAAACGCGTCACGGAGCCCGGCGAGCAAGTGCTGCGCAGCATCGAGGTCATCATGCGGGAGGTGGGCAACCTCAAGCGGATCGGCGAGCAGTACAGCGCCCAGGACAGCGGCACCCTCTCCATCGCCACCACCCACACGCAGGCGCGCTATGTGCTGCCCGCACCCGTGGCCAAGCTCCGCTCGGCCTGGCCCCAGGTCAAGCTATCGCTCCACCAAGGCAACCCGGACCAGGTCGCTCGCATGTTGATCGACGAAGTGGCGGAGATCGGCATCGCCACCGAATCCCTGGCCGACTACGATGAACTGGTCACCCTGCCCTGCTACGAGTGGGAACACGTGCTGGTGCTTCCCGCCCAGCATCCCCTGGCCAGCAAAGAGCGCCTGCATCTGGAAGACCTGGCTGCCGTGCCCCTCATCACCTACCACCCGACCTTCACGGGCCGAACCCGCATTGACACGGCCTTCGCCCAACGCAAGCTGAACCCTCAAATCGTGCTGGAGGCGATTGATTCGGACGTCATCACCACCTACGTCAAGCTGGGCATGGGTCTGGGCCTGGTGGCCGAGATGGCGGTGCGCGACCGGCCCTCACTCACCCACCGTGAAGCGCCCACCGACGCGCACGGAGATACTGGCGAATTGGTCGTGCGACCTCTGGGCCATCTGTTTGGGCACAACGTCACCCGCGTGGCCTTCAAGCGCGGGGCATACCTGCGCAATTTCGTCTATGAATTCGCCGAGCTCTTAAGCGCTCGCCTGCCTCGCGACCTGGTGCAACGCGTGATGCGCGGTGAGCACACGGAGTATGAGTTGTAGATGGCCCCCTCAGGCGCGGTGCGCCTTCCCCTGAACGCCACAAACTTTGGTGGCGAGGGACGCTCTCGGTGGCCCGACAGAGTCGGTTCCAAGTGAGCACGGGTCAAGACATCGATCACACCTTGATAACCTTCCTATGAATACAACGACGCCGTCTCTTCAGAGTCGCCTACCCAAGGTGGGCACGACCATCTTCACGGTGATGTCCGCGCTGGCGGCGGAGAAAAACGCGGTGAACCTCGGGCAAGGCTTCCCGGATTTCGAAGGCGATCCGCGCCTGGTTGACGCAGTGGCCGATGCCATGCGCAAGGGGCTGAACCAATACCCGCTGATGACCGGCGTGCCCGCCCTGCGCCAGGCCGTGGCGGCCAAGATCGCGGCGCTGTACGGCCACGCCTACGACGCCAACAGCGAAATCACCATCACCGCGGGCGCGACTCAGGCCATCCTCACGGCCATCCTGGCGGTGGTGCATCCGGGCGACGAGGTGATCGTGTTGGAGCCTTGCTACGACAGCTACGTGCCCAACATCGAACTGGCTGGCGGCGTCGTGGTGCGCGTGCCTTTGGGTTCATCCAGCGAGCCGGGTTCGTTCCAACCCGACTTCGACCGCATTGCCGCGGCCCTCACGCCCAAGACCCGCGCCATCATCATCAACACGCCGCACAATCCGAGTGCGACGGTTTGGTCGCGCGCGCACATGGAGAAGCTGCAAGCACTGCTCGCGCCCACCAACGTGCTGGTCATCGCCGACGAGGTGTATGAGCACATGGTCTACGACGGCCAGCAGCATGAAAGCGTGGCCCGGTACCCAGGTCTCGCCGCACGCTCCTTCATCGTCAGCAGTTTCGGCAAGACTTATCACGTCACGGGCTGGAAGGTGGCCTATGTGGCGGCGCCTGCGTCGCTGATGGCGGAGTTCCGCAAGGTGCACCAGTTCAATGTCTTCACCGTCAACACGCCGGTGCAACACGGCCTGGCCACCTATATGGCCGACCCGCAGCCCTACCTGACTCTGCCCGCGTTCTACCAGCGCAAGCGCGACCTGTTCCGCGCGGGCTTGGCAAAAACCAAGTTTCGGCTCTTGCCCAGCGAGGGCAGCTACTTCCAGTGTGTCGACATCTCCCAGCTGTCGGTGCCCGAGCGAAACCTGAGCGAGGCAGATTTCTGCCTGTGGCTCACCGCCGAAATTGGCGTCGCAGCCATCCCGCTGTCGGCCTTTTACGGCAACGGCCACGACCAGAAAGTCATCCGTTTCTGCTACGCCAAGAAGGACGAGACGCTCCAGCTGGCACTGGAGCGCCTGAGCAGGCTCTGAGGCTCGCTCGCGCGGGCAAGCAGCGCGCAATGGAGGACGCCGCGCCCTTGCAGGGGCGCGGGCACACACGTGGACTGACTCAGTCGCTGGCGCTGATGGCCAGAATCAGTCCCTGGCGCGCATGCTGGTACTGAACGCTCAGCATGCCATGCAAACGGGCCACCGCCACGGCCTGATCCGCATGCACCCGCCCGCGTTCGCCCAGCAAGGTGGGCAATGGCGGACTGGAGACGGTGGCCTCCTCCTCCGAGTCCGCGCCCAAAGTCTGGGCATGCTCCAAGTGCAGATGCAGACGTTCCTCCCAGACCAGCAGTCGCGCCAATCTGGCCAGCACGCTATTGGAGCGGGGGCACGGCGCGACCGAATTGGCTTGGAATGATTGCAGCCAAGGCAGCAAAGCTTCTCCCGGCATGGGTTGGGCGACCGCGTAGCCTTGAACGGCATCCACCCCGAGGATGCGTACCGCCGCCAGCAGGCCAGGATCCTCCACCCCCTCCAGCGCGACGCGCTTGCCCAAGGCGTGCCCGAGCCGCGTGAGCTGGTAGATGAAGCGCAGCACGTCGAAGGTATCGCGCTCGAGGTTCTGCACGATGCTGCGGTCGATCTTGATCAGGTCAAAGGGCATTTCGCGCAAACGCGCCAGGCCGCTGTAGCCCGCCCCGAGGTCGTCCTCGGCCAGCTTCACGCCCAAGGATTTGAATTTGTGGAACACCCCCACGGCGTCGGCGCCATAGCCGATGGCGCCGGTCTCGAGCAGTTCCAGCGTGAGCATCTCGGGCTCGCAACCTTGCTCGAGCAGGATGCTTTGCGTGACGTCGAAGTAGCGGGGATCGACCAAGGCACTGGACGGCAAGTTCAAGGACACCGACAGATCCAGACCCGCGTCCCGCCACCGCCGGCGTTGGCATAGCACCTCGCGCAGTCCGCGCGCGTAAAGTTCCACAAAATCACTCGGCAGCAAGGCCGCGAAAAACTCACCGGGCCCTAACAAACGGCCATCTTCGCGCAAGCGCGCCAAAGCTTCCACCTTGGTGACCTTGCCGGTCTGAAGATCCAGCAGGGGTTGGTAGTGCATTTCGAGTGCGTCGGTGCGCAGCAGGCTTGCCCAATGCTGGCGGGTCGCATACGGCACGACACGCGCGGGTCCATGTCGACCTTCAATGGACATCAAGGCGAACACGAGCAAGGTCTGCAGTTGCTCGATGAAGGATTGCTGATGCGTCGAACTGAAGCCGCCTGGCAAGGTGCAAAAAAGCGTCAGCACGAAGAAAGGCGGTCCATCGCTGGGTCCCACCGGGATGGCCACGCTGGAGCGATACCCTCGCTCACGCATCAGGCCACGCCAGCGCTCGGTGGCGGGGTCGGTGGCGAAATTGATGCAGCGCTGGACCTCCCGGGTGCGCCAAGCACGTGCGGTCGGGTCCTCGCTGACCTCGCTCAGCGAACCTCCCGCGAGCTGCTCGAATCGCACAAGGAAATCATTGGCCTGTCCCGACACGGCCTCGAAACGGAACAGTCCTCGGTTGTCTAGCCGACCAAAAGAACAAGCGGCGATTTCCCCATGTTCAGACAGACGCTGCGTCATGCGGTCTATCAGGTCGGTGTAACTCTCCACCTGCCAAACCAGCTGGGTCAGTTCCTGCGTCAGCTTGTGCCGCTGGATCTGCACGTCCTGATAGACCTGCATCTGCAAGGACAAGTCACGCATCAACCGCTGACCCAGCGCAGCGAGGGCACGGCCGTGTTGCACGCCTCCGACGTGATCACGCACCAGGGCAAGCAGAATTTCCGAGCCCAGGGTCAGATCGTCCCGGGCCACGCCCATGACCGCATGCTGCAATCCCAGGCGCCCCGCGAGCTCGCGATGCTTCTCCGCATCCAGGTTTGGGGCCGTCAAGGTCAGCAGGTATTCGCGCATGCGTGCCTTGAACTGCGTCTGCTCCGGCGGCGCCATGGTCAGAATCAGATCACTGATCGACGGAATCTCCGCGAGACTGCGGAACAGTTTTTCAACAATGACCTGAAGCTGGTCCTGCAAAACCGGCCGCATGCTCTGCAAGGCGTCTGCCCACGCCGCGCCATAAAGTCGACTGGCCTGTCTGCGCTCAACCTCTGAAACGCCCCAAGCCGCCGCCACAGGCGTATCACCCTCTGCTGACAAAATGGACTCCTCTGCACGCCTCGTCGGGCGCTTGAAGGGAAGCGCTCTGCTGGCGCTCTCTCTTTCCCTTCAACTTTCACATTCCCTAATGACTCTTTCAACCGTGGTGGAGTCCGACACTCCGGTCTTGATCACTTCCTGCGCTGTTACCAGCCTCCTGTCCTGACATTCCTCAACAACGTTGTCATTCTCCTTCATGATCCGCGCCATTTCGGCCGGACATGAACAAGCTGTGGTGGAAATCCATCATCACGAACGGATTGCACGACGACAGAGAGATGCACCCAACGGCCCCACTCTGTCTCATCGTCCTTCGGTGGCTCGACTTGAGTGCAAAGATGGTCAGCTAGGGAAAGCCATGAAGCGGCAGATGATGTTGCGCGACGTGGCGCATCGTCAGGCTCAAGCTGATCGTACTCTCGAAGATGCGCGACCGCCTCGAACATTCAGCGTCGAAGGTTCAGCCCAGACTCTTCAGCCTGGCCCTTCAGCCTAACCGTTCAATTGCTGCCACACCTTCTCGATGCGCTTGATGCTGACGGGCTGTGGCGTGCGCAGCTCCTGCGCGAAGAAACTCACGCGCAACTCCTCGAGCAGCCAGCGCAGTTCCTCCAAGCGCGCGTCGCTCGCGCCCTTGCGCTCAGCCAACAAGCGCAGGTAGCGCTGCTCCTGGGGCTTGAGCTCGGCCAGGCGCGCTGCGTCCCGGGCGGGGTCGGCGCGCCATTTGTCCAGCCGCAAGGTGATGGCCTTGAGGTAGCGCGCGTAGTGCTGCAGGGCTGGCCAGGGGGTGCCCGCCAGAAAGCGTTTGGGTAAGAGGCGCTGCAGTTGCTGCGTACAGTCCGCAACCACATCGGTCGCATTCTTGTTGTCCTTGATCTTGCGCAACGCGACCGCGTACTCGCTCAAAATGGTCGCGGCCAGGCGCGCCACCTCGTTGGCGATCAAGGTCAAGCGGCCGCGCCCTTCGTCCAAGCGACGCTTGAACTCGACCTCGTTCGCCGGCAAGGGCTCCAGCAGAAAGGCGCGGTCCAGCGCGACATCCAAGATCTGCGCACGCAGTTCCTCCAACGTGCCCAACGACAGATAAGCCACGGCCATCTTCTGCAAATCCGGGATGTTCTTCTCCAGGTACTTGAGTGCGTCGCGGATTTGCAGGGCAAAGAGGCGCCGCAGCCCCGCGCGGTGCTTGGCGGCGGCCACCTCGGGTTCATCGAACACCTCGAGCATCACGGCGTCGCTCACGTCCACCAAGGCCGGGAAGCCGATCAGCGTCTGCCCGCCTTTTCTGATTTCCATCAGCTCAGGCAACTCGCCAAACGTCCAGGCCAGATAACGCTGGGCCGCGTCGGCCGCAGGGCTGCTGGATGCCGCGGCCCGAGGCAAGCGGGTGGTGTTCTTGCTTGAAGCAGGAGCCTGGCCTGGCTCAAGCCCCTTGCCCGCGGCGGCCTGCCCCGGTCCAACACTCGACCCAGCGCGTTGCGCCGGGGCATCCGACGCCATCGGAGCCGATGCCGCCACCTTGAGCGCCGCCAGCGCCTGGAAGGCGCCGCGGGCCTGCGCGCCCAGTTCGGCCTTGAGGGCGCCGAGGTTGCGGCCCTGGCCCAATTGACGGCCATGCTCGTCCACGACCCGCAGGTTCATGAACAAGTGGGGGCTGAGCATGTCGAGCTTGAAATCCGCGCGCTTCACATCCAGGCTGGTCAAGTCGCGCACCCGTTTGAGCAGGGCATCGGTGAGGCTGCCTCGTCCAAAGTTCTCTGGCTGCCCCAGTTCCTCGGCCAGGCGGGCGGCCGACTCGGGCAAGGGCACGAAGCGGCTGCGCGGCTTCTGCGGCAGGCTCTTGAGCAAGGCTTGGATCTTCTCCCTGAGCATGCCTGGCGCCAGCCACTCGCAACGTTCTTCGCTGACTTGGTTCAGCACGAACAGCGGCACCGTGACCGTCAGCCCGTCGCGCAGGTCTCCGGGCTCGTGCAGGTAACTGGCCGCGCAATCCACGCCCCCCAGGCGCAAGGTCTTGGGAAAGGCGCTGCTGGTGACCCCCGCCGCCTCGTGGCGCATCAACTCCTCGCGGCTCAGGCGCAGCAGGTCGGGTTGGTTGCGGCTTGCTTCACGGTACCAGCGCTCGCACTCGAAACCGCTGCAAATGTCGGCCGGCAGATGCTGGTCGTAGAAGGCGTAGATCAGCTCTTCGTCCACCAGCACGTCCTGCCGTCGGGATTTGTGCTCCAGCTCCTCCACCTCGCGGATGAGCCTGCGGTTGGCGGCCAAGAATGGCAGCTGGGCATCCCATTCGCCGGCGACCAGCGCCTCGCGGATGAAGACTTCGCGTGCAGCCACGGGATCGACCCGCCCGAAATTGACGCGCCGCCCGCTGTAGATGAGCAGGCCATACAGCGTCGCACGCTCCAGCGCGACCACTTCCGCGGCTTTCTTTTCCCAATGCGGATCAAGCAACTGCTTCTTGAGCAAGTGCCCCGCGACCTGCTCTAGCCACTGCGGCTCGATGGCGGCGATGCCGCGGCCAAAGAGCCGGGTGGTCTCGACCAGCTCGGCACAGACAATCCAGCGACCTGGCTTCTTGGAAAGGTGCGCGCCAGGATGGCGATGGAACTTGACGCCACGCGCGCCGAGGTAGATGTCCTCCGTCTCGTGCTTGCACCCCACGTTGCCCAGCAGACCGGCCAGCATGGACAGGTGGATCTGCTCGTAGGTCGCGGCCGACTGATTCAGACGCCATTGATGCTCGGTCACCACCGTCAGCAACTGGCTGTGGATATCGCGCCACTCGCGCACGCGGCGCACATTCACGAAGTTTTGGCGCAGCAGCGCCTCGTACTGTCGGTTGCTGAGCTTGTGTTCGGCCACGGCACCCGCCGGTCCGACGTCCGGCTTGCCACCGCGCGCCTCGTGCAGCCATTTCCAGAGCTTGAGGTAGCCGGTGAATTCGCTCTTGTCATCGTCGAACTTGGCGTGCGCCTGGTCGGCCTGGGCTTGCGCTTCCAACGGTCGGTCGCGCACGTCCTGCACGCTGAGGGCGCTGGCAATCACCAGCACCTCCTCCAGCGCCTGGCGGTCCCGCGCTTCCAGAATCATGCGACCGACGCGCGGGTCCAGCGGCAGCTTGGCCAGCTCGCGGCCCAAAGGCGTGAGTTCGTTCGCCTCGTCCACTGCCCCCAACTCAGCGAGCAACTGGTAGCCATCGGCAATGGCGCGGCCCGATGGCGCCTCAAGGAAGGGAAAATCCTCCACCGAGCCCAGATGCAGGGACTTCATGCGCAGGATGACCCCCGCCAGCGAAGACCGCAGGATCTCGGGCGTTGTGAAACGCTCGCGACCGTTGAAGTCCTGCTCGTCATAGAGACGGATGCAGATGCCGTTGGCCACCCGTCCGCAACGGCCAGCGCGCTGGTTGGCGGCCGCTTGGCTGACGGGCTCGACCAGCAGCTGCTCGACCTTGCTCCTGAAACTGTAGCGCTTGACGCGTGCCGTGCCGGTGTCGATGACGTAACGTATGCCAGGCACGGTGAGCGAGGTCTCGGCCACGTTGGTGGCCAGCACGATGCGGCGCCCCGTGTGGCCATCGAACACCTTATCCTGCTCGGCTTGGCTGAGCCGGGCGAACAGCGGCAGCACCTCGGCGCTGCGCTTGATGGGGTCGTGGCTCAGGTGCTTGCGCAGGTGGTCCGCCGCTTCGCGAATCTCGCGCTCGCCGGGAAAGAAGACGAGGATGTCGCCAGCCGCGTGGCCTTGCCACAGTTCGTCCACCGCATCGGTGATCGCGTCGTTCACGTCAAATTCACGCGACTCCTCGAAGGGCCGGTAGCGCATCTCTACGGGATAGGTCCGACCGGACACATAGATGATCGGAGCAGGAACGGGAGCCGAACTTTCACCCTCTTCATGAGTTTCGCCGGCCCTCGCAGGGAGGTCCCCCGACCTTGAACGACCCGGGGTCGAACGGTTTTTCGGTGCCGAGGCAAAGTGCCTTGCAAACCGGTCCGCATCGATCGTGGCCGACGTCACGATCACCTTGAGGTCGGGCCTGCGCGGCAGGATCTGCCGCAGGTAGCCCAGCAGGAAATCGATGTTGAGCGAGCGTTCGTGGGCCTCGTCGATGATCAGGGTGTCGTAAGCATTCAGCAGCGGATCGGTCTGGGTTTCCGCCAGCAAGATGCCGTCCGTCATCAGCTTGACCGAGGCGTCCTTGCCCAGTCGGTCGTTGAAGCGCACCTTGTAGCCCACCACCTCGCCCAGCGGCGTCTGCAGCTCCTCCGCAATGCGTTTGGCCACGCTGGATGCCGCGATGCGGCGCGGCTGGGTATGGCCGATCAGCCGCCCGCGCTGGCCGGCAGGGTAGTTGAGCTTGCCGCGCCCAAGGCTCAGCGCGATCTTGGGCAGTTGCGTGGTCTTGCCCGAGCCCGTCTCGCCACAGACGATGATGACCTGGTGGGCCTGCAGTGCGGCGGCGATCTCGTCGCGTTTGGCCGACACCGGCAGCGACTCGGGAAACTCGATTTTCAGCGTGGAGGAACTCAAGGGAAAACTTCGTGGAGAATCCGCGATTATCCCTGCCCGCACGCCGTTCCACCGTCCATTCTTCCTCGCGCCCACGCATGTCAGCCGTCTTCAACTTCACCTTCGTGCCCTGGTTCCGTTCGGTCGCGCCCTACATCCATAAATTCCGCAACCAGACCTTTGTCGTGGGCGTTTGCGGCGAGGCCATCGCGGCGGGCAAATTGCCGAACCTGGCTCAGGACTTGGCCCTGATTCAGAGCATGGGCGTGAAGATCGTGCTGGTGCACGGCTTTCGCCCCCAGGTGAACGATCAACTCAAGGCCAAGGGCCATGCCGCGCTGTATTCCCGCGGCATGCGCATCACGGACGAAGTCGCGCTGGATTGCGCGCAGGAGGCCGCGGGCCAGCTGCGCTACCAGATTGAGGCCGCTTTCAGCCAAGGCTTGCCCAACACGCCGATGGCAGGCGCCACGGTGCGTGTGCTATCGGGCAATTTCATCACCGCGCGGCCGGTCGGCATCGTGGACGGCGTGGATTTCCAGAGTTCGGGCTTGGTGCGTAAGGTCGACGTCGCCGCCATCCAGCACACCCTGGACATGGGGGCCGTGGCCCTGCTCTCGCCCTTCGGTTTTTCACCGACGGGCGAGGCTTTCAACCTGACCATGGAGGACGTGGCAACTTCGGTGGCCACGGCCTTGCACGCCGACAAGCTGATCTTCATCACCGAGATTCCGGGCCTGCGCCTGCGACCGAACGAACCGGAGTCTGAAGACAACCCCATCGACACCGAGCTGCCCCTGGCCGCCGCTGAAAAACTGCTGGCCGAATTGCCGCCGCCGGAACAACCCAGCGACGCCGCCTTCTACCTGCAGCATTGCATTCGCGCCTGCAAGGGCGGCGTGGAACGCAGCCACATCATTCCCTACGCGGTCGATGGCTCCCTGCTGCTGGAGATCTACGTGCACGACGGCATCGGCACCATGATCGTGGACGAGAAGCTGGAGGAACTGCGCGAAGCCACGGCGGATGATGTGGGCGGCATCCTGCGCCTGATCGAACCGTATGAAAAGGACGGGACGCTGGTCAAGCGCAGCCGCACGGAGATCGAGCGCGACATCGGCAACTACACCATCATCGAACACGATGGGGTGATCTTCGCCTGCGCAGCCCTCTATCCCTACCCCGAGGCGCACACGGCCGAGATGGCGGCCTTGACGGTCTCCAGCGAATCCCAGGGCCAGGGCGATGGGGAAAAAGTGCTCAAGCGCGTCGAACAGCGAGCCCGAGCCATGGGGCTCAAGAGCATCTTCGTGCTCACCACGCGCACCATGCACTGGTTCATCAAGCGTGGCTTCCAGCAGGTTGATCCAGACTGGCTGCCCGAGGCCCGACGCCGACTCTACAACTGGGACCGCCGCAGCCAGGTCTTGGTGAAGAAGCTGACCTGAAGTGACGCATTACGGTCATCCGACCGTGGCTGGAGGTGTCGCGTGGTCGGGCGCCGCTGCGCGATTGATTCAGTTCAGATTGAGTACTGCTTCAGGCGGCCATCAGCGCCAGCGGCTGAGTTAGCTCTTGCCGCTCTCCAGCGCCGGCATGAGCCAAGCGGAAGACAGCCACAGCCTGAACGAGTTCCTGAGCCTGCATGCGCAGACTGCTGGCTGCGGCCGCCATCTGCTCCACCAAGGCCGCATTTTGCTGGGTGGCCTGGTCCATCTGAACCACGGCATCACCGATCTGCGAGACGCCTGAACTCTGCTCGCTGCTCGCCGCGCTGATCTCTCCCATGATGGCGGTAACACGCCGGATGCTGGCAACGACCTCTCCCATGGTTCCACCCGCTTGGTCGGCCTGCACGCTGCCTTGTTGAACACGCTGCACGCTGACGCCAATCAGGGTTTTGATCTGCTTGGCCGCGTCGGCCGAACGCTGGGCGAGCGCGCGCACCTCGCCGGCGACCACCGCGAAACCACGCCCTTGTTCGCCAGCTCGCGCGGCTTCCACGGCGGCGTTCAAGGCCAGGATATTGGTCTGAAAAGCGATGCCGTCGATGACGCCAATGATTTCAGAAATTTGGTGCGAGCTGTCGTTGATGCCTTTCATCGTGTGAACCACTTGCCCCACGGCTTCGCCCCCGTGCTCGGCGACGCTGCTGGCGTCGCGCGCGAGCTGGTCGGCTTGCTGGGCGTTGTCGGCGTTTTGCCGAACGGTCGACGACAACTCCTCCATCGAGGCGGCAGTCTGCTGCAATGCGCTGGCTTGGCGTTCGGTGCGGGCCGACAAATCCTGATTGCCCTGAGCAATCTCGGTGCTGGCCATGGACACGGAATCGGAGCTATGGCGTACCTTGGTCACCACGTCAATCAAGGCAGTACGCATGGTGTTGAGTGAGCGCAAGAGATCCGCAAGCTCATCCCGGCCCGACGCATGAATTTCCTGCCCCAGATTGCCACGGGCGATTTCCTCGGTATGGGCGACCGCTTCGCGAATGGGGCGGATCAGTGAGCGCGTCAGCCAGATCGACAAGACCACGCTGACCAGGCAAACGATCAGCATGATGGACAGACTGATCATCACCGCTTGGCGCCCCTGCTCATGCGCCGCGAGGGCCAACGCCTGCGCGTCTTTGGCGATCTGCTGCGCGGCTTCATCCAGAAGGCGGGCGGGCGCTCTGTCCATGCCACTGACGGATTTGTCACCCACGGGAGCCAGAAAGCCCGAGGTTTTGTAAGCCTCGAGACCTCGGCGATAGCCTTCCCCCATCTTGCGGTGTTCCGCCAGGAACTGCTCCACCAGTCGACGCGCCTCCCCTGCGGGCAAGGTGCCGGTCAGCGTGCGTCCCGCAGCGCCGACCTCCTGCTCGGTCTTTTCAAAGCCAGTCCAATGACGGTCCAGCAGTTGGGGCTCCGTGCCGCGCAACAGCACGTTCTTCCACTCCTGCACCTGGGTCTTGAAGCTGACCAGCATGCCCATGACCAAGCGCTCATGCTGATGGACCTGCGCCACCTGAACGTCATAGACCTGCAAGGATTGATTCAGTCGGTAGATTCCGAGAAAACTGGCCCCCAGCAGGGAGACAATGAGCGCCGCAATCGTGAACGGCAGCCGAACCCTGATCTGCATGATGCACCTCGCGCGGTTGATGCAAGCCGGAATTCTTTCGAGGCTCGGCGATGGAGCTGCACCCCGAACCCGGAACATCCCCCCGAGGGGATGCCCTTGGATTCATTATGAATTCAAGCTTTGGCCGCTGTGAAGGCGCTGCACGGATCAGCGCGGATCCGGCTTTTGTCAGGCTAAAACGGCTGCCTGATTGACTTCGTCAATCTGCTCGGGCGCTAGGAAGCGCTCGGCGTACCGCAGATAGACCTGCTCGCGCACGAAAATCTCGAACAGATCGGGATCGATGTGCCCCCCCTTCTTCATGTTCGCCATGATGGACAAGGCCTGAGAGAGTTTCATCGGCGGCTTGTAAGGGCGATCGCTGGCGGTCAGAGCTTCGAAGATATCGGCGATGCCCATCACACGCGCCTGCACCGACATTTGCTCGCGCGTGAGCCCCTTGGGGTAACCCTTGCCATCCATGCGCTCGTGGTGACCACCCGCGTACTCCGGCACGTTGCGCAGGTGCCGCGGCCAGGGCAATTGCTCCAGCATATTGATCGTGGCGACGATGTGGTGGTTGATAATTTCGCGCTCAGGGTGCGTCAACGTACCACGCGCAATGGTGAGGTTCTCGACCTCGTTGGTGCTTAGGAAGTCGCTGTCCTGCCCAGCGAGGTCCCCCGGCGCGCGCCAGCGGTAGTGCGTGGCCATGTGACGCACACGTTGAATGTCGTCTTCCCGCATGGCCTCCCCGCCCTTGTTGGCCCTGCGCAGGAAGTCGCGGTCGGCATCCAGGTGGTTCAGCTTCTCAATCAACTTCTCGCCGACCCGGGCTTCGGCCCCTGCGTCAACCTGCGGTCGCAAGGCCAGCTGCTCGCGCAACGCCGCGATTTCGGCATCCCGCTTGAGCACCTCGAAACGGGTGTCCACCAGTCCGATGCGATCGTAGATGGTTTCCAGCTTGGTGGCTTTGTCCACGACATGCACGGGCGTCGTGATCTTGCCGCAGTCGTGCAATAGGCCGGCGATCTTCAGTTCGTAGCGATCCTTGTCGTTCATCGAGAACTCGGCCAAGGGCCCGGCGGTCGTGGCCGCGGCCGCATCGGCCAACAGCATGGTCAATTCAGGCACGCGCTGGCAATGCCCGCCCGTGTACTCCGATTTCTCGTCAATGGCCTCGTTGATCATGGTGATCAGGGCCTCGAACAGCTCCTCGAGCTGCGCGATCAGTTGGCGGTTGGTCAGAGCGATGGCCGCCTGCGAGGCCAGCGATTCGACCAAGCTTTGGTCCGCGGGCAGGAAGGCCGTGACTTCCGCACTGCCAGGCTTTCGGGCGTTCAGCAGCTGAAGCACACCGATCACCCGATCCTCGTGGTTCTTCATGGGCACGGCCAGCATGGATTGCGAGCGATAGCCCGTGCGCTGGTCGAAGGAACGTGTTCCGGTGAAGTCGAATTTGGTGTTGTCGTAGGCGTCCGGAATGTTCACCGTGCTTTCATGGTTGGCGGCATAAGCCGCCACGGCTCGATCATTGAGCCGCCCCTCAGCATCGAACAACTGCACCAAGGGCAGTTCGATTTTCTTGCCCGTCGTGCCGCCCATAGCAATGTTGAGCGAGTCGGTTCGCATGATCTCAAAGCGCAAGGCGCGCTCATCGTCGGTCACGCGGTAGAGGGTCCCACCATCGGCATTGGTGATTTCCTTGGCGGCAAGCAAGATGCTTTCCAGCAGACGGGTGGTGTCATGCTCGCGCGAAAGCGCCGTGCCGATGGTGTTGAGCTGCTCGAGGCGACGCAGCAGATCGGTCGTGAAATTGGCAGAGGTTTCCGTGTTCATGATCGCGCTTTTTGTAACAATCCTCGGCAAACAGGCCGAGGAAAAGCAAGGCGAGAGACTATCTTAGAACACTCGTGCTGCCTACCTGAAACACGGTAACAGTCGCGCCCCGGAGAGAAATTCAACGGGGAAGCGCCAGCGCCGGGGCAAGTTGCCCGATGGCAAGCGGCCGGTCACCCGCATATGGGCTCGCGGCATGCATGCCCGGAGCCAGCTGAAACACGGCAACAGCGGACACCAGCGCTTCCGCCTGCGCACGAAGATTGCTGGTCGCTGCTGCCAATTGTTCCACCAGGGCCGCGTTCTGCTGAGTGGCCTGGTCCATATTGGTCACAGCCTCGCCGACTTGGATCACGCCCGAACTCTGCTCGCTGCTTGCCGTGCTGATCTCGGCGACGATGTCGGACACCAGCCTGATGCTGCTCACCACCTGCTCCATGGTGTTGCCTGCACGGTCCACCAAGGCGGCGCCTTGTCCCACCTGCTCCACACTGGCGGTGATCAGCGTCTTGATCTCCTTGGCTGCGGCGGCGCTACGGCCAGCCAATGTGCGAACTTCGCTGGCCACCACGGCGAAGCCTCGTCCCTGCTCGCCCGCCCGAGCGGCCTCAACCGCAGCGTTCAAGGCCAGGATGTTCGTCTGGAAGGCGATGCCATCGATCACGTTGATGATGTCGACGATCTTGCGGGAGGATTCACTGATTCCCTTCATGGTCTTAACGACCTCGGTCACAACCTCGCCACCTTGAATCGCCACACTGCTCGCGCTTTGAGCGAGCTGATTGGCCTGCATGGCATTCGCTGCATTCTGCTTCACCGTGCTACCCAGTTCTTCCATCGACGCCGCCGTCTGCTCCAGGGCACTGGCTTGGCTCTCGGTGCGAGAGCTCAAGTCCTGGTTGCCTTGCGCGATCTCCGCACTCGTGGCCGACACGGTTTCACTGCCACGGCGCACACGATCAACGGTGGCCGCCATGGCATCACGCAAGGCCTTGATGCCGTGCATGAGGCTTTGCTGATCGCCCGGCTTCAATCGGACATCCACGCTCAAGTCGCCCTGCGACATGCTGTGCATGATCTGGCTGACTTCGGCGGGCTCGCCGCCAAGCTGCCGGACGATGCTACGGACGATCAGCAAACCGAAACCAAGCATCAGTAGAGCCAAGACCAGTGCGCCTAGGCTAGATTGAATCACCCGCTGCCGGATGGACTCATCCACCGTGTCGATATAGACCCCCGAGCCAACCATCCACCCCCAAGGTTCGAAGCCCTTCACGTGAGAGACCTTCTGAACCGGTGTCGAGTGCCCTGGCTTCGGCCACATATAGTCCACGTCCCCCGCGCCCTGAGCCTTGACGACTTTGACCATCTCCACAAAGAGATGCTTGCCGTTCGGGTCTTTGTTCTCGGTCAGGTCCTTGCCATCCAGTTCCGGGCGAATGGGGTGCATCACCATCCTGGGATGCATGTCATTGATCCAGAAGTACTCCGAGCCGCTGTAGCGCAAGGCCTTGACCGCCGACAAGGCGCGCTGCTTGGCTTCATCCATCGACATCTGGCCCTTAACGGCCTGATCGTGGAAATGCGCCATCAGACCATACGCCACCTCGGTCGCTTGCCGAACGGCATCTTTGCGCTCTTGCAGCAACAGGCTGCGTTCGGACACCATGGAAAAGGTCAATAAGAGGATCAAACCCAGGATGGCGCTGACGATCAAGGAACCCAGGCGTTTACCCAAGCTCATGGTGGCGAATCGAAACACGGGGAAACTCCTCAACGGCATTCAGACCTTACTGAACCCTTACCAGGTAAGGGGTATGTGCGAGTAGCGCTTCTTTTTCTACGTTTCGCACACTGTAACAAGAGGCGCGAACAGCCGGCAAACGCGATGAGTGGTATTTTCCCGGGGCACCAAAAGGAAAAGCCGCTCGCGTTGAACTCGAGCGGCTGATCGCAAGCAACGGGTGTAGCAGCTTGTTATGCGCGCATTGTTTTGGGGCGTATCACTGCGAGCAGGGTTGCCAGGGTGATGAGCAAGAAGCAGACGAAAGACCAATTCGCAATGCTCAGGCCCAGGAAGGTCCAATCGATGGCGGCGCAGTCACCAGACCCGCGAAAGATCATCGGCACGACACGCTGGAGAGGAAAGGCTTCGATCATTCCGTAGAAATCGCGGCCACAACTGAGGATCTCCGGCGGATGCCATTGAAGCCAGCTCTGGCGCGCGGCGACAAAAGCTCCGAATGCGGAGAACAGCAACACCAAAAGCGCACCCGTCACATGCCAGGATCGGCCCTTGAACAGGGCGGTTGCGCCCGCGAAGATGGCCACCAACACCAGCGCGTATCGCTGAACGATGCACATCGGGCAAGGCTCAAGTCCCACAACGTGTTGCAAGTAGAGCCCGAAGGCCAAGAGCCCCAAGCAGGCCAGGGAAATCAGAAAAAGAATGCGCCGCAGCGCCGTCAGAATGTCAAGTAGTTGTCGAGGCAGCAAGATCCGGTTTTCCTTCCACGAAGACGCGGGCTTTGCGCGGCGTCACCGCCAGCAACTCACCCTCCGTCAGTCCAAGCTCGCGGTATTGTGATGCAGGGATTTGCACTTCGATCACCGCTTGCCGCAGGGATGGAGTGCTTTCCTCGGGCAAAAGTTCCAGGCGGGCAATCGGTCCGACCACGATGGCGCGTGACAAGCGCGCCGCGATGCCCGGCGCACCGCTGGACCAGCGGCGTACATCGAATTCGTGAGGGCGCACGTAAGCGAACGCCTGGGCATCTCGCGCATCGACATGCTCAGGTGCGGCAATCGTGATGTCGCTGGAAATGCCGTCCAGGTGCAGCGTGCCCTCATGGGCACGTCCGTGGAAGAGATTCACATCCCCAAGGAAACCGTACACGAAAGGACTTGCGGGGTGCTCCCAGACATCTTGCGGGGACCCCACCTGCTCCACGACACCCCGGTTCATCAACACCACGCGGTCGGCCACTTCGAGCGCTTCTTCCTGGTCATGCGTGACGAAAATGCTGGTCACGTGCAGTTCGTCGTGCAAACGGCGTAGCCAGCGGCGCAATTCCTTGCGCACCTTCGCGTCCAGCGCTCCAAAGGGTTCGTCCAGCAGCAGCACCTTGGGCTCCACGGCCAGGGCCCGCGCAAGCGCGATGCGCTGACGCTGTCCACCCGACAGCTGGGACGGATAACGATCGGCCAGCCAATCCAGCTGCACCAGCTTGAGCAGATCCATGACCTTCGCCTTGATCTGCTTTTCGCTGGGGCGTTCGGCACGGGGCTTCATGCGCAGGCCAAACGCCACGTTGTCGGCCACGGTCATGTGTCGGAACAAGGCGTAATGCTGAAAGACAAAGCCGATGTGACGATCACGCACATGCTTGTCCGTGGTGTCCTCGCCGGAAAAAAAGATGCTGCCGCTGTCCGCAGTCTCCAGACCCGCGATGATGCGCAGCAGCGTCGTCTTTCCGCAACCCGAGGGGCCGAGCAAGGCGAGCAGCTCGCCCGAGGCGATGTCCAGATCGACATCGTGCAAGGCACGGAAGTCGCCAAAATGTTTGTTGACCTTGCGGATTTCAATGCTCATGGGAAAACTGCTTTCTCAGGCGGCTGAAGAGGCTGCCGGTAAGGAATTGGCGGCGGCCGTGCCGGGATTCTCGGGCGGAGCGTTGTCCGCGGCCGCGCGGTCTCGCTCGTGCTTCCACTCGGCAAAGGTCTTGAGAACCAAGGTCACCACAGCCAGCACGGCCAAAAGGGAGGCCACGGCAAAGGCAGCCGCAGATTGGTACTCGTTATAGAGAATCTCCACATGCAGCGGGATCGTGTTGGTCTGACCACGGATGTGACCCGACACCACCGACACTGCGCCGAACTCCCCCATCGCGCGCGCGTTGCAGAGAATCACGCCGTACAACAAGCCCCACTTGATGTTGGGCAGTGTCACATGCCAGAAGGTCTGCCAGCCATTCGCACCCAGCACGATGGCCGCCTGTTCTTCGTCGTTGCCTTGCGCCTGCATGAGCGGAATCAACTCCCTCGCGATGAAGGGGAAGGTCACGAAAACCGTGGCCAGCACGATGCCCGGCACCGCGAAGATGATCTTGATGTCATGCTCGGCCAGCCAGGGCCCCAGCCAGCCTTGCGCGCCAAAAAGTAGCACGTAGATCAGGCCCGACACCACGGGTGACACCGAGAATGGCAAATCCACCAAGGTGGTGAGAAAGGCCTTGCCACGGAATTCGTACTTGGCGATGGCCCAAGCCGCGGCGACGCCAAACACCAGATTCAGGGGCACGGCGATACCCGCGGCAATGAGCGTGAGTTTGATGGCTGACCAAGCATCCGGCTCCAACAGGGCCGCAAAGTAGGCGTCCCAGCCCTTGCGCAAGGCCTCCGTCGCGACCGCCACCAGCGGCAACACCAGGAAAAGTGCGATGAAACCTAGGGCTACCAAGGTCAACGTCCAGCGCACGAGCGGCGTCTCGGTGGTCAGAACGCGCTTCTTGCGCACGTCCAAGGCAGCGGAATTACTCGGAGAAGATGAAATCGACTTCGTCATCGCATCAGGCTCCAGAACGCTTGCGCTGCCAAGCTTGCAGGCCGTTGATGACCAACAGCATCACGAAGGAAATGAGCAGCATCACCAAAGCCACGGCGGTCGCGCCGGCGTAGTCGTACTGCTCCAGCTTAGAGATGATGATCAGCGGCGTGATCTCGGAAATCATGGGCATGTTCCCCGCGATGAAGATCACGGACCCGTATTCACCCACCGCCCGCGCGAAGGCCATCGCGAAACCCGTCAACAATGCCGGCAGGATGCTGGGCAGGATCACGTAGCGGAAGGTCTGCCAGCGAGTCGCACCCAGACAGGTAGCAGCCTCTTCCAACTCCTTCTCGGTGTCTTCCAGCACAGGTTGCACCGTGCGCACCACGAACGGCAGACCGATGAAAATCAAGGCAATCACCACCCCGGTGGGGTTGTAGGCCAGCTTGATGCCCAGAAAACCAAGAATCCCATCAGGCTCAAAGTACTGGCCGATCCAGCCGTTGCCGGCCAGCAAGGCCGTCAAGGAAATACCCGCCACGGCGGTCGGCAAGGCGAATGGCAGATCCACCAGGGCATCCACGATCTTTTTGCCGGGGAACTTGTAACGCACCAGCACCCAGGCCACCAGCAGGCCGAACACCAGGTTGACCAGGGCGGCAATCAACGACGCCCCGAAAGTCAATCGGTAGGAGGCCAGCACGCGTGGCGAGGCCACTGCGGTCCAGAACTGATCCCAAGTCATCGTGAATGACTTGAAGAACAAGGCGGACAGCGGAATCAGGACGATCAGGCTCAGGTAAAGAAGCGTGTAGCCCAGCGTCAAATTGAAACCAGGTAGGACACGCCGCGCCTTTCGGCGCGAAACAACTGCCGGGCGCCCGTTCGGCTCGGCAGCGGGAACAGCAAGCGCAGTCATTCAGTGCTTATTTGACGGTGTAGATTTGATCGAATTTGCCGCCGTCGTTGAAGTGCACCTTCTGGGCTTCCGCGGCGCTGCCAAACACCTCGGAAACGGTGAACAACTGAATCGGCTTGAATGTGGCGGCATTCTTCTTCAGCACAGCCTGCGAGGTCGGACGCAGCGCATGCTTGGCGGCAATCTCCTGTGCTTCATCGGTGTACAGGAAATCCAAGTAGGCCTTGGCCACATCGGCGGTCCCCTTCTTGGCCACGGTGCGTTCGACGACTGCCACCGGGTTCTCCGCCACCACGCTGATGCTGGGATAGACCGCTTCCACTTGGCCAGCACCGAATTCGTTGACGATGGAAATCACTTCAGACTCAAAGGTGATCAGCACATCGCCGATGTTGCGCTGAAGGAAGATGCCGGAAGCATCGCGCCCACCTTTGCCCAGCACCGGTGCGTTCTTGAACAGCTTGGCCACGAACTCGGCGGCTTGTGCGTCCGTGCCGCCCTTCTTCTTCACATAACCCCAGGCCCCCAGATAAGTCTGACGGCCATTACCACCCAGCTTGGGATTGACCACCACGACCTGAACGCCAGGCTTGATGAGGTCATCCCAGTCCTTGATGCCCTTGGGATTGCCCTTGCGCACCACGAAGATGTGGGTGGACAGGGTGGGCGTGGCTTTATTGGGGAATTTTTGGGTCCAGTCTTTCGCGACGAGTCCCTTGTCCGCCAGGAATTCCACGTCGGTCACGGTATTGAACGTGACGACGTCAGCATCCAGACCATCGGCCACCGCGCGCGCTTGCGCGCTGGAACCGCCATGGGACTGATCCACCTTCACGTCCTTGCCCGTCTTTTTCTTGTACCAAGCGCTGAAGGCGGGATTAATGTCCTTGTAGAACTCGCGTGCCACGTCGTAGGAGGAGTTGAGCAAAGTGACTTGCTGGGCACTCGCCAGTTGGGACACCCCCAACGCCAGGGCCGCCAGGGTCAAGGTGAAGGCATTTTTCAGGTTCATGGATCTCTCTCTGGTTGGAATGGGGGTCAAATGGAACTGCGGGGTGGCAGCACGGCCACAAATCCGTAATCGACGTGGGCAGGATTTTCCCAGGCCGTCTTTCAAACTCAAAAGATGATTATCTTTTTAGCTCATAACCAATGCATCTAAACCCAGGCTAAGAGGGCAAACTTGCCGCAGCTTCGCACCGGCGCAGGCCGCCCTCGCCCCCATCGCTTGCCACCAAGGACTGCAGGAGCGCCACCCCCAGCGGCCACTCGCCATGGCCCGATTCGACGTTGATGTGCCCGGCCTCTGGGACGCGGACAAACTCACTGCCCCAGTTGCGGGCATAGGCGCCACACAAGCGAATCGGGCAATAGGGATCGTTGTTGCTCGCGACCACGATGCTCCGGTAAGGGAGCTTGCGACTCGGAACTGGGGCAAAGTCACTGAGGATGGAGCGGCGCTCCGGGTCTGCCGGCGCGACCAGCAGGGCACCGCGGATGCGTGCTTGCGCATCCTCCGGCAGATGATTGACCGCGATGCAGCCCAGGCTATGAGCCACCACGACCACCGGCAGCGCACTGCCATCTTGGTCCACTTGGGCCAAGATGGTTTGCCGTATGCGCTCCACCCAAGCCGCCCGGGCGGGGGTCTGCCAATCGTCCTGCTGCACGCGCACGGTATCGGCGTAACGCTGAGCCCATAAGGACTGCCAGTGCCCAGGCCCTGAGTCACGCCACCCCGGCACGATGACAATGCGCACGGCTTCCGTCACGTTGGTCCTGCTTTCTCTGCGTTTGGCGTACGGCTGCCCTTGGCCCCCTTATTTGTTCGGCTGCGGCGTGACACGCAGGTAGGGCTTGACCGCTTTGTAGCCCTTGGGAAAGCGCCGTGCGATCTCGTCGGTATCCTGCAAGCTGGGCACGATGATCACATCGTCACCATCTTTCCAATCGGCTGGCGTCGCGACCTTGTGGCTGTCGGTCAACTGGAGTGAATCGATGACGCGCAAGAGTTCGTCGAAGTTGCGTCCCGTGCTGGCCGGATAGGTGAGCGTGGCGCGAATGGTTTTCTTCGGATCGATGAAAAACACGCTGCGCACGGTGGCCGTGACGGAAGCGTTGGGGTGGATCAAGTCGTACAGCTCGGACACCTTGCGATCCGCGTCGGCCAGGATCGGAAAGTTGACCGTGGTGTGCTGGGTTTCATTGATGTCGGGAATCCACTGCCGGTGTTTGTCGGCGGGGTCCACGCTGATGGCAATCGGTTTGACACCGCGCTTGGCAAACTCACCGGACAACGCAGCGGTTCGCCCCAACTCCGTGGTGCAGACTGGCGTGAAGTCAGCCGGGTGCGAAAAAAGGATGACCCAGGAGTCACCTGCCCATTCATGGAACTTGATGAGTCCGATGCTGGAATCCTGAGTGAAATCGGGGGCCGTGTCGCCCAGTCGTAGCGTCGCCATGAGGAATCTCCTGATGTGGTATGGCGCCCATTCTGGACGTGCCCACTCGAGATTCCAACGAATATCTCGCTGTTAGCTCATAACCTGCCGGCATGAACCGCAGGGTTCAAGACGGGGAAGCGCGGTTCAGCCGTCCATGACCGATCCGCCAAGCGGCCTCATCAGGCTTGCAACTGCGACAGATGGTGATGCACCCGGACAGCCAGGGCGCATTCAGTGGAACCGGTCAATGCTTGCATGCGCCCGTCGAGCGCCGTCTGCACCAGTTGAACCAGGACACCTAACTGTGGCGTGACTGGCCCCAAGAAAAGCGGATGCTGCGCGCGTAGGACCAGGAGCGTTGGAAAGTTTTCCACGTCGACCTCACCCAAGACCTCGCTTTCATCCTCGATATCGATCCAGGCAAAGCGAACCGCGCCGTTGAACTGACTCTGGAGAGATTCGAACAAGGGTTGGTAAGCACGACAGTTGTTGCACCAATCGGCGCAGAGGCAAACCACCTGCAAGGGATCTGCCGCGTTAGGGTTGCTGCTCATGCCGCAAGTGTGCCCGATCAGCGGACTTCACGCGCCGCCACGACCAGAAAGCTCCGTCACAAAAACACGCGCATGGCCGCAGGCCAGAGGGTCAGGACCAACCCGTGAGCAAAAACGCGCGATGTGCATGCAAAACCCCCGCTCATGCCCGCAATGACCCGCCGACGTGCGTAAAAACCCTCTTTGTCACACCTCTGCACGCGTCAAAGATGCGGGGTCTGGCGAGTCCAGGCATTCCACACAACGAAGGAGACAGCGATGACACAGAGCAAGACGACCCGACGCCGCAGCCTGCTCAAAGGCGCTGCGGTGGCCGCCGGCGCCATGTCGGTGCCGATGATCAGCAACGCGCAAACCACCTCGCTGCGCTTGCAAAGCACCTGGCCGGCCCAGGACATTTTCCATGAGTACGCCCAAGACTTCGCCAAGAAGGTCAACGACATGGCGGGCGGCCGCCTCAAGATCGAGGTGCTGCCTGCGGGTTCCGTGGTGCCGGCCTTCCAGTTGCTGGAAGCCGTGAACAAAGGCACCCTCGACGCCGGTCATGGCGTCGTCGCCTACCACTACGGTAAACAATCCGCGCTGGCCTTGTGGGGGTCCGGCCCGGCCTTCGGCATGGACCCCAATATGGTCCTCGCATGGCACAACTACGGGGGCGGCAAGGCCTTGCTGGACGAGATTTACAAGTCCATCAACATGGACGTCGTGTCCTACCTCTACGGCCCCATGCCCACGCAGCCCTTTGGTTGGTTCAAGAAGCCGATCGCCAAGGTGGAGGACGTGAAAGGCATGAAATTCCGCACCGTGGGCCTGGCGGTGGACATATACACGGCCATGGGGGCGGCAGTGAACCCCTTGCCAGGCGGCGAGATCGTGGCGGCACTCGACCGGGGCCTCATCGACGGCGCCGAATTCAACAACGCCTCCAGCGACCGGGTGCTCGGTTTCCCCGACGTGGCCAAGAACTGCATGCTGCAGAGCTTTCACCAGAGCGGTGAGCAGTTTGAGATCCTGTTCAACAAAAGCAAGTTGGAAACGCTGCCCCCCGAATTGCGTGCCATCGTGGACTACGCCGTGCAAGCCGCCAGCGCCGACATGAGCTGGAAAGCGATTGACCGCAACTCCAAGGACTACCAGGAGCTGAAGAAACAGGGCGTGAAGTTCTACAAGACACCGGACGCCATCCTGCGCGCCCAGCTCGACGCCTGGGACAAGATCATGGAGAAGAAGAGCGCCGAGAACCCGCTGTTCAAGAAGGTGCTCGATTCGCAAAGGGCCTTCGCGCAACGCACCAAACAGTGGCAGAACGACTACATGGTGGACTTCAACATGGCCTACAACCGCTACTTTGGTCGCGGCGCCAAGAAGGCCTGATCTTCGCGAAGCAAGCAGCTCCGCCATCGTCGCCCCCGATGGTGGAGCTTTTTCAACACGCCTGGCGTGTGCTTCAACCTCTCACTCCCCTCTTCGCCGCGTTCCCTCGCCTTCTGACATGACCTCACTTCCCAACGTACAGCGCCTGCTGCACGCCGCGGACCGCATGAGCACTTGGACCGGCAAGACCTTTGCCTGGCTGATCGTCGCGCTCATGCTCGTGGTGTGCGCCGAAGTCTTCAAGCGCTACGCACTCAACGCACCCACGGCATGGATCTACGACGCCAACAACATGATGTACGGCACGTTGTTCATGATGTGCGGAGCCTATGCCCTCTGCCAAGATGCCCACGTGCGGGGTGATTTTCTTTACGGCAGCATGAAGCCGCGCACCCAGGCCACGCTGGACCTCGTGCTCTACGTCGTTTTTTTCCTGCCAGGCGTCTGCGCGCTGACCTGGTCCGGCTGGAGCTACTTTCAAGACTCTCTGGCCATGCGTGAGCAAACATTCAATGCCACCCCGATTCCGCTCTACCCCTTCAAGTTCATCATCCCGCTGTCCGGTGCGGTCGTGCTGCTGCAAGGCATCGCTGAAATCATCCGCTGCATCGTCTGCCTGAAGACTGGCACGTGGACGCCTCGCCTCAAGGACGCCGAGGAAATGGATGTGGTGGAGGAACAGCTCGCGGCCAGCACTTACGTGGATGAAAAGTCCAAGCAAGAAGCCATTGCAAAGGCCCATGCCATCGACGAAGCCGCGCGCCAGCGCGGCACGGGAAACGTCGGGAGCGCATCATGAGCAACGCGGCACTCGGCTTGACGATGCTGGGTCTGATCATCGTCGTGATCCTGATGGGCTTTCCCACGGCATTCACGCTGATGGGCCTGGGCATGTTCTTCGGCTTCATCGCGTTCTACGACCCGGCACAGCACTGGCTCGACAACCGCATTTTCGACCTGATGGTGCAGCGCGCCTTCGGCGCGATGACCAACGAGACCCTGCTGTCCATCCCACTCTTCGTTCTGATGGGCTACATCATGGAACGGGGCGCCCTGGTGGATCGCATGTTCCACGCCGTGCAGCTGGCGTTCCGCCGCGTGCCCGGTTCTCTGGCGGTGGCCACATTGGTCATCTGCACTTTCTGGGGCATTGCCAGTGGTTTGGTCGGAGCGGTGGTCGTGCTGATGGGTGTGATCGCCATGCGGCCCATGCTCAACGCCGGTTATGACACACGGTTGGCCGCGGGCGTGATCACCGCTGGAGGCACGCTGGGCATCCTCATCCCCCCGTCGGTGATGATCATCGTTTACGCGGCCGTGGCCGGCCAATCGGTGGTGAAGCTCTACGCCGCGGCCATGTTCCCAGGCTTCTTTCTCGCCTTCCTCTACCTGGTCTATGTCATCGGCTGGGCCTTGCTGCAACCCAAAGTGGCTCCCAAGTTACCGCCCGAGCTGCAGCGTGCGGATGTTTCGCCCTGGGTCGCGCACCTTGCAGCGACCTACTCGCCGCGTTTGCTACCCGCGCTGTTGATGGCCCTGATCTCGCCGGGCCGCGCACTCTCGGCCGGCATCGATGGCGTGAAGGCAAGCTGGTGGCTGTTGCTGCGCAACCTGGGAAGCGCACTGACACCGCTGCTGTTCGCGGCCGTGACTCTGGGTACGGTTTGGTGGTACATGGTCATCTACACCCAGCAGAACGAGGTACCCGAGCCTCAGACCATGGAACAGGTTCAGCAAGCCCAGTCCGCCGAGTCGCCATCGGCCGACTCGTCAGATCTAGCAGAGCCCCCCGCCGAAAGCGGCTTACAAGAACCGACGTCCTTGGACGGTGGTTTGCAGGAGCCTCCAGGTAGCGCAACGTCCAAGGATGCCTTGCAAGAACCGCCAGGAGCGGCTTCAGGGGTTATGGCTGGTCCAAGAGACAGTGATCCGCCAAAGGGCGCTCACGGCGACAGCCTGCAAACCCTCGGCGAATCCGCCGCCCCCGCGCATGCGGCTACGGTTCCGCCCTCCTTTTACACGGGTTTCTGGATCACCGTGGCCTTCACGCTGGCGCTGCTATTCTGGTATTACCGAGCACTCGATGCAGAGCAGTTCGAGATCTTGCGCATGCTGGTGTCTTCGGTGTTGCCGCTGGGCACGCTGACGCTGGTGGTGCTCGGGGTGATTCTGTTCGGCATCACGACGGCCACCGAATCCGCCGCGGTCGGCGCGGCCGGTGCCTTTCTCATGGCCTGGCACGCCCGCACATTGAATTTCAAGAAGATCAAGGAGGCGGTGTTCCTGACTGCCAAGACCACCGCCATGGTGTGTTGGTTGTTCGTTGGATCCGCGCTGTTCTCGGCCGTGTTCGCCATCCTGGGCGGGCAGGCGCTGGTGGAGCAATGGGTGATGTCCCTGAACCTGTCGTCACTGCAGTTTCTGCTGCTGTCGCAGGCCATCATCTTCATCTTGGGCTGGCCACTGGAGTGGACCGAGATCATCGTGATCTTCGTGCCCATCTTCCTGCCGCTGCTGGCGCATTTCCAGATCGATCCACTGCTCTTCGGCGTGCTCGTGTTCGTGAACCTGCAGGCGGCCTTCCTGTCGCCGCCGGTGGCGATGTCGGCCTTCTATCTCAAGGGCGTGTCACCACCGCACGTCACGCTGAATCAGATTTTCGCCGGCATGATGCCTTACATGCTCATCGTGATTCTCTGCATGGTGCTGATGTACCTGTGGCCGCAACTCACGCTGTGGCTGCCGCATTTTCTTTACGACTGAGCCAGAGGGGCGGGGGGCGGATCCACGTGACTTCGAGCATGCGGGCCACCTTTCTGACAGCTGAGGCGCGACGCCACCGTGGGAATCGCATGGTGACGTCGCGCTCGACCATCAAGCCGCTGCGCAGGCGCGGCGAATGTCGCCCGCGAAGGCATCCACCGCCTCGGGCGTGGTGTCCCAGGCGCACATCAGGCGGCAGCCGCCACCGGCGATGAAGTCGTAGAACTTCCAGCCCTGAGCACGCAGGGCTGGAATCGCGGGCTGCGGCAGGAAGGCGAACACCGAGTTCACCTGCGGCGCGTGCGGAACGCGCACGCCAGCCAAGTCTTTGATCGCGCCATACAGACGTTGCGCCATGGCGTTGGCATGGCGCGCGTTGCGCAACCACACATCGTCTTGCAACATGCCGATCCAGGGTGCGGAGATGAAGCGCATCTTGGACGCCAGCTGGCCCGACTGCTTGACACGGTAGGCAAAGTCTTCGCTCAGGGCCTTGTCGAAGAACACCACGGCTTCGCCAACCGGAAGACCGTTCTTGGTGCCGCCGAAACACAGCACGTCGACGCCCGCGCGCCAGGTGATGTCGGCGGGCTCGCAGCCCAGCGCAGCAACCGCATTCGCGAAGCGCGCGCCGTCCATATGGAGCTTGAGCTTGCGGCGCTTCGCGATGGCGGCGATCGCGCGCACTTCCTCCACCGAGTAGACCGTGCCTAGCTCGGTCGCTTGGGTAAGGCTCACCACTTTGGGCTTGGGGTAATGGATGTCGGCGCGCCGAGTGACCAGTTGCTCGACGGCATCCGGCGTCAGCTTGCCCAATTTGGCCGAAGTGCTTTCGTTCTCGGCGATCAACAACTTGCTGCCGTTGGAGAAGAACTCCGGCCCGCCGCATTCGTCGGTTTCGATGTGTGCCACCGGGGTGCAGATGACCGAGTGATAACTCTGGCACAGGGATGCCAGCGCCAGCGAGTTGGCCGCCGTCCCATTGAACACAAAGTAGACATCGCAATCGGTCTGGAACAACTGCCGTAGCTGCTCACAGACGCGTTGCGTCCATTCATCATCGCCATAGCCCGGTTGATGCCCACTGGCATTGGCCTCCAAGAACCAGTGCATGGCCTCGGGGCAAACACCGGCGTAGTTGTCGCTGGCGAAGTGCTGGCGCGTGGTGTTCTGGGAAGGCACGGAGGTAAGACTGCTCATGGAAAAAGAAATCAGATACAAAGTACCGATTCTCTCAAGGACTGCACTTTCATGCTTAGCAAGCGAGCCTCGAACCTCTCTACCATCAACCCCAATGGCAAGCCCATCTTGCAGAGCCGGAATGCAAAAGCCCGCTACAGATTCTGTAGCGGGCTTTGCTTTGGCCATATGGCCTTTTGGCTCCCCGACCTGGGCTCGAACCAGGGACCTACGGATTAACAGTCCGGCGCTCTACCGACTGAGCTATCGGGGAATATTCGGTCTCACAAATTGTCGCTTGTCGGTCAGTGGTGGGACGTGCAGGATTCGAACCTGCGACCAACGGATTAAAAGTCCGCTGCTCTACCGACTGAGCTAACGTCCCACTCAGCGGGACGCTTTACTGCGCGTTACGCCTGCCCCGACAAAGCAAAGATTATAGCGTGAATATTTTGGGTTTTTGGTCGAGGCTCGAATTTGATGGCTCTTTTTTTCAACTCAACGGCGAGGCTGCGCATCAACCGCTCGCCATGAGACCCCGTCCAAGGTCGACGGCAAATGATGTTCATGCCGCGTTCGTCGCGATCCTGTTCAACACCCATCCTGCTGCACAAAGGCCGAAGGTTGCGGTGACGGAAACCATTGAGCCGTATCCACTGCAGTTGAGACTGCCATCGCCGCTGACATCGCAGGCCTCATCGTCCTGACGTGGGCCTTGAACGGCTTCCCTGCTGTACACGCAGGCCACGCCAATTTGGCGCGGAATCTTCTTCGCTCCTCGTGAACTTTCTGGCGCACGGGGCGCACCATGGTGCTTGCGCAGGCGGTAACGCAACTGCGCAAGCAAGGGGTCGTGCGTCACATTGGCCAAATCATCCACGGCCACAAGATGCGCTTGCATCTTGCCTCCCGCCGCACCCACCGTGATGTAGTGGTGACTCGCCGAGTGTTCGCGTGCCCAGGCTGCCAGGGCTGTCTTGGCCAAGACCTGATCACAAGCATCGATCACCGCATCCACACAGGGCCCTTGGGCAATCAAAGCAGGCCAGTTGGCCGGTTCGACGAACTCCTCGATGCAACGTACCTCGCATGCAGGATTGATCTGCGCGATGCGCTCGCGCATGGCTTGCACCTTGGCTTGCCCTAGCGTGCCATCGAGCGCGTGGATCTGACGATTGATGTTGGACTCGGCCACATGGTCCATGTCGATCAGCGTCAGGCGTCCGACGCCACTGCGGGCCAAGCCTTCTGCGGCCCAGGAGCCGACGCCGCCAACCCCCACGACCACCACGTGCGCGGCGCGGATGCGTGCTGCTCCAGTCTGGCCGTATAGACGGGCCAAGCCGCCGAAACGGCGCTCGAAATCTGGTGGCTCCATATCCACTGCTTGCATCATCAGTTGATCACGTCAGGCATCTCATACGCCAATGCCCGAGATGCGCCACGGCCAACTCATGCACAGAGTTGGCTTGCGTGCCGCCGGCCTGGTCACCGAGTTATTTCTTGGTGTTGCCCTGAGTCGACGAGACTGCAGGTGCAGTGTCTTTCAAGCGTGGCAAGCGCTGCTTGGCCGTGGCGGCTGCATCGGACTTCGGATAGGCCTTGATCAGCTCTTCCAAGGTCTTGCGGGCGCCTTTGGTGTCTTTCAATTCAACCTGGCAGTTGGCGATGGCCAATACGGCTTCGGGTGCACGCGCATGGTCCTGCGACTGACTGAGCAGGATGCGGAAATTTTCAATCGCTTCCTTGTAGTCCTGAGTCGCATATTGCGCGTTGCCCAGCCAGAAGAAGGCTGAGGGTGCGTAGCCGCTGGACGGATAGCGCTTGATGAACTCGGCAAATGCGTTCTGTGCGCCCGGGAAATCGCCCTTGCGAAACAAGCCCAGACCGGTTTCAAAGTCGCGTCTTTCGGCGCGCTCAGCAAGAAACTCTCGCCCGTCAACGCTCACGCGCTCCGGCTCCAAGGCGCGCACGCGCTCTTCCAACGCAGCCAAGGCCTCCTTGTACTGACGCTGAGCGTCAACCAAAGCGCGCGCGGACACTTCGTCCCGCCCTATCAGGCGGGCATTGTCGGTCCGCAGATTGTCAATTTGCGTTTGCAAATCGATCAGGCTTCGGCGCAACTGGATGTTCTCATCGATCAAACGCCGCAGCTGCTCCTGCTGCGCTGTCGCGCGCTGCTCTTGGTCCAACCGCAACACATCGACACGCTGCCGAAGCTCCAGAATCGCGGCACGCGCTTCATCGTCGCCAAACAGCGCCGCGGCCGCTGGGGTGCTCAGCGTGACAAGGGCACTGAGGCAAACAGCGCCGAGACGCACTCGCTCATCGAGAGCAACAAAGAAGCGCGAGGACTTATTCAGCAAGTTCACTGAGTTTTCAGGGTTGTGTCGCGCGAAAGGACCGTGCGTTCCGCTCAGCGGTAGCTGATTTCGGCGCGACGGTTCTGCGACCAAGCCGACTCATTGCTCCCCTCGGAGACAGGCTTTTCTTCGCCAAAGCTCACTGCATCGATCTGGGTATCGGCCACGCCGAGCAGGCTCAGCGCGCGACGGACGGCTTCGGCGCGGCGCTGCCCCAAGGCCAGGTTGTACTCACGCCCTCCGCGCTCATCCGTGTGCCCTTCGATGACAACACGCAGGGCGGGATCGCTCGACAGATACCGTGCTTGGGCCTCGATCAGCTTCTGAAACTCAGGCTTGATCACATAGCTGTCGTAATCGAAATAAACCAAGCGGCCAGCCGCCATCGCGGCCGACTGCAAAGACGCGGCCGTGGGCCCCGCGGACTGCACCACGGTTTCCGGCGTCGCAGTGGGCTGGGGGACCGAGCCCACCGCACCACCGTCCGCGACGGTCGCGCTTGTTTGACCAGCGCTCGCCTTATCGCTTCCCGTCTGCGGGTCGAGCTTGACCGACGAACAAGCCGCCAGCGTCAAGGAAAACAGTGCAATTCCCAAGTATTTGAGTTTGATCATGATGGGCTCCAGCTATCAGAGATGGGGAAACTTTACCCGAAACAAGCGGGCTGAAATGTTAATAAGTATGAAATTCTCACAGCCGCACGTGCGGGCTATGGGCTGCGTTAGGACTGGATCGACATCACATCGCAGGGTGGATGCATTCCTGAATGCGGCTCAAGCCGCTCGCAGGGAGAATCGACGCAATTAGCGCGGAGCGCTTGTTTGACCGCCAGCGGCACTGACCGAGGCGGCCCCACCCGAACCGGCGACACCCACGAAGGGTCCCCAATCCGGCTCGCGGATGTCACCGCCCTGCCCACTCAAGCGCGCTTTGATGGCGCCGTCGAGCGTGGTGGTCATCAGAGCCTCTCGATCGTTTTGCTTGGTGGCATACAGCAACAAGCGACTGTTCGGCGCAAAGCTTGGGTTCTCGTCAGAGACCGTGTTGGTGAGCATCGTCACCGCGCCACTGGCTAGCTCCATCACATGCAGCTTGAATTCGCCATTGATGCGAGAAATGTAGGCCAGCCAACGCCCGTCAGCACTCAGCGCGGGGGAAATGTTGTAGGTGCCGGTGAACGTCACTCGCTCAGGGTTGCCGCCCTTGGCTGGCAAACGGTAAATCTGCGGACTGCCCCCGCGGTCGCTGACGAAGTAAATGAAGCGCCCATCGGCGGAATACGTGGGCTCGGTGTCGATGCCGTTGGAGCGAGTCAAACGCAAGGGCTCGGCCGCGAGATTGTTCAAGTCCAAGGTATAGAGCTGTGAACCACCGTCGCGGCTCAGAGTGACGGCCAAAAAGCGCCCATCCGGAGACCATGCGGGCGCGCTGTTGGAACCGCGAAAGCTGGCCACCAGCCGGCGGCGACCGGTGGACACTTCGTGGATGTAGACCACGGGCCGGCGCGACTCGAAAGACACATAGGCCAACTGCCGACCATCGGGCGACCAAGTGGGGGAAATGATGGGCTCGGGACTGGAGAGAGCAGGCTGAGCGGCCTCTCCGTCGGCATCCGCCACCCACAGGCTGTGACGCTGGTCCGTCTTGGTGACGTAGGCGATGCGGGTCGAAAACACCCCTTTGTCACCCGTGAGCTGCTCATACACATAGTCGGCCACTCGGTGCGCGGACAGACGCAGATCCGCCGCGCTGACCAAGAAGCTCTGGCCCCCGAGGTCCTTGCCCGCGACCACATCCCAAAGACGGAAACGCACGTCAAAGCGACCATCGGCCATGCGGGTCACACTGCCGGCGACCAAAGCATCCGAACCAGCCTGACGCCAGGCCGCCAAATCGGGGCGGGCCGTTTCATCCAAAGCATCCGCCTTGTTGAGAACCACGCTGCGAAACTGTCCGCTGCGCTCGAGGTCAGCGAGCACGATGGCGCTGATCTTCTGCTGAATAGCGGCCTCCCCGCGAAACGGCGCGACCGAGAAAGGCACTTGCGTCAAGCCCACACCCGCCACCTCGACACGGAACTGAGCGTGCGCAGGCGCAAAGAGCACTTGCTGACTCAATAGCAAGGCAAAGAGCCAGATGGCGGACAGAGAGAAAGTGGGAAACCTAGACCGACGATGCAACATGCGTATTGCCCAGCAACTAAAACCTTGCGATGTGACGCTCCGACAACCCCGCGCAATCGCATGGGCCAAAGAAGAAGACCAGAACGTACTCGCGACAAGCGGGTCTGTGATCATACAACCCCATAAGGTTAAGGGGCGTTCAGTTAGACTCGAAGGATTTCGCATTCGCCTCGCGCAAGCTACCGCGAGCGCTTCCACTGCTCGGTGCCCTATCCCATGAAAGCCTCATCACGACCTTCCGCCAGCGCGCGCAGTGTCTTCGCCCGCCTGCGTCGAGTGTGGCCCTACTTCAGCGAAGACAAAGGCTCATGGTTCGCCCTCGTTCTGTGTACTTTGCTGGTCGCGGCTTGCGAGCCTGTATTGCCGGCACTGATGAAGCCACTGCTGGATCATGGCTTCGCCACCACCACCTTCAACCCCTGGTTGGTGCCCTTGGCGCTCATCGTGCTGTTCGGCGTGCGAGGCGTCGCGGGCTACATCGCGGCTTTGGCGCTCGTCAACATCACCAGCAATGGCGTGTTCCGCTTGCGCAGCGATCTGTTCAAGCACATGCTCGACGCGCGCTTGACCTTGTTCGGCAATCGGTCAGCCACATCGTTGACCAACACCATCGTTTACGAGATCACCTCCGGAACGCGCCAACTTGTCCCCACACTGATCAGCGCCTCCCGTGACGTGTTGACGCTCGTGGCCTTGCTGGCTTATCTGCTCTACGTGAACTGGCAGCTGACCCTCATCGTGGGGCTACTTTTCCCGGCCATCGCCTGGGTGGTGCGCACGGTCTCGCGGCGGCTCTACAAACTCACGCGCGCCAGCCTGGGGGCCACGGAAGAACTGGCCTACGCGGTCGAGGAAAACGTGCTGGCACACCGGGATGTGCGACTGCATGGCGCTCAGACCATTCAACAACAACGCTTTGAAAAACTGGGACGCTCGCTGCTGCGCCTTCAGTTCAAGTCCCGCGTCGCCTCTTCCGCGCTCACTCCCCTGACCCAAATGCTGGCGGCCGTCGCGCTGTCCTTGGTCATCAGCATCGCACTGATGCAAAGCATCCGCGGCGAAGCCACCATTGGTGACTTCGTGTCGTTCATCACCGCGATGCTGATGCTGTTGACCCCCATGAAGCATCTCTCTGGCGTGGCCAGTTCCATCACCAACGGATTGGCCGCACTCGAGCGCGCCATCAGCCTGGTCGAAGACACGCCACTGGAAAAAGGGGGGGCGTATAGCCCACCCGCGCCAGAGCGCCGAGCACGCGGCGAGATACGCTTCGAGCAAGTTAGTCTGAGCTACCCAGACGCGGCCAGGCCAGCCATCGATGGTCTGGATCTGTCGATTGCGCCGGGAACGACAGTGGCCTTGGTGGGCGCCTCCGGATCGGGCAAGACCACGCTGGTGAATTTGTTGCCTCGGTTCATGGAGGCCACTCAAGGCCGCATCTTGCTCGATGGTGTGCCCCTGCCGGACTGGGATCTGCAGGCGCTGCGCAACCAATACGCGTTTGTCCACCAGCACGTTGTGTTGTTCAATGACAGCATCGCAGCGAACGTGGCGCTTGGCGACAGACACATCGACGAGGCCCGAGTGCTGAGCAGCCTGGAAGCCGCGAACCTCGCGGATCTGGTCAAAAGCCTGCCGAACGGTATCCACTCGGCGGTCGGCCACAACGCCACCCAGCTGTCGGGCGGTCAGCGCCAGCGTTTGGCCATCGCGAGGGCGATTTACAAGGACGCTCCCATCCTCATACTGGATGAGGCCACCTCCGCGCTGGACACGGAGTCCGAACGCGCCGTCCAGGAGGCATTGGAGCGCTTGATGAGGAACCGCACCACCATCGTCATTGCCCACAGGCTCTCGACCGTTCAGCACGCGGACCGCATCGTCACACTGGATGCAGGTCGAATCGTTGAAAGCGGCACGCACAAAGAATTGCTGGACCGCAATGGCCTGTACGCCCGCCTGTACAAACTGGGGCTACATGACGACGCCGAATGAGGACACCGACGGCATCAGGTTGTCCATCACAACAGCACGATGTCGTACTGCCCTTGCCACATTGATGTCTCGCTTTGGAGCGAGATCGGCTTGCCGATGAAGTCACTCAAGCCCGCCAAATGCTGGCTCTCCTCGTCCAGCAAGAGTTCAATCACCTGGGGCGCCGCGAGCACACGGAACTCACGCGGATTGAACTGCCGCGCCTCGCGCAGGATCTCCCGCAGGATCTCATAGGCGACGCTGCGGGTCGTCTTCACCTGCCCTGTTCCCTGGCAATGCGGGCAGGGCTCGCACAGCATGTGGGCTAGGCTCTCCCGGGTGCGCTTGCGGGTCATCTCCAAGAGGCCGAGTTGCGAGAACCCACCGAGCATGGTCTTCACACGGTCGCGCGCGAGTTGCTTGCGAAACTCCGCCAGCACGGCCTCGCGATGGTCTTCGCGCGTCATGTCGATGAAGTCAGCGATGATGATGCCCCCGAGATTGCGCAGGCGCAGCTGCCGCGCGATGGCCCCGGCAGCCTCCAGATTGGTCTTGAAGATGGTGTCGTCGAAGTTGCGGGCACCGACAAAGCCACCGGTGTTCACATCGATCGTCGTCAAGGCCTCGGTCTGATCGACGATGAGGTAACCGCCGCTCTTGAGATCCACACGTCGCCCCAGGGCACGGGCAACTTCCTCATCGATGCCATACAGATCAAAAATGGGGCGCTCACCCTTGTACAACTCCAGCTTGGTGGCTGCCCCCGGCATGAATTCCTGACCGAAGGCGCGCAAGGCTTCGAATTGCTCGCGTGAATCGACCTTGATGCTCCCCGTGCGCTCCCCAACCAGATCACGCAGCACACGTTGAAGCAGGTTCAGATCCAGATGCAGGAGAGATTTTGCCGCCAAGCGCTGCGAGGCTTCCTTGATGCGTACCCAAGTCTTGCGCAGGTAGGCAATGTCTTCGGCAAGTTCGGCATCGGTCGCTTCCTCGGCATTGGTGCGCAGGATGAAGCCGCCGCTCTTCTTCTCACCCACGGCTTGGCTCACGATATTTTGTAAACGCTGCCGCAACGCGTCACGCTCCGCCAAGGGGATCTTCTGTGACACGCCGATGTGATCGTCCTGCGGCAGGAACACCAACAAACGCCCTGCAATGCTGATCTGCGTGGACAGTCGCGCACCCTTGGTGCCGATCGGGTCCTTGATGACTTGGACCATCAAGGATTGCCCCTCGAACACCTGCTTCTCGATGGGTTGAGGGGTATCCCGCTGTGCCGCGCGCGCTGCGCTCAGCGTTTCCCCCTCGGCGGGCGGATGCCAAACGTCGGCCACGTGCAAAAAAGCCGCCCGTTCCAGTCCGATGTCGATGAAGGCGGACTGCATGCCGGGCAGCACCCGCGACACCTTGCCCAGGTAGATATTGCCAACCAAGCCGCGCTCCACCGTGCGCTCGACATGCAACTCCTGCACCGCGGCGTTTTCCACCACGGCCACGCGGGTTTCCTGGGGCGACCAGTTGATGAGGATTTCTTCCATGGCGAAGGAGATGTGGGTGGGAGTGGTGTTCAGAGCGCGAAACCGAAGGCGCGCAACAAACGGGCGGTTTCGAACATCGGCAAGCCCATGATGCCAGAGTAGCTGCCGCTGAGGTGCTCGATGTAAGCCGCCGCCCTGCCCTGCACCGCGTAGGCACCCGCCTTGCCCATGGGTTCGCCGCTGGCGACATAGGCCGCGATCTGGGCTCGGCTCATGGCGGCGAAACGCACGCGGGAATCGCTGAGCGCAGACTGCCGCTTGCGTGCCGTGCCCACGGCCACAGCCGTCAACACCCGGTGCGTGCGGCCTTGCGCCTGAGCAGCGGTGGTACCCGCGCCACCGGCCAGCTCACTCAGGATGCGGCGCGCATCCGCCTCGTCGGCGGGCTTGCCATAGATGCGACGCCCCAGCGCAACCGTGGTGTCCGAACACAACACCGGCGCGGGTGGCCAGCCACGTCGTTGCAGTCGGGCAAGGGCCGCGTCCAACTTGAGCTGAGTCACACGCTGCACATAAGCGGAGGGGGCCTCGCCCGGCTTCACCGCTTCCAGCGCCTCGGCGTCTTCGTCGGCGTCAGGCAGCAGCAGCTCATGGCGCACGCCCAGTTGCTCCAGCAGCTGCCGGCGACGGGGACTCTGGGAGGCAAGGTAAATGAAATCGGCCATGCGCAAAGGTCCATGATGGTGGCGTGCCCGTTGTCAGTCAGGCCCGTTCTTTCATTCTCGGTGGTAGGGGTGCCCCGCGTTGATCGACCAAGCGCGGTAGAGTTGCTCGATCAACAGCACACGCACCATGGCGTGCGGGAGGGTCAGGTCGGACAGCCGGATGCGTTCATGGGCCGCTTGGCGCAAGGCGGGCTCCAAGCCATCGGGCCCACCAATGACCAGGGCGACGTCGTCCCCCTGCAGTTGCCAGTCCTTGAGTTTGCCTGCCAGCGCCACCGTAGTGAGCGCCGTGCCACGCTCATCCAGGGCAACGAGGCGCGCGCCCTTGGGCACAGCCTCTTCGATGCGCCTGCGCTCGGCCGCCATGAGTTGATCCACCGTGCGCGAACCGCGCGGCTCGGTCTTCACGGCCTTGAGCTCGACCTTCAACTCGTTGGGAAAGCGCTTGGCGTAATCGTCCCAGGCGGTCTGGGCCCAGTCAGGCACACGCTGGCCGACCGCGACGATCAGCAGCCTCATGGGCGGACATCAGCCCCTGCGGGCCGCGCTCTTGCTGGCCGTTGCCTTCTTAGCAGGCACCTTCCTGGCCGGCGCCTTCTTGGCAACCACCTTCTTTGCCGGAGCCTTCGGGGTCGGTGATTTGGAGGCCTGGGACCGCTGGGCCGCCGGTTTCGCGGTGGAGGCCTTTTTCGCGGGCGCGGACTTCACCCCCGTCGATTTGCCAGCGGGCTTGGTCGCATTGACTTTCACGACCTTGGGCGCGGCAGGCTTGGCCGCCTTACGAGCGGGCGTTTTACCCGCCGCAGTCTTGGCGGGAGCGGGTTTCTTGCCAGCGGACTTGGCCGCCGCTTTCTGCAGTTGCGCCTTGGACGGGAAGGCGTCGGCCGCGCCCTTCTTGGCCGCACTGGAACGCTTCAGGCTGGCGGGCTTGGCGCTGGCGCGAGTCTCCTCAGTCTTCTTCGGCGCGGCCTGGGCCATGGGTTTCTCGGCCCCATGTTTCAGGCGCACGGGCTTATCACCCCAGAGGTCTTCCAGGTGGTAGTACTGGCGTATCGCCGGTTGCATCACATGCACCACGGCCTGGCCGCAGTCCACGATGATCCACTCGCCGTTGTCTTCTCCCTCGGTGCGCGGCTTGGGGAAGCCCGCTTCACGCACCGCGTCGCGCACGCTCACCGCCAGGGCCTTGGTCTGCCGGTTGCTGGTACCTGAGGCAACGACCACACGCTCGAACAAGGGAGACAAATGCTCGGTGTTGAACACCTGAATGTCCTGGGCCTTCACGTCTTCCAAGCCATCGACGATGGCCCTTTGGAGTTTCTGGATGTCTTTTTTGACGGCGTTGTCGGTCATCGTGGTTTCAGGCTTCATCAAGTCTTCTGGTAAAGGTGGTGGGTTTCAATATAACCCGCAATGGCGGGGCTGACCAGCGAGCGCAAATCCGGGGAAACATCGGGTTTTGCCGCGACTTCAGCGCGAACACCGGTGGCACTGTGGCGCATCAGCGGCATGTGCAGCTTGCGGTAACGGGACTCGTGCGACGGCGGCGGCTCAAAGCTCTGCGCGCGCCCCTCCCAGTCGCGGTCGGCATGGCAGATCCAAGCCAAGGCCACGACGCTCTGCCAGTCATTCCAATGGGGCAAGGCCTCGGCTTGGTCCTGACCGAGCACGAGAAAGAACTCTGCGCCAGGGTATTCGGCATGCAACTCACGCAGCGAGTCAATGGTGTAGCTGGGGCCGGCGCGTTGGATTTCGCGCTCGTCGAACACCAGTCGGGCCGCGCCTTGTGCCAGCTCACCAAACGCCAGGCGGCACATCGCGAGCCTGTGCCTGGCGTCGCTCAGGCTCCGTGCCTTGTGCCAGGCTTGTCCGGTAGGCACGATGTGCAGCACGTCCAGTCCGAGCTGGGTCAAGGCAGCCTCGGCCAAAGCTTGGTGCGCCAGATGCGGCGGGTCGAAAGCCCCACCGAACACGCCGACTTTGAGGGCCATCAGACCGCGTCCTTCAACCAGTCCCGGCGCGGCAGGAAGTGGCGGTAGAGCGCTTCCTCGGGCGAACCGGGCTCATGGGTTTGCTGGTAGGACCAGCTCGCCAGCGGCGGCATGGACAAGAGGATGGATTCCGTGCGTCCGCCCGACTGCAACCCAAAATGGGTGCCACGGTCCCAAACCAGGTTGAATTCGACGTAACGACCGCGACGGTAGAGCTGGAACTCTCGCTCACGTTCGCCATGGATCATGCCGCGGCGCCGCTCGACGATAGGCAGGTAGGCGCCCAGAAAGGCGTCGCCCACGCTGCGCAAGAGCGCGAAGCTCCGCTCGAAGCCCAGCTCAGAAAAATCGTCGAAGAAGATGCCGCCCACACCGCGTTGTTCGTTGCGGTGCTTCAGGAAGAAATACTCGTCGCACCACTGCTTGAAGCGCGCATGCAGATCCGGCCCGAAGGGCACGAGCGCTTCGCGGCAGCTGCGGTGGAAATGCACCGCGTCCTCCTCGAAGCCGTAATAAGGCGTGAGGTCCATGCCCCCGCCGAACCAGCAGACGGGCTCTCGGCCGGCGGGCGTGGCCGCGATCATGCGCACGTTCATGTGGACCGTGGGCACATAGGGGTTGCGCGGATGGAACACCAGCGACACCCCCATGGCCTCGAATGGAGCGCCCGCGAGTTCTGGTCGATGTTGGGTGGCCGAGGGCGGCAGCTTTGGTCCACGCACATGCGAGAACCCGCAGCCCGCGCGCTCGAAGACCGCGCCGCCCTCGAGGATCTTGGTCAGCCCCTCCCCTTGCAGCGACTCGCCGGGCTCCTTGCGCCAGGCATCGGCCAGGAAAACCGCCTGCCCATCGACACGCTCGATCGCCTCGGTGATGCGCTGCTGCAAGCCTTGCAGATAGCCGCGCACGGCCTCGATGTCGGTCGCGGAGGCCTCCGCATTCATGCCGCAAGCCGCGCTCATGGCTTGCCATCCTCGCGCGGCGCGGCGCTGTCCAACAGGCGGACGGGCGCAGCGTCCTGGGGGTGGTAGGCCACGGCGTGCGGCTCCAAGGCCGCCGCGATGCGCGCCATGTCCACGGATTCATCACCCGTCAGGCGCAGAAAGTCCAACACCCGCGCCTCGCGCTTTTGGTAGTTCAGCACCATCATGCCCAGGGGCACGCCGGCCTGCACCGCCACGCGGTAGAAGCCGCTGCGCCAGCCCGGCATGTATTTGCGAGTGCCCTCGGGCGCCAGCGCCAGCCAGAAATACTCGCCTCGCTCCTGGGCCTGCTTCATTTGCGCCACGGTGTCTCCCACCATGCCTTGAGCACCCTTGCCGCGCTCGATCGGAATGCCACCAAAGGAGCGCAACCAGGTGCCGAGCAAGGGAATGCGAAACAGACTGGCCTTGGCCCAGTAGCGCAGGCGCAGGCCCAGTGCCCACTTGACCGCATAGGCGAAAACCGGGTCCCAGTTGCTGGTGTGCGGATAGACAATCAGCACGCCTTGCAGCGCGGGCAGACCGTCGCAATGCACGCGCCAGCCCAGGCGACGCAGCACCCAGCGACCGACCGCGCTGCCGGGCAACTGCACCGCTTGCGGAGGAGGAAAATCAGTCATGGAACAAGGTTGGGCCCAGGGCCCTCAGCCTTTGCGAATGGCGTGGTGGCCAATGTCCTTGCGGTACTGCATGCCGTCAAAACGGATGCTCTCCAGCAACTCGTAAGCGCGCATCTGGGCCTGGCGAGTCGTGCCGCCCAGGGCCGTCGCGCAGAGGACCCGTCCGCCGGACACAAGCACTTTTGTTTCCTTGCCTTCGCCTTCCTGCGTGGTCCCCGCATGAAACACCACGCCCTCCTCGGTGTCCACGGGCAAGCCGGTGATGAAGTCACCCTTGCGCGGATTCAGCGGGTAGCCGTGGGCAGCCAGCACCACACCCAAGGCGATGCGGCGGTCCCATTCCAATTCGATCTGATCCAGCTTGCCCTCGGTGGCGGCCAGCAGCACGTCCAGCAGGTCGCTCTTGAGGCGCATCATGATGGGCTGGGTTTCCGGATCGCCCATGCGGCAGTTGAACTCCAGCGTCTTCGGATGGCCGTCAGCGTCGATCATCAGTCCGGCGTAAAGGAAGCCCGTGTAGGGGATGCCGTCCTTCTCCATGCCCTTGATGGTGGGCAGGATGATCTCGCGCATGGCCCGGGCATGCACCTCGGGCGTGACCACCGGCGCGGGCGAATAAGCGCCCATGCCACCGGTGTTCGGCCCCTGGTCGCCGTCGAGCAGGCGCTTGTGATCCTGGCTGGTGGCCAGCGCCAGCACGTTCTTGCCGTCGCACAGCACGATGAAGCTGGCTTCCTCGCCCTGGAGGAACTGCTCAATCACCACGCGCGCGCCGCCTTCGTTGTGGCTCACGCCGAGCTTGTTATCCAGCAGCATGAAGTCCACCGCCTCGTGCGCTTCGGCCAGGGTGGTCGCCACGACCACGCCCTTGCCCGCGGCCAGGCCGTCGGCCTTGACCACGATGGGCGCGCCCATCTCGTCGATGTAGGCATGCGCGGCCACGGGGTCGCTGAAGGTGTCGTACTCGGCCGTGGGAATGCCATGGCGCTTCATGAAGGCCTTGGAGAAGGCCTTGGAACTTTCGAGCTGTGCCGCCGCCCGGGTCGGGCCGAAGATGCGCAGCCCGTGCGCGCGGAACTCGTCCACCACGCCCGCGGCCAGCGGCGCTTCAGGCCCCACCACCGTGAGCCCAATCTTTTCCTGCTGCGCCCACTCGCACAAGGCCTTCGCGTCCGTCGCGCTCAAATGCGGCAGATTCACGAGGCGTTTGTCCCTCGCGGTGCCACCATTGCCTGGCGCCACATAGACCACCTGCACCTTGGGCGAGGCGGCCAGCTTCCAGGCCAGCGCATGTTCGCGGCCGCCGCCGCCGATCACTAGAACTTTCAAGCGAGTACTTTCATTCACAAGGACGCGTTGTGGTACACGTCCTGAACATCGTCCAGGTCCTCGATCACGTCGAGCAGCTTTTGCATCTTTTCCGCGTCATCACCCGACAGCTCGATGGTGTTCTCGGCGCGCATGGTGACGCCCGCGACCTCGGGCTTGAGGCCAGCAGCCTCCAGAGCGTTCTTCACCGCTTCAAAATCAGCCGGCGCGGTCAGCACCTCGATGGCACCGTCCTCGTCGGCGATCACATCTTCGGCCCCCGCTTCCAGGGCGACTTCCATCACCTTGTCTTCGCTGGTGCCGGGCGCGAAGATCAACTGACCACAGTGCTTGAACTGGAAGGCCACGGACCCTTCCGTGCCCATGTTGCCGCCGTGCTTGCTGAAGGCATGGCGCACCTCGGCCACGGTGCGCACGCGGTTGTCCGTCATGGTGTCCACGATGATGGCCGCGCCGCCGATGCCGTAGCCTTCGTAGCGGATTTCCTCGTAGTTCACGCCCTCTTGGTTGCCTGTGGCCTTGTCAATGTTGTACTTGACGCGATCGGCCGGCATGTTGGCGGCCTTGGCCTTGTCGATGGCCAAGCGCAGGCGCGGGTTGGCGCTGGGATCGCCGCCGCCAGCACGGGCGGCGACGGTGATTTCACGGATGATGCGGGTCCAGATCTTGCCGCGCTTCTCGTCCTGGCGGCCTTTGCGATGCTGAATATTGGCCCATTTGCTGTGTCCAGCCATAAGGTGTCCTTCTGGGGTCCTTGGGTTTTTTGGTAGGCTAGGAAAAGTTTGCGATTGTATTCCCTGGCCCTGACATGACCTCCCCCCTCCTGATCGCTCGACACGGTGACATTGAATGCGTGCTGCGGCCCGACAAGGCCAACCGCCACGGCCTCATCACGGGCGCCACCGGCACCGGCAAGACCGTCACCCTGCAAACCCTGGCCGAAGGTTTTTCCCGCATCGGTGTCCCTGTCTTCATGGCCGACGTCAAAGGCGACCTGAGCGGCCTGTCCCAGCCCGGCAGCATCCCCGCCAAGCTGGCTGCGGTGCTGCAAGAACGCGGCCTGCAAGCCCCCGAGCCTGCCGCCTGCCCCACCACGCTCTGGGACGTCTTCGGTGAGCAGGGCCACCCGGTGCGCGCCACGGTCAGCGACCTCGGCCCCCTGCTGCTGGCCCGCATGCTGGACCTGAACGACACGCAGGAAGGCGTGCTGCAGTTGGTCTTCAAGATCGCCGACGACCAGGGCCTGCTGCTGCTCGACCTGAAGGACCTGCGCGCGATGTGCCAGTTCGTCGGCGACAACGCGGCGCAGTTCAAGACCCAGTACGGCAACGTCAGCGCCGCCAGCATTGGGGCCATCCAGCGCGGCCTGCTGCAGATCGAAGCCCAGGGCGGCGAGAAATTTTTCGGCGAGCCCATGCTGGACATCGCGGATTTCATGCAAACCGAAGGCGGCCAGGGGATTGTCAACATCCTGGCGGCCGACAGGCTGATGACCGCGCCGCGACTGTATGCGGCCTTCCTGCTCTGGCTGCTGTCGGAGCTGTTCGAACAGCTGCCTGAAGTCGGCGACCTGGACAAACCCAAGCTCGTCTTCTTCTTCGACGAGGCCCACCTGCTTTTCAGCGACGCCCCCAAGGCCTTGCTGGAACGCATCGAACTCGTCGTTCGCCTGGTGCGCAGCAAGGGCGTGGGCGTGTATTTCGTGACCCAGAACCCGCTGGACATCCCGGACACGGTCCTGGGCCAATTGGGCAACCGCGTGCAGCATGCGCTGCGCGCCTACACCCCGCGCGATCAGAAAGCCGTCAAGACGGCCGCTGACACCATGAGGCCCAACCCCGCGTTGGGTGACATGGCCCGCGCCATCACCGAATTGGGCGTCGGCGAGGCCCTGATCAGTTTCCTGGACGACAAGGGACGGCCGGGCGTGACGGAGCGGGCCTGGGTGCTGCCGCCGGGCAGCCAGATCGGCCCTGTCACCCCAGCGCAACGCCAGTCGCTGCGGGCGAATTCGCTCGTCGCGGGCGTCTACGAAAAAGCCCAGGACCGCGAATCGGCCTTCGAGAAACTGGCGCAACGCACTCAGGAAAAACAGGTCCAGCAAGTCCAACAGGCCCAGGCCCAGGCCCAGGCCCAGGCCCAGGCGCAAGACAAGGACAGTGCAGGCCTGCTTGGCGGTCTGGGCGACCTGCTGGGAGGCGGCCCCAAACGCACTCGCGCCAGCGTGGGGGAGCAATTCATCAAGAGCGCAGCCAGCACCATTGGCCGCGAAGTCGGGCGTCAGATCATCCGGGGCGTGCTGGGCGGCATCTTGGGCAAGCGCTGAAGACAAGCAGGTCCCCGGCGAGACCCGCCCTCAACCAGCAAAGGGTGTGAGGAGCTGGAAGACCTAGAGCAGCTTCCCCGGGTTCATGATCTGGTTCGGATCCAGCGCCTGCTTGATGCGCATCATCAATTCAAATTCCAGCGCAGATTTGTAGCGTGGCAATTCGTCGCGGCGCAGTTGGCCGATGCCATGCTCGGCGCTGATGCTGCCGCCCAGGGCGTGCACGCGATCATGCACCTCCCGGTTCAGGGTTGCGGTGTGGGCGGCGTACTCGGCGTATGGCGTGTCCAGCGGCAACAGCACGTTGTAGTGCAGGTTGCCATCGCCCAGGTGGCCAAAGTTGACGATGCGCACGCCCGGCAACAGCGCGCGCAGCGCCGCATCGGCGTCTGCAACGAAACCCGCGATGGCGGAGATAGGCAACGCAATATCGTGCTTGACCGCCTTGCCGGCCCGCACCTGGGCCTGCGAGATGCCTTCGCGCAGCTTCCACAGTGCATGGGCTTGGGCGGTACTCGCGCAGATCGCGACATCCTGGACCAACCCCTCTTCCAGCGCTGCCCCCAGGGACTGTTCCAGCAAATCAGGCAGGCCCTCGGCGCGCGTGTCGGCCAATTCCACCAGCGCGTGGTACGCATGCTCACCCTGCAAAGGAGCCCGCGTGGCCGTGACATGCTTCAGCACCAGGGCCAGAGAGGCCTGAGACATCATCTCGAAGGCCACCAGCCGCTCACCGCAGCGCGAGCGCAGCTGCGCCTGCAAGGACACCAGGGACTGGATGTCGCCAGCACCGACCCAGGCGGTGGCCCGTGCTGTCGGCTGCGGGTAGAGCTTGAGCACGGCCGCAGTGATGACGCCCAGCGTGCCCTCGGAACCAATGAAGAGATGGCGCAGGTCGTAGCCGGTGTTGTCCTTGCGCAGCGCGCGCAGGCCGTGCCAGACACGCCCGTCGGGCAACACGGCCTCGACGCCCAGCACCAAGTCCCGCATATTGCCGTAGCGCAGCACGGCGATACCACCGGCATTGGTGGCGAGGTTGCCACCAATGGTGCAACTGCCCTCGGACCCCAGGCTCAAGGGGAAAAAACGTCCGGCCTCCGCCGCCGCCGCATGCACCTGGGCCAGCAGCACGCCGGCCTCGACGGTGAGGCTGTTGTTCAACGGGTCCACCTCGCGGATGGTGTTCATGCGCGCGGTGCTCAACACAAGCTGAGCACCACTGCCGTCCGGCGTGGCGCCGCCGCTCATGCCAGTGTTGCCGCCTTGGGTCACCACTGGGGTATGGGTCTCATGGCAGATGGCCATCACCGCCGCGGTCTGCGCGGTGTCGCGGGGACGGACCACGACAGGCGCGCGGCCTTGCCACTTGCCAAGCCAGTCGCGCAGGTAGGGTGCCTGGGCCTCGGGGTCAAGCACCAAACCTGCGTCGCCCACCGCGGCATGCAGGCGTTGCAGCAACTCAGGGTGAGCGGCGGCCACCGCGCTGGCGAAGTTCTCGGCGTTCTGTGTCATCGTGGTGGGCAGGTAAAGAAGATGGATGCAGACGGCAGTTGATTACCAGCCCAGCTGAACGCGCCCCAGCGCCATGGCGGTGGCGGCCTGGGTCGGTTCGACCACGGGCAGGCCCGTGGCCTGCTGCACCGGCTCGCGAAACGGCGCCATGCCGGCGCAACCCATCACCAGCACCTGAGCGCCACGCTCGTCACGCAGGCGGCGGCCAGCATCGCACATAGCCTGGAGGGTCGCCGGCCGATCGGCCAAGGCCGACACACCCCGGCCGATCGCCACCTCGCCAGCGCAACGCCCAGCCACGCCCATGGCGCTCCAACTGCGCAAGTGGCGGGGGATCGACCCCTGCAGGATGGCGATCACGCCAAAGGTCTGGCCCAAGGTCAGGGCAGTCAGCACCGCGCTTTCGCTGATGCCAAGCACCGGCACGCCCACCGTCTCGCGCAGGAGTTGCAAACCCGGGTCGCTGAAGCAGGCGATCACGAAGGCGCTGGCGTGGCCTTGGTGGTCCACGGCAAAACGGTGGACTGACAAGGCGGCCGTGTCCACGTCGAGCTGGGTCTGGACACCGCGCGGACCGTCGGCCAAGGTCACGCATTCGATCGGCGGTCCGCCCGCCAGGCGCAGCGGAGCCACGGCGGCATCGAGCCCCGCAGTCACGGCCGTGTCGCTGTTGGGATTGATGACGTAAATCGGGTTGGGCATGGCGAGTTCAGAGGGCCGGGCACGTGCTGTCCGGGTGCCAGGCAGTCTAAGTCGACGGACGCGGCATGGGCCTTGCTTTGTTGTGAGCCACCGTTAACCCTTTGTTATGCGAAGCCCGCCTTCGCCCCCTGCCATGTCCATGAACCTGCGCCAGATCGAGGTGTTCCGCGCCGTCATGATCACCGGTTCGATCAGCGGTGCGTCCCAACTGCTGTTCGTGTCGCAGCCAGCGGTCAGCCGGCTGCTGTCGCACACCGAGTCGCGGGTCGGTTTCGCGCTGTTCGAGCGCATCAAGGGCCGGCTCTACGCCACCCCCGAGGCCAAGAAACTGTTCCGCGAGGTCGAGCAGGTCTACGCCGGGGTGCTGCGAGTCAACGAGCTGGCGCGTGAACTGGGGGAACACCGCGAGGGCATCCTCAACGTGGTCTCGAGCCCCAGCGTGGGTCAGATGGTGATTCCTCAGGCCATGGCCACCTTCAGGCATAGCCACCCACAAGTGAAGTTAGGCTTTCAGTTTTTAGGCTACGCGCCCTTGGTGGAGCGGCTGCTGAACCACCAGGCCGACCTCGGCGTGACCATCCTTCCCGTCGAGCACCCCAACCTCGACACCACGCCGCTGGGCAGCGGGCGCCTGGTCTGCATCTGCCCCTACAACCATCCGCTCTCACGCCGCGCGATTCTGGGCGCGGACGACCTGCTGGCCTTTCCGCTGGTGGCCTATGACCGTGGCTCGCCGTTCGGTGTGCTGGTCACGGGCTGGTTCGAGGCCCATGGCCAGGGCTACCGCACCGCCATCGAGGTCGGCTCGCCGCAAAACGCCTGCGCCTTGGTGCAGGCCGGCGCCGGCATCGCGCTGGTGGACGAGTTTTCAGTGCGCAGCTGGCCCGCAAGCCAGCTCGTGGTGCGCCCCCTGCACGAGGCGCCCGCCCTGCACGCCAACCTGGTGCATTCGCGCTTCGAACCGCTGTCGCAAATCGCGCAGACCTTCGTGGGCGTGCTGCGTGAGCTGATGCAAAGCGAAGGCTTTGAAGCCGAAGGCCGCAGCGTAGACAGCATCGCTTAACACGATGTTAATGACTGGCCTCAAAAAAGCACGCGACACGGCGCCGGGCTGCTTTCCATAATCGCCGCCAACTTCACTGACCTTTGCGCCTCTCTTCATGACCGCCTCTTTCTCTGCCTCACCCTCTGCCTCCGCCCGCGGGGTCTACACCATCTGCCCCACCCCCTTTGCCGCCGACGGTGCCTTGGACCTCGCCAGCATCGCCTCGCTGGTGGACTTCCAGATCGAGGCCGGTGTGCACGGCCTGGCCATCCTGGGCTTCCTGGGTGAATCGCACAAGCTGTCACAGGACGAGCGCAGCCAAGTGATCAAGGCCTACATCGCGCAAGCTCGCGGACGCGTCCCCGTGTGGGTCGGCGTGCGTGCGCTGGGCATCGCTGGCGCGGTGGAACAAGCCCGCGAGGCCGAGCGCCTGGGCGCGCAGGCCGTGTTCGTCGCGCCCCTGGACACCACCGCCGACGCGGTGCAGTTCGACTACTACCGCACGGTCGCGCAGTCCGTGCGCATCCCGGTGGTCATCCATGACTTCCCAGATTCCTTCGGCACCGAGATCAGCGCCGATCTGGTGGCGCGCCTGGGCCGCGAGGGCGGCGTGGGCATGATCAAGATGGAAGAACCGCCGGTCGGACAGAAGATCTCACGCATCCTCGAACTGGCGCAGGGCAGCATGAAGGTGTTCGGCGGCCTGGGCGGCGTCTACTTCCTCGAGGAACTGCAGCGCGGCGCCGTCGGCACGATGACCGGTTTCGCCTTTCCCGAAATCCTCGTGCGCATCTACGCGCACCATGCGGCGGGCGACCTTGCCGCCGCGGCCGCCACCTTCGACCGCTACTGCCCGCTGATCCGCTACGAGTTCCAGCCCAAGGTCGGCCTGGCCCTGCGCAAGACCACCTACATGCGCCGCGGCGTGATCGCCTGCGACGCCATCCGCGCGCCGGGCATGCGCATGGACCCCCTGACGGCCCGCGAACTGGAGGCCACCGTGCGGCGCGTGGGCTTGTCGCTGGACCAGCGCGGCCCTTACGTCATCGCCTGAGGACACCGACATGGACCTCGGCATCTCCGGACGCAGCGCCCTGGTATGCGCCTCCAGCAAGGGGCTGGGCCGCGCCTGCGCCATCTCCCTGGCCCGCGAAGGTGCTCGCGTGACCCTGGTGGCGCGTGGCGAAGAGGCACTGCAAGCCACGGCGGACTTCATCCGCGCCAGCACCGGCGCCCCGGTGAGCACGGTCGCCGCGGACGTGACCACCGAGGCAGGCCGCGCGGCCGTGCTGGCGGCCTGCCCCGAACCCGACATCCTGGTCACCAATGCGGGCGGCCCCAAGCCGGGTGATTTTCGGGATTGGGACCGCGAGGCCTGGCTGGCCGCGCTCGACGCCAACATGCTCACGCCGATCGCGTTGATCAAGGCCACGGTGGACACCATGATCGCGCGGCGCTTCGGGCGCATCGTCAACATCACCTCGGGCGCGGTGAAAGCGCCGATCGACATTCTGGGCTTGTCCAACGGCGCGCGCAGCGGCCTGACTGGTTTCGTGGCCGGACTGGCCCGCGTCACCGTGGCCCACAACGTCACCATCAACAACCTGCTACCCGGCCCCTTCGTGACCGACCGCCTGAAGGAAACGGCCGCGCAGTGGGCCGCCAAGAGCGGCAAAACCATCGAGGCTGTGATCGCTGAACGGGGCGCGGCCAACCCGGCGCGCCGCCTGGGCGACCCGGCCGAGTTCGGCGATGCCTGCGCCTACCTGTGCAGCGCGCAAGCCGGGTTCATCACCGGGCAGAACCTGCTGCTCGATGGCGGCCACTACCCCGGCACCTTCTGAGCCACATCGACCATGGACTTCGATCTGACCATCCGCCATGGCCGCGTCTGCAACGCGGACGGCAGCGTCGAGGCCGACATCGGCATCCGTGACGGCCGCATCGCCGCGCTGGCCCCGACCCTGCCCGCGGGCCGCGAGGACGTGGACGCCACCGGTCGCTGGGTGCTGCCCGGCGGCATCGACAGCCATTGCCACATCGAGCAACTGTCGGGCATGGGCGTGATGTGCGCGGACGATTTCTACAGCGGCACGGTGTCGGCGGCATTCGGTGGCACCACCACCATCCTGTCCTTCGCCGCGCAGCACCGCAAGGACGAGATCCCCGCGGTCCTGGCCGACTACCACCGCCGCGCCGCCGAGAAAGCGGTGATCGACTATGGCTTCCACCTGATCCTGACCAACCCCGACGAGACCGCGCTGCGGGTGCACTTACCCCAGGCGGTGCGCGATGGCATCAGCTCGCTCAAGGTCTACATGACCTACGACAAGCTCAAGCTCGACGATTACCAGCTGCTGGACGTGCTGGCCACCGCTGGCGAACTCGGCGCCTTGGTGATGCTGCACGCCGAGAACCACGACATGATCCGCTGGATCGCGCACCGCCTGCTGGAACGGGGACACACCGCGCCCAAGTTCCACGCGGTGGCGCACGACGCGCTGGCCGAGACCGAGGCCACCCACCGGGCGATCGCGCTGTCCCGGCTGGTGGATGTGCCGGTGTTGATCGTCCACGTGGCTGGTCAGGAAACCGTGGCCTTGATCCGCGCCGCCCAGCAGTTGGGTGCATCGGTGCTGGCCGAGAGTTGCCCGCAGTACCTGTTTCTGAAAGCGCACGACAGCGACCGACCTGGAATGGACGGTGCAAAGTTCTGCTGCAGCCCGCCCCCGCGTGATGCGGCCTCGCAAGAGGCTGTGTGGACCGGTCTGCTCGACGGCACACTGGGCGTGTTCTCGTCGGACCACGCCCCTTACCGCTTCGATGTGTCGGGCAAGCTGCCCAAGGGCGAGGCCACCACGTTCAAGGAAATGGCCAATGGCGTGCCCGGCATCGAGCTGCGCCTGCCCCTGCTGTTTTCCGAGGGCGTGATGACCGGGCGCATGAGCATCGAACAGTTTGTCGCGCTGACGGCCACCAACCACGCCCGCCTCTATGGCTTGGCGCCCCGCAAGGGCAGCATCGCCGTGGGCGCGGACGCCGACATCGCGCTGTGGGACCCAAGCCGCGTGGTCGAGGTCAGGGCCGACATGCTCCACGACAACGTCGGCTACACCCCTTACGAAGGCCGCCGCATCACCGGCTGGCCCACCGAGGTCTACAGCCGAGGCCGCCCCGTGGTGCGCGCAGGCAAGCTGCTGGCCGCGCGCGGCAGTGGCCAGTTTGTTGCCCGGGGACGGTCCAGCGCCCTGCGCCCAGTGACACAGCGTGATCCGGCACGCGGTGCCTTCAGCGCGCTCGTCGGCCTGGGCCGCGCGGACTGACGCCCATCGTTTTCGCCTCATCTCTTTCGTTCAACCCGTCCTCCAGGAGTGCTTCACATGCAACGCCGTCCCCTCCTTTCCGTTTCGCTGCGCGCCCTGGCCCTCGGCGCCGCGGCCACCCTGTTTTGCGCGGGTAGCGCCTGGGCGCAGACCGGCCCGCTGCGCACCGCCGTGGACGCGACCTTTGCGCCGCACGCCATGGCCAAGCTCGGCGGCGGCTCACAAGGCTTCAACATCGACCTCGGCGAGGAACTGGCCAAGCGGCTGGGGCGCAAGATCGAGATCGAAGCCACGGAGTTCTCGGGACTGGTGCCCGGCCTCAACAGCAAGCGCTACGACTTCCTGCTGGCGCCCGTGACCGTGACACCCGAGCGCGCCAAGGCCATGCTGTTCACCGAGGGTTACCTGGACACCGACTACACCTTCCTGGGACGCAAGGGAACGGCGCCAACGAAACTCGAAGACCTCAAGGGCAAGACGATCGCCGTCAACAAGGGCTCCAACTACGAAGGCTGGGCGCGTGACAACGCCGCCAAGTACGACTTCAAGTTCGACGTCTACGGCAGCAACGCGGACGCCGTGCAAGCCGTGCTCGCGACGCGGGCCGATTACAACCTGGCTGGCACCACCGTGGTGGCCTGGGCCGCCAAGCAAAATCCCGCGCTGCAGACCGGCTACACCATCAAGACAGGGCTGGTCTGGGCCCTGCCCTTCCGTCTGGACGACACCGCGGGACGCGCCGCCGCGTCCAATGCCCTGAAATGCATGAAGCAGGACGGGACGCTCGCCAAGCTGGCCCTCAAGTGGTTCGGCTACACCCCGGGCAGCGAGGATGCCGCCGTGAAGATCGCCCCTGGCACCGGTGTGCCGGGCATGGGTGGCTACGACCCGACGCCTGTCACGCCGAAATGCGTCTGACCTTGCTCGCCTGAACGCCCGCCCAACCTACGCCTGAACGCTCGCAGCCATGCCCACGCCCTCGCCCCTGCTTGAACTCGTCGGACTGCGCAAATCCTACGGCGCCAACGAGGTGCTGCGCGGCGTGGACTTGCGGGTGCGGCCGGGCGAACTGGTGTGCGTGATCGGCCCCTCGGGCTCGGGCAAGAGCTCCATGCTGCGCTGCTGCAACCGGCTGGAGGAGGCCAGCGCAGGGCAGGTGATCTTTGACGGCCGCGACATCACGCGTGCCGATGTCGACATCAACGCCGTGCGCCAACAGATCGGCATGGTGTTCCAGTCCTTCAACCTCTACCCTCACCTGAGCGCGCTGGACAACGTGGCCTTGGCACTGCGGGTGGTGCAGGGACGCCCAAAGGCTGAGGCACGTGCGGCGGCACTCTCCGCCTTGGAACGCGTGGGTCTGAGCCACAAGGCCGACGCTTACCCCGCCCAACTGTCGGGCGGCCAGCAACAACGGGTGGGCATCGCCCGCTCGGTGGCGCTGCAGCCCCGCGTGATCCTCTTCGACGAGCCGACCAGCGCCTTGGACCCGGAACTGGTGGAGGATGTGCTGCAGGTCATGCGCCAGTTGCGCGAGGGCGGCATGACCATGCTGGTGGTGACCCACGAGATGGCCTTCGCCCACGCGGCAGCTGATCGCGTGGTGTTCATGGACGGCGGCGTGGTGATCGAAGAAGGCAGCGCGGCCGACGTATTCGAACGTCCGCGCGAGGCCCGCACGCGCAGCTTCGTCGGCCGTTACGCGGAGGCCCGGGCGTCGTGAGCGAGACCCACACCGGCCTGGTCTTCACCTTCCTGAATCCGGAGGTGGCCGCGCGTTACTGGCCACAAATTCTTCAGGGCATGGGCGTCACCGTCGCCGTGGGCCTGGCGGTGGTGCTGACGGGCTTGCTGCTGGGCCTGGGACTGGCCGTGCTGCGCGCCCTGCACTTGCGCGTCTTGAGCCTGGTGGTGGTGGCTTACGCCGATGTGATGCGATCCCTGCCGCCCCTGATCCTCCTCATCGTGGTGTACTTCGGCTTCCCTTCGATCGGTCTGCCCCTGTCAGCCTTCGCCACGACCTGGTTGGCGCTGTCGCTGGTGCTCGCGGCCTACGCCGAGGAAAGCATCTGGGCCGGCATCGTTTCGCTGCCTGACGGCCAGATGGAAGCCGCGCGCTCGACCGGGCTGAGCTGGTGGCAAGCGATGCGCTGGGTGGTGCTGCCCCAGGCCCTGCGGCGCTCCGTGCCGCCGCTGACCAACCGCGTGATCTCCATCACGAAGAACACCGCCTTGGGTTCGGTGGTCGCGCTCAGCGAAATCCTGAACCAGGCCCAGGCCGCCAGCAGCACCTCGGGCAATCCCACGCCCCTGACGCTGGGCGCACTGGCCTACCTGGTGGTGTTCCTGCCGGTGGTGATGCTAGCGCGCTGGATCGAACGCCGCGGAAAGAACCGCTGAACATGGACGCGCTACTGCAGAACTTCTTCAACCTGCCGATCTACGGCCAGGTGTTTCCTTACCTGCTGCAAGGGCTATGGACCACGGTCTGGCTGTCGGCACTGGTGATACCACTGGGCGCGGCGGGCGGACTGGGCCTCGCCCTGGTGCTGAACCAGAGCACGCGTCGCGCCCCCCGGTGGGCGGCCGTGGCCTTCATCGACTTCTTCCGTGCTTTCCCGCCGCTGGTGCTGCTGGTGTTCGTGTACTTTGGCTTGCCTTTCCTGGGCTGGGAAATCCCCAAACTCGGCGCCGTGCTGCTGGGTTTCCTGCTGAACAACGCGGCCTATTACGCGGAAGTGTTCCGGGCCGGTCTCGAAGCGGTGCCCAGCGGCCAGATGGAAGCCGCGCGCTCCACCGGGCTCACACGGATGCAGGCGCTGCGCCATGTGGTCGTGCCGCAGGCCGTGAAGAACGTGCTGCCCGATCTGGTCAGCAACAGCATCGAAGTGGTGAAGCTCACCACCATCGCCAGCGTGGTGGGTTTGCCCGAGCTGTTGCGCGCGGCGCGTGACGCGCAGTCCTTGGTCTACAACCCCTCGCCCGTGGTGCTGGCGGCGCTGATGTACCTGGTGTTGTTGTGGCCGCTGACGCGCTGGATGGCGCGGCTGGAGCATCACCGGCTGCGGCGACGCTAACTCAAAGACCCTGACCACGCAGCGCTAGGACCGAGCCGGCGGGTGCTAGCGCCGCTTCGCCTTCCACACGCCCGGCAGCGCCGCCACCGTCGCCAGCACCTTGCCCAGGCGGCTGGTGCTGGCCACTTCCACGGTCAGCGTCATGCGGGCCACGCCCTGCACGGTCTGGGTCTGGGCGCCAATGACGTTGATCTTTTCTTTGACGAAGACTTCGCTGACATCGCGCAGCAGGCCCTGGCGGTCGGCGGCTTCGATGTGCACATCCACCGGGTAGACCGGACTGTTCTTGCCCTCACCCCCGGTCTTGGAGAGCCCCCATTCGACATCAATCACCCGTTCGCCGTGCGTGTTGATCAGGGCCTGCAAGCTGGCGCAGTCAGACCGGTGCACGCTGACGCCCTTGCCTCGCGTCACGAAGCCGCGTATGGCGTCGGGCGGCGCGGGCTTGCAGCATTTGGCGAGTTGGGTCAGCAACGAGTCCACGCCGACCACCAGCACCCCGCCCTTGCCCGCGCCGTCACTGCGCGGGCGGCGCAGCATGGACTGCACGGCGTCGTCGGCCTCGACCGCGGGAGCGGGTTCGGCCGGACGCAGCACGGCCTCGATGCTGCGCATGGACAACTCGTCCTTGCCGACCACCTCGAACAGGGCCTGCGCGTTCGTGAAGCCCAACTGCGCGGCCAGGTCGTCCAGCTTGATGGCCGTCTTGCCCTCGCGCTGCAGGATTTTCTCCACCGCCTCGCGCCCCCGCGCGATGGTCTCTTGCGCGGCCTGGGCATTGAACCAGGCACGCACCTTGGCGCGCGCGCGCGGGCTGACCATGTAGCCCAATTCGGGGTTGAGCCAGTCGCGCGACGGCCCGCCCTCCTTCACGGCCGTGATCTCCACGGTCTGACCGTTCTTCAACGGCGTGTTCAGCGGCACCATCGCGCCGTCAACGCGCGCGCCGCGGCAGTGGTGGCCCAGGTCGGTGTGCAGGCTGTAGGCGAAATCCACCGGCGTGGCGCCTTGGGGCAGATCCACGATGGTGGCCTGCGGGGTCAGCACGTAGATGCGGTCGTCCAGCACGGCACCGGCCGCGCCGCGCGCCAGGCCCGACGCGCTCTCGTCCTTGCCGCTGGACAAGTCCTGCTCCCAGGCCAGCAGTTGGCGCAGCACCGCGATCTTGGCGTCGTAGGCGCTGTCGGCGGTCACGCCGCCGCCATAGCCTTTCGCCCCGGCTTCCTTGTAGGCCCAGTGCGCGGCCACGCCCAGCTCGGCATGCTCATGCATGGCCTGGGTGCGGATCTGAATTTCGATGGCACGGCCCTCCGCATCTCGCACCACGGTGTGCAGCGACTGGTAGCCATTGGGCTTGGGGCGGGCGATGTAGTCGTCAAACTCCTCGACCACGGGGGTGTAGTGGCTGTGCACCCAGCTCAGGGCGGCGTAGCACGCTGGCACGTCCGACACGACCACCCGCAGCGCGCGCACGTCGTAGATGCGGTCGAAGTCCAATGACTTGCCGCGCATCTTGCGGATGATGCTGTAGATGTGCTTGGGGCGCCCCTGCACCTCGACTTCCATGCCTTGGGCGCGCAGCTCACGCTCGATGGTGTCGCGCAGTTGCGCCACGTACGCCTCGCGTTCAATGCGCTTTTCGTCAAGCAAGCGAGCGATGTGCTTGTAGGTGTCGGGCTCCAGGAAGCGGAAGGCCAGGTCTTCCATCTCCCACTTGATCTCCCAGATGCCCAATCGGTTGGCCAAAGGCGCGAAGACATGCAGCGACTCCGCCGCCAGTCCGGGCGGCAGAGGCCGCTTGCTGGCCGCGAACCAGCGCAAGGTTTGCAGGCGAGAGGCAAGGCGCAAGAGGACCACGCGCAGGTCACGCGAGAACGCCAGCAACATCTTGCGCACGTTCTCGATCTGGACGGCCCCCAGATCCATGCCCGCGGCTTCACTGCCTGTTTTTTCGAGCAACTCGCGCTGCGCCTTGGCGCGCGCCTGGCGTTGCACCACCACCAGTTGCGTGGTCTCTACCGCCAGCGCGGCGTAACTCTCGCCAAAAGCCTGTGCGATGACCTCGCGCGGCTTGTTCAGGTAGGCGCTGGCGTAGACCAGGTAGGTCGCGGCCTGCATGGCCTCTGCCCCCCCGATGGTCCGCAAGATGGACGCCACGGCGTCGGCATGGGCCAAGGTGTTTTCACCGGTCTCCAGCGTCTCTCCGGCCAGCAGTGGCTCGGCGAAGGCGCGCGCGCGCGCAATGGCCGAGCCAGCCCGCGAGGG
>NZ_AEGR01000007.1 GCF_000211835.1 Hylemonella gracilis ATCC 19624 | reverse complement strand
CGTGGCGGCCACGGCCAACGCCCGCACCAGCGTGTACGGCAACAACCAGGCGATCAATTCCGCGACCAACGCTCAGACGGTGGCTTCGGGCGCGACCTGGGGTGCCAACGGCATTTCCAGCGAGGCCTTCACCATCAACGCGGCGGCGGGCAGCGCGGCCATCACCGTGACGGCCAACGAAACCGCCCAGTCGGTGGCAACCAAGGTGAACCAGCAGACCTCCGTCACGGGTGTGACGGCTGACGCCCGCGCCGACGCTCAGCTGAGCTTCGGTGCCACCGGTGCCTACACGCTGCAACTGCGTTCGGACAACAGCACGGCCGAGGCGATCACCTTCAATCTGACCGACTCGTCGAACACGCCCAGCGGCCTGGCTGCGGCGATCTCC
>NZ_AEGR01000008.1 GCF_000211835.1 Hylemonella gracilis ATCC 19624 | reverse complement strand
GTGCTGGTGGAGATGCGATCCAGTTCGGCGACGAGCTGAGCCACTTCCTGGTTCAGCGCTTGGCGATCCGAAGCGCTGTTGGTGGCGTTGGCCGACTGCACGGCCAGTTCACGAACGCGCTGAAGGATATCGCTGGCGGCGCCCAAGGCACCTTCCGTGGTCTGCGCCAGGGACACGCCGTCGTTGGCGTTGCGTGCGGCTTGGTTCAGACCGCGGATCTGGCTGGTGAAGCGGTCAGAAATCGCCAGACCAGCAGCGTCGTCCTTGGCGCTGTTGATGCGCAGACCGGAAGACAGACGTTGGATCGCCGTGGTCAGGGCCTTGTCGCTCAGACCTTGGTAACGCTGGGCAGACAACGAGTTGATGTTGGTGTTGATAACGGCAGCCATTTGAAAACTCCTGTGCTTTTAGAAAATGGCACTTGCTGCATCAGCGTCGCGCCGGGGGGTGGATGAATGCCTACTTTCACGAGGCTCTTGCGGCACCTTGAAACCAGCTTGCGGCTGGCTTCTTGGTGTGCGCCGGGTTTTGAAACCCTTTGACCCGTTATCGCCCCAGCCCCGGTCAACTTGAACCAGGCCCCCGAGCCCCCTCCGACCGCGATCGGGGTCATTTCGCCCCGAAAACGTCGCGCGATCGGCAGCGATCTTCAAAACTTGAATCTGGAAAAGCGCCCGCGCAACCCCGCTTCACCGGAGATCAATTCGGCGGATCCGCCGCCGGAAATAAAAAGAGCCGGTGCCCTTTCGCAGGTACACCGGCTGTCACAGGAGGGCAAGGCACGAGGCCCGCCACGGGAAAAACTTCTAAAAATCACTCATGGGGCGGTGCGCGGGCACCGCCCCGACCTGCGGCGAATTAACGCAGCAGGGCCAGCACGCCTTGCGGCAGCTGGTTGGCCTGGGCAATCATGGCCGTGCCCGCCTGTTGCAGGATCTGAGCACGCGACAAGGCTGCCGTTTCCGACGCGAAGTCCGCATCGACGATGCGGCTGCGCGAGGCCGTCAGGTTCTCCGCCGTGATGTTCAGGTTGTTGATCGTCGACTCAAAGCGCGACTGCAGAGCACCCAGCTTGGCGCGTTCGCCGCTGATGAAGGCCAGGGCCGAATCC
>NZ_AEGR01000009.1 GCF_000211835.1 Hylemonella gracilis ATCC 19624 | reverse complement strand
GAACTCCGCGACCAACGCCCAGACGGTGGCTTCGGGTGCGACCTGGGGTGCCAACGCCATGGCGGCTGAGACTTTCGCCATCAACGCCGCGGCAGGCAGCGCGACGATCGCCACGGTGCTGAACGAAACGGCCAAGTCGGTGGCGACCAAGGTCAACCAGCAGACTTCCGTGACGGGTGTGACGGCCGAAGCGCGCGCCAAC
>NZ_AEGR01000010.1 GCF_000211835.1 Hylemonella gracilis ATCC 19624 | reverse complement strand
GTTCGAGTCGAAGGTCAGGTAACCGCTGACGATCGCGTTTTGCGCGTTGGTGTCCGCCGCCAGGGTCATGGCACTGACCGTGGCCAGTGCACCCGCGGAGTCGGTCTTCATCTTGTTCACCGTCACGGCACCACCGTTCTGCACGGCCGTGTCGGAGACCATGATGTCGTTGCCGTTGGAGTTGGTCAGGATGATGGCGGTACCTGCGGAGTTCAGGCTGGCGGTCACGCCGGTCTTGGCCGCTTTGTCGTTG
>NZ_AEGR01000011.1 GCF_000211835.1 Hylemonella gracilis ATCC 19624 | reverse complement strand
CGCGCAAAACGCGATCGTCAGCGGTTACCTGACCTTCGACTCGAACAAGTCCTTCGTGTTGAGCCACGCCACCACGGTGGCCGCTTCCGGCGCCTACGTCGGCACGGACACGGCTTCCACCCTGCACAAGGTGGCGGACCTGGACGTGACCTCGGTGATCAAGGCCAACGACGCGATCAAGACGGTGGATTCGGCCCTGGCCTTCAT
>NZ_AEGR01000012.1 GCF_000211835.1 Hylemonella gracilis ATCC 19624 | reverse complement strand
CGTGATCGACGGCATCGCCTTCCAGACCAACATCCTGGCCTTGAACGCGGCGGTGGAGGCAGCGCGCGCGGGCGAGGCTGGGCGCGGTTTCGCGGTGGTCGCCACCGAAGTGCGCACCTTGGCTCAGCGCTCGTCCGAGGCCGCCAAGGAGATTCGCGCCCTCATCCTGTCATCGGCGGGGCAAGTGGGCGAGAGCGTGGCGCAGATCCGTGCGATGGGCGGCGACATTGGGCGCATCGTGGAGGGCATCCGTGGCGTCTCGGATCGCATGAACGAGATCTCGGCCTCCAGCGTGGCCCAGAGCAGTTCGCTCTCGCAGATCACCGCCGCCATCCAGCAACTCGATGAGATCACCCAGCGCAATGTGTCCATGGTGGAGCATGCGGTCGAGCAGGCCATGAAGCTGGGTGAGCGGGCTTCGACGCTGGCCGAGGCGGTGGCGAGCTTCCGCCTGCAGCAGGGCACGGCGGACGAAGCCCTGGCACTCGTGCGCCGTGCCGTCGCCTATCGCCAGCACGTCACGCGGGAAGCCTATCCCAAGGGCCTCACGGCCTCGGATCCCGATCCGAGGAAAGGCTTTCATGATCGGGACATGTACATCTTCGCCCTGGACCGCGAAGGGCACTACGTCGCCTTCGGCGGCAACCCAGCCAAGGTGGGAACGCGGGTGCAAGACATCCCCGGCGTGGATGGTCAGGGACTGCTGCAGGCCATCGTGAGCCAAGCCGAGCGTGAGCCGGGTTGGGTGGAGTACGACATCACCAATCCCGTCACGGGCAAGGTGCAGACCAAGATGTCGTATGTCCAGCGCGTCGATGACCTGTACGTGGGCTGCGGCGTGTACAAGGAACTGGTGGTCACCTGAGGCCCACCTCGGTCCGGGTGTGTCGTGGGTGGAGCTTGCCCCTGCTGGGGCGGCTCAGCGCCGCAGTCAACTCTTGCGGTACATCGCCAGCACCAACGCCAGCAGCCAGACGCCCGTCGCGCAGGCACGGTTGAGCAACATCAACCCCCGCCGCGTCAGCAGCCGCACGAACTGGCGTCCGGCGCTGGCGTAGGCCAGCATGACCAGGGTGTCCAGTCCCAGGAATATCAGGCCGAGCAGCAGGTACTGCGGTGCCTGGGGGGTGCCGGGATCAACGAACTGCGGCAAGAAGGCGCCAAAGAACAGCAGCGTCTTGGGGTTGGACATGGCGACATTGAAGCTGCGCAGGAAAGCGGTCTTCGGGCTCAGAGTCAAGCCAGCCGCCGATCCAGTGTCGTGCGTCAGCGCCGTGGCGGTGGTTGCCTCGGTTTCCATCGTGGTGGAGGCCGGCTGCAGCCGGTCTTGCAGCGGCTGGGGCGTGGTCCGCCACAGCTGCCAGCCCATCCAGCACAGGTACACCACGCCCAGCCAGCGCAGGGCGTTGAACCAGGTTTCCGAGGCGGCCAACAAACCGCCCAGACCCAAACCGGTCGCGGCGATCAGCAGGCCTGCCCCCAAGTTGGCGCCGAGCATGCCGAACGCCGCGACGCGCAGGCCCGCGGTCGCGCCGTTCGACAAGGTGAGCAGCATGGTCGGACCCGGCGTCAGCGCCAACAGCAAGGATGAGCTGATGAAGAGCAACAGGGTGGCGCTGGACATGGTGTCAATCGGTCGGGGTGGAGGGCGGGGTCTGCGAAACCAGTCGGGCGGCGATGAACCGGGACATCGCGGGCCCGATGGCGATCACGGCGAACAGCCGCGCGGTCTGGAAGGCCATGACCAGCGGTGCGTTCACGGGTGATGAGGCCGCGATCACCGCCACCGAGTCCGCGCCGCCCGGGCTGCTTGCCAGGTAGGCCGTCAGCGCATCGGTGCCCAGCAAGCGGGCCAACAACCAGCCCAGCAGGCCGCAGGCCGCGATCAGGACCACGATGCACAACACCGTCGCGGGCAAGACGCGCCGGGCGCTCGACAGCACCTCGGGCGTGAAGCGCAGGCCGATGCTCCAGCCCAGCGCCGTGAAGCTCGCGGCGAGTAGCCAGGCCGGCAGAGTGATCTGCATCCAGCCGGTGTCGTGAAGCAAGGCTCCCACCAGCATGGCCACGAGCATCGTGCCGTTGGCGATGCGCGAAAGCCGACCCGCCGTGATGGCCACGGCGATCATGACCGCGGTCTGCGCGAAGCCAGGCGTCGCGATGGAGGCGAGCCCATCGCCGGACAAGGACACCGGGCTTGACGGAATCGCCGACCCACCGGCGATCAACGCCGCCAGCACCGTGACAACCAGCACGCGCAGGTACTGCATGAAGGCCACGATGCGCGCATCCGCCCCGTACTCGCCCGCCATCAGCACGACGGCGCCCGCGCCCCCAGGCAGCAAACCCCAGATGGCGGTGGTGCCCGGTACCAGGCGCAGACGGGTGAACCACCATCCCAGCAGGCCCGAGAACAGCAGGGTCGACAGGGTGAAGCCCAGGAACAGGGGCCAGCGGCTCAGCACCGTGTGGATGATTTCGGGCGTGATCGTGCGCGCGATCAACAAGCCCACGACGGCTTGCGCCAGGTTGACGCCCAACACGGGGATGTGCAGGCCGGGCTTGAGTGCTTCGCTTGCGTCCATCTTCGTGGGCAGGTTGCGCACCAGGATGCCAGCGAGCAGGGGACCGAGCAGGAATCCGGCCGGCAATCCCGCGAGCTCCAGCAGAGCGACGAGCAGGCCGGAGCAAACCAGCAGGGTGGCCCAGCTGCCCAGGTGCGAGCGGAGCATCATGACCCCGTGCTGGACCCGTCAGGGTGGCGTGGATCGTCTTGGCGCGGCGGCTGTCCCTTGAGGGCGCGTTGCTGGGCCGCCGCCATCGCCGCTTCGATCAGGGCGCGCTTGCGTTCCAGCACGAGGGGGTCGGTCAGCAGGCTGTGCGCGGACAGGTCGGCGAGTTTGGCGCGCGCCTTGGCCGCCAGCCTTTCTTGGTTTTCCTGCGCCTCGCGCTGCAGGCGCATTTGGTGGAAGTCGTAACGCTGGCGTGCCGTCGCCGCCTGGTCGGCGGTCCAAGCGGCCCACCCGGTGGGCACGGGCCCCGTTGCGCCGACATCATGGACCACGGGCTCCATGTGGATGCAGTCCACTGGGCAGACCGGGATGCACAGCTCGCAGCCGGTGCAGTACGCGTCGATGACCGTGTGCATGTGCTTGTTGCCGCCCAGGATGGCGTCGGTCGGGCAGGCCTTGAGGCACAGCGTGCAGCCGATGCACCAGTCTTCATCGATCACGGCCACCGTCATCGGCCCCTCGCTGCCGCAGGCTGGGTCAAGGGCCTGGACGGGTTGCCGCGTCAGCGCGGCGAGCCGGCGGACTCCCTCGGCACCGCCAGGCGGACAGCGGTTGATCGCCGCCCCCTCCTTGGCGATGGCTTGTGCATAAGCCGCGCAGTCCGGGTAGCCGCAGCGTTGGCACTGCGTCTGCGGCAGTGCATCGAGGATCAGCTGAGCCAAGGTGTCGGCGACGGGGGCAACCATGGCGCCGATTATCGGTGCCCCGCTGATGAGGGCCGCTTGCGCCACGCCACGGTGGCCTGTCTGCTTCAGCTGGGGCTGGGCTCGGTGCTTTTGGCGGCCCGGCCGCCCGATGGCTTGGTGGGGGCGTTGTGCGCGAGGATGAATTCGCGCACGGTGGGGTAGACCTTCTCGCGCCAGCGCCGTCCCGAGAAGATGCCGTAGTGCCCCGCGCCCTGGGCTTCGTAGTGGTGCTTGCGCGCTTCGGGCACGCCGGTGCACAGGGCATGCACGGCCTGGGTCTGACCTGCGCCCGAGATGTCGTCCAGCTCGCCTTCCACCGACAGCAGGGCGGTGTCCCGGATGTCTTGGGGGCGCACCCGGCGGATCTGACCGTCGCTGTCCTTCACGTCCCAGGTTCCGTTCACCAGCTTGAAATCCTGGAACACGGTTTGGATGGTTTCCAGGTAATAGTCCGCATCCATGTCGAGCACGGCGTTGTACTCGTCGTAGAAGGTGCGGTGGGCCTCGGCGCTGGCGTCATCGCCCTTGAGCAGGTGCTCAAAGTAGTCGTAGTGGCTCTTGGCGTGGTGTTCCGGGTTCATGGCCACGAAACCCGCGTGCTGCAGAAAGCCGGGGTAGACCCGTCGCCCCGCGCCAGGAAAGCTGCTGGGCACGCGATAGATCACGTTGTTCTCGAACCATTCGTAGCTCTTGGTCATCGCCAGGTTGTTCACGGCGGTCGGGGACCTGCGCGCGTCGATGGGGCCACCCATCATGGTCATGGACAAGGGAAGGCGCTCGCCCTTGCTCGCCATCAGGGACACCGCCGCCAACACCGGCACCGTGGGCTGGCAGACGCTCATCACATGGCAATTGCCGTAGCCGCCCTGCAGGTAGCGGATGAAAGCCTGGACGTAGTTGATGTAGTCGTCCAGATGGAACTCGCCCTCGGACAGCGGCACGGTGCGCGCGTTCTTCCAGTCGGTGACGTAGACCTTGTGATCCCGCAGCATGGTGCGCACGGTGTCGCGCAGCAGCGTGGCGTAGTGGCCTGACAGCGGGGCAACGATCAGCACCACGGGCTGTCCCTTGAGCTTGGCCAGCGTGGCCGTGTCGTCCGAGAAACGCTTGAAGCGGCGCAACTGGCAGAAAGGCAGCTCCATTTCCACGCGCTCGTGGATGGCGATGTCCACGCTGTCCACGGGCACCGTCCGGATACCGAATTCGGGCTTTTCATAGTCCTTGCCCAATCGGTGCAGCAGGGCGTAACCGGCCGCCAAGCGCTGAGCCTGTGGCAGATGGGCCAGGGGCAGCAGGGGGTTGTTGAAGCTCCGGGCCATCACACTGGCCAGGTCGGCGAAAGGCTCCATCAAGGAGCGCTGAGCTTCGTAGAGTTGATAAAGCATAAAGACCACTCCTGCGCCGGACTGGCGCTTTGGGTATGCTGCGGTGCAATATATCAGTTGGGAACCCTGAACACCATGTCCATTTTCATCCCCGGCCTTGCCTTGGAGGCCACCGATGTCGCCATGCCCGTGCTTTTCATCGGTCACGGCAGTCCGATGAACGTGATCGAGGACAACGCCTACCGGCGCAGCTGGCAGGCCCTGGGCGCCGACTTTGGCTCGGGTGGTCGCTGGCCGCGTCCCCGCCTCATCGTGTGCATATCGGCGCACTGGCTGTCCGAGGGTTGGTGGCTCACGGGCCAGGCACGCCCGCGCACCATCCACGACTTTGGCGGGTTTCCCGCCGAGCTGTTCGCGCAGCAGTACCCTGCGCCCGGGGCGCCCGACGCCGCGCGCGCCATCGCCGACTGGTTGGGCGATGACTGGGCCGTTGGCGTGGATGACAGCGTGGGTGAGCAGGGCTGGGGCTTTGACCACGGCAGCTGGGGCGTGCTCAAGCCCATGTTCCCGGCCGCTGACATCCCCATGGTGCAGCTCAGCATGGATTACCACCGCTCACCCGCGGACCATTTCGCCCTGGGTGCCCGGCTGGCCGCCCTGCGCGAGCGTGGTGTGCTGATCGTGGGCAGCGGCAACATCGTGCACAACCTGCGTGCCGCCCGCTGGGGTGCCAGCGACGACAGTGGCGCGTACGACTGGGCCCGCGCGTTCGATGCGGAAATCGCCCGCCGCATCGAAGTGGGCGAATTGGCGGCGCTCGCCAATTTCCAGCAGTTGGGGGATGTTGCCCGACTGTCACAGCCCACGCATGAGCATTTCCTGCCGCTGTTGTACGCGGCAGGCGCCGCCGATGCGCGCCTGGACCAGGTCGAGTTTTTCAATGCGGGTATTCAGATGGCCTCGATTTCCATGCGCTCGGTCATCTGGAGCCGTGGCGTCTGACGCGTGCCTCGCCGGGCCTGGTCCGGTTGTAAGGGGTTGCGACAGGGATGAAACCCGCCTGCCTGCCGTATAAGATCGTGGGAACCGGATGGCGACCATGGTCCACCTCTTCAAAAACCTGAGTCTCAAGGCTCGGCTCCTGCTAACGATTTTGCCGCTGGTGGTCTCTGGGCTCTGGTTGCTGGCGGTGCGGGTGACCGGGGTCATGCAAACCGAGCTCGAGCAGATGCTGGCGGCTCAGCTGTCCACGACCGTCGAGTACGTCACCACCGACCTGGACAGCAAGATCCAGCTGCGTCATGACAGCATGGCCCTGATCGCCTCGGGCATCACGCCCGCCTTGCTGGCGTCTCCATCGGCGCTTTCCGCGTACCTCCAACACAAGAGGATGCCCTTGAGCATCTTTCCGACCGGCGTGTTCGTCGCCAACGCGGACGGCGTCATCGTGGGCGAGCAGATTCCGCTGCCGGGGCGCTTGGGCGGATTGATCACCAACAGTTCCTATTTCCTGGAGACCTTGCGCACCGGCGAGCCGATCATCAGCGAGCCCCGACTCGGGCAGGTGGCCCATAAACCGGTCGTCTTCATCACGCAACCCTTGAAAAACGCCGCGGGGCGCACGGTCGGGATGCTGGCCGCCGCCATGTACCCCGGAGACAACCATCTGTTTGGCAAGCTGGAGTCCATCAAGCTCGGTCAGTCCGGCAGCTTCGTCGTGATGGCGCCCCAGCACAACCTGATCGTCTCCGCCACGGAACAACCGCGTGTCATGCAGCCTATGCCCGCCAAGGGTGTGAATCCCTTGCTGGATCGTCGCCTGGAGCAGGGTTATGACGGTCCGGGGGTGTCGGTCACCTCCTTGGGCGTCGAGTCCTTCTCGGTCAGTCGCCGCATGAAGACCACGGGTTGGCTGGTGGTGGCCGGAGTGCCGACCCAGGAGGCGTTTGCCTCCATTGATGCCCTGCGGTGGCAGGTCTACTTGGCCGCGTTTCTTTTGTCCGTGGTCGTGGGGTGGGCGCTGTACCAAATCCTGCGGCGCCAATGGGCACCGATCGATGTGGCCGGCGCCCGCATCCGGCGCATGACCGAGGGGCGTGAGCCCTTCGCCCCCTTGCCGATCGAGCGCAAGGACGAGATTGGGTCCTTGTTGGATGACTTCAATGAATTGATCCTCTGGCGCAAGAAGGCGGAGCGTCAGATGGAATACCTGGCGCATCACGACACGCTCACCGGATTACCCAACCGTGTGCTGGCTCAAGATCGTTTCGCGCAGGCCAAGTCCAGGGCCGACCGCGAGACCGTGAAACTGGCCTTGCTCTTCCTCGATCTGGACGGGTTCAAGACCATCAACGATTCACTGGGCCACGGCGTGGGCGACGCACTGCTGCAACAGATCGCCGTGCGCCTGGGAGGTTGCGTGCGCGACAGCGACACCATCAGCCGATTGGGCGGGGACGAGTTCCTCGTGCTGCTGTCCGACATCTCGAGCGCGGACGACACCGCGCCGGTGTTGCTCAAGGTGCTGGAGCGCCTGCATGAGCCGGTGCGTGTCGAGAACCGGGAGTTGTCGACGTCGGTGTCCATCGGCGTGTCCATCTACCCGGACGATGGCCGAGATTTCGATACCCTGCTGAAGAAGGCCGACATGGCCATGTACCGCGCCAAGGACGCGGGGCGCAATACCTACCGCTATTTCGACGAGCAAATGAACGTCGAGGCGGTGGAGCAACTGGCCTTGCGCAGCGATCTGCGGCATGCCCTCGAGCGCTCGGAATTCGTGCTGCACTACCAGCCGCAGATCGAACTGGCCACCGGGCGCGTGGTCGGTGCCGAGGCGCTGGTGCGCTGGAACCACCCCGAGCGCGGCCTGGTGCTGCCAGCCCGCTTCATCCCCGCGGCCGAGGAGAGCGGGCTCATCATCCCGTTGGGCGCCTGGGTCATGCACGAAGCTTGCCGTCAGGCCGCCGCGTGGCGCCGGGCGGGTCTGCCGTCCCTCGTGATGGCGGTCAACCTCTCGGCCGTGCAGTTCAGGCGCGGTGACGTGGAGCAGACCGTGCTGGCCGTGCTGGAGGCCGCGGGCCTGCCTTCCGAGTGGCTGGAACTGGAGCTGACCGAGTCCATCCTGATCCACGAGTCCGAAGGCGTGCTGGCCACGGTGCGCCGGCTCAAGCAGCAGGGCGTGCGTTTCTCCATCGACGATTTCGGCACGGGGTACTCCAGCCTGTCTTACCTCAAGCGTTTCGAGATCGACAAGCTCAAGATCGACCGTTCTTTCGTCCGCGATCTGGCCGTGGATGCCGACGACGCCGCCATCGTGCGCGCCATCATCCAGATGGCCCGCAGTCTGGGCCTGTCCACTATCGCCGAGGGCGTCGAAACTGACGAGATGCTGTCGCGCCTGCGCGCCTTTGGCTGCGACGAGGCGCAGGGTTATTACTTTGCTCGGCCCATGCCGGTCCAGGAATTCGAGTGCTACCTGCGCGAGCAGAACGCCCGCGCCGATTGACACCCGGATTGAGTCGCGGCTTGAGCCCGCAAGACAAAAAGCCGCCCGAGGGCGGCTTTTGCGTGGGTGGACCGCAACGGGCCGCCTGGTCTCAGATCACCTGAGCGATGGCCTTGCAGACATAGTCCACGTTCTTGCTGTTGAGCGCGGCCACGCACATGCGGCCCGTGTCCGTGCCGTAGACGCCGAACTCACCGCGCAGGCGCACCATCTGCTCCTTCGACAGGCCAGAGTAGCTGAACATGCCGACTTGCTGGGTGATGAAGCTCATGTCCTGCTTGACGCCAGCGGCCTTGAGACCGTCCACCAGCTTTTGGCGCATCAGCTTGATGCGCTGGCGCATCTCGCCCAGTTCCTTTTCCCACAAGGCGCGCAGCTCAGGGTTGTTCAGCACCGCGGCCACCACCGCGCCACCGTGCGTGGGCGGGTTGCTGTAGTTGGTGCGGATCATGATCTTGAGCTGCGAGAGCACGCGGTCAGCTTCTTCCTTGCTGCCAGCCAGCACGGAGAGGGCACCCACGCGTTCGCCATAGAGGCTGAAGCTCTTGGAGAAACTGGTCGAAACGAAGAACAGCAGCCCCGCCGCGACGAACTTGCCAATGACCGCGCCATCTTCCGCCAGACCCGCGCCAAAGCCCTGGTAGGCCATGTCCAGGAATGGCGTCAGCTGGCCCGCCTTGACGGTGGCGATGACCTGGTCCCATTGCGCTGGCGTGATGTCGTAGCCCGTGGGGTTGTGGCAGCAGGCGTGCAGCACGACCACGGTGCCCGGCGCAGCGGCCTTCAGGTCGGCCAGCATGCCGTCGAAGTTGATGCCGCGCTTGACCGCGTCGTAATACCGGTAGCTGCCCACCTCGAAGCCGGCTTGGGTGAACAGGGCACGGTGGTTTTCCCAGCTCGGGTCGGAGATCAGCACCTTGGCCTGGGGGTTGAGTTTTTTCAGGAAGTCCGCGCCAATCTTCAGGCCGCCGGTGCCGCCCAGGCCTTGCACGGTCGCGACGCGACCGCTCTTGACGGGTTCGCTGTCCGTGCCGAAGACCAGGCTCTTGACCGCGGCGTCGTAGGCCGCGATGCCGTCGATGGGCAGGTAGCCGCGCGCGGCGGGCTTGTCCATCAGCGCCTTTTCCGCCGCCTGCACGCACTGCAGCAGGGGCAACTTGCCGTTGTCGTCGTAATACACGCCCACGCCGAGATTGACCTTGTTCGGATTGGCGTCGGCCGCGTACTGTTCATTCAGACCCAGGATGGGATCACGCGGCGCCATCTCGACGGCGGAGAAGAGAGACATAAGACTCCTTGAGGGGTGGTGAGAGAGGAGAGGGAAGACCGGGTTTGGGGGATTGAGGAATGGCGTATTCTTGCCAATTGCCCAATGCAAGCCCGGATTTTACTGGGCGACTCCCACCCGTCATCCGCACCATGTCCGCCACGCCTTCCGCCCCTGCCGTCCTGCCCGATTCCGCCGAAGCGGGCGCGCTGGCCACGCCCGTCGAGAGCGCTGCGGGCCAGTTTGTCTCGTTTCCAGGCTCGCCATTCGAGCTTTTTCAGCCCTATCCGCCTTCGGGCGATCAGCCGGAGGCGATCAACCGCCTGGTCGAGGGCGTGAACGATGGCGAAGTGTTTCAGACCCTGCTGGGTGTGACGGGCTCGGGCAAGACTTACACCATGGCCAACGTGATCGCCCGTCTGGGGCGGCCCGCGATCATCTTCGCGCCGAACAAGACTCTGGCTGCCCAGCTCTACAGCGAGTTCCGCGAGTTCTTTCCGCGCAACGCGGTCGAGTACTTCGTCAGCTACTACGACTACTACCAGCCCGAGGCCTATGTGCCGCAGCGCGACCTCTTCATCGAGAAGGACAGCGCGATCAACGAGCACATCGAGCAGCTGCGCCTGTCTTGCACCAAGAGCTTGTTGGAGCGGCGAGACGTGGTGATCGTCGCCACGGTCAGCGCCATTTACGGTATCGGTAAACCCGAGGATTACCACCAGATGATCCTGACGCTGCGTGCCGGCGACAAGCTGGGGCAGCGTGATGTGATCGCGCAGTTGGTGCGCATGCAGTACCAGCGCAACGACATGGACTTTTCACGCGGCACGTTCCGCGTGCGGGGCGACACGGTCGATGTCTTTCCCGCGGAGCATTCCGAGCTGGCGCTGCGCATCGAGCTGTTCGACGATGAAATCGAGAATCTGCAGCTCTTCGACCCCTTGACCGGACGCATCAAGCAAAAAATCTCGCGCTTCACGGTGTATCCGAGCAGCCATTACGTGACCCCGCGCGAACAGGTGCTCAAGGCCGTGGAGACCATCAAGGTCGAGCTGGTTGATCGCGTGAAGGAATTCGTGGACGCGGGTAAGCTGGTCGAAGCCCAGCGTCTGGAGCAGCGCACCCGCTTCGATCTGGAAATGCTCAGCGAGGTGGGGCATTGCAAGGGCATCGAGAACTACACCCGCCACTTGTCCGGCGCCCGGCCTGGTGATCCGCCTCCGACCTTGACCGACTACCTGCCCCGGGATGCACTGATGTTCCTGGACGAGAGCCACGTGATGATCGGGCAGCTCGGCGGCATGTACAACGGCGACCGGGCGCGCAAGACCACGCTGGTCGAATACGGGTTCCGCCTGCCCTCGGCCTTGGACAACCGGCCGCTCAAGTTCGAGGAGTTCGAGACCAAGATGCGGCAGGCCATCTTCGTCTCCGCGACGCCCGGCGACTGGGAAAAGACCCACACGGGCGCGGTCGTGGAGCAATTGGTGCGACCCACGGGCCTGATCGATCCGGAGGTCGAGGTGCGCCCCGCCTTGCACCAAGTGGACGACGTGCTGCAGGAGATCCGCCTGCGCGTCGAGCGCCACGAGCGCGTGCTGATCACCGTGCTGACCAAGCGCATGGCCGAACAGCTGACCGACTACCTGACCGAAAACGGCGTCAAGGTGCGTTACCTGCACAGCGACGTGGACACGGTGGAGCGCGTCGAGATCCTGCGTGACCTGCGGCTGGGCAGCTTCGACGTGCTGGTGGGCATCAACCTGCTGCGCGAGGGCCTGGACATCCCCGAGGTGTCACTCGTGGCCATCTTGGATGCCGACAAGGAGGGCTTTCTGCGCTCCGAGCGCAGCCTGATCCAGACCATAGGCCGGGCCGCGCGCAACCTGCGCGGCAAGGCCATCCTGTACGCTGATCGCATCACCGATTCGATGAAGCGGGCCCTGGGTGAGACCGAGCGTCGCCGTGCCAAGCAACTGGCCCACAACACCGAACATGGCATCACCCCGCGCGCCATCGTCAAGCAGGTGCGTGACCTGATCGACGGTGTGTACAGCGAGAAAGCGGGGCGCGAGAGCGAGCGTCTCGAAAGGGAGGCGATGGCCCGTGCTCAGGTCGAGGACATGAGCGAGAAAGACATCGCCCGCGAGATCAAGCGCCTCGAGAAGCAAATGCTGGAGCACGCGAAGAATCTGGAGTTCGAGCAGGCGGCGAAAACGCGCGATCAGCTCACCCTGCTCAAGGCGCGGGCCTTCGGCGCCGCCGTGCCGGACCATCCGGTCTAGTGGCTGGCGGCATGCGCATCAGGTGCAAGGCGTGCTCATGAGTGTCTCCCCCGTTGTGCGACGAAGCTTGGCGACGCTCGTCATCGCCGGGCTGGCCTCGCCGGTGTTGGCGCGTGCAGCCACCGACGAGGCGCTGTGGTCGCTGCTGCGCCAGGGTGGGCAGATCGTCTTGGTGCGTCATGCGCAGACCACCCCGGGCGTTGGCGATCCATCGGGCATGCGGCTGGATGACTGCGCCACCCAGCGCAACCTGAGCGAGGAGGGGCGCCGCGATGCCCAGTTGCTGGGCGCGACGCTGCGGCGTCAAGGGGTGTCTGCCCGGCGCCTTCTGTCGAGTCCTTGGTGCCGGTGCGTCGAGACCGCGCGTCTTGCTTTCGAGCGCATGCCGCAAGTCAGTGAGGAGCTCGGCAATCTGTTCGATCGTCCGGAGCGGGAGCCGGCGCAGACGCGGGCCCTCAAGCGTTTGGTGGCCGATGCGGCCCGGACATCCTCAGGGGCGCCTGGCAATGTTTTCATGTTCACGCACGGATCCACCATCAGCGCCTTGCTGGGGGTTACACCGGCCACGTCGGAAATGGTGATCCTGACACCGGGACCGGACGGATTCAGCGTGGCGGGGCGTTTGAGCCTGCGGTAGGGGTGCGCGGGCGGTAACCAGGAAAAGACCCTTATCCCGAGCGGGGTAGCGGGTCTTTTGGTATACTTGAGTTCCTTACTCGGACATTGCGTGCGTCAGCATGCCGCTCCGGGACCGATTGGAACACAGGACGAACACCGGACTGGAAAGGAGCTTGCCATGCGCCTCACGACCAAAGGCCGTTTTGCGGTCACCGCCATGATTGACCTGGCCCTGCGCCAGAGCAACGGCCCCGTGACGCTGGCGGCCATCAGCCAGCGGCAGCAGATTTCCCTGTCCTACCTTGAACAGCTGTTTGGCAAGTTGCGCCGCCATGAACTGGTTGAGTCTACCCGTGGACCAGGAGGGGGCTACACCCTGGCTCGCAAGGCGGCCGACGTCACCGTCGCCGACATCATTTTGTCGGTGGACGAACCCATTGATGCCACCCAATGCGGCGGCAAGGAAAACTGCCAGGGTGGTGATGGTGGCCGTTGCATGACCCACGAGCTGTGGTCGGCACTCAACACCCGCATGGTCGAGTTCCTGGATTCCGTCACGCTGCAGAAGCTGGTGGACGAGCAACTGGCCAAGGGCCTGGTGGTGGAGGACAAGCCCGCGATCAAGCGCGCCATTTCGGTCGCGCCCGTGGTCAAGCCCGTGCGCGTGAATGCACCGAATTCGGTGTTCGCGCTGGGCAACGCATTCAAACCCTGAAGTGCCCGCCTTCCTTGAGTAGATTCACGCGATACAAGACATTGAGTACATAGCCATGGACATGACGCCTCATTTTCCGATCTACATGGACTACGGTGCCACCACGCCGGTGGACCCGCGCGTCGTGGACGCGATGATCCCCTGGCTGCGCGAGCATTTCGGCAACCCGGCTTCGCGCAGTCACGCCTGGGGTTGGGAGGCGGAAGAGGCCGTCGAAAAGGCCCGTGGTCATGTGGCTGAGCTGATCGGCGCCGACCCCCGTGAAATCGTCTGGACCTCGGGTGCGACCGAATCGATCAACCTTGCGCTCAAGGGCGCAGCCCAGTTCTACAAGGACAAGGGCAAGCACCTCATCACGCTCAAGACCGAGCACAAGGCCGTGCTCGACACCATGCGCGAACTCGAGCGCCAGGGCTTTGACGTCACCTACATGGACGTCAAGGAAGATGGTCTGCTGGACCTCGACGCGCTCAAGGCCGCCATCCGTCCGGACACCATCCTGATCAGCGTCCTCTTCGTGAACAACGAGATCGGTGTGATCCAGGACATTCCTGCGATCGGCGCGCTTTGCCGCGAAAAGGGCATCCTGTTGCACGTGGACGCCGCCCAGGCCACGGGTCGCGTCGAGATCGATATGGCCAAGCTGCCCATCGACCTGATGAGCATGACGGCCCACAAAACTTACGGCCCCAAGGGCATTGGCGCCCTGTACGTGCGCCGCAAGCCGCGCGTGCGCATTGAAGCGCAGATGCATGGGGGTGGTCATGAGCGCGGCATGCGTTCGGGGACGCTGCCCACGCACCAGATCGTGGGCATGGGCGAGGCCTTTCGCATCGCCAAGCTGGAGATGGCCCAGGATTTGGAGAAGGCGCGTCGCCTGCAACAGCGTCTGCTCGACGGTCTCAAGGATATCGAGCAGGTGTATATCAACGGCAACCTTGAGCGTCGCGTGCCGCAGAACCTGAACATGAGCTTCAACTTCGTCGAGGGCGAATCGCTGATCATGGGCATCAAGGGCCTGGCCGTGTCGTCCGGCTCGGCCTGTACTTCGGCCAGCCTGGAGCCCAGCTACGTGCTGCGCGCGCTGGGCCGCAGCGACGAACTGGCGCACAGCAGCCTGCGCATGACCATTGGTCGTTTCACGACCGATGAAGAGATTGACTATGCGATCACGACCATCAAGCACAACGTCGCGAAACTGCGCGAACTCAGTCCGCTGTGGGAAATGTTCAAGGACGGCGTTGACTTGAGCACGATCCAGTGGGCGGCTCATTGATGCACCCCTGAGCGGCTGGCGCCGCTTCCCCTCAAGGGGACAACGCCAGCGGCCCGGCAAAGCCGGCTCCGCGGCGTTCCCGATATAGAGAGAAAGGAAACGATATGGCTTACTCTGACAAGGTCATCGACCACTACGAAAACCCGCGCAACGTCGGCTCCTTCGACAAGGGCGACGACACGATCGGCACGGGCATGGTGGGCGCGCCCGCCTGCGGCGACGTGATGAAACTCCAGATCAAGGTCAACCCTGCGACCGGTGTGATCGAGGATGCCCGTTTCAAGACCTACGGCTGCGGCTCCGCGATCGCCTCCAGCTCGCTCGTGACGGAATGGGTCAAGGGCAAGACCTTGGACGAAGCGGCCGCGCTCAAGAACAGCCAGATCGCCGAGGAGCTGGCCCTGCCGCCCGTGAAGGTGCACTGCTCCATCCTGGCCGAGGACGCGATCAAGGCGGCGGTGGACGACTACCGCAAGAAGCACGCACAGATCACGGCCTGAACATTGATGCCCACCCCAGGACAACGCGCATCGTCCCTCGGGCGCGTGCGCTGTCGTTCCGGCAAGCAGGGTGAGGACCTGGAAGATTGATATGGCAGTTACTTTGACTGAATCCGCCGCCCGCCACGTGAGTCGCTATCTCAGCAAGCGTGGCAAGGGCGTGGGTGTGCGCCTGGGCGTGAAGACCACGGGTTGCTCTGGTTTGGCTTACAAGCTGGAGTACGTGGATGACGTCGCGCCCGAGGACATCGTGTTCGAGGGACATGGCGTCAAGGTGCTGATCGATCCCAAGAGTCTCTCCTACATCGATGGCACGCAGCTCGATTACGTGCGCGAGGGCCTGAACGAAGGTTTTAAGTTCAACAACCCGAACGAGCGTGACCGTTGTGGTTGTGGCGAGTCGTTCCGCGTCTGAGTGCGCGTGTTCGGTTTTTGTGGCAACACTTCAGTCTGACGATTTCGAGCTGTTCGGTCTGCCGCGGCAGTTCGCGCAGGACCGCGGCGCGATCGATGCCCGCTGGAAAGACCTGCAGCGCGAGGCGCATCCCGACAAATTCGCCGCGCAGGGGCCGGCGGCCCAGCGTGTGGCCATGCAGTGGTCGGTGCGTATCAATGAGGCCTACCAGCGCCTCAAGGATCCGATGCGACGCGCGGCTTACCTTTGCGAGCTGAACGGCGTTTCCGTGAAGGCCGAAGACAACACCGCCATGCCGGCGGAGTTCTTGATGCAGCAGATGGCCTGGCGCGAGGCTCTGGAAGAAGCCGAGGATGTGGATGCGCTGAATGCCTTGAGCGAAGAGGTGGGGGCCGCGCGCGCGCGCGCGCTGTCGTCCTTCGATTGGTTGCTGGATGAGAAGGGCGATCACGCCGGCGCCGTTGCGCAGGTGCGGTCCTTGATGTTCATCGAGCGTTTTGCCCAGGACGTTGAAGCCCGCTACGAAAGCATGGAAAGCTGAGCAAGCATAAAAAGAACATGGCCCTGCTGCAGATATCAGAACCCGGTCAAGCCCCCGATCCGCACCAACGGCGCATCGCGGTGGGCATAGACCTTGGCACCACCCATTCCCTGGTCGCCGCCGTGCGCAATGGCGTCGCGGAATGTCTGCCCGACACCCAAGGTCGCGTCATCCTGCCCTCGGTGGTGCGCTACCTACAGGATGGCCGTCAGATCGGTCACTCCGCGCGTGAACAGCAAATCCACGATCCTGGCAACACCATCGCTTCCGTCAAGCGCCTGATGGGGCGCGCTTTGGCTGACATACCGGAACCCGGCAAGCTCCCGTACGCCTTGACCGGAGGCGGGCAGGGCGATGCCTCGAGCGCACCTGGCATGGTGCGCATCCGCACCATCGCGGGCGAGAAGAGCCCAGTGGAAGTCAGCGCTGAAATCCTCGCCACGCTGCGCCAGCGCGCGGAAGACACGTTTGACAGCGAACTGCACGGCGCCGTCATCACCGTGCCAGCTTATTTCGACGACGCCCAGCGCCAAGCCACCAAGGACGCGGCGCAACTGGCAGGGCTGAACGTGCTGCGGCTGATCAACGAGCCGACGGCTGCCGCCATCGCTTACGGTCTCGACAACGCCAGCGAGGGCGTGTACGCGGTGTACGACTTGGGCGGCGGCACCTTCGATATTTCCATCCTGCGCTTGAGTCAGGGCGTGTTCGAAGTCATCGCCACCGGCGGCGACTCGGCCCTGGGAGGGGACGACTATGACCGCGCCCTGGCCGACTTGATGCTGGCCGAAACCGGACTCAGCGCCGATACTCCCGAAGACCGCGCGTATTTGTTGGCCGAGGCTCGGGCCGCCAAGGAAGCGTTGTCGGACGACGAGATCGTGACCGCGGAGATTGAACTCTCCAGTGGCAGCGCCGACCTTTCCCTGAATCGTGACCAGTTCGAGGCCTGCACCTCCGCCCTGACCACGCGCACCTTGACCGCGGTGCGCAAGGCCTTGCGCGACGCCAAGCTGCGCGTCGAGGAGGTGCAAGGCGTGGTGATGGTGGGTGGCTCCACCCGCATGCCCGTGATCCAGCGAGTCGTTGGCGAATTGTTTGGCAAGACGCCGCTGACCAATCTCAATCCTGATGAGGTGGTTGCTTTGGGCGCGGCCATCCAGGCCAACCAGTTGGCGGGCAATAACCCAGCGGGCGATCTGCTCCTGCTGGACGTCATCCCCTTGTCCCTGGGGATTGAAACCATGGGTGGGCTGGTCGAACGCATCGTGCCGCGCAACACCACCATCCCCACCGCGATGGCCCAGGACTTCACCACCTACCAGGATGGGCAAACCGCCTTGGCCCTTCACGTGGTGCAGGGTGAGCGTGACCTCGTGGCCGATTGCCGCAGCCTGGCCCGCTTCACGCTGCGCGGCATTCCGCCGATGGCGGCCGGGGCCGCGCGCATCCGCGTGACGTTCACGGTCGATGCGGATGGCTTGCTGAGCGTGGCTGCGCGTGAGCAGACCAGTGGCGTGGAAGCCAGCATTCAGGTCAAACCCAGCTACGGCCTGGGGGACGAGCAGATTGCGCGGATGCTGCAGGAGAGCTTTGCCACCGCCCAGCAGGACATGCAGGCGAGGGCGCTGGCCGAGGCCCGCGTCGAGGCCGACCGCATGCTGTTGGCCACGCGAAGCGCGCTGTCTGCCGATGGCGACTTGCTCACGACCCAAGAGCGCGCGGCGATGGATGGCTTGATGAGGTCGCTGGAGGCCCTGCGGGTGGCTGAGGATGCCAAGGCCATCGACGCCGCGACCGAGGCTTTGGCCAAGGGCACGGAGGCGTTCGCCGCCCTGCGCATGAACCGAGGCATCCAAAAGGCGCTGTCTGGTAAGAACATCGAATCGGTCTGAGTGGCCGCCTTCCAAGCCGTCTGAAAGAATCCATCCCATGCCCGTGATCAAAGTCCTGCCGCATCCCGAGTACGCCCCCGAGGGCGCCGAGATACAGGCTCAACCTGGTGACTCGATCTGCGAGGTGCTGCTTGACAACCACATCGCCATCGAGCATGCGTGTGACATGAGCTGCGCTTGCACGACCTGCCACGTCATCGTTCGCGAGGGCTTCAACTCGCTCAACGAACTCGATGAGAACGAGGAGGACCTGCTCGACCGTGCCTGGGGCCTGACTCCGCAGTCGCGCCTGAGCTGCCAAGCCATCGTGGCGCGGGACAATCTCGTGGTCGAGATCCCCAAGTACTCGATCAACCACGCCAAGGAAAAGCACTGAGTCAGCGATTCGGGCGTGATCGCCCGGGTCCTTATCATCGAGCCCATGCGACAAATCGTTCTCGACACCGAAACCACGGGTCTGTCCGCCGAAGGCGGCGATCGCATCATCGAACTGGGTTGCGTGGAGTTGTTGAACCGCAAGCTCAGCGGCAACAACCTGCACTTCTACTTCAACCCCGGGCGTGATAGCCACGAGGATGCCTTGCGGGTGCACGGCATCAGCAACGAGTTTCTGCGCGACAAGCCCAAGTTCGCTGAGGTGGCTCAGGAAATCCTGGCCTATCTTCAGGGCGCGGAACTCATCATCCACAACGCAGCCTTCGATGTTGGCTTCCTGAACAAGGAGCTGGAACTGATCGGCAAGCCAGCCTTGCATACCTTTGTGGGTGGCATCACCGACACCTTGGCCATGGCCAAGGAGCTCTACCCGGGCAAGCGCAATTCATTGGACGCGCTCTGTGATCGTTTGGGCGTGGACAACTCGGGGCGTACCTTGCACGGCGCCTTGCTGGATGCCGAACTGCTGGCCGACGTCTACATCAATATGACGCGCGGACAGGACGCCCTGCTGATTGACGCAGGGGATGCGGTGGAGCAGGCAGGTGCCGGTTTCGAACGCATCGATCTGTCCCGCTTTGACTTGCCCGTGCTGCATGCGTCGGAGCAGGAACTGGCCGCACACGGTGACGTGCTCGCCCAGATCGACAAGGCCTGCGGTGGCAAGACCGTGTGGCTTCAGCGCGTTGACGCGGCTTCAGCGCAAGATGCGCATTCAAGTTATGGCATAATCTCGGTCTCTTGAGAACACAGCGAGTTTTTCTTTCTGTGTGAGTTGTCGGAAGCCTCCAACACCGCAAGGTTCAGGGTCGCGGCACAAGAATCAAGAAAAATTCCGGGCGATTAGCTCAGCGGTAGAGCACTGCATTCACACTGCAGGGGTCACATGTTCGATCCATGTATCGCCCACCATGCACAGCAAAAAGGTCACGACCTCGGTCGTGGCCTTTTTTGCTTTTGCGCCTTGCTCTGCATGCGTGATGACTTGGTTTATCAAGTCCCGAGGCTTTTTCGTTCAGCGGAGCAATATCCTTCATCCTGAAATGGACTTGTGAGTCTAGTCTGAATTGGACTAGACAGTCCAGTATGATTTTGGGATGTCAGAAGAAACCCGTATGGATACGCGAGCGCGTATCCTCCAAGCCGCGCTGGATACCTTCAGCGAAAAGGGGTACGCCGCCAGCGTGGATGACATTGCCCGCCGCGCGGGCGTCGTCAAACAGACCCTTTACCACCACTTTGGCAGCAAAGAGGGCTTGTTTCGCGAGGCTTTCACCGGCATGTGCACGACGCTGGTGGTCGATGCGGCCAGCAGTTCGGGTTCGGTGCGCCTGGATCTCCTGCGCTTCGTGGAGACCTTTGAGAGCCGAGTGCTGAGCGAGGAAGGCTTGGCTTTTCACCGCGTGATGATGGCTGAGCTGCAGCGTTTCCCCGAATTAGCGCACACCATGCATGAGTCGTGGCAAGTGGCACAAAACCGCTTGGTTCGCCTGCTGCAGGTGGGCATGGAACGCGGGGAATTGCGGGCGGAGCCCGCCGAGTTCGCAGCCGAAGTGTTGATCAGTCTGCTGATGGGCGTGCACCGCGGCCGACTGATGGGCAAGCCCCTGCACGAGTCTCAACTCTCTCCCTCCCAGATCGTGGACGTTTTCATGCGTGCTTTCGCTCCTGACGCGAAAGCCGCTCCCCTTGATTCCCCCATTCATCCCATCCCTGAGAAGGACCTGACATGAACGCCCCAGCTTTCCGTCTTTCCGCCCTGTCGTCCGTGCCGCGTGCCGTGGCCATGGCGCTGGTCATTTCCTTGCCCGTGTTCCTCGCGGCCTGCGGCAAATCCGAAGCCACCGCGGGCGCCAGCGCGGGCGGGCCGCCGGCCATGCCCCCGATGGAAGTGTCCGTCGTGATCGCCAGTCCTGGCGAGGCCCTGCTGACCAAGGAGCTGCCCGGACGTTTGCAAGCCTGGCGCACGGCGGAAGTCCGTGCCCGTGTGGAAGGCATCGTTGAGGAGCGTCTCTTCAACGAAGGCTCCGAGGTGAAGGCGGGCATGCCGTTGTACCGAATCGACGCGCGCACCTACAAGACAACCTTTGCCGCGGCCAAGGCTGACTTGATCGCGGCGCAGGCCGTGGTCAACCGCTATCGACCCTTGGTGGAGATCAAGGCCGTGAGTCAGCAGGAACTGGACAGCGCCGAAGCGCGTCTGCGCCAGGCCGAAGCGGCCTTGGCGCGCGCCGAGATGGATCTGGAAAACACGACTGTTCCCGCCGCCATCTCGGGCCGCATCGGTCGTTCCTTGGTCACCGAGGGCGCGCTGGTGGGTCGAGGCGAGGCCACGCAACTGGCCACCATCGAACAGATCGATCCCATCTACGTGAACTTCACGCAGAGCAGTGCCGAATTGCTGGCCTTGCGCGAGGCCATCAACAGCGGCCGCTGGAAAGAAGCCGAAACCCGCCGCATGGAGCTGGTCCTGGAGAACGGCAGCACCTATGCGCTGCCCGGCAAGTTGCTGTTCTCGGACCTCGCGGTGGACCCGAACACGGGCTCGGTCTCCATGCGAGCGGAGTTCCCGAACCCCAAGCGGGAACTTTTGCCCGGCATGTTCGTGCGCGTGCGTTACCCGCAGGCACGGGCTGACAAGCTCATCACCTTGCCGCAACGCGCGGTGATGATCACGCCGAATGGCGCCATCGTGATGGTGGTGGGGGCCGACGGCAAGGTGGCGCCGCGCCCCGTTCAGTTGGGCGGCATGAACGGCAGCAGCTGGACCGTCACGGGTGGTTTGGCCGGTGGCGAGCAAGTCATGGTGGAAGGCCACATGAAGGCCCCGCCCGGCAGCACCGTCAAGCCTGTGATCTGGAACCCGGCTCCAGCCGCCGGCGCGACCGCGCAAGCGCCGAATGGCGCGACACCCGGACAGAGCCGCTGAGCGCCCTGGCGCGCTCAAGCTGAAGCAGAGCACAGAACAAGGAAATCGACATGGCTCGTTTTTTCGTCAATCGACCGGTTTTCGCCTGGGTGCTGGCGCTGGTGGTCATGCTGGCCGGCGCCTTGGCGCTGCGCCAACTGCCCGTGGCCCAGTACCCCGAGGTCGCGCCACCCGCGCTGGCCATCAATGTGACCTATCCTGGCGCCTCGGCCCAGGTGGTCGAGAACACCGTGGTCTCGCTCATCGAGCAGGAGATGAACGGCATCGAGGGACTGCTCTACATGGACTCGTCCTCGGAGCAGAGCACCGGCACCATCAACCTGACCTTTCAGACCGGCACCGACATCGAAGTGGCATCGGTCGAGGCCCAGAACCGCATCAAGCGGGTCGAGGCGCGGCTGCCTGACGAGGTGAAACGTCTGGGGGTGAACGTCACCAAGACGCGGCGCAACTACCTGATGTTCGTCATGCTGTACTCGCCCGACGGCAGCCGCAGCAGCGTGGACTTGGCCAGCTACGCGGCCAGCAATGTGCTGGACGAAATCCGCCGTGTGCCGGGTGTCGGTGAGGCTCAGCTGTTTGGCTCCGAGTACTCCATGCGCCTTTGGGTGGACCCGGACAAACTGGCGTCCTACAAGCTCAGCCCCAGTGATGTGATCGCCGCCGTGCGCGCTCAGAACGTGCTGCTGGCCGTGGGCGAGGTCAATCAGCCGCCCGCACCCGCGGGCATGGAATACGCCGCTTCGGTCATCACCCGTGGCCGCCTCAGCACCCCCAAGGAATTCGGTGATGTTGTGGTGCGCGCGCAGTCCGACGGCTCGCTGGTGCGCGTGCGCGATGTCGCGCGCGTGGAACTCGGCGCGCAGGATTACTCCGTCTTCGCCCGCATCGACGGCAAGTCCGCCGCGGGCGTGGGCATCAAGGTCGCGCCGGGCGCGAACGCCCTAGACACGGCCAAGGCCGTGCGCGCGCGCATGGAAGACTTGGGCCGCTTCCTTCCCAAGGGCATGACCTGGGAAGTGCCCTATGACACCACGCCTTTCATCGATGTCTCGATCCAGGAAGTGATCAAGACCCTGATCGAAGCCGTCGTTCTGGTGTTCATCGTGATGTACCTGTTCCTGGAGAACTGGCGCGCCACGCTGATTCCGACCATCGTGGTGCCGATCTCCCTGGTCGGCGCGGCCCTGGGTCTGTATGTGCTGGGCTACTCCATCAACGTGCTCACCTTGTTCGCGATGGTGTTGGCCATCGGCATCGTGGTGGACGACGCCATCGTGGTGGTGGAGAACG
>NZ_AEGR01000013.1 GCF_000211835.1 Hylemonella gracilis ATCC 19624 | reverse complement strand
CCTATCTCAAATTCGTTTGAGCAGGATGGTGATGGAAGCCAGCTGAACAAAGCCCAGGAAATTGCGGGCGTAGTACTCCCAGCGAGTTAGTAGACGGCGCTTCCACTGCATCCAGGCAAATAACCGTTCGACCAGCCAGCGCCGCGCGTAGCGGCGCAACGCGCGTCCATCCTGGGTCTTGAGTTTTCGGCGATTGGCCCGGTGTGGCGCGATCAATTCCACGCACTGTTCAGCCAGTTGTGTATCCAGGCCATCGCTGTCGTACGCCTTGTCGCCAATCAGATGTTCA
>NZ_AEGR01000014.1 GCF_000211835.1 Hylemonella gracilis ATCC 19624 | reverse complement strand
CAAAACGGACACCAGCGCGCCAGCGCTGCACGGCGCAGCCGTGGGCATGCACGGAGGCCGGGCATGAGTTGTCTGTTTCAACAAAACGGACACCAGCGCGCCAGCGCTGCACGGCGCAGCCGCGGGCATGCACGGAGGTGGGCATGAAGCGCCAGAAATGCGCCCTGATCATGGCCGGCGGCACGGGCGGGCACATCTTCCCTGGCCTGGCGGTCGCCGAGGCCTTGCGTGACCAGGGGTGGCGCGTGCACTGGCTGGGCCACCGTGAGCACATGGAGGGCACGCTGGTGCCGCCACGCGGCTTCGCTTTCGAGCACGTGGAGTTTGGCGGCGTGCGCGGCAAGGGCCTGCGCAGGCTGTTCCTGCTGCCTTTCCATCTGCTGCGTGCCTTCTGGCAAAGCATCGTCGTGATCCGCCGCGTGCGGCCCGACGTGATTGTGGGCCTGGGCGGCTACATCGCCTTCCCCGGCGGGATGATGGGCGTGCTGCTGGGCAAGCCCCTGGTGCTGCACGAACAGAACTCTGTCGCCGGTCTGGTCAACAAGGTGCTGTCGGGCGTGGCCGACCGGGTGTATTCGGCCTTCCCCTCCGACCGCCCAGGTGCGCTGCGCAAGGCGCAGTGGGTGGGCAATCCCTTGCGCGCGGAGTTCCTGAATCATCCCGCGCCCGCCACGCGTTTCGCGGGCCGCCAGGGGCCGTTGCGTGTGCTGGTGGTCGGCGGGAGTCTGGGCGCGCAGGCGCTCAATGACATCGTGCCCAAGGCCCTGGCGCACGTCCCGCGAGCCGAACGTCCGCGGGTCATCCATCAGAGCGGTGCGCGGCAGATCGACACCCTGCGCGCCAACTATGCATCCGCGGGCGTGGAGGCCGAGTTGACGCCCTTCATCGAAGACACGGCCAGCGCCTACGCGCAGGCCGACCTGATCGTTGCCCGGGCGGGCGCAAGCACGGTGACGGAGATCGCGGCCATTGGCGCTGCGGCGCTCTTCGTGCCTTTCCCGGCCGCGGTGGACGATCATCAAACCTCCAATGCACGCTTCCTGGTGGACGCGGGCGGTGGCTGGCTGATCCAGCAGAAGGATTTGACGACCGCGGGTCTGTCGCTGCTGCTGAAGAACGCGTCGCGCGAGGAGCTGCTGCGGCGGGCCGAGGCGGCTTACGCCTTGCGCAAGACCGATGCGACGCAGCGGGTCGTGGCGGCTTGCGAAGAATTGACGGGAGGCGCGGCATGAAGCACGCGATCAAGCAGATTCACTTCGTCGGCGTGGGCGGCGCCGGCATGTCCGGCATCGCCGAGGTGCTGCACAACCTGGGCTACACGATCTCGGGCTCGGACCTGTCCGACAGCGCCACGTTGCGGCGTCTGGCGGGCCTGGGCATTCGGACCTTCGTGGGGCACGCGGCCCAGCACGTCGCGGACGCGGACGCGGTGGTGACGTCCACCGCGGTGAAGGCCGACAACCCCGAGGTGCTTGCCGCCCGCGACAAGCACATTCCCATCGTGCCGCGCGCCGTGATGCTGGCGGAGCTGATGCGCCTCAAACGTGGCATCGCCATCGCGGGCACGCACGGCAAGACGACCACGACCAGCCTGGTCGCCAGCGTGCTGGCCGAGGCCGGGCTGGACCCGACCTTCGTGATCGGCGGGCGGCTCAACAGCGCGGGCGCGAACGCGCGCCTGGGGCAAGGCGAGTTCATCGTGGTGGAGGCGGACGAAAGCGATGCCTCCTTCCTGAACCTGCTGCCCGTGCTGTCGGTGGTGACCAACATCGACGCCGACCACATGGAGACTTATGGGCACGACTTTGGCCGGCTCAAGCAGGCCTTCGTTGATTTCCTGCACCGCATGCCGTTCTACGGCACGGCCATCCTCTGCACGGACGACCCGGCCGTGCGCGAGGTCGCGGACACGGTGAATTGCCCGATCACCAGCTACGGTTTTGGCGACAACGCCCAGGTGCGCGCGGTCAATGTGCGCGCGGTGGGCGGGCAGATGCATTTCACCGCCCAGCGGCGCAACGGCGTGGTGCTGCCCGACCTGGAGGTGGTGCTCAACCTCGCGGGTCGGCACAACGTGCTCAACGCCTTGTCGGCCATCGCCGTCGCGGCCGAGTTGGAAATCCCGGATGTGGCGCTGCTCAAGGCCCTGGCCGAGTTCAAGGGCGTGGGACGGCGCTTCCAGCGTTATGGCGAGATCCCCGCCAAGGGCGGCGGCACCTTCACCCTGATCGATGACTACGGTCATCACCCGGTGGAGATGGCCGCGACCTTGTCCGCGGCGCGTGGCGCTTTCCCTGGGCAGCGGCTGGTGCTGGCGTTCCAGCCGCACCGCTACACGCGCACGCGTGACTGCTTCGAGGATTTCGTCAAGGTCATCGGCGAGAGCGCCGACGCCGTGCTGCTGGCCGAGGTGTACGCGGCGGGCGAGAGCCCCATCGTCGCGGCCGACGGGCGCAGTCTGACCCGAGCCTTGCGCGTGGCGGCCAAGGTGGAGCCGGTGTTCGTGGACGACATCGCCGCCATGCCCCAGACCATTCTGGACTTGGCGCGCGCGGGTGACGTGGTGATGTGCATGGGCGCGGGGTCGATCGGCGGCGTGCCCGCGAAAGTGGTGGAACTGGGGGGCGCGTCTGTCCCCGGGCTTGTGGAGAAAGTGAAGTGAGCGTTCTGGGAAGTCAACTTGGCAAAGTCGCGGTGCTGATGGGCGGGGCGTCGGCCGAGCGCGAGGTCTCGCTGATGTCCGGCACGGGCGTGCTCAAGGCGCTGCAGTCGCGCGGCGTGGACGCGCACGCCTTCGACCCGGCGCAGCGCGAGCTGGGCGAACTCAAGCGGGACGGTTACGCGCGCTGCTTCATCGCCTTGCATGGCCGCTTCGGCGAGGACGGCACGGTGCAGGGTGCGCTCGAATTGCTGGGCATCCCCTACACCGGCAGCGGCGTGCTGGCCTCCAGCGTCGCGATGGACAAGGTGATGACCAAGCGCATCTGGTTGGCCGAGGGCCTGCCCACGCCACGCTGGAAGAACGTGACCAGCGTGGACGAAACCCGCGCCGCCTTGGCCGAGCTGGGTGCGCCCATGATCGTCAAGCCCGCGCGCGAAGGCTCGACCATCGGCTTGACCAAGGTCAACGATGCCACCCAATGCGCCCAGGCTTACCAGCTGGCGGCCCAGCACGACCCGCTGGTGCTGTGCGAACAATTCATCGCGGGCGACGAAGTGACCGTGCCCGTGATCGGCAGCGGTGCCGACGCGCGCGCGCTGCCCGCCATCCGCATCGTCGCGCCGGGCGGCAACTACGACTACGAACACAAGTACTTCAGCGACGGCACGCAATACATCATCCCCAGCGGCTTGCCCGAAGGCGAGGAGGCGCGCATCCAGGATTTGGTGCTGCGTTCCTTCCACGCGCTGGGTTGCCGCGGTTGGGCGCGGGCCGACGTGATGATCGACGCCAAGACGCGGACGCCGTACTTGCTGGAGATCAACACCTCGCCCGGCATGACGGGACACTCGCTGGTGCCCATGTCGGCCAAGGCAGCGGGCATCAGTTACGAGGACCTGTGCCTGCGTTTGCTGGCGACGGCCACGCTTGATCACGCGCCGCAGGCCCCGGCCTCGGGCACCGCCGCTGATCGCGCCGGACGGAGTGACGGCGCATGAGGAAAAAGACGACGGCCAGCCCCGCATCCACCGCTTCCGCGGCGGCGGGCCAGGCCGCGCCCGCGAGCGCCACTTTCGATGTGCGGCTGATGAATGGCTTGGCGCGCGCCCTGCTGGTGGTTTTCGTGTTGCTCGCCCTGACTTATTTCGCGCGCTGGGTGATGCAGCATCCGGTGTTTTCCATCAGCGGCTTGACCGTGCTGGGTGATGTGCGGCACAGCAATGCGCGGACGTTGCGCGCCCGTGTGATGCCCCACATCCAGGGCACCTTCCTGACGGTGGACCTGCCCGCTGTGCAGCGCGTGTTCGAGGCGCAGCCCTGGGTGCGGCGCGCGGTGGTGCAGCGCGAGTTTCCGAACCGCTTGCGCGTCATCCTTGAGGAACATCAACCCGCCGCCTACTGGGGCCAGGAGCAGGGCACCGACCAGGGCGCGGGGGCCCAGGCCCTGCTCAACCGTCAGGGTGAGGTGTTCGAGGCCAACCTGGACGAGGTGGAGACCGAGAACCTGCCGCGCCTGGACGGCCCGGTGGCACGCGCCACCGAGGTGCTGGCGATGCAGCGCGACATGGAGCCGCTGCTGGCCCCGCAAGGTTTGCGCACGGCCAGCCTGGTGCTCACGCCGCGCGGCAATTGGCAGCTCGGCGTGCGGCAAGTGGCCGCTGTCCCCGCGGGTGCACCGCGGGGAACGGGCAGCGTGGCCTTGATCGAGCTCGGAGGCGGCGAAGCCCCCGAGGTCAAGGCCCGCCTGCAACGATTTCTGGACACGGCGGCTCAGGTGGCGGCACACCACCGGCGCGATCTCACCGCGCTGGAAAGCGCCGATCTGCGTTACGCCCAGGGTTATGCGCTGCGCCTGCGGGGCGTGAGCACGGTCGCGGCCCTGGACAAGGCGCGGACAAAGTAAGGCACAAGCGAAGGACGCGCACCTCTATGGCAAAGGAATACAAGGATCTGGTCGTCGGCCTCGACATCGGCACCTCCAAGGTGATGGCGGTGGTGGCCGAGGTCATGCACGAGGGCCCGCATGCGGGCGAACTGCGGCTGGTGGGCTTGGGCATCGCGCCCTCAACGGGGCTCAAGCGCGGCGTGGTGGTGAACATCGACGCCACGGTGCACAGCATCCAGCAGGCGCTGCGCGAGGCTGAATTGATGGCCGATTGCAGGATCACCAGTGTTTACACCGGCATCACGGGCAGCCACATCCGCGGCATCAATTCCAGCGGCATGGTGGCCGTGAAGGACCGCGAGGTGAGCCAGGCCGACGTGGCGCGCGTGGTGGAGACGGCCAAGGCCATCAACATCCCGAACGATCAGCGCCTGCTGCTGGTGGAGCCGCAAGAATTCATCATCGACGGCCAGGACGTGCGCGAGCCGGTGGGCATGAGCGGCATCCGTCTCGAGGCCAAGGTGCACATCGTGACCGGCGCGGCCAGCGCGGCGGAGAACATCGTCAAGTGCGTGCGCCGCTGCGGGCTGGAGGTGGAGCAGCTGATGCTGAATCCGCTGGCTTCCAGCCTCTCGGTGCTGACCGAGGATGAAAAAGAGCTGGGCGTGGCCCTGGTGGACATCGGCGCGGGTGCGACCGACGTGGCCGTGTTCACGGGCGGCGCGATCCGCCACACCTCGGTGATCCCGATCGCGGGTGACCTGATCACCAGCGACATCGCCATGGCGCTGCGCACACCGACCAAGGACGCCGAGGACATCAAGGTGGAGAACGGCTGCGCCAAGCAACTGCTCGCCGATCCGGACGGCCAGCTCGAGGTGCCCGGCCTGGGCGACCGTGGCCCCCGCATGCTGGGCAAGCAGGCCCTGGCGGGTGTCATCGAGCCGCGCGTGGAGGAAATCTTCACCCTGGTGCAGCAGGTGCTGCGTGAGTCCGGCTGCGAGGAAGTGCTGTCCTCCGGCATCGTGCTCACGGGCGGGAGCGCCTTGATGCCCGGCATCATCGAGCTGGGCGAGGACATCTTTCTCAAGCCCGTGCGGCGCGGTGTGCCGAAGTTCAGCGGCAAGGGGGCCGAGCTGGTCGGCCAGCCTCGCGCCGCCACCGTGATGGGCATGTTGGAGGAGGCTCGGCTGGCCCGTTTGCGCGGTTACCGCGTGGGCACGGGCAATCCCCTGCATTCGGTCAAGAGCAAGGTCACGCGTCTGCGGGACTGGTTCATCAGCAATTTCTGAGGCAAGGCCCGAACGTGACGACGCTTTACCTTTACCGATGTGCCCGAGGCAGCCCGGGCCGAAGTCCGCGGCGTCGCTGGCGACGGGCGCGTGCCAGCGGATGAGGGCCGACGCATGAGAACAACAAGCCGAAAGGCAAGACGGAAATTCAATCAATCAAGGCAACTGACACGGATAGCAAGGAGCAAGCTATGAGCAGCATGAACATCGAAATCATCGACGAATCCGAATTCGACCGCGGCACGCAGATCAAGGTCATTGGCGTGGGCGGCGGCGGCGGCAACGCGGTCGAGCACATGATCGAGCGCGACGTGCAGGGCGTGGAATTCATCTGCGCCAACACGGACGCCCAGGCCCTGGGCCGCAGCAGCGCGGCGCGCAAGATTCAGCTGGGCCGCAGCGGGTTGGGCGCGGGCAGCAAACCCGAGAAGGGGCGCGAGGCGGCCGAGGCGGCGGAAGACCAAATCCGCGAGGCCGTCAACGGCGCGCACATGCTGTTCATCACCGCGGGCATGGGCGGCGGCACGGGCACGGGCGCGGCGCCGGTGATCGCGCGCATCGCGCGCGAGATGGGCATCTTGACCGTGGCCGTGGTGACCAAGCCCTTCGAATGGGAAGGCGGGCGCCGCATGATCAACGCCGACGCGGGCCTGGCCGAGCTGGAAGCCAATGTCGATTCGCTCATCGTCGTGCTCAACGAGAAGCTGCTCGAAGTGCTGGGCGATGAAATCACCCAGGCCCAAGCCTTCTCCTACGCCAACGACGTGCTCAAGAACGCAGTGGGCGGTATTGCCGAGATCATCACCACGCCCGGCGAACTGAACGTGGACTTCAACGACGTGCGCTCCGTCATGGGCGAGCCGGGCAAGGCCATGATGGGCACGGCCCGCGCCAGCGGCCCGGACCGTGCGCGCATCGCCGCCGAGCAGGCTGTGGCCAGCCCGCTGCTGGAAGGCATTGACCTGTCGGGCGCGCGCGGCGTGCTGGTGTTGATCACGGCGTCCAAGGAGAACTTCAAGCTGGCCGAGACCAAGCTGGCCATGAACACCATCCGCGCCTACGCGGCCCCCGAGGCCATGGTGATCTTCGGCACGGCGTACGACGACACCCTGGGCGAAGACCTGCGCGTGACCGTCGTGGCCACCGGCTTGTCCATCCGCCAGGGTGGGCGCCGCACGGCGCCTCCCTTGCAGGTGCTGCGCACCGGCACGCACGATGCCGTCGGTGCGCCCATGCAGGTCCCGACGCTGAACAACCCGATCAACGCGGCGCCTGTGTCCGCGCCGCCGACGCTGACCCAGCCCCTGGGCCAGCCGATGTCCCAACCCGCGGCCCAGCCATTTGCGCCGTCCCAGCCCTACAACGCGCCCCTGAGCCAGCCGAGTGCCGCGTCCCTGGCGGCCTCGTCCAGTGCCGCGCGCGCCGCCGCCCAGGCCCGGGTGGCCGAGCGTGCCGCCGCCGCGCAGGGCAATCTGCCCGGCATGACGCCGCCCGCAGCGCCGCAGGCCGACTACAACCAGATGGCTTCACCCGCCGTCTGGCGCACCCGCGACCGTACCCAGGCCGCGGCCAAGGTCGACGCGCTGTCGGCGGGGGGGATGGAAGACCTGGAGATCCCCGCGTTCCTGCGCAAGCAAGCGGATTGACGGATGTAAAGCGACTGCGCGGGCCGATCTTGCAGCTGCAGTGCTCGCCGTACAAGAAGTACGGCTGCGCGCTTCGCCGCAACCTCGACCCGCTCGCTACGCTTTCCATTCCGTCAATCGCGAGATGTGTTCAGAGGCGGGATCGTTTGTCATCACAAGCAAACTATTGCCGCGATAGTCAAGGTTTCTGCCGTTGAACAGGGCCCGTGAGGGCCTACTTACTTAAAATAGCGGCCATGTTGCAACAACGTACCCTCAAATCCCTGACCCGCGCGGTGGGCGTGGGCTTGCATGGCGGGCAGCGCGTGGAAATCACGCTGCGTCCGGCGCAGCCGGACACGGGCATCGTGTTCCGTCGCGTGGACTTGCCCGAGCCGGTGGACATTCCGGTGGGCACGCTGGCCGTCAGCGACACCCGCATGGCCTCCACCCTGAGCCATGGGGGGGCGCGGGTGAACACGGTGGAACACCTGATGTCGGCCTGCGCCGGCCTGGGCATCGACAACCTCTACATCGACATCACGGCCGAGGAAGTGCCCATTCTGGACGGTTCCTCCGCCAGCTTCGTCTTTTTGCTGCAAAGCGCGGGCATCGAGTTGCAGAACGCGCCCAAGCGGTTCGTGCGCGTCAAGCGGCCGATCGAGGTGCGTGAGGGCGAGGGGCAGAACGTCAAATGGGCGCGCCTGGACCCCTTCCACGGCTACAAGCTCAGCTTCGAGATTGACTTTCATCATCCCGCGGTCGACTCCACCGGCCAGCGCGTCGAGTTTGATTTGAGCGTGCACAACTACTCGCGTGACATCGCCCGCGCGCGCACCTTCGGCTTCACCAAGGACGTGGAGATGATGCGCGCCAACGGTCTGGCCCTGGGTGGCGGCATGGACAACGCCATCGTCATGGACGACTACAAGGTGCTCAACGCCGGAGGCCTGCGCTACGACGACGAGTTCGTGAAGCACAAGATCCTTGATGCCATGGGTGACCTCTACATCCTGGGTAAGCCCTTGCTGGCCAGCTATTCCGCCTTCCGTTCGGGCCATGCCATGAACAACAAGCTGTTGCGGGAGCTGCTGGCGCAAGAAGACGCCTGGGAGGTCGTGACTTTCGAGAACGAAAAGCTCGCGCCCAAGGGTTACGCGCAACTGGCGCGCGCCTGGTAAATCCCTCGCCGCGTCCGTCTGAGCAGTTTTTTTCCACAACAACAACTAGCGAGTCTTTTACCGATGCTGCTGTTTCGCTGGGCCATGCTCTTGCTGCTGATGGGCGCGGCCGTCTGCTTTGCCTTTTACGCGGGCACCGGTCAGTCCCGCTACCGCCGTTGGGGCCTGCTCACGCTCAAGTGGACCATCATCGCCGCGTTGCTGTTTTTCGCGGTCTTGATCGTTTCCCGCATCGCCTGAGATCGCAGCGACCCCGGCTGGCGGCGCCTGTGGGGCCATTCCCCGCCTCGCTGATAAATCAGAGGTGATGCGCGGTGGTCGTCATCACCTTGGCGGCCATCCGCATCAGGCCCTTGACGGGGCCAGGCAACTCGGCGGCGCCCGCGTCCAGCGCTTCTGATGCGTGACCGGCCTCGTCCTTGCTCATCTGGGCCACGATCGCGCGCGAGGCCGCGTCGCCGGCCGGCAGGCGTTCAAGGTGGCTGTCCAAGTGCGCTTCCACTTGGCGCTCCGTTTCCACCACGAATCCCAGGCTGATGGCATTGCCCATGCGGCCCGCCACCAGCCCAATGCCGAAGGCCCCGGCATACCACAGCGGATTCAACAGGGAGGGGCGTGAGCCCAGTTCGTCCAGACGCTGGCGGGTCCAGGCCAAGTGATCGGTTTCTTCGTTGCAGGCACGCATGAAGTGCCGACGCAGCACGGGGTCTGGCGTGGCCAAGGCTTGCGCTGTGTACAGGGCCTGGGCACAGACTTCACCCACGTGGTTCACACGCATCAAGGAGGCCGACAAACGCTGGTCTTGCGCGCTCAGTTCCTGAGCCTGTGCGGAGCCCGGTGCAGAGGGCGTAGTGCGAGGTATGGGGCGAGGTGTGGGGCGGGCCGCGCGAGGCGGCGCGAACAGGGTGCGCAGCGCCGTGTCGGCGGCGGTGAGCAGGGCGTCGGAGAAAGACTCGGGCATCGGGCTTGAACGCATGGGGGGATTGTGCCTCGGCGCGTCAGCTCGGGGCATCCTGCAAGCTGATCCAGATCAAACGGGGCGACGTTGTGGCGACGTTGGGGGTGAAGGTGGCATGCAACCTGCCATCTCAGACAGAGATCTCACACAGCTGGCGTTGGCGCGAAGGTGCGACAGAACCCAGGCCCTCTTTTGCAATCAACGCACTGGTGACTGGGACAGCGACGCTGACTGGCCGGTCACTGACTTTGGTCAAGACAGGCGGCACGACACGCCGTGTGTAACGAGGGGAAAGTGTTGAGCCACCAACTTGGCGATATGGTTATCACCCCTGGAAATTTGGCCCTCGGCATTTGTTGCCTCAGAACCACATCGCGTATGACAAAGCGGTGACTTCAGGGTTTTCACGTTGTCTTGGGTGGGGGCTTCTGGTGGAATAGCGCCCAACTTCCTTGCTTGAGGAGGTGAACCAGGGGTCCAACCCAGTCTCGCACGGCTTCACGGCCTGCTGCTGTATCGGCCTCTTGAAGAACCCAGTCTTGGGACCTCTTGTTTAACCTTTGGAGAACTTTCCACATGAAAAAGACCCTGATTGCCGTGGCGGCCCTGACGGCTGCTGTTGGCGCGATGGCTGACCTGAAGATCACTGGCGAAGTCGATACCACCGTGCGTCTGACCGACACCGGCGCGAACTCCACGACCACCGTCGGCCGTGATGGCCGTGGCACCACCAACGTCACGTTCCAGGGCAGCGAAGACTTGGGCGACGGCTTGAAGGCCATCTTCCTGTACGAGCATGACTTCTCGCCTTTTGAATCGAATGGCGTTTTCCTGGGCGGCGAGAAGTTCGCGGGTCTGCAAGGTGGCTTCGGTACCCTGCGTCTGGGCACGCCCAACGCTGTGGTCCACAACGTCAACGGCGCTGTCCGTTACGGCATGTTCGGCACCAAGGATGGCGGCCGCGCTACGGCGGGCGGCACCACCGCTGGCGGCACCAACGTTATTGGCAACGACAACACCACCGGTTCCACCTCCAACACCAACAGTAATACCGTGAAGACCGTCAGTCTGTTCGGTATTGCCGAAACCCGTTACAACAGCTCCATCCGTTATGACTCGCCCAGCCTGAGCGGCCTCGTCGTGTCTCTGAACTACGTGCCTGCCTCGGAGAAGACGGGCAATGGCAAGGACGGGCAAGCGACGAGCTCCCTGATTGACGCCGGCGCGATCTTCAAGACCGGTGGCCTGACCGTCGCCGCAGCCTTCAACAGCCGCAGCGAAGATGAGAGCAGCGCTTTCCATGCTGCTGCTGCTCCTACCGCTGCTCAAACAATCGCCGGCGCCAAGCGTGACTACATCACTGCCGGTGTGGCGTACGACTTTGGCTTTGCCACCATCGGCGGCGGCTACCATCAACTGTCGTACGACGGCGACACGTTGAACACGGGCTACAACGTGCAAGCCACGGTTCCGCTGTCTGAAGCGCTGAAGCTGGGTCTGCAATACCAAACTCTGACGTATGACGACAAGTTCGAAACGTACGCCAAGACGCTGGGCGGCGACGAAAAGCAGTTTGCCATTGGCCTGGACTACTCGCTGAGCAAGAACACGGCCGTTTACGCCCGTTACATCTCCACGTCGCTCGACGAGAAGATCAAGGTCGTGTCCTCGGATGTCAAGGCGAACGACTCCGTCACGACCACCTTGTTCGGTCTGAGCGTCAAGTTCTGATCGTCGGCTGACGCAAGTCAGCTCAAGGTCTGAACGTCAAACCCCTGCACTGGCCGTGAGGCCATGGCAGGGGTTTTTTGTTGGGCGTCCTCACAAGACGGCCGAGCATCAGGCTACCCGTGTGCGGCGTTGTGTCACGTGGATGGCATACGTCTTAATCCATCGTCGCACCGCAGATCCCTTTCGGCCTCCCTGCTTGGCCGTGTTACCCGAACAGAAAACCCCCTGCCGCGTTCCCGCGGCAGGGGGTGAAGCTTCAGTTCGCAAGCGGGGCTCGGCCCGCGAGCGATCAAGGAGGATCAGAAGTTGGTCACAAAACCGATGGCGCTGGACGTGTCGTCCTGCTTGCCCATCGTGGTGAGGTAGCCGGTGCCGCTGGGCTTCTTCTCGTCAAACGAGTTCACCACACCGGTCTTGACGTAAACGTAGGTGTTCTTGAACAGATCGTAGTAAGCACCCAGCACAAAATCGGTACCTTTCTGCTCGACAGAGTTGTTCAATTCGGCCTTGCGCTGGTTCACGCCCACCTGCGCAGCCAAGCGCATCGCTCCCATCGTGTACTGGGCGCCGAAGTTGACTTCGGATCCGGAAAACTCAAGGTCCCCGAACGCTGCAGTTTGCAGATTATTCTTGTCGTAGGTCGAGTCGTAGGTGATCACGTTGCCCGCCAGCTTGATGGGCCCCATCACTGTACTGGCAGCCAGGGTCGCGCCGGTGATGGTTTGGGTTTTATGGCCTGCAATGATCGGGGAGCCTGGGTACAGGCCAGAGGCCGGAAGCGCCGACAAGGTCACCGCGCCGCCCGCCGACGCCCCGCCCTGGAACTTGACTTGACCCACGCCCGCGGCGAGATAGGTCGAAAGCGGGCTGCCGTAGGTGACGGTGAGGGTTCCGCCCTTGCTTGTGCGTGTCGTCTTGCCGGCAGTGGTCGTGGCGGCACCCGTGGTGGTGTTGAGTGAGATGCTGTCCTCCTTCGAGTTGTCGTCCATCCAGAGGCTCGCATTGACCACCATGCCGCCGAAAAGAACCGGCGTTTTGTAGAAAATCTGGTTCGGCAGAGTTGTCCCGACGCCTGCCCCGGGTGAGTTCACCGTGGAGATGCGCGACAGACCGTTGAGGTCAGTGGCGGCGGCCAGCGTGAACAGCGGGGTGTAGTCGCGGCCGAAACCGATGGAACCGTAACCAGTCGTCAGATCGATACGGGAGGCGCGGTTGAAGAGCCCGCCGGTGGTGTCGCCGGGGTAGCTGTTGTAAGGGGTCAGACCGGTCGTGCCAGCGCCGCTGACACCCGTGTTGCCGTTGGCGGTGTAAACGTCGGATTCCAGTTTGAAGCTCATCGTCATGCCGTCGCCCAGATCCTCGCTGCCTTGGATATTGAACATGCTGGACGCAGCGTTGTGCGACACGACGCCGGAGTCGGTGTACTTGCCGTCGCCACGGGTGTAGGTGGTGTCGGCATAGCCGGCGTCCAGCCGGCCACGCAGGGAAACGTCAAACGCCATTGCGCCGGTGGTGGCGGCCAGGGCGGCGGCTGCTATCAGAGTTTTTTTCACGATGAATGTCTCCACAAGTTAGTCATTGGTAGGAATCCATAGTCACTTCCTCATGCAAGGAAGCCCGATGCATTCCACCAGATGTCTCTTTGCAATCAGTCGCGTAAAAACCCTGAAGTTATGGTTTTCCTTCGTTAATTGTGGCTAACCTGGAACAACGGCCAGCGTTTGGGTCTTGTTGCTCATATCAGATTAGGCGCTGAGGCGGAGTGCCCAACGCGACAATATGGGCTATCGTCTTCACGGATTGAACGACGGTGACCGGTCCGCGCGTTCTTGGGAGCGGCAGAGGGGCGTGCCAGCGTACCCAGCAGATATGGAACTAGAATGCGGGCCGTGCCGCCTTAGCTCAGTTGGTAGAGCAACCGCCTTGTAAGCGGTAGGTCGTCAGTTCGAATCCGACAGGCGGCACCACGCAGACTGGCGCAAGCTGCTGCCACTCAATATGTGAAGCCCGCACACTGTTTGCCAGCGTGACGGGTTTTTTGCTTTGCGGTTGTGCGTTTGGTCAATCGGCTGATGACTGCACCTTGATCCGGATGCTGTCCACTGCCAGTCCCCGAATGCGCAGTTGTGCCTCGAATGCGGGTATCAACTGTCGAATTTTCGCGGCGGCTGCATTATTTTTAACAATCAGACACCAATTGCGCCCCTCGATGGGGCCTGCCTGCACCGCAAAATGTAACACCGCTGGTAATATCGGTCGAATGGCAAGTAGCCGGGCTTGTGATTCCCGGCTCAGTTCGCTCAAGCGTGCCAATACCGGCGATGCTTGGGCAGCCTCTTGCAGGCTCAGAGGCGGGTGATGGCGCGACGGATGGGCGTTCATGCAAAGCGGCGTTTGCCGATAATCAAGGGCGTGATGCCGGCGTTTCGCCGCCGGACAGCGAGGCCTGGCGCTTCGAACTGGCCTGCAACGGAAAGGGAAGACGATGCATGTGATTATCACGGACCCCTCCTGGGTGTCCAAGCGGCCCTCCATCCATTTGAGTGGCACGCAGTTGCTGCTCGCGGGTGTGACGGCGATGCTCGTGCTGCTCATGGCCGCTGCGGGCCTGTACCACTGGGTGTTCTTGAAAGGCGCCCGCGAGAATTGGCCGGTGATCGGCTCCTTGGTCCGCTGGATGGTGCAGGACGAGATGGCCCTGCGCGAGCGGTTCATGCGTGACAACCTCGATGCCATGGCACGTCGCATTGGCGAGATGCAAGCCAAGCTGCTACAGCTTGAATCCCTGAGCGAGCGCGTGGCCGGCATGGCCGGCATTGACCCTGCTCAGGTGCGCGCCAAGCCGGGTCAGGGCGGCGCTTTGGTCGAGGGCTTGGATAGCCGCCCCTTGTCCATGCAAGAACTGCAAAAAATCATGTCCGATCTGGAGCGTGCCACGCGCCGTCGCACGGACATGATGGCCGTGGCCGAGTCTCGCCTGTTCGAGCAGAAGGTGCGCACCATGATGATCCCGACTTCACATCCCGTGGAGTTTGGCTTTGGCTCCGGGTTTGGCTGGCGCATTGACCCGTTCACGGGTAGAGCGGCCCTGCACACGGGCATCGATTACCAGACCCCGCTGGGCACGCCCGTGCTCGCGGCGGCTGGCGGCGTGGTCGTCACTTCCGAGCTGCGGCCTGACTACGGCAATCTGGTTGAGATCGACCATGGCAAGGACATGATCACCCGGTATGCCCACAACTCCAAGTTGCTGGTCAAGAAGGGTGACCTCGTCAAGCGTGGACAGCATGTGGCCTTGTCCGGCAACACGGGCCGCTCGACGGGCCCCCACATGCACTTCGAGGTGCTGGTGCGTGGCGTGCCGCAGGACCCCAACAAATTCATGAACGCCAGCCGCAGCCGGTTGGACCAGCAGTTGCGTTTCGCGGCGACCATCCAGCCGAGCGACTTGCCGCCCAAGCCTGGGCGCGTCGTTGAAACGGGCACGGACGCCGCGCCTCTGGAATCCGCCCATCTCGACGCCGCTCACGCCGCGGTCGCAGCGGCCCAGGCCCCGGTCGCGGGCAAAGCGCCGGTCCCGCTGGTGGCTCCGCGCTGACCCCTCGGCTCTAAGAGGTGTTCTACCCGACGGGTAGAATGCGCCGTTCAGCCGCGCCCGTCGGCCTAGCACGCGGGCGGCGAGCTTTCACACTCAATCTATCGGTCACCGGATAAGAGTCCCGGGCCCGTCCCGCCCAAGCGGCGCGGAGGCTGGCCGGGACGCGTCGCGTTCATGGGCATCAACATCCTCACCAAAATCTTTGGCAGCCGCAACGAGCGCCTGCTCAAGCAGTACCGCGCCGTGGTCACGCGCATCAATGCGCTGGAACCGGCCCTGACCCAACTGGACGACGCGGCCCTGCAGTCCAAGACGTCCGAATTCCGCCAGCGAGTCGCTCAAGGCGAGAGCCTCGACAAGCTGTTGCCCGAAGCCTTCGCCGTGGTGCGTGAGGCTTCGCGGCGTGTGATGAAGATGCGTCACTTCGATGTGCAGCTGATCGGCGGCATGGCGCTGCACCAGGGCAAGGTGGCCGAGATGCGCACGGGCGAGGGCAAGACCTTGACCGCCACGTTGGCGGTGTACCTGAACGCCCTGGCCGGTCAGGGCGTGCACGTGGTGACGGTGAACGATTACCTCGCCAGCCGAGACGCGCGCTGGATGGAGAGGCTCTACAACTTCCTGGGCCTGACGGTGGGCATTAACCTGCCGCAGATGCCGCGGGAGCAGAAGCAGGCCGCCTACGCCGCCGACATCACCTACGGCACCAACAACGAATACGGCTTCGACTACCTGCGTGACAACATGGTCTACGAGGCGGCGGACCGCGTGCAGCGCGGCCTGCACTACGCCATCGTGGACGAGGTGGATTCCATCCTGATCGATGAAGCACGCACGCCGCTCATCATCAGTGGACAGGCCGAGGACCACACGGCCCTCTACCTGGCCATCAACAAGCTCGCCCCGCAACTCACCCGCCAGGAGGGTGAGGCCGATCCGCGCACGGGCGAGGGTGTCATCAAGCCCGGCGACTTCACGGTGGACGAGAAGAGCCACCAAGTCTTCTTGACCGAGTCTGGTCACGAGAAGGCCGAGGCCTTGCTGGCCCAGGCGGGCCTGCTGCCAGAGGGTGCGAGCCTGTACGACCCGGCCCACATCTCGCTGATGCACCACTTGAACGCGGGCCTGCGCGCGCGGCACCTCTATCACCGCGACCAGCATTACGTCGTGCAGGAGGGACAGGTTGTCATCGTTGACGAATTCACGGGCCGCCTGATGACGGGCCGGCGCTGGAGTGATGGTCTGCACCAGGCCGTCGAAGCCAAGGAAGGCGTGAAGATCCAGGCCGAGAACCAGACCCTGGCCAGCATCACCTTCCAGAACTATTTCCGTCTGTACGGCAAGCTGGGCGGCATGACCGGCACGGCCGACACCGAGGCCTACGAGTTCCAGGAAATTTACGGCCTGGAGACGGTGGTGATTCCGCCGCACCGGCCCAGCCGGCGCCAGGATCAGCTCGACCGTGTCTACAAAAGCACGCAAGAGAAGTACCAAGCCGCCATCGCCGACATCCGCGAATGCTATGAGCGCGGTCAGCCTGTGCTGGTGGGCACGACCTCGATCGAGAACTCCGAGATCATCGACAAGTTGCTGGACGCCGCCAAGCTGCCGCACCAGGTGCTCAACGCCAAGCAGCATGCGCGCGAAGCGGACATCATCGCCCAGGCGGGACGTCTGAAAGCCATCACCATCGCCACCAACATGGCGGGCCGTGGCACGGACATCGTGCTGGGCGGCAATGTCGAAAAAACGGTGGAGGCCGTGGAAGCCGATCCGGCGCTGGACGCGGCGGCGAAGCAGAAGAAGATCGAGGCGCTGCGCGCGCAGTGGTCTGAAGAGCACGAAAAAGTGGTGGCCTTTGGCGGCCTGCGCATCATTGCCACCGAGCGGCATGAAAGTCGGCGCATCGACAACCAGCTGCGCGGCCGCTCGGGCCGTCAGGGTGACCCGGGCTCGTCGCGCTTCTACCTGAGCCTGGACGACGCGCTGATGCGCATCTTCGCGGGCGACCGCGTGCGCGCCATCATGGAGCGCCTCAAGATGCCCGAGGGCGAGGCCATCGAGGCGGGGATCGTCACGCGCAGCATCGAAAGCGCGCAACGCAAGGTCGAGGCACGCAACTTCGACATCCGCAAGCAGTTGCTCGAATACGACGACGTGGCGAACGATCAGCGCAAGGTGATTTACCAGCAGCGCAACGCCATCATCGACGCGCCCGACCTCTCGGCCCAGATCGCCGGCCTGCGCGAAGGTTGCTTCACCGACCTCGTGCACCAGTACGTGCCCGAGGGATCGGTGGAGGAGCAGTGGGACTTGCCCGGCCTGGAAAAGGCGTTGCATGACGAATGGCAGCTGAACTTGCCCTTGCGCCAGACCGTGGAGCAGGCCGACGCCATCAGCGACGAGGACATCCTGGAGCAGGTGCTCGCCGCCGCCCACGCCTCCTACAAGTCCAAGGTGGACCTGGTCGGCACCGAGCAGTTCACGCAGTTCGAACGCATGGTGCTGTTGCAGAGCATCGATACCCACTGGCGCGAGCACCTGAGCGCGCTGGACTACTTGCGCCAGGGCATTCACCTGCGCGGTTACGCGCAGAAGCAGCCCAAGCAGGAATACAAGCGCGAGGCCTTCGAGCTTTTCGGCCTCCTGCTCGACGCCATCAAGAACGACGTGACCCGCATGCTGATGACGGTGCGCGTGCAGTCCAGCGAGCAGATCGGCCAGGCGGCCGAGGCGCTGGAGCAGCAGGGCGAACACCTGAGCAATGTGCGTTACACCGCGCCCACGGAAACCGGCGAGGCCGAGACCCGGCTGGATGCCGCCACCGCGGTGGCCGCCGTGCCCAAGGTGGGTCGCAACGACCCCTGCCCCTGTGGTAGCGGCAAGAAGTACAAGCATTGCCACGGGAGATTGAGCTAACCCCCAGGCTGCGCTCCCTTCGTTTGCTCCGCCACCCCCCTTTCAGGGGGCGACGCCAGTGGCCCGGCAAAGCCGGTTCCACGGCGTCCTGCGCAAAGACTCCCCGACTCAGAAAGTTCTGCTATGCCCGTTAACTTGACCGCGCCGAATCCGGTGGATCTGTTGCCCATCGCGGGCGTGCGCATCGGCGTGGCCGAAGCCGGTGTTCGCAAGGCGAATCGCAAGGATCTGACGGTCTTTCTGCTGGACGAGGGCGCGACGGTGGCTGGCGTGTTCACGCAGAACCGTTTCTGCGCCGCGCCGGTGCAGATCTGCCGCGAGCATCTGGCCCAGGTCAACAACCGCGTTCGTGCCTTGGTGATCAACACGGGCAACGCGAACGCCGGTACCGGTGCCGACGGTCTGCGCCGCGCGCGCGAAACCTGCGATGCGCTGGCCAAACATTTGAACGTTGCACGCGAGCAGGTCTTGCCGTTCTCGACCGGCGTCATCATGGAGCCGCTGCCGGTCGAACGCATTGTTGCGGGCCTGCCTGCCGCACTGGCCGATGCCAAGGGCGAAGCCTCGGGCGCGCAATGGCTGCGTGCCGCCGAGGGCATCATGACCACGGACACCTTGCCCAAGGCCGTCAGCGCGCGTGCCGACATCGGCGGTGCGACCATCAGCATCACGGGCATCAGCAAGGGCGCGGGCATGATCCGTCCCAACATGGCGACCATGCTGGGCTACCTCGCCACCGATGCGAAAGTCAGCCCCGCCGTGGCCCGCCAACTCGCGTTCGAACTCGCCGAGGGTTCCTTCAACCGCGTGACGGTGGACGGCGACACCTCGACCAACGACTCTTTCATCCTCATCGCCAGCAACCAGGCCGGGCACGCGGAAATCACCTCGTTGGACAGCGCCGAGGGCCGCGCGCTCAAGAGCGCGCTGCTGGCCGTGGCACGCCAATTGGCCCAAGCCCTGGTGCGCGACGGTGAAGGGGCGACCAAGTTCATCACCGTGCGGGTGGAGGGCGGCCGGACCGCCGAGGAATGCCGCCTGGCCGCCTACGCGATCGCGCATTCGCCTCTGGTGAAGACCGCGTTTTATGCCAGCGACCCCAACCTGGGCCGCATCCTGGCCGCCGTGGGTTATGCCGGCATCACCGACCTGGATCAAGGCGGCATCGACCTCTACCTCGATGACGTGCACGTGGCCGTGAAGGGCGGACGTCACCCGGACTACCGCGAAGAGGATGGTCAGCGCGTGATGAAGCAAAGCGAGATCACCGTGCGCGTGGTGCTGGGGCGTGGACAGGCCGCCGACACCGTCTGGACCTGTGACTTCAGCCACGATTACGTGTCCATCAACGCCGACTATCGGAGTTGAACATCCCCGGGCTGCGCGTCCTGCGTGTCGGTCGCCAAGCCACCCCGCTCGCAGGGGGCGCACCCAGCCGCCCGGCAAAGCCGGTTCTGCGGGTGCCCGCGAATAAACTCTCACCATGAACGAACAATTCCTACGTCTGCTGGAACGCGCGGAGCAGGTGCTGGCCCGTGTGGAAGCCATCTTGCCCTTGCCCGCGGGCGCCTTCGCCCAGCCGGACTGGGCCGCGTCCATCGCCTTCCGTTACCGCAAGCGCAGTTCGGGCCAGGGGCTCATCGAGCCGGTGCGCCACGTCGGGCGCATGCAACTGGATGACCTGAAGGAAATCGAACCGCAGAAGGACAAGATCCTGCGTAACACCGAGCAGTTCGTGCGCGGCCTGCCCGCGAACAATGTGCTGCTGACGGGCGCGCGCGGCACGGGCAAGTCCTCGCTGATCCGCGCCTGCTTGCACGCCTATGCCGACCAAGGTCTGCGCCTGATCGAGGTCGACAAGAGCGATTTGGTGGACTTGCCCGACATCGTCGAGGTGATCGCCCAGCGGCCCGAGAAGTTCATCATCTTCTGTGACGACCTGAGCTTCGAAGATGGCGAAGGCGGCTACAAGGCGCTCAAGTCCATTTTGGACGGCTCGGTCGCCGCCGCCACGCCGAACGTGGTGATCTACGTGACCAGCAACCGCCGTCACCTGCTGCCCGAGCACATGAAGGACAACTTGACTTACACCACCAGCGAGGATGGCGAGATCCATCCGGGCGAGGTGGTGGAGGAAAAGATTTCCCTGTCCGAGCGTTTCGGCTTGTGGGTGAGTTTCTACCCCTTCAGCCAGGACGAGTACCTGAGCATCGCCGCGCAGTGGTTGCGCTCCTTCGGAGTCAGCGAGGCCGCCATCACCCAGGCGCAGCCCGAGGCCCTGGTGTGGGCGCTGGAGCGCGGTTCGCGCAGTGGGCGCGTGGCCTACCAATTCGCGCGTGATTACGCTGGGCGGCACGGCGCATGACGACGGGCCGCGCCTTGCTTCTTGCCGTCCACGTCGCGCCCAAGGGGCGCCTGGCCGGTACGCTCACGACCCTTGGGCGGTTCTCATGAGCGAACCGCGCCAGCACACCGAGGTCGCCGTCGGCATCCTGATCCGGGATGACGGTGCTTTGCTGCTGTCCAGCCGGCCCGAGGGCAAGCCTTATGCCGGTTACTGGGAGTTCCCCGGCGGCAAGCTGGAGGCGGGTGAAACCGTGGCCCAGGCCCTGCGCCGCGAACTGATCGAGGAGCTGGGCGTGGCCATCGCCGACGCCGAGGTCTGGAAGGTCACCGAGCACGACTACCCGCACGCCCTGGTGCGCCTGCACTGGTGCAAGGTGCGCGCCTGGTCGGGCGAATTCGAGATGCGCGAAGGCCAGCAGATGGCCTGGCAGACCTTCCCGCTCACCGTCTCCCCTGTGCTGCCGGGGGCCTATCCGGTGCTGGATTGGCTGCAAGCCGAAGCCGAATCGCGCGCCTCGCTCAGGCGCTGATCTGCATCGCTGGCCGCGCTTGCACGCGCGTCAGCCAGGCCTTGACGTGCGGGTGCGCGTCCACCGGCGCGCCGAGGTAGACGCTGTAGCCCATGACGGAACCCACCACCAGGTCGACCAGCGAGTAGTCGGCCCCCAGCATCCAGGGCTGCTGGGCCAGGCGCGCGTCCAGCAGGGCCAGCAATTGATCCAGCACCTGGCGGGCCGCTTCGGCATGGACCGGGTGGCGCAGTGCGTCCTCCCCCTGCGTGGCGATCTGCAGGCGCACCAACACCGCCCCATACGTGACATAAGCCCAGGTGCACCAGGACATGGCCTGCAGGTGTTCGGGCGTGCCGCCTTTGGGCCACAGCCCGCGTTCCACGCCGAAGCTGTGGCCCAGCCAAAGGTGGATGGCCAGGGCTTCGAACATCGGTGCGCCGTTCACGGTGAGGGTTGGGACCTTGCCGTTGGGGTTGAGCGCCAGGTAGTCCGGGCGGCGTTGCTCGCCCGCGTGGATGTCGATCTTCACGCGCTCGTGCGGCACGCCCAGTTCGGTCAGGGCGCAGGCGATGGGGGTGGCGCTGGACATGGGGTGCCAGTAGAGGACGAGGGACATGGAAAGCTCCTTGGTAGGGGTCAAAAGGTGGCCGCACTGTAGGTTGCATTGCGGACAATTTTGGCCCTCAATCAAAGCTACAGTTCGGCCATGCTGAGCTCGTCTTCTCGCCTGCTGCGCTTGTTGTCCCTGTTGCAGACCCGCAGCCATTGGGCTGGCGCTGAGCTGGCCGAGCGTCTGGCCGTGCACCCACGCACACTGCGGCGCGACATTGACCGGCTGCGCCAGCTCGGTTATCCGGTGCACGCAAGCAGTGGTGTCGCGGGCGGGTACGCCTTGCGCGCGGGTCAGGCACTACCACCCTTGATGCTGGACGATGACGAGGCGTTGGCGGTGTCGATCGCCTTGCGCACCGCGACGGCCGGCGCGGTGGGCGGCATCGAGGAGCCCGCCTTGCGGGCGCTGGTGAAGCTGGAGCAGGCCATGCCCGCGCGCTTGCGCCGACGCGTGGACGCGCTGCGTTCGGCCATCTTGCCCCTGGACCGCACAGGCCCCACCGTGGATGCCACCCTGCTGGCCACGCTGGCGGCGGCCTGCCGTGACCAACTGCGCTTGGAGCTGAGCTACACCGACATCCATGGACGCGGTGCGGTGCGCCAGCTGGAGCCGCAGGGCGTGGTGCACACGGGGCAGCGCTGGTATCTGGTGGCCTGGGATCTCACGAGGAAGGACTGGCGCACCTTCCGCCTTGACCGCATCGTGGGCGAGCCCGTGGTGGGCGCGCATTTCGCGCCGCGTGCCGGGCCCGAGGGCGGGGACCTGCGTGCCTACGTGTCGCGGTCCCTGGCGGTGGCGCCCTACCCCGAACAGGCCCGCGTCGTGCTGCATGCGTCCCACGAGGTCATGGTGCGCCGCATCCCGCCCTCGGCTGGCGTGGTGCAGCCGCTGGACGCCCAGCGCTGCCTGTTGGAGTGGGGCGCACACGGGCTGGACCCGCTGGTGTACTGGCTGCTGGCGCTGGAGGTGGATTTCGAGGTGCTGGCCCCGGCGGCTCTCAAGGACCGCCTGCGCGCCGCTGCGGAACGGGCCGCACGCTGCACGCGGATGTGAACATCCGCGCCGAACCTGCTGTCGTTTCACTGCAGGCGCGGGTCACCGTACTGCTCGTCTTCCGGAGGCGTCTCGGTGGGCACGCGAAAACTTTCACTGGCCCAGGCGCCCAGGTCCATCTTCTTGCAGCGTTCGCCACAGAACGGGCGGTAAGGGTTGCTGCTTGCGTAAATGCTGTCGCCACCGCAGCGCGGGCAAGGCACCACACGGGTCTGATGCGGCGGCTTCGTTTCGCTCGGGGGGCGATTCATCACGGAAACCTCGACTCTTTTAAGCGCAGAGAGTCAGCTCAAAGCTTGTGTCTTCGGTGCAGGCGTGCAGGCGGTCGTTGTCGTCCTTGCGCATCAGGCGGATGGACAGCATCAGGCGGTTCCCGCTGATTTCGGGGATGAGCCCCAGCGCTGGGTCGATCACCAAGCGCAGCAATTGGAAGGCACGCCCCTGCGGCAGGGTCTGCTGGTACTGCCCGCCATTGGCGAGCACCTTCTGCGGCACGCCCGAATCACGCTGGAGGGTGAGCAGCAGGGTGATGGCCGCGGCCAAGGGCGTCAGGGGGCTGATCCAGCGGTGCAAGTCAGCGCGGCGACGCTCGGCGCTCTCGTTTTGCCAGGCGAAGTAGGCCGGCAGGTCGAAGGCGCAGGCCCCGCCAGGGATGTTGATGCGGCTGCGGATGCCCATCAGCCACTCGTTTTCCATCAGCATGGCCCCGGTCTTGCCCGTCAGGCTGGTGAGCTGGCCGTAGCTTTCGTCGAGCTGCTGCAGGACTTCGTCCAGCACGGCTTGCGCGATGCCAGGCTTGTCGCGGTAGCCGTTGAGCATCTGCTTCTGCTTTTCGAGATCGCGCAGCACTTCGGCGCGCAGGTCGGAGCGCATGCCGACTTCCATCACCTCGAACAGGCTGGCGAGTGCGTAGTGGTGGTCCAGCGCTTCCTCGCGCGCGACCAGTTCGAGCAGGCGGCGAAACAGACTCTCCAGTCGGAGGTAGGTCCGTATGCGTTCGTTGAAGGGGTATTCGTAAGTGATCACATCAGTGGGCGCGGACTCTGCGGCAATCATAGCCGGGCAAATGGTCCGAGGGATGGGCTCTGCGGGCAAATACCGTGTCAAAAGCCCAGCAATGTCACCAAAGCAGTGATCTGTACTTCCAGCTCGGCCAGGCTGATACCTTCGTTACAAATCACGTGGTCGGCGGCTTTCAGCCGTTGATCACGGCGGGCCTGCTGCGCCATGATGGCCTCGACCTCGCTGCGAGCCAAACCGCTGCGCGCCTCAACCCGTGCGATCTGGGTGGCTGGGCTGCAGTCCACGACCAGAATCCGGTCGAGCTGTTCACGCCAAGTGCGGCGCCCGTCGAGGCGGTTTGCCGCGCTGGATTCCACCAGCAGCGGCACGTCGTAGACGATGCAGGGTGCCCCAGCGGCGAGCGCCTCGGCAGTTCGCGCTTCGGTTTGTGCGTGCACCAAGGGATGGACAATGCTTTCGAGTTGCAGACGCGCGGACGGGTCGGCGAACACACGCTGCCGCATGCGCACGCGATCCAGCGCGCCATCTGCAGCGATCATTTCCGAGCCAAAAGCCGCGCGCAAGGCATCGATCGCGGCCCCTCCCGGTGCCGTGGATGCACGGGAGATCGCGTCCGCATCGATCACCACGGCGCCCCGTCCAGCCAGCATGGACGCAACCGTGCTTTTCCCGCTGCCGATGCCACCGGTCAGTCCCAGGCGCAACGTGACCGATGGACTGGCGAGGGGCTGAGTCGTGTGGAGGTTGGCCGGGGGCATGGGCGCTATTTCAGCACGAGCCCAACATCCGTCAGGCGCAGCCCCAAGGCGGAGTAAAACGCGTCATGGCCCGACGCCATGAGCACCAGCCCCGCGGCTGCGAGGAATGGTCCGAAGGGGATGTAGAGCGGTGTTGGCTGGGCGGAGTCGCTATGCATGGTCTGCACCGTCGCGCGCCTTTGCCGCCACAACACGGCCAGCCCGACCAGCGCGCCCAGGCTGGATGCCAGCAACAACATCGGCGGCAAGGTCGCCCAACCCAGCCAGCCTCCGAGCGCCGCAAGCAACTTGAAATCACCGTGGCCCATGCCCTCGCGGCCTGTGATCCAGTGGAAGGCCGCCGCCAGCAGCCACAGGCTCAAGTAGCCGGCCGCGGCGCCCCAAAAGGCATCTGTCAGGGCTGTTCCGGTCCAGCCCAGTGCGGCCCCGCCCAGGCCAGCCCAGAGCAATGGCTGGGTCAGTGGGTCGGGCAGCAGGTAGGTGTCCAGATCGATCAAGGCCAGGGCCAGCAGGGTGGCGCAGAAGCCGCACCAAGCCAGCGCGTTGAGCACGTTGGGCAGTTGCGTGCCGCCTGAGAGCGCGGCGCACCCGGCGAACAGCAAGGCCGTGCCTAGCTCCACCAAGGGATAGCGCAGGCCGATGGAGCCTTGGCAGGCCGAGCAGCGACCGCGCAACACAGCGTAACTCAGCAGAGGGATGTTCTCATGCCAGCGCAAGACATGACCGCAGCGTGGGCAGTGGGAGCCCGGTCTCAGTAGCGACAACTCTAGCTGAGCGGGTGCATTGGGAGTGGCTGAGTCGGGGTTTGCGGCGGCTGTCGCGTTGAGTTCGGCCTGCCATTGCCGCTCCATCATCCTGGGCAGTCGATGCACCACCACGTTGAGGAAGCTGCCGATCAACAAACCCAACAGAGCGAAAGCGCCGACAAAGTCCGCGTCTTGCAAGCCGATGCCCAAGGTCATGCGCCGGCCTCCTCAGACAATCTGACCGAGTTGGAAAATGGGCAGGTAGAGTGCGACCACGATGCCGCCGATCACCAAACCCAGCAACAGGATGATCAGGGGTTCGATCAGACTGGACAGCCCCGTGAGCAGATCACTGACCTCGGTCTCGTAGAAGTCAGCCACTTTGCCCAGCATCGTGTCGATTGCGCCGGACTCCTCGCCAATCGCGCACATTTGCAACACCAAGTCCGGGAACGCCCCGCTGCGTTCCATCGCGATTGCCAGGCTGGTGCCCAGGCCGATTTCCTGCTGAACGTGGCCGGTCGCTGTGTCATACACGCGGTTGCCCGCAGCGCCCCGCACGGCCGCCAGGGCTTGTCCCATCGGCACCCCAGCACCATGCAGGGTGGCGAGCGTGCGCGTCCATCGCGCGAGACAGGCCTTTTCGATCAGAGGACCGAAGATTGGAAGGACAAGCAAGGTGCGATCCCGCCAGGCTTGCAGCCCAGGCTGGCGTTGCAGCGCGTGTGCAGCTGCACACAATGCCGTGACCAGCAGCGTCAGTAGCAGGGGCCACCACCGTGCCATGAACTCGCTCATGCCAATCAGCACCCGTGTTGGACCGGGCAGGTCCGCACCGAAAGAGCGGAATACTTCATGGAAAGCGGGAATCACGAACACCATGATGATCGACACGACGAGCGTGGCCGTTGCGACCACCACTGCGGGGTACATCAACGCCGCTCGGATTCTGGAGCGCAGCGCCAGCGCTTTTTCCAGATGAAGGGCCAGCCGTTCGAGCATGGCGTCCAGCACGCCGGCCGTCTCGCCCGCTTCGACTAGGCTGCAGTAGAGGCGGTCGAAATGGCGCGGGTACCTGCCGAAGGCCTTGCTCAACGGGGTTCCTGCCTCCACGTCGGTGCGGATGTTCAGCAGCAGGGCGGTCAGGCTGGCGTTGGCTTGTCCGCGCGCCACGATGTCGAAGCCGCGCAGCAGCGGGACGCCCGCTTTCGTCATCGCTGCGAACTGCCGGGTGAAGACAGCAATGTCCTTTGGACTGATTCTGCGCTTCGGCGTGGCCCACCATCGCCGCTGAATCCTCGTGGGCAAAATGCCCTGACGACGCAAGGCCAGTCTGACCTCTTGCGGATTGGCGCAGCGCAATTCACCCCGCACCCTGCGACCCGCTGCGTCCTCGCCCTCCCAAGCGTAATTGACGGCAGGGGTAAGCGTGCTGGATTCAACTGACGCGGCGTTGTAGGGCATGACATTCATCATCGCTCACCGCTGGGGTGCCTGTAACGGGGCATCTGTTTTCACAGTGCGATGGTGCTAAAGAGCACCTTCTTGAGTGCGCGAATTTCTGACGTCTTGCCGATGCCGATGCGAAGACAGCGCGTCGTCATGCCAAATGAAAAGGGTTAGCGGCCGCTTGGCTGCTAACCCTTGAATTGGTTGGTCGGAATGAGAGGATTCGAACCTCCGACCCCTTCGTCCCGAACGAAGTGCGCTACCAGACTGCGCTACATTCCGACTGATTCAACCCACGGCATCCACGACGAAACCGTGCATTGACGCTGCTCGTCACATCATGACTGACGCGCCAGCAGCTGAGTCGCCAATTGTACCAAACTGGCGCTGTGCGGATTCACGGACAGGCCCTGGAGGGCGGCAATCGCGCGTTCCGCCTCGCGGCTTGCGGCGGCGCGGGCCACCTCCAAAGCGCCTGTGCGACGCACGACGGCTATCACTTCCTGTAGGACCTGCGCGTTGCGGGTCTCGTCTTCGCCGAGGCCGCTCTCGATGGCGCTGCGTATCCGCTGGCGCTCGGATTCGGTGCCACGCTGCATGGCGGCGATCAGGGGCAGCGTGGCCTTGCCCTCGCGCAGATCGTCACCCAAGCTCTTGCCCATGACATGGGCGTCGCCTGCGTAGTCGAGCACGTCGTCGATGACTTGGAAGGCGGTGCCCAAAGCCTGGCCGTAATCGGCGCAGGCGGCTTCAAGCGTCTTGTCCGCTCCAGCCAGGATGGCGCCACAGCGAGCGCTGGCTTCAAACAGTTTTGCCGTCTTGGAACGGATGACGTGCACGTAACCCGCCTCGTTCAGATCGGCGTTGTGCATGTTCATCAACTGCTGCACTTCACCCTCGGCGATCACATTCGTGGCTTCGGCCAGCACTTCCATGACGCGCATGCTTTGCGCTTCCACCATCATTTGGAAGGCCCGCGAATACAGAAAATCGCCGACCAGCACGCTTGCCGCATTGCCAAAGGTTTCGTTGGCGGTGGGGTTGCCCCGGCGCAACTTGGAGTCGTCCACCACATCGTCGTGCAGCAAGGTCGCGGTATGGATGAATTCCACCACGGCGGCGAGCGAATGACGGTGGGGCCCCCGGTAATCCAAAGCGCCGCTGACCAGCAGCAGTAGGGCCGGGCGCAGGCGCTTGCCACCCGCGCCGATGATGTAGCGCGCAACCTGACCCACCAGGGGCACGCCCGAATCGAGTCGCTCGCTGATGACCCGGTCCACTTCCCGCATATCGTCGGTGATCAGGCTGAGCGGGGAGGGAGGGGGGGATGAAGACACGACGGTGGATGAGGGCGAACGAAAGAAGTGCGCGATTATAGGAAGCGGGGTTGAGGCTTGTTGATGATCGCCCCGGTTTTCGGATGAATGCCATGGCGTCAGTCCCCCGCACCGGCCACGGGCGGTCGTTGGCCGAAAACAGCCGGCCGTGATAGAATCTTGGGCTCCGTGGAAATCCGTCTGCGGGGGATTCCTGATGCCCGCTGATTCACATCGAAGCAGGGTTAAGGAGTCGGAAACCGATTTCTCAAGAGGTCAATATGTACGCGGTCATAAAAACCGGTGGCAAGCAGTATCGCGTTGCCGCTGGCGAAAAGATCAAAGTAGAACAGATTGCTGCGGACGTGGGCCAGGAGATCGTCATCGACCAGGTGCTGGCCGTCGGAAACGGCGCCGAGCTCAAGGTCGGGACGCCCCTGCTGTCCGGCGCGACTGTCAAGGCCACCGTGGTGGCACATGGCAAGCACGACAAGGTGCGCATCTTCAAGCTGCGCCGTCGCAAGCACTATCAGAAACACCAGGGGCACCGCCAGCAGTTCACCGAGCTGCAGATCGGCGCCATCTCCGCATAAGGAGCAGCAGACATGGCACAGAAAAAAGGCGGCGGCTCGACGCGAAACGGGCGTGATTCCAAGCCCAAGATGCTGGGCGTGAAGGTCTTTGGCGGCCAGCAGATCAGCGCCGGCGCCATCATCGTGCGCCAGCGTGGCACCAAGTTCCACCCCGGCGTGAACGTCGGTGTTGGCAAGGACCACACCCTGTTCGCTTTGGCGGACGGCGTGGTGTCCTTCGCGACCAAGGGCGCGCTGAGCAAGCACACGGTCAACGTGACCGCGGCGTGATGCCAGCGGCCTGAGCGCCCCTGTTTGGGCGCTCCCCGCAAGAAACCCTGCGCCCACACCGCCGGTGGGGCGCAGGGTTTGTCATTTCTAATCGTTGAAAATCAACGTACATTTCCTGCGCCATGAAGTTTGTAGACGAAGCCTTGATCGACGTCGCCGCGGGCGACGGGGGGAACGGCTGCGTTTCCTTCCGGCACGAGAAATACAAGGAATTCGGCGGTCCCAACGGGGGGGACGGCGGACGCGGCGGCCATGTCTATGCCGTCGCCGATCCAAACCTCAACACCCTGGTCGACTTCCGCTACACGCGCCGCTTCGAGGCGCAGCGGGGCGAGCACGGCATGGGCTCGGACATGTTCGGCGCGGCCGGTTCGGACATCACCCTCAAGATGCCCGTGGGCACGCTGATCTGCGATGCTGAAACCGGCGAGGTGCTGTACGAGCTGTTGACGCCGGGTGAAGTCATCACCATCGCCAAAGGCGGAGACGGCGGCTTCGGCAACCTGCGCTTCAAGAGCGCGATCAATCGCGCGCCGCGCCAGAAGACGCCGGGCTGGCCGGGCGAGAAGAAGAGCCTCAAGCTCGAACTCAAGGTGCTGGCCGACGTCGGCCTGCTGGGACTGCCCAACGCGGGCAAGTCCACGCTGATCACCGCCATCTCCAACGCGCGGCCCAAGATCGCCGATTACCCCTTCACGACCCTGCACCCCAACCTGGGCGTGGTGCGCGTTGGGCCGGAGCAGAGCTTCGTGGTGGCCGACATTCCGGGCCTGATCGAAGGCGCGTCCGAGGGCGCGGGCCTGGGGCACCAGTTCCTCCGCCATCTGCAGCGCACACGTCTGCTCTTGCATGTGGTGGACCTGGCGCCTTTCGACGACAGCGATCCGGTGGCCCAGGCCAAGGCCATCGTCGCCGAGCTGAAGAAGTACGACGCGGCCTTGCACGAGAAACCCCGCTGGCTGGTGCTCAACAAGCTGGACATGATCCCGGTCGAAGAGCGCGAAGCCCGCGTCCAGGATTTCGTCAAGCGCTACAAGTACAAGGGCCCCGTGTTCCAGATTTCCGCGCTGACCCACGAGGGCTGCGATGTGCTCGTCAAGACCGTGTACAAGCAGGTGCGTGCGCAGCAGAAGGCCGAGCAGGCACCGGCGCCGGAGGAGATCGATCCGCGTTTCAAGGATTTGCCTGACGAAGCATGAACCAGCAAGCAACGCAGACGCTGCTGCGCGAGGCGCGCCGCATTGTCGTCAAGGTCGGCTCCAGCCTCGTGACCAACGAGGGCCGGGGGCTGGACGAAGCGGCGATCGAGGAGTGGAGTCGCCAGCTCGCCGCCCTGGTGAAAGACGGGCGCGAAGTCATCATGGTGTCCAGCGGCGCGATCGCCGAGGGCATGAAGCGCCTGGGCTGGACGCGCCGCCCCAAGGAAATCCATGAGCTGCAGGCCGCCGCCGCCGTCGGGCAGATGGGGCTGGCGCAGATGTACGAGACGCGCCTGCGTGCCCACGGCTTGCCCAGCGCCCAGGTGCTGCTGACGCATGCCGATCTGGCCGACCGCGAGCGTTACCTGAATGCGCGCTCGACCCTGCTGACCCTGCTGGACCTGGGCGTGGTCTCCGTCATCAACGAAAACGACACGGTCGTCACGGACGAAATCAAGTTCGGCGACAACGACACGCTAGGCGCCCTGGTGGCCAACCTGGTCGAAGCTGACGTGCTCGTGATCCTGACCGACCAGAAAGGCCTGTACACCGCCGATCCGCGCAAGGACCCGGCGGCGCAGTTCGTGCACGAGGCACGCGCGGGCGACCCTGCCCTGGAGCAGATGGCCGGTGGCGCGGGCAGCAGCATCGGCAAGGGCGGCATGATCACCAAGATCCTCGCGGCCAAGCGCGCTGCGGGCAGCGGTGCGAGCACCGTGATCGCCTGGGGCCGCGAGCCTAGCGTGCTGCTGCGCTTGGTCCAAGGCGAATCCATCGGCACGCTGCTGGTGGCCCAGACCGGCAAGACGCAGGCACGCAAGCAGTGGATGGCCGACCACCTGCAGTTGCGCGGCGCCGTGGTCGTGGATGCCGGCGCCGTGCGCAAGCTGCGCGAGGACGGCAAGAGCTTGCTGCCCATCGGCATGACGGCGGTGGAAGGGGAGTTTTCTCGAGGTGAGGTCATTGCCGTGCGGGATGACCAGGGCGTCGAGATCGCCCGAGGACTGGCCAACTACGCCAGCGCCGAGGCCCGGCTGCTCTGCCGCAAGCCCTCGTCCGAGATTGAAATCCTGCTTGGCTACATGGCCGAGCCGGAAATGGTGCACCGGGACAATCTGGTGCTCATGAAGACGACCTGACATCGGTCTGATTCAAGCTCTGCCAGCACGCCCTGGGGTGGCTTGTCCTCGCAGGCCCCTCTTTCAAAGATGGGCTCTGTTCAGTCGAGTGGGGCTAGGCACCCGTGCTCAGGTGTCCTTGCGCTCGCCGCAGGCCTCGTCCACGCCATGCGGCGTTTCCGGAGGCAGCACATACGCCGCTTGGGGATCGGGGTCGAAGCTGGCGCCCGGGGGCAGTTCCAGTTCGTGACCATGCAGAGTCGGCAGACCCGTGCCGCGCGGCCCCATGTCGCGGCCTTCACGCACTTCCCGGGTTGGACGCTGTCCCTGGCGCAGATAGCGGTTGCGCTGTTCAGCGCGCGGCAGAAAGCGGGCCAGTTCCGTCAGCGCCATTTCGTAGACGCCGCGTTTGAATTCGATCACGGCTTCCAGCGGGACCCAGTAATCGTTCCAACGCCAAGCGTCGAATTCTGGATGATCGGTGGCCCGCAGGTTCAAGTCCCAGTCCTGCCCCAGCAACTGCAGCAAATACCAGATCTGTTTCTGGCCCTTGTAGTGGCCCCGTGCTTCGCGTCGGATGTAGCGGTCCGGCACCTCGTAGCGCAACCAGTCGCGGGTCCGGGCGACGATGCGCACATGTTCCGGCTTGAGCCCGACTTCCTCGCCCAGTTCCCTGAACATCGCTTGTTCCGGGGTTTCGCCCCGGTCGATGCCGCCTTGCGGGAACTGCCAGGAATGGGTGCGGATGCGCTTGCCCCAGAAAACCTGGTTCTTCTGGTTGAGCAGGATGATGCCGACGTTGGGCCGAAAGCCGTCCCGGTCAAGCATAATCAAACCCCAAATTTTTAAACTGAGTCCATTATGCACGGCCCTCGCGCCGGATCAAAGTGGGCTCCTCTTGTGATCAGGTCTGCTTCAGGCCCCCAGTTCCGCCCTTCTCCCCATGAAAGCCTCCCAGTTCCTCATTTCTACACTCAAGGAAGCTCCCGCCGACGCCGAGGTTGTGAGCCACCAGCTCATGACCCGTGCCGGCATGATCAAGAAGCTGGGCGCCGGCATCTACACCTACATGCCCATGGGCTTGCGGGTGATCAACAAGGTGGCGGCCATCGTGCGCGAGGAGATGAATCGTGCGGGTGCCATCGAGCTGACCATGCCGGTAATTCAACCTGCGGAGCTGTGGCAGGAGACGGGGCGCTTCGAGAAGATGGGCCCCGAGCTGCTGCGCATTCAGGATCGCCACGAGCGTGACTTCGTGGTCCAGCCCACCAGCGAAGAGGTGGTGACGGACATCGCGCGCCAGGAGTTCAAGAGCTACAAACAGCTGCCTCGCAACCTGTACCAGATCCAGACCAAGTTCCGTGACGAGCGCCGTCCGCGCTTTGGACTGATGCGCGGGCGCGAATTCATCATGAAGGACGCCTACAGCTTCGACCGCGACCCGGCCAGCGCCCAGATCAGCTACCAAGCCATGGCGCAGGCCTACCGCGCCGCGTTTGACCGTTTCGGCCTGCGTTACCGCGCCGTGGCCGCCGACAGCGGCGCCATCGGCGGCGATTTGTCCGAAGAGTTCCAGGTCATCGCCGCCACGGGTGAAGACGCCATCATCTACTGCCCGACGAGCGACTACGCGGCCAACATCGAGAAGGCCGAAGCCCTCGCTCCCAAGGGGCCACGCCCCGCCGCAAGCAAGCCGCTGACCAAGACGCCGACGCCCGGCAAGAGCACCTGTGCGGACGTGGCCGAACTGCTGAACGTACCGCTGCAGACCACCGTCAAATCCCTGGTGCTGGCCACGGACGAGCTGAACGACAAGGGCGAAGTCGCCAAGAGCCAGATTTGGCTGCTGCTGCTGCGCGGTGACCACGACATGAACGAGGTCAAGGTGGGCAAGCTGCCGGGGTTCGAGCAAGGCTTCCGCTTCGCGACCGAGGCCGAAATCGTCGCGCACTTCGGCTGTAAGCCGGGTTACTTGGGGCCGCTGAACCTGAAGCAGCCGGTGCGTGTCGTCGCCGACCGCGAAGTGTCTGTGCTGGCCGACTGGATTTGCGGCGCCAACGAGGTGGACTTCCACCTGACCGGCGTGAACTGGGGTCGTGACCTGCCCGAGCCGGCGCTGGTGGCGGACCTACGCAATGTCGTCGAAGGCGATCTGTCGCCGGACGGCAAGGGCGTGCTGGCGATCGAGCGCGGCATCGAGATCGGCCACATCTTCTACCTCGGCACCAAGTACAGCAAGGCCATGAACGCGACCTTCCTGGACGAGAACGGCAAGCCCCAGTTCTTCGAGATGGGCTGCTATGGCATCGGCATCACGCGTCTGCCGGCCGCGGCCATCGAGCAGAACCATGATGCCAAGGGCATCATCTGGCCCGACGCCATCGCGCCGTTCACCGTGGTGGTTTGCCCTATCAACCCGGACCGCAGCCCTGAGGTCAAGACCGCCGCCGAAAAACTCTACGCCGAGTTGCTCGCGGCTGGCGTGGACGTGATCCTGGACGACCGCGGCGAGCGCCCTGGCGCCATGTTCGCCGACTGGGAACTGATTGGCGTGCCGCACCGCGTCACCATCGGTGACCGCACGCTCAAGGAAGGCAAGGTCGAATACCAGCACCGCCGCGACGCCGAGGCGACGCCGCTGGCCGTGGGCGACGCGGCGGCGTTCGTGCTGGGCAAGCTCAAGCGCTGAGTCGCTGACCCGAGCCGGTTACCGCAGAAAAACTACTGCAGAAAACCTGCGCGGGTCTTGCCATGGCCTGGGCGCGGCAGGTCTTCCGCCGCGAGTGCGTCGCGCTCGGCCAGGCGTGCGTTGCCGAAACCTGTCATCAGCGCGCGCCGCATTTCGCGGGGCGCGAGTTCGGCCAGTGCGTCCAGTACCTCGTCCGACGCCTCGGGCGCGAAGCGTTGGCCCCAACCGTGTTCCTGGCGGATCGCGCGGTACAGCCGCTGCGCGATGGCGCGCGCCTGCTCCCGGGTGGGCGCGGGCACCTCGAACACGTTCATGCGGTTGAGGATGGGGTCGGGGATGGCACGCTCGTCGTTGGCCGTGCTGATCCAGATGACCTGGCTTGCGTCGATGGCCACCTCGGCGAACTCGTCCACGAAAGCGTGCGCCGTGTCGTGCTCCAGCAGGCCGTAGAGCGCACCCAGCGGGTCGTACTGCGCCTCACCCGCCGCCTTGTCAATCTCGTCGACCACGATGACCGGGTTGGCGTACTGGCCGTCCACCAGGGCTTCGAACACCTTGCCCGGGCGCGAACCCTTCCACTGCGAGGAGGCGCCCGAGAGCAGCCAACCCGCCGTCATCGCGCTCATGGGCACCAGGCTCATGCCCGTGCCCAGCAAGGCGGCGAGCTGTCGTGCGAAGTGGGTCTTGCCCACGCCCGGCGGACCGAGCAGCAGCATGGGGGTGATTTCCAGACCATCGCCGCTGTCCTGGCTCAGGGCCACGTGGCGCTTCACGTCGTCCAGCACCTCGGTGAAATTGGGCAGATCGTCGTAGAGCGCGCTCATGTCGGGCACACCCGCGGGCTTGACCTGGAAGCGTTCTGGCCCTCGCTCCAGCATGCGGGCATAGGTGCTGCGCAGGTTGTCGTGCTCGCGCTCGGTCAGCTTGGCCAACTTGCGCTCGACCTCGCCGGGCTCGAAAACGCTGCGCATGCGTGCGATCGGCAAACGCAAGGCGGAACCTTGCGGAACCAGGGAATGCGGTGACGCCATCGTTCAACTCTCCAGGCAACAGCCGATCGGCTAAGGCGATGGATGATCGGCCTGGAAACATTCAAGCACAAGCCGGGCCAGTGCTCAAGATGGCAAAGCCGGGAAGCAGGCCCGGCTTGCAGCTTTTTTGAAACGATCAGTGAAGGGGAGGAGGGCGGACGTGCCGCCCCACTGGGGCGACTCAGGCCGTGGCGGCCAGCACCTTTTGCAGCTCACCGCTTTCGTACATCTCCATCATGATGTCCGAGCCGCCGATGAACTCGCCCTTGACGTAGAGCTGCGGGATGGTCGGCCAGTTGCTGTACTCCTTGATGCCCTGGCGGATTTCGTCGTCTTCCAGCACATTGACCGTTTTCACGGTCTTCGGGTCCACGCCGCTGGCCTTGAGAATCTGGATGGCACGGCCGGAAAAGCCGCACATCGGGAAGCTGGCGCTGCCCTTCATGAACAGCAGGATGTCGTTGCCCTTGACGAGCTGGTCGATGCGTTGCTGGGTGTCGCTCATAATCGGTTTCCTCCGGAAGATTCCCGCGATTATTTCACTTCCTTTTTGTGCCTGCACTCACCATGAAAATCACCAAGGACACTGCGGTAACCCTGCGTTACCGCCTCACCGAAGCCAGCAGCGGCCAACTGCTCGAGGACGGCAGCGAACCCAGCGCCTACCTGCACGGCGGTTACGGCAACATCTTCCCCAAGGTCGAGGCGGCGCTGGAGGGCCAGGAAAAGGGCTTCCAGCTCAAGATCACGCTGCCGGTCGAGGATGCCTTTGGCGAGCGTGACGAGAGCCTGGTGCGCGTCATTCCCAAGAGTGAATTTCCCCCCGGCGTGAAAGTCGGCGGGCACCTCGAGGGCCGCAGCGATGACGGCCAACCCATGCATTTCCGGGTGGTCAAGATCAAGGGGCCGCAGGTGCACCTGGACGGCAACCACCTGCTGGCCGGCCTGGCGCTGAAGCTGGAATGCACCGTGCTCGACGTGCGCGCCGCCACGGCCGAGGAAATCGCCCACGGCCATGTGCATGGCGACGGCGGACATCAACACTGAAGTGCTCGCGGCTCCCGCAACTCGATATCCGTCTGGGCCTCGGAACCTGGCGAAGTGACCAGACGGTCCTCTCCGAGCCCGATGCGCCCGATTGCGCGCATCCACCCACCACACCATGCAACTGATCGATTGCACCCTCGAAGCCCATGGCGAAGCCATCCTCGCCATTCTCAACGACGCCATCGTGCGCACCACGGCCCTGTACGACTACAAGCCGCGCAGCATGGACAGCATGAGCACCTGGTTCCAGGCCAAGCGCGCGGGCGGCTTTCCGGTCATCGGCTTTGTCGACGATGACGATGGGCAAGGCGAACTGCTGGGTTTCGCCAGCTACGGCACCTTCCGCAACTTCCCGGCCTTCAAGTACACGGTGGAGCATTCCGTCTACGTGCACCACGCCCACCGTGGCAAGGGCCTGGGGCGCAAGCTGCTGCAGGCCATCATCGAACGCGCCCGCGCGCAGCAGGTGCATGTGATGGTCGGCGCCATCGACGCCACCAACAGCGGCAGCATCGCCTTGCATGAGCAGCTCGGTTTCAAGCCTTGCGGCGTCGTTCAGCAGGCCGGCTTCAAGTTCAGGCGCTGGCTAGACCTCGCGCTGTATCAGTTGATCTTGGAGACGCCGGAGCAGCCGGTGGATGGTTAGCGGCTTCAGGCCTTGAGCAATCCCCGCTGCTCAATGAACCCCACCACCTGATCCAAGCCCGCCAGCGTTTTCAGGTTGGTCATCACGAACGGTTTCGCACCGCGCATGCGCTCCGTGTCGGATTTCATGATGTCCAGGTTCGCGCCCACATGCGGGGCGAGGTCGGTCTTGTTGATGACGAAGAGGTCGCTCTTGGTGATGCCGGGGCCGCCCTTGCGCGGGATCTTTTCTCCGGCCGCGACGTCGATCACGTAGATGGTCAGGTCGCTCAGCTCGGGGCTGAAGGTGGCGGCCAGGTTGTCGCCGCCGGATTCCACGAACACGATGTCGGCGTTGGGGTACTCCTTCAGCATGCGGTCGATGGCTTCGAGGTTGATGGAGCAGTCCTCGCGGATGGCGGTGTGCGGGCAGCCACCGGTTTCCACGCCCATGATGCGTTCGGCGGGCAGCGCGCCGCTGATGGTGAGCAGGCGTTGGTCTTCCTTGGTGTAGATGTCGTTGGTGATGGCGACGAGGTCGTACTTCTCGCGCATGGCCTTGCAGAGCATTTCAAGCAAGGTGGTCTTGCCGGAGCCGACCGGGCCGCCGATGCCGACGCGCAGGGGCGGCAGGGGCTTGGAGCGGTTCGGGATGTGATGCAGGGCGGGAGTGTTCATGGTGTTTCCTTGCTGGCTGGCGCTCCGGCAATTCAGGAGCGGAAAAGTCGGGAGTACTGGGTTTCGTGCCGGCTGCTCAGGATGGCGAGCATGGGGCTGTAGGCCTGGCGGTCTTGGTCGGGCAACTGCAGCGCATGTTCGACGGCGGCGGGAATCTCAGTGGCGAGCCGAGCCAGGATGCGTTGGCCCGAGGTTTGTCCCAGGGGTACGGCCTTGAGCGCGGCCTGCATCATGTTCTCAGCCCAGCCGAAGGCGTAGGCCAGCAACACGTCCCGTTCGCCAGCGTTCCCGGTACCAGCATCGGCGCGCGCATCGGACTGCGCTTGCATCGGCCCTGCGGCACAGAGCGCGTACATCACGGGGTAGCTGGGTTCCAAGGTGGCGGCGAAGTCCAGCGCGGTGGCGTCGGCTCCAGGCAGGTGGCGCAGCCATTCGCGCAAGGAACGGCCCATCTGTTCGGTTTGCAGGCGCAGCTCGGCGCTTTCGCGGGTCTGCAGCAGCCAGCTGTTGAGGGCACGGATGCATGTGGTGTCGCCCCGTCGCCAGGCGCGCAGGACCTGGGCAATGACAGGCAGGTCCGAGCGTGCGAGCGTGAGGTGCAGTTGTTCCACCAGCCAGTCGGCGGCCTGCGCTTCGCCGTTCACCAGGCCCGCGTCGATCGCGGCTTCCAGTACTTCCGAGTACGAAAACCCCCCCACCGGCAGTGCGGGTGAGGCCAGCCAGATCAGGTGCAGCAGGCTGGCCGGCGACAGCGCGGGTGAGGCCGCCTCAGTGCTTGTGGTGGTGCGCATGTCCATGGTCGTGGTCATGATCATCGTGCGCATGACCCGCGTGGCTATGGCTTTCCTGTCCTGGCGCATGTGTGTGCGCGTGGCCGTGATCGTGCCCGTGGTGGTCATCGTGGCCGTGGTCGTGGTCGTGACTGTGCCCATGGTCGTGACCATGACCGCCATGCCCTTGCGCGTAGGCGCCCCCTTCAGGTTCAAAGGCGTCCTGCTGTTCGGTCACGATCAGGTGCATGGCGCGCAGCATGTCGGCCAGCACATGGTCGGGTTCGATTTTCAGGTGGTCGGGCCGAAGCTCGATGGGCACATGGCGGTTGCCCAGGTGGTAGGCGGCGCGGGTCAGGTCGAAGGGCGAGCCGTGTTCGGTGCAGGCGGTGATGCGCAGCACGGGCTGGGGTGCAGCCACGACGCGGATGAGTGATCCGTCCTCGGCCACCAGCACGTCGCCGCCGCGCACCACGGTACCGCGTGGCAGGAAGACGCCCAGCTCGCGGCCCGAGGAGTCGGTGGCGGCGAAGCGGCTTTTCTGTCGCACGTCCCAGTCCAGTTCGATGGTGGGCGCGCGTTGCACAAGGACCTTGGCCAGGCCCTGGCCTTGGGAGAGCAGTTTGGAGACGGTGATCACGTGGCTTGCGGTGGGGAAGGAGGATGGCTAATATAACAACTGTTATAACGAATGGGCAGCGCCATGACCGCACTCAAACTGACCCAGATCGGCAACTCCCTGGGTGTCATCCTGCCCAAGGAGGTGCTGGCGCGCCTGAAGGTGGAAAAGGGCGATACGCTGTTTGTCACCGACGCGGCCAACGGGGTGACGCTCACGGCCTACAGCCCGGAGTTCGAGGCACAGATGGAGGCCGCGCGTCGCATCATGAAGAAGCGCCGCGAGGTGCTGCGTCAGCTGGCCAAATGACGCGCGGCGGCAATGTGCCGGATTGGGTCTGGATCGACCCCGCTGTGCTGGATGCGGTGCACGCGGAGCAACTGGCCGAACACGGCGGCATGTCTGGCGTTCGCGACCCGAATGGCCTGGCCTCGGCATTGGCACGCCCGCAGCAACTGGCGGCCTATGGGCAGCCCGACGTCGCCGATCTGGCCGCAGCTTACGGTTGTGGCTTGGCACGCAAACACCCCTTCATCGACGGCAACAAACGCACGGCTTTTGTCGCGGTTGAATTGTTCCTGATGCTCAACGGGCACGAGTTGGAGGCAAGTGACGCCGATTGCGTGTTGACCATGCTGTCCGTGGCCACGGGCGAGATGGAACAGAACGTCTTTGCCGATTGGATACGCGACCACATCTGAGACCGCATCCTTGACATTGCAGCCTCAGAATAGGAAATACCGCTGCGCCATGGGCAGGCTCCTGGCCGGCTCGCAGGTCAGCAGCACGCCGTCGGCGCGCACCTGGTAGGTCTGTGCGTCGATCTCCATCTTGGGCACATAGTTGTTGTGCACCATGTGGCGCTTGGTCACGCCGCGGATGTTTTTCACGGCCGACAGCCGTTTGGCCAAGCCAAAGCGCGTGCCGATGTCCGCGGCCAGGCCGGCCTGCGACACGAAGGTCAGCGAGGTCCGCGCGATCGCGCCGCCGAAGGCGCCGAACATGGGTCGGTAGTGCACGGGCTGGGGCGTGGGGATGCTGGCGTTGGGGTCACCCATGGCCGCGAAGGCGATGAAACCGCCCTTGAGGATGAGCGCGGGCTTGACGCCGAAGAAGGCCGGTTTCCAGATCACCAGGTCGGCCCATTTGCCGGGGGCGATGCTGCCCACCTCGTGGCTGATGCCGTGGGCGATGGCCGGGTTGATGGTGTACTTGGCAACGTAACGCTTGACGCGGGTGTTGTCGTTGCGCGCGCCGTCGCCTTCCAGGGCGCCGCGCTGCACCTTCATCTTGTGCGCGGTCTGCCAGGTGCGCATGATCACTTCGCCCACCCGGCCCATGGCCTGGCTGTCGCTGCTCATCATGCTGATGGCGCCCAGGTCGTGCAGGATGTCCTCGGCCGCGATGGTTTCCTTGCGGATGCGGCTTTCCGCGAAAGCCAGGTCCTCGGCGATGGCCGGGTCCAGGTGATGGCAGACCATGAGCATGTCCACATGCTCGTCCAACGTGTTCACCGTGTAGGGCATGGTGGGGTTGGTCGAGCTGGGCAGGAAGTTGGCCTCGCCCACCACCTTGAGAATGTCAGGCGCATGGCCGCCGCCCGCGCCCTCGGTGTGGAAGGCGCAGATGCCGCGGCCCTTGACGGCCGCGATGGTGTTCTCGACGAAGCCCGACTCGTTCAGCGTGTCGGAGTGGATGGCCACCTGGGTGTCGGTGGCCTCGGCCACGTCCAGACAGTTGCTGATGGCCGAGGGCGTGGTGCCCCAGTCCTCGTGCAGTTTCAGGCCGATCACGCCGGCGTTGATCTGTTCGTGCAGCGCGGCGGGCAGGCTGGCGTTGCCCTTGCCCAGGAAGCCCAGGTTCATCGGGAAGGCGTCGGCCGCCTGCAGCATGCGTTCGATGTTCCACGCGCCGGGCGTGCAGGTGGTGGCGAAGGTGCCGGTGGCTGGGCCGGTGCCGCCGCCCAGCATGGTGGTCACGCCCGAGCACAGCGCTTCCTCGATCTGCTGCGGGCTGATGAAGTGGATGTGGCTGTCGATGCCGCCCGCCGTGACGATGTTGCCCTCGCAGCTGATGATCTCGGTGCCCGGGCCGATGACGATGTCCACGCCGGGTTGCGTGTCGGGGTTGCCGGCCTTGCCGATGGCCGCGATGCGCCCGTCCTTGAGGCCGATGTCGGCCTTGACGATGCCCCAGTGGTCGATGATCAAGGCATTGGTCAGCACCGTGTCCACCGCGCCGCCGGCCTCGGGGCCGCTGCCCGTGCCGTCCCGCGTGCGCTGGCTCTGCGCCATGCCATCGCGGATGGTCTTGCCGCCGCCGAACTTCACTTCCTCGCCGTAGCCGCCGGCGCGCAGGGTGTAGTCCTGCTCCACCTCCACGATCAGTTCGGTGTCGGCCAGGCGCACGCGATCGCCCTGGGTGGGGCCGTACATCTCGGCATAGGCGCGTTTGGTGATGAAGGACATGGCGTGATATTCCGTTGAGCGTGAGGCTTCAGAGTTTTCCTTGCACGAGGCCACGGAAGCCGTGGACCCGGCGCTCGCCGCTGAAGTCCACCAGCTCCACCGTGCGTTGCTGGCCGGGTTCGAAGCGCACGGCCGTGCCGCTGGCGATGTTGAGCCGCATGCCGCGCGCGGCGGCGCGGTCGAAGTCCAGCGCGCCGTTGGTCTCTGCGAAGTGGTAGTGCGAGCCGACCTGGATGGGGCGGTCGGCAGTGTTCTTCACCACCACGGTATGGGTGCGCCGCTCGGGGTTGAGCGGGTGCGCGCCGTCGTCGATCAGCAGTTCGCCGGGGATCATGGTTTCAACCCGCGACGAGCAGGGCGCCCGTGAACAGACCGAAGCCCGCGACCACGAGGCCGACGGCGCGCGCCAGCAGCACGTGCCGGTTGTGCAGCCAGCGCCCCAGCAGCAGGCCGGCGCCATGCAGCAAGGCCGTGCCCAGCACCATGCCGGCCAGCGCGGGTGCGCCTGTGAGTTCATTGCCGTGCGCCGCGCCGTGGAACAGCGCGAACACCGCGACCAGGGCCGCCGCGGCTGCCGCGCTCAGCTGGGCGCGCAAGGCCAGCAGCAGGCCGACGACCAGCAGCGAGGCCGCGATCATGGGCTCGACGGCGGGGAAGGTCAGGCCCGCCTGCGCCAGCAAGGCACCGGCCAGCAGCGTGAGCGCGAAGGCCAGCGGAGCGACCCAGATGCGACGCACCGCCAGCGCGCTCCAGACGCCCACGGCCAGCATGGCGGCGAGGTGATCCAGCCCGAAGAAAGGATGGCTGAAGCCGGCGAGGAAACCATGGTGCCCGCCGCCATCCGCGCCCACATGCGCGGACGCGGCCAGGCTGGCGCCAAGCAGCAAGAGGGGGGAGAGACGGTGCAGTTTCATGCGGGGTCCTTGCGTGTCGTGTGCGTGTGAAGCAGAGGGCGCGGCCAGCCTGTGCGGCGGACCGCACCGGAGGTTCAGGGTATGGGTTGGTGGACCGTCACGAGCTTGGTGCCGTCGGGGAAGGTCGCCTCGACCTGGATGTCGGGAATCATCTCGGGCACGCCGTCCATGACCTCGTCGCGCGTGAGCAGGGTGCGGCCTTCGCTCATCAGTTGCGCCACGGTCTTGCCGTCGCGCGCGCCCTCCATCACGGCGGCGCTGAGGAAGGCCACGGCCTCCGGATAGTTGAGCTTGAGGCCGCGCGCCTTGCGCCGCTCGGCCAGCAAGGCGGCGGTGAAGATCAGCAGCTTGTCTTTTTCACGGGGCGTGAGTTCCATGGTTCTATGTCTTCCCTCTTTGAACAGCCGTGTATGCAATAGGCATGCCGCCAGTGCCCTTGCATTCCTGCGGCACACGAGGGGCATGATGCACCACAACGGAGCAATTTCAAATCAAATGCCTGAAATGTGTGCATGCAAGGCCGCCAATTGGCGTTGCAAGGGGGCGGTGCGCGCAAGAACGCGATGGCGATGCACCCCAAAGATGCGTCGCGCACAGGTGGCGGCACCCGGGTCAACGATCAGGCCATAGACCGGCAGGCCCCGCTGGGCGGCTTCCCGCACGGCTTGACGAGCGTCTTCGACCAAGTCACGCGGGTCATGCGCGTCGATGTCGCTGGGCGCGCCGTCGCTGAGCACGAGCACGGCGCGTCGTTCGGCGGGTTCTGCGGTCAGCAGCCGGGTCGCATGGCGCAGGGCCGCCCCCAAGCGCGTGGACCAGGCCGGCTGCAGGGCTTCCAACCGCGCTTGCGCGCGAGCATCCAGGGCTTGACCGAAATCGAGCAGGCGTCGGTAATGCACGCGCGCTCGGGAGTCCGAGTGGAAGGCATGGATCGCGATGCGGCCCCGAGCCGCCAGCACGGTGCGCGCGAGCTGCCAGGCGGCCACTTGTTCCAGCGCCAGCAGGCTGCGTCCTTGGGCGTCCTGGTCCGCGGTGGACAGGGAACTGTCGAGCAGGAGCAGCAGACTGCAGGGCGGCTGCTGAGGGGCCCGGCGTTGGAAGACCGGTCCGTCGTGCGTCTGTTGCAGGCGGCGGCTCAGCACGGCGTCGATGGCCGCGTCCAGGTCGAGCTCATCGCCCTCGAATTGGCGGCGCAATCGGCGGCCGGGGCCAACCGACGGGCGTGATGGCAGCGGGAGGCGCGACGGGAGGCGTGTGCGCCCGAGACCGGCATCGCTGGGCGTTTCCACGGCCTGCACAGGCGCCCACTCGTGCAGCGTGCACCAGTCGGGACGCAGGCGTTCGAGGCGCCGGTCCCACTCGGGGTAGAGGTGCAGTGTCGGCGTGTCTCGCCCAGCCGCTGCGGCTTCGTCCCTCGGTGATGGGGTCAAGGGAGGCGATGCGGTGGCGGGGCGCCCGACGGGGGGAGGTGCCTCGGGCGCGGGCAAGTTCTGTGTTTCCTCGGCATTGCGCTTGTGCGCCCACAGGTGGCTGTGGTCATCCCGATACGGCGCGGGCACGGCCAGCTGCCGTGGCTCGTGGCGCACGCGCATCTGGCCGAGGTCGTTGGCGAGGATGGACGCGAGCCGGCGAAAGGCCGCGGCGTCCTCCAGCCCGTGCGCGCGGCGAGCGGCATCGAAGGCGGTGCGCGCCTTGTTCACCCAGTGATGGTCATCGGGACACCGTTCGTCATGCAGGGCCAGGTCCAGGCGCGACAGCAGGGCGAAGAAGCTCAATCCGTCTGCCTGCCAGGCCGCGCGCAGCGGCGCATCGAACCAGGCGCGCACGCCGGGCAGCTCACGCGCGAGCAGTTGCTCGACCCGCGCATCCTCGATGGCGCCGACCACGACCTGGGCCAGAGGCCGCAGCCCATTCGGAGGTTGAGCGGGCGCGGAATGCAGCAGATGGGCGGCGGCATGCGCCACGGCGGCCCGCTGCAGTGCTGGCGTCAGCGCGGGCAGCAGCAGGTGCGTGGCCGTGAGGATGGGGCGCGTGGAGGCAGGTAACGCTAGGGGTAACGGTTGGGGATGCGCTGTGCTGGATGCACCAGATGCACCAGATGCACCAGATGCACCGGATGCACCGGATGCACCGGATGCACCCGTGGGCAGGTGCTGCACCGTGAGGCCGCGCAGGCTGAGCGCGCGCAGCAGCAGCCTCGGCACGGTGAGACCTGGGTCCGAGCCGGGTGCCTGGGTGTCAGGGGAAAGTGGCATGCACCAGCTCGCGCAGGGCGGCGCTCAGATCGGGGTCATCGGTCAGCGCCTGGGTGAGGGTCATGGCGCAGCTGTCGCGCGGGTCCATGCCGTCGCGGATCAAGCGGCCCGCGTAGACCAGCATGCGGGTCGAAGCGCCTTCTTCCAGACCGTGCTCGCGCAAGGCGCGCGTGCGGCGGGCGAGGCCGACCAGGCGCGCCGCGAGTTCCATCGTGACGCCCGCTTCGTGCGCCACGATATCGGTCTCCACCTCCGGCGGCGGATAGTCGAAGGCCAGCGCGGCGAAGCGTTGCCGCGTCGAGGGCTTGAGGTCCTTGGCTTGGCTCTGGTAGCCCGGGTTGTAAGAGACGACGAGCTGGAAGTCCGCATGCGCGCGCAGCAGTTCGCCTTTGCGGTCCAGCGGCAGCAGACGGCGCGCGTCGGTCAGCGGGTGGATCACCACCGTGGTGTCCTGGCGCGCCTCCACCACCTCGTCGAGGTAGCAGATGGCGCCGTGGCGCGCCGCCAGCGTCAGCGGACCGTCCTGCCAGACGGTGCCCTGCGCGTCGAGCAGCCAGCGGCCCACGAGGTCGGCCGCCGTCATGTCTTCGTTGCAGGCCACGGTGACCAGGGGGCGCCCCAACTTCCAGGCCATGTGCTCGACGAAACGCGTCTTGCCGCAGCCCGTGGGGCCCTTGAGCAGCAGGGGCAGGCGGTGCACCCAGGCTCGTTCGTACAGCTCGACTTCGCGCGCTGACGACCGGTACCAGGGCGCGGCGTCAACGCGGTAGGCCGCCAGTGGATCGGCACCCGCGTTCATCACGGTCGGCGCTTGTGTCGGGGCATGTCAGCGATGGACCGCCGGTGCGTTCGGTATGCCCTCGATCGGGCATTCGGGCGTGCCCACGGTGCTGCGCGTGAACGACTCCACCTGCTTGCGCGTGCCCTCGGGGTCGTTGATCCACTGGCCGTAGAAGGTGTACGGGCAGGCAGCCACGCCGCTGTCGCCTTCGCCTGAGTTGATCTTGCCCGTGTAGCCGCGGTGCAGCAGCTTGAAGAGGTGGTTCTCGCTCTGGCCGTTCTTGCGGAAGTCGCGGATGAGGCTCTTGGACAGGGCCGCGTACTGCACGCCCATGTCCTCCTCGCCGCATTCCCCCAGCGTGCGGCCGTCGAACCCGATCAGGGCGCTGTGGCCGAAGTAGGAATAGACGCCATCCCAGCCGGTCGCGTTGGCCACGGCCACGTAGCTGTTGTTGGCCCAGGCCATGGCCTTGGCCATCAGCACCTGTTGATCCTTGGCCGGGTACATATAACCTTGGCAGCGAATGATGAGCTCTGCGCCCTTCATGGCGCAGTCGCGCCAGATCTCGGGGTAGTTGCCGTCGTCGCAGATGATGAGGCTGACCTTCAGCCCCTTGGGGCCATCGCTCACATAGGTGCAGTTGCCGGGGTACCAGCCCTCGATGGGCACCCAGGGCATGATCTTGCGGTACTTCTGCACGATCTCGCCCTGGTCGTTCATCAGGATGAGCGTGTTGTAGGGCGCCTTGTTCGGGTGCTCCTCATGCCGCTCTCCGGTCAGCGAGAACACGCCCCACACTTTCGCCTTGCGGCAGGCGTCGGCGAAGATGGCCGTCTCCTCGCCGGGCACGGCGGCGGCGGTCTCGTACATCTCTTTCGCGTCGTACATGATGCCGTGCGTGCTGTACTCCGGGAAGATCACCAGGTCCATGCCGGGCAGGCCCTGCTTCATGCCCACCACCATGTCCGCGATCTTGCGGGCGTTGGCCAGGACTTCCGCCTTGGTGTGCAGGCGCGGCATCTTGTAATTGACAACGGCCACGCCGACCGTGTCGTTGCTGCTGGATATGTCGCCGTGGATCATGGTTTCATCCTCTCATTGATTCATCGCAATGCGGGGCGGGGGCGAGTCTTATGTGCGAACACCGCGGAACCGGCTTGGCCGGGCCGCTGGTGTTGCCCCTTGAGGGGGTGGCGGAGCGCACAAGGTGCGCGCAGCCTGGGGGGAGCTTTAATGACTGATCATCCAAGGGCGTTTGCCTGCGAAGGACTTGGAGCCATCGGGGGCACGCACCGTCGAACTGCGCTTGGACGAGGACCCCGAGCAGCACCCGCATCCCGCCGGATGTCGCATTCGCCCGTAGTCGCCATCGCGCGAGGAGCGGGGCGCGTGCGCGGCCCGCTCGTTGGTCTCGTGCGCGGCTCGTGTCTCGCTGCTCAGGCAGGCCAGGCGCGGCGCGGCCACGAAGACCCGGGGGGCGGCCGTGCCGCAGTCCGGGCAAGCACAGGGCTCGTCGCGCTGTGAGACCGAGCGCAGCGCGTCGAAGCCGCCGCAGTCCGGACAGGCGTAGTCGTAGGTGGGCATGCGGGGCTCCTGGTGCTGACTGACGCTCACTTCACGTCGGGCGAGATCGGCATCTGGATGCTGCCGTCGATGAACTTCACCGGGCCGGCGGCCGTGGGGTTGATGTCGAAGTCGAAGATCTCGGTCGGCAGCCAGAGCGTGGCGCACGCGTTGGGCACGTCCACCACGCCGCTCACATGGCCCTGCACCGGCGCCGTGCCGAGGATGGAGTAAGCCTGGGCGCCGCTGTAGCCGAACTTCTTCAGGTACTCGATGGCGTTCAGGCAGGCCTGGCGGTAGGCGATGGTCACGTCCAGGTAATGCTGCTTGCCTTGCTCGTCGACCGAGATGCCTTCGAAGATCAGGTAGTCCTTGTAGTTGGGCGTGATGGGGCTGGGCTTGAAGATGGGGTTCTTGATGCCGTACTTGGCCACGCCGCCTTTGATGAGGCTGACGCGCATGTGCACCCAGCCTGCCATTTCGATGGCGCCGCAGAAGGTGATCTCGCCGTCGCCCTGGCTGAAGTGCAGGTCGCCCACCGAGAGGCCGGCACCGTCCACGTACACGGGGAAGAAGATGCGCGAGCCGCGCGACAAGTCCTTGATGTCGCAGTTGCCGCCGTGCTCGCGCGGCGGCACGGTGCGGGCACCTTCGGAGGCGATCTTGCCCTTGACTTCGCCCTGGGCCTTGCCGCAGTGCGCGGTGCCGGCGAACGGCGGGTTGGCCAGTCCGGGCACGCGCTTGGGATCGGTGGCGATGAGTTCGCCCTCGCGCCGGTTCCACTCGTCCAGCATCTTCTTGTCCGGCAGGCAGCCGATCAGACCGGGGTGGATCAGGCCCGCATACTCCACACCTGGAACGTGACGGCTCTTGGTGAACATGCCGTTGATGTCCCAGATGGACTTCTGCGCCAGCGGGAAGTGGTCGGTCAGGAAGCCGCCGCCGTTCTTCTTGCTGAAGAAGCCGTTGAAACCCCAGAGGCTGTCCTGCTTGGCGCCGATGTCCAGCAGGTCCACCACCAGCAGGTCGCCGGGCTGGGCGCCCTTGACGCCCACGGGGCCCGAGAGGTAATGCACGGTGGACAGATCGATGTCACGCACGTCGTCGGCGCTGTCGTTGTTCTTGATGTAGCCACCGGTCCAGTCGTAGGTCTCCAGCACGAAGTCCTCGCCGGGGTTGACCCAGACCGCGATCGGGATGTCCGGGTGCCAGCGGTTGTGCACCATCTCGTTGCTCGGTGCGGGCTTGGTGAGGTCGACTTTGATCAGGGTGTCAGCCATGGTGTTGCTCCTAAGGGTGGCGGTTGAAAGTGGTCAGACGGAGAGGTAGGACTTGATGCGCTGCACGTCGGTCTGCGCGCGCGGTGTTTCGTGCACCAAGCGGCCGCCTTCGATGACGAAGAGGCGGTCGGCCACGTCCATCGCGAAGGAGAGCACTTGCTCGGACACGACGATGGTGATCTCGCGCAGCTTGCGGATCTCGTTCAGCGCCTTGGCGATGTCCTTGATGATCGAGGGCTGGATGCCCTCGGTGGGCTCGTCGAGCAGCAGCACCTTGGGGTCGGTCACGAGCGCGCGCGCGATGGCCAATTGCTGCTGCTGGCCGCCCGAGAGGTTGCCGCCCTTGCGTCGGCGCATGTCCCAGAGCACGGGAAAGAGCGCGTAGATCTCTTCGGGGATGCGCCGGACCTTGGCGTTCTCCAGACCGGTCTGGATGTTTTCCTCCACTGTCAGCGTGGGGAAGATCATGCGGCCCTGGGGAACGTAGGCGATGCCCTTGGCAACGCGGCGGTAGCTTTCGTCCTTCGAGACGTCCTGGCCGTCGACCTCGATCTGGCCGGACTTGAGCGGCAGCACGCCCATCAGGCTCTTGAACAGCGTGGTCTTGCCCATGCCGTTGCGGCCCATGATGGCGACCGTCTCGTTCTTGCGCCCCTCGAAAGAGATGCCGTGCAGCGCCTCACTCTGGCCGTAGGCCGTGTACATGTCGGTGACTTTGAGCATGGTGTGACTCCTCAATGGCCCAGATAAACGTCGATCACCTTGGGATCGGCCTGCACCGTTTCCATGGAGCCCTCGGCGAGGATCTTTCCCTGGTGCATGACCGTGACCTTGTGCGCGATCTGCTTGACGAACTCCATGTCGTGCTCGATGACGATCACCGAGCGGTTCTTGCAGATGCGCTGGAGCAGGTCGGCCGTGAGTTCGCGTTCGCGCGCGCTCATGCCGGCGATGGGTTCGTCCAGCATCAGCAGCTCGGGCTCCTGCATCAGCAGCATGCCGATCTCCAGCCACTGCTTCTGGCCGTGCGAGAGCAGGCCCGCTTCCTTGTCCAGCACCTCGGCCAGGCCGATCTCCTCGGCCACGACCTGCACGCGGGCCTTCACCTCGTCGGTGCACTTGAAGCCCAGCGCGCCGAACACCGAGCGCCCCGAGGGGAAGGACACCTCGAGGTTCTGGAACACGCTGAGGTTCTCGTAGATCGAGGGCGTCTGGAACTTGCGGCCGATGCCGCGGCGCACGCGGATGTGTTCGTCCAGCGCGGTGAGTTCCTCGTTCTTGAACTTGATGCTGCCGCCACTGGCCTTGGTCTTGCCGCAGATCAGGTCCAGCAGCGTGGTCTTGCCCGCGCCATTGGGGCCGATGATCACGCGCAGCTCGTTCTTGTCGATGTAGAGGGTGAGGTTGTCGATGGCCTTGAAACCGTCGAAGGAGACCGTGAGGTCTTCCACGGCCAGGGCAAAGTTGGTGTTGCTCATGGTGGGGCTCCTGGGGTATCCGGTTGGGCGGCTCAGGCGCGCTGGCCGCTGAGCGTCGTGGTGGGGCCTGGGGCGGTGGCGCGTGGCCCGGGCGCCGCGCCTTGCCCTTCGACAGGACTGGCCGGGGTGGTGGGGCTGTTTGGGCTGTTGGCGTCGCGGCGCACCGCGGCGCGGATGGCCTGGCGCTCGGCCTGCTTGCGTCGCCACCACGGCACCACCTTCTGCGCCCACAGGCCCGCCAGACCCTCGGGGAAGGCCATGGTCACGCCGATGAAGAGCGCGGCCATCAGGAACAGCCAGAGGTCGGGAAAGGTCTCGGAGAAGTAGGTCTTGCCGAAGTTCACCAGCAGCGTGCCGTAGACCGCGCCAACCAGGCTCATGCGCCCGCCGACCGCCGCGTAGATCACCATCTCGATCGAGGGCACGATGCCCACGAAGGACGGCGACATGAAGCCCACCTGCAGCGTGAACAGCGCCCCGCCGATGCCCGACAGCGCGGCGGCCAGGCAGAAGACGAAGACCTTGAACATGGCCACGTCGTAGCCCGAGAAGCGCACCCGGTCTTCCTTGTCGCGCATGGCCAGCAGCAGAGTGCCCAGCTTGCTCTTCTGGATCCAGAGGCACAGCAGGATGGTGCCCAGCAGCAGGAAGGCGCAGAGGTAGTACAGGAGGTACTTGGCGCCGTCGGTGCGGATGTCCCAGCCCATCAGGGTCTTGAGGTCGGTCATGCCGTTGATGCCGCCGGTGTAGCCCTGCTGGCCGACGATGAGCACGGTCAGGATCAAGGCCACGGCCTGGGTGATGATGGCGAAGTACACGCCGCCGACGCGGCGCTTGAACATGGCATAACCAATGACAAAGGCCAGCAGGGTCGGGATCAGCACCACCGCGATCAGCGCGAAGGGCAGGTGCTTGAAGGGCTCCCACCACAGCGGCAAGGCGGTGAGCTGGTTCCAGTCCATGAAGTCGGGAATGCCCGGCGTGGATTGAATCTTGGTGCTGACCGGGTCGCTGGCCTCCAGCTTGAGGAACATGGCCATGGCGTAACCGCCCAGGCCGAAGAACACGCCCTGGCCCAGGCTGAGCACGCCGCCGTAGCCCCAGAGCATGACCAGGCCGAGCGCCACGAAGCCATAGCTGAGGTACTTGCCCACGAGGTTGAGGCGGAAGATGTCGAAGGTCAGGGGAAAGAGCACCAGCAGCACCAGGGCCAGGATGAGCACCTTGCCCAGGCCCTTGCGGGTGATCCACGCGGTGAATTGGTTCATGAGAGGACTCCGGAGGTGAAAGGCGGGATCAGCGGCGGACCTTGCTGGCGAACAGGCCCTGCGGGCGGATCATGAGAATCACGACGATCAGCGAGAGCGTGAGCACCTTGGCCATGGAGCCGGTGATGAAGAACTCGCCGATGGACTGCGTCTGCGCGATGCCGAAGGCCGAGGCCACGGTGCCCAGCAGGCTGGCCGCGCCGCCGAAGGTCACGACGAGGAAGGAGTCGACGATGTAGAGCGAACCGCTGGTTGGGCCCGTGGAGCCGATGGTGGTGAAAGCCGCGCCCGCCACGCCGGCGATGCCGCAGCCGATGGCGAAGGTGAGCCGGTCGGTCCGGCTGGTGTTGATGCCGATGGCATTGGCCATGGTGCGGTTGCTCACCGTGGCGCGCACCCGCAGGCCCCAGCGGCTCTTGTACAGAGCGATGAGCACACCGCCCGTCACCACGGCGGTGAGCGCCAGCACGAACAGTCCGTTGATCGGGATGTCCAGACCTTCATGCGGGGCCCAGGAACCCATCAGCCACTCGGGCAGCGTGGGGCTGACTTCCTTGGGGCCGATGGCCGAGCGGAACACCTGCTGGACCGCCAGGCTCAAGCCCCAGGTGGCGAGCAGGGTGTCCAGCGGACGTTTGTAGAGAAAACGGATCAGGCCCCATTCCACCAGCCAGCCCGCGACGAAGGCCAGCACAAAGGCCACGATGATGGAGACGGGGAAATAGAAGGGCACGAGGTCTGGCGCGAATTTCTCCGTCAGCGTGGACAGGAGGAAGACGGTGTAGGCGCCGATGGTCATGAATTCGCCATGCGCCATGTTGATCACGCCCATCTGGCCGAAGATGATGGCCAGGCCCAGGCCCATCAGCAGCAGCACCGAGAACAGACTCAGTCCCGCGAAGCCCTGCATGAGGGTGATGTTGAGTATTTCCGAGAATTCCATGTGTCACCTGCCTGTCTGAGCGTGTGCCCGCGTCCGTGTGGGTCCGCGGGCGCGAAGCGGAAAAACGGGGTGGCGACCATTCCCCGTTCCAACCCGGGCCGCCACCCCGACCCCTCGCGGAGTCCGGTACCTGCTTACTGGTAACCCTTGGGGAAGGGATCGGGCTCGATCAGCTTGGGCGACTCGGACACCACCTTGAAGGTGCCGTCCTTGTTGCCGATCGCGATGCGCGATTTGCTCCACAGGTGGTGGTTCTCGTGCAGCTTCACGTAGCCTTCGGGCGCGGTCTTGAGTTCGATGCCGGGCGAAGCGGCCACGACCTTGTCCACGTCGAAGCTGCCCGCCTTCTCGACCGCGGCCTTCCACAGCCAGGGGCCGAGGTAACCGGCTTGCGTCACGTCGCCGATCACCGCGTCCTTGCCGTACTTGGCCTTGAAGGCGGCGACGAACTTTTTGTTGTTCTCGTTGTCCAGCGACTGGAAGTACTTCATCGAGCTGTAGAAGCCTTCGAAGTTCTCGCCGCCCACGCCGGTCATTTCGTCCTCGGTCACCGACAGGGTGAGCAGGAATTGCTTGGCGCCGGTGATGCCCGCGGCCTTGAGCTGCTTGTAGAAAGCCACGTTGGAGCCTCCCACCACGGCGGCGAAGATGCAGTCCGGCTTGGCGACCTTGATCTTGTTGATCAGGGAGTTGAAGTTGGTGTTGCCCAGGGGGTAGTACTCCTCGCCGACCACCTTGCCCAGCTTGCCCACCGACTCAATGTGCTTGCGCGCGATCTTCATCGAGGTGCGCGGCCAGATGTAGTCGGAGCCGACCAGGAAGAAGGTCTTGGCTTTTTTCTCTTTCGAACCCCAATCCAGGCCGTAGATGATCTGCTGCGTGGCTTCCTGGCCCGTGTAGATCACGTTCTTGCTCTGCTCCAGGCCTTCGTAGAAGGTGGGGTAGTACAGCAGGCCGTTTTCCTTCTCGAACACCGGCAGCACCGCCTTGCGCGAGGCGCTGGTCCAGCAGCCGAAGACGGCGGCCACGTGGTCGTTGACCAGCAGCTTCTTGGACTTCTCGGCGAAGGTCGGCCAGTCGGAGGCGCCGTCTTCCTTGATCACCTTGATCTTGCGGCCCAGGATGCCGCCCATGGCGTTGATCTGGTCGATGGCGAGTTGCTCGGCCTGGATGGAGCCCGTCTCGGAGATGGCCATGGTGCCGGTGGAGGAATGCAGCTGCCCCACGGTCACTTCGGTGTCGGTCACGGCCAGCTTGGTCGTGTTGACCGCCGCGGTGGGCGGCGCGGCCGCGTGGCCGAGCGCGGGCAGGCCGGCGATGGACAGGGCTCCCAGGCCCTGCAGCAACTGGCGGCGCTGCAGGCCGGCGGCCTGCGGCGGGGTGGGGACGGACGATTTCTTCATGGGGCACTCCTGCTGAGAATGGTGGGAACCAAGAGCACCGGCCTTCACCTTCAGCCAGGTGCCGCGCGACACGACGTCACCGCTGTCCGAAGATTAGGGAGAGCCCCGCCACCGTCCCATACGTCAATCAACGTATCGCCGACGTACGCCAGCGCGAGAACACTTCTTGCTTGTGCACCCGCGTGGGCATGCCCGTGTCCCCAGAAAGAGGCGCATTCATGAATACCGCCCGGCAGCGCATCTTCCCGATCCGCCGCGACTACAACTCCTGGGTTGCCAACGAGACCCTGGAGGACTACGCCCTGCGCTACACCCCGCGCGGCGCACGCAAATGGAGCGAGTGGCGCGTCGCCAACACCGCGTTCGGGGGCATGTCCTTCCTGGCGCTGGAGGCGATCGGGGGCGCCATCGCGCTGAGTTACGGTTTTGGCAACGCGCTGTGGGCCATCCTGGTGATGGGGCTGATCACCTTCCTGACCGGCCTGCCGATCTCCGTGTATGCGGCGCGTCACGGCCTCGACATGGACCTGCTCACGCGCGGCGCGGGCTTCGGTTACCTGGGCTCCACCGTCACCTCGCTGATCTACGCCAGCTTCACCTTCATCTTCTTCGCGCTGGAGGCGGCCATCATGGCCCTGGCACTGGAAATGGCCTTGGGCTGGCAGCTGGTCTGGTGCTACGTGCTGTCCTCGCTGGTCATCATTCCCCTGGTGCTCTACGGCATCACCTTCATCTCGCGCTTGCAGACCTGGACCCAGCCGGTCTGGGTCGTGCTGCTGCTGTGGCCCTTCGCCTGGTTCGCCTTGGAGCAGCCGCAGCTCTACCGCGATTTCACCAGCCTGTCGGGGCTGACCTCGGGCAGCAGCGAGTTCGAGCCGCTGATGTTCGGCGCCGCCGCCACCGTGGCGTTCTCGCTCATCGTGCAGGTGGGCGAGCAGGTGGACTACCTGCGCTTCATGCCCGAGCGCACGCGCACCAACCGCTGGCGCTGGTGGGGCTGCGTGCTGCTGGCCGGCCCAGGTTGGATCGTCATGGGCATGCTCAAGATGCTGGCTGGCGCCTTCCTGGCCTTTGTCGCCTTGCAGTACGGCGCTTCGCCTGGCCAGGCGGCTGAACCCACGCAAATGTTCTTGGTGGGCTACATGCGCGCGGTCGACAGCCCGACGCTGGCTTTGTGGCTGACGGTGATCTTCGTCATCATTTCCCAGGTCAAGATCAACGTGACCAATGCCTACGCGGGCTCGCTGGCCTGGAGCAATTTCTTCGCGCGCATCACGCGCAGCCACCCGGGGCGCGTGGTCTGGCTGGTGTTCAACGTCATCATCGCCATGCTGCTGATGACGCTGGGCGTGTTCGGCGCGCTCGAACACGTGCTGGGCCTGTACGCCAACGTGGCCATCGCCTGGGTCGGCGCGCTGGTGGCCGATCTGGTGATCAACAAGCCCCTGGGGCTCAGCCCGCCGGGCGTGGAGTTCCGCCGCGCTTACCTGTACGACCTCAACCCCGTGGGCCTGGGCGCGATGCTGCTGGCGGCGGCCGTGGCCTGCGTGGCTTACGCGGGCCTGCTGGGCGTCTGGGCCGAGGCCTTCGCGCCCTTCATCGCGCTGTTCACGGCCATGCTCACCGCACCGCTGTTGGCCTGGGCCACGCGGGGGCGTTACTACCTCGCGCGCCACGACCCTTCGCCTTGGAAGCCGGGCGAGCTGGTGCGCTGCAGCGTCTGCGACAACCACTTCGAGAGCGCCGACATGGCGCATTGCCCGGCCTACGGCTCCCCCATCTGTTCCTTGTGCTGTTCGCTCGAGTCACGCTGCCACGATCGCTGCAAGAGCGAGGCGCGCGCGGCCGACCAAGTGCGCTTGGCCCTGACCTGGGTGCTGCCGGCCAGCTTGAACAACCGCTTCAACTTCCGCGTCGCGCAGTACTTCGCCGTTTTTCTCGGGCTGTCCGCGCTGATGGCGTTTCTGCTGGGCGTGGTCTACGTGCAGGAAAGCCTGCAAGGCGCGGCGCATGCCGAGGCCTTGCGCCTGCCCTTCATCAAGGCCTTCTCTCTGATGGCCGTGTTGGCCGCCGTCTGCGCCTGGTGGGTGGTGCTGGCCACCGAGAGCCGGCGCATGGCGCACGATGAGTCCGAGCGCCAGACCCAGTTGCTGCAGAAGGAAATCGATGCCCACCAGCGCACCGACGAGGCGTTGCAGAGCGCGAAGGAAGCCGCGGAATCCGCCAGCCAAGCCAAGACCCGTTACGTCGCGGGCATGACGCACGAGTTGCGCACGCCGCTCAACAGCATCCTGGGCTACGCGCAAATCCTTTTGCGCGGCAACGCGCTGAAGGGGGGCGCCCGCGAGGCGGTCACCACCATCCAGCAAAGCGGCCAACACATGCACGCGCTGATCGATGGGCTGCTGGACTTGGCGCGCATCGAGGCCGGCCGCCTGCGACTCGATCCGGCCCCCTTGCCTTTCCAGGAGTTCCTCTCCGAGCTGGCGCGCATGGTCCAGCCCCAGGCCGAGGGCAAGGGGTTGGCCTTCCGGCTCGAAACCCTGGGCCGAGTCCCCGCTTGGGTGCGCGCCGACGCCAAGCGCTTGCGTCAGATCCTCATCAATCTGCTGGCCAACGCGGTGCGTTTCACGGATCGGGGGCGCATCGTGTTCCGCGTGGACTGCCGGCACGAGGTGCTGCGCTTCGATATCGAGGACACCGGCATCGGCATCGCACCGCAGGACCAGGAGCGCATCTTCATGCCCTTCGAGCGCGGCAGCGCGGGCCGTCGTTCCAGCGAGGCCGGCACGGGCCTGGGCTTGGCCATCACCCATCTGCTGACCGAGCTGATGGGGGGCGAGTTGATCTTGCAAAGCGAGGTTGGCCACGGCAGCACCTTCAGCGTGCGCCTGTACCTGCGCGAGATCGAACCGCCGGCCCGCCCGGTTGCCAATGCCCTGCGGCCCATCGCGGGTTACCTGGACCCGCGCCGCACCCTGCTGGTGGTGGACGACCAGCCCGTGCAACGCCAGTTGCTGGCCAGCCTGCTGCTGCCTCTGGGTTTCGTCGTGCGCGAAGCCGCGAGCGGACGCGAGGCGCTGGAGATCGTGCAGCAGCGCCTGCCCGATGCGGTGTTGCTCGACATCAACATGGACGACCTCAATGGTTGGCAGACTGCGCAGTTGATGCGTGACGTCGCGCCCATCTTGCCCATCCTGTTGGTTTCGGCCGATCCCTTCGAGAACCGCCCCGAGCTGCTGGCCGCCGTGGGCGCACGTGGTTTCGTCAACAAACCCGTGATCGAGTCCGAGCTGCTGGACCTGCTGGCGCGCGTGCTTCAGCTCGAATGGGTGCACGAGGCGCAACGCGTCGACGCCCAGCCCCTCGCAGCGCTGGCCTCGGTGGGGGCCCTGCCCCTGCCCGAGGAACTGCGTGAGCGCCTGATCGCGCTGGCCCGCCAGGGCAATGCCAGTGGCCTGCGCAGCCTGCTGCGGGGATACGCCGAGCAGGCACCAGCCTTGGCCGAGACGCTGCAGGTCCTGGTCGCTTACGTGGACCGTTTCGACTTTCACGCGCTGATCGCCCGTCTGAGAGAGACCGAAGATGCTGCCCCTGTCTGAGTCCGCTGCCGCTGCTTCACCGATATCCCACGTGGTGCTGGTGGTGGACGATGCGCCCGAAACCCTGCGCATGCTGTGCGACGCCTTGGCCCTGGAGGGCTACACCGTGTTGGTCGCGCGCGACGCCACCGAGGCGCTGGAGCGTTTCGAGATGGGCGTGCCCGACGCGGTGCTGTTGGACGCGCTCATGCCCGGGGAAGACGGTTTCTCCCTCTGCCGCCGGCTCAAGGCCGAACCGTCTTGGGCCCATGTGCCCGTGATCTTCATGACGGGTCTGGCCGAGACCGAGCAGATCCTGCAGGGCTTTGCCTGCGGCGGCGTGGACTACGTGGTCAAGCCCCTGCGCATCCCCGAGGTGCTGGCGCGGCTGGCCACGCACCTGCGCAATGCGCACGTGAGCCGGCTGGCGCGCGAAGCCGTGGACGTGGCCGGTCTGGGGGTGCTGCTGCTCGACAGCCAGGGCCGCGTGGCCTGGCGTTCACCCCAAGCCACGCGCTGGTTGCAGCAGATCCCGGCGCTCGCTGAAGGGGAGGCCGCCGTGCGCCACTGGCTGCTGCAGCTGCTGGAGCAGGGCGAGGCGCTGGTGACCTTGTCCGACGGCAGTCAGTTGCAGGCCCGTCACCTGGGGCCGGGCGGACCGGGCGAGCGTATGGTGTTGCTGCGGCATCTGCCGCTCGCCGCCGCCGAGGCCGTGGCCCGTGATCCGTCTCAGCGCCGCCTGAGCGGCGCGGCGCTCACCCCGCGCGAGACCGAAGTCCTGTCCTGGCTCGCCAAGGGCAAGACCAACCGCGACATCGGCGACATCCTGGGCATGAGCCCGCGCACGGTCAACAAGCATCTGGAGCACATCTTCGAGAAGCTGGGCGTGGAGACCCGCACCGCCGCGGCCGCCATCGCCAGCAGCCTGTTGTTGGAAGACTGAGCGCGAAAGCCGAAAAACTTCTGCTACAATGCGCAGCTTCGCGGCTGTAGCTCAGTTGGATAGAGTACTTGGCTACGAACCAAGGGGTCGTGGGTTCAATTCCTGCCAGCCGCACCAAAAAAAAAGCCCGCAACCGCAAGGTTGCGGGCTTTTTCCTTTTGGGATATTTCCTTTGATCGCCCCATTTGCCCGACTCGCCCGATTCTTGCGCCATGAGCAAAGCCTTCACCCGCGAAACCGACGCCGATGACGACGAGGACATCGGCCTGCCCGCCCTGCCCGCGGGTGGCAAGAACTACATCACACCCGCCGGCTACGCGCGGCTGCGCGCCGAGTTGATGCAGCTGATTGACGAGGAGCGCCCCAAGGTCGTGGAGGTGGTGCATTGGGCGGCCAGCAACGGCGACCGTTCCGAGAACGGGGACTACCTCTACGGCAAGAAGCGCCTGCGCGAGATCGACCGGCGCATCCGCTTCTTGACCAAGCGCCTGGAGATCGCTGAAGTGGCGGACCCGAGCGTGCACCATGGCAGCGATCAGGTGTTCTTCGGCGCGACGGTGACTTACGCCGATGGCGCGGGAGTGGAGCGCACCATCACCATCCTGGGCATCGACGAGGCGGACAATCTGCGCGGCCAGGTGAGCTGGATCTCGCCGGTGGCGCGTACGCTGCTGAAGGCGCGCGTGGGTGATGTGCTCAAGCTGGTGACACCGGCTGGCGTCGAGGAGATCGAGGTGCTGGAAGTGAGCTACCCCAAATCGGGAGCCTGAGTGGCAGGCGGCACGCAGGCCCTTGGGCTTGGGGACCGCTCCTCATACGATTTGCTGCGCAAATCCAAATTGTCGGGATCCCCAAAAGCCCAAGGGCCTGCGTGAGGAGTGATGGACTGTGGATGCAGTCGCCTGTTCAACTGGAGCTCGCCCGCCGCGCGCGCAACACCGCCGGAGTGCGCTTGAGCGCGCGCAGCGCCGCGGCCAAGTGCACACGGTCGCGCACGGCGATGATGAAGCGCAAATCGGTCACTTCCTGCGGGCCTTCCTGGCCCATGTCGATGTGGACGATGTCGGCTTCCGCCCCGGCGAGGGCCGAGGCCACGCGCGCCAGCACGCCCTTGCCGTTATTGAGCGTGACCACGATGGCGGTCTGGAAGGCGCGCGTCGGTTCGTCCGACCATTCGACGCCAATGAAGCGGTCGCTGTCCTTGTTCAGCAGCTTGCGGGCGGTGGCGCAGTCGGCGGTGTGCACCACCAAACCCTCCCCCCGACCCAGGTAGCCAATGATGGCGTCGCCGGGAATAGGACGGCAGCAGGGGGCATAACGCACCGAGGCGCTTTCGCTGCCATCCACCGTGATCGGGGCTTGACGCTCTTGTCGGCGCAGGAACTGTTCCTGGCTGACGCGGATCGCGTCAGGCCGTTTCGCGCCTTCCAAACCTTCGGCGATCAGGATGGCCAAGCGCTTGGCCACGATGTCCGCCACGCGCTTGCCCAGGCCGATGTCCTCCAGCAGTTCGGCACGGCTGCGGTTGCCCGTGAAGTGCAGCAGCTTGCTCCACAGCGCGGTGCTGCCGGCTTCATCGTCCGCCGGGAAGCGTTCCACCCCCTCGCCGCGCAGGGCTTGCAGCAGGAGTTTCTCGCCCAGTTTTTCACTGTCGGCCTGGGCCAGGGTTTTGAGGTGGTGGCGGATCTTGCTGCGCGCGCGGCCCGTGCGCACGAAGCTCAGCCAGGCCGGATTGGGCGCGGGGACCGTGGCGGTGACGATCTCCACCGCATCGCCGCTTTGCAACTCGGTGCGCAGCGGCACCTGCTCGCCATTGATGCGCGCGGCGACGGCACGGTCACCCACGTCGCTGTGGATGGCGTAAGCGAAATCGACCACCGTGGCGCCACGTGGCAACGAGATGATCTTGCTTTTGGGCGTGAAGACGTAGACCGATTCGGGGAACAGGTCCACCTTCACGTGGTCCAGGAATTCCGCGGCGTCGCGGGTTTCGTTCTGGATGTCCAGCAGCGATTGCAGCCACTGCGCGCCCAGGCGCGCGGCCACCGGACTGTCCGGTTCATTGGCCTTGTAGAGCCAGTGTGCCGCCACGCCTGATTCGGCCACCACGTGCATGGCTTGCGTGCGGATCTGGAATTCCACGTTCACGGCCGAGGGCCCCACCAGCATGGTGTGCAGGGACTGGTAGCCGTTGGCCTTGGGGATGGCGATCAGGTCCTTGAACTTCCCTGGAACCGGTTTGTAGAGCTGGTGCAGCACACCGAGGGCGGTGTAGCAATCGGCCAGGCTGGGCACGATGACGCGAAAGCCATACATGTCCGAAATCTGCGCGAAGCTCAGGTGCTTCTCGTCCATCTTCTTGTAGATGGAATACAAGGTTTTCTCCCGGCCAGCCAAGCGTACCGGGATGTGGGCGGCCTCGAAGGCGGCCTCGACTTCCTTCTGTACCTTGCCGATCAGATCGCGCCGGCGGCTGCGCGCGCGCTCCAGGGCCTTGGACAGCACGGCATGGCGCCAGGGGCGCAAATGGCTGAAGGACAGCTCTTGCAGCTCGCGGTAGGTCTGGTTCAGGCCGAGCCGGTAAGCGATCGGAGCGTAGATCTCCAGCGTCTCGGAGGAGATGCGGGCCCATTTGCTGCGCGGCACGTCGGACAGCGTGCGCATGTTGTGGCTGCGGTCGGCCAGCTTGATGAGGATGACGCGCACGTCGCGCGCCATGGCCAGCAGCATCTTGCGAAAGCTCTCCGCCTGGTTTTCCTCGCGCGTGCTGAATTGCAGCTTGTCCAGCTTGGTCAAGCCGTCCACCAACTCGGCCACGGGCGCGCCAAAACGCTCGATCAACTCTGGCTTGGTCACACCGCAATCTTCGATGGCATCGTGCAGCAGCGCGGCCATCAGGGCCTGGGCATCCAGTTTCCACTCGGCGCACAGTCCCGCCACGGCGATGGGGTGGGTGATGTAGGGCTCACCGCTGTTGCGCAGCTGGCCGAGGTGGGCTTCGTCCGCGAAGCGGTACGCCTGCCGCACCTGTTCGAGGTCGC
>NZ_AEGR01000015.1 GCF_000211835.1 Hylemonella gracilis ATCC 19624 | reverse complement strand
TGCTCATCACCGCGGGCATCGACCAGCACAAGACCGAGACCAGCAGCAGCACCAAGAGCGTGACCGCCAGCGGCGGCAGTAACGGCTCGGCCAGTGCCTCGGCCAGCACCAGCAGCAGCAAGAGCAGCAGCACCAGCCTGCAGAACGTGAACAGCACCATCAACGTGGGGCACCTGGAGAGTGATGCGCAGAACTTCACCCTCAGGGGGGCGGAGGTGACGGCCAAGACGGCCGATCTGGATGTGGGCAGCCTGACGGTACAGAGCTTGCAGGACACGAGCGAGAGCAGCAACAGCAGCAAGAGCGTCAGTGTTGGGGTTAGCACTAGCAAAGACCAGAAGACTGGCAACACCTCAAAAAGCGCGAATCTGGGTGTGAACCAGAGCAGCGGCAGCAGCGAAGCGCAGGAGGTGGGCAACCAAACGCAACTGTTGATCGCCGACGGGGCCAACAGTCAGATCACGGCCAGGGACACGACGCTGATCGGCGGCCTGATCGCCAACGCCACCCAGAACAAGGACGGCACGCTGACCGACCACGGCAAGCTGAACCTGACCACCGGGACCTTGACCGTCAGTGACTTGCAGGACAAGAGTGAGAGCGAGCAAAGCGGCTGGGGCTTCCAGACCAGCACGGGCTATACCACCGATGCGAACGGAAAAAGACTCAGCAACATCAACGATGGCAAGACGACAGTCAGTTTGACTGAGGAAGGGCACCGAAAGGAAGGCGAAACACAGGCCACGCTGGGCCAGGGCAACATCAAGGTGGGCGGTGCCGACCTGAGCACACAGGAGCAATACGCCAGCCTGAACCGCGATGTGAACGAAGCCCAGATCACGACGCTGGACCAGCAGACGGCGGGCTTG
>NZ_AEGR01000016.1 GCF_000211835.1 Hylemonella gracilis ATCC 19624 | reverse complement strand
CGTGATCGACGGCATCGCCTTCCAGACCAACATCCTGGCCTTGAACGCAGCGGTGGAAGCAGCGCGCGCGGGCGAGCAGGGCAGAGGCTTCGCAGTGGTGGCGGGTGAGGTGCGCAACCTGGCGGGGCGCAGCGCGGACGCGGCCAAGGAGATCAAGCAACTGATCAACAACAGCGTGGAGCGCGTGACGCAAGGCACGGCCCTGGTGGATCAAGCGGGCGCGACGATGGACGAGGTGGTG
>NZ_AEGR01000017.1 GCF_000211835.1 Hylemonella gracilis ATCC 19624 | reverse complement strand
CGGCGCTGCGACTTCATGCCCGTCTGAACCGCCATCCCCGAAATCGCGCGCGGGCGGCAAGCCCGATCCGCTCTCAAGCCTCTCCCTTTTCACGCCGCCTTGCGTTGCACCGCGGCGCATTCCCCCACGATCTCCCCCAGCCGCCGCAGCGCCGCTTGGATGGGCTCGGTGATTGGCCAGCCGCAGTTGATGCGCAGGTAGTGGTCGAAACGCGAGGAGTTCGAGAACAGCGTCCCCGGCGCGACGAAAATCCTCTCACGCAGCGCCCGGTCAAACACCGTCATGGACGACAGACGGTCAGGCAACTCCACCCACAGCTGCAAGCCCCCTGGCGGATAGTTCAAGCGCGTGCCCGCCGGAAAATGCGCCGCGATCGCGTCGGCGGTCTGTTCGCGCTGCTGCCGCAGGCGCTCACGCAGGCGGCGCAGATGGCGGTCGTAATCGCCGGTGTTCATGTAGTCACCCACGGCCCCTTGCGACAGTTCTTCGTTGCTTCGGGACTGGGTGAACTTGAGCATCTCCACCCGGCTCTGCCAGCGCCCCGCCGAGATCCAACCCAGGCGCATGCCCGGCGCGAGAATTTTGTGCAGCGAGGCGCAATGGATGACGTTGCCCGTGCGGTCCCAGGACTTGATCGCGCGCGGCGGGGTGTCCGTGTCCAGCAGTTCGCTGTAGGTGTCGTCCTCGATCAGCGCGATACCGTGACGCTCGCACAGCGCCACCAGCCGCTCCTTGTGTGCGTCGGGCATCACGCTGCCCAGCGGGTTTTGCAGGTGCGGCACGGTGACGACGGCCTTGATGTTGTCGTAGGCACCCAACGCCATCTCCAGCGCTTCGATGGAAAGCCCCGTCTGCGGGCTGGTGGGGATTTCGAGCGCGCGCATGCCCAGGCTTTCCAGCACCTGCAGCAGGCCATAGAAAGTCGGTGACTCAACCGCGACGGTGTCACCCGGCTGGGCCACCGCGCGCAGCGCGAGGTTCAGCGCCTCGATGCAGCCGTTGGTGGTCAGCACCTCCTGAGGCGAGAGCGTCATGCCCACGCGCAGGCCGCGCCTTGCGGCGGCCTCCCTCAGCGGGTTAAGGCTGCGCGAGGGCGTGGCGGTGGTCAGCAGCGCGGGCTTCTGGCGCAGCAGCCGCATCATGGACGCGCGCAAGGCCTCGCCGGGGTAGAGCTCGGGCGCGCCACGCGCGCTTGAGAAATCGATGCGCACCTCACCCTGGCGGCGGCGCGCGACGAAGTCCGAGACTTTCGAGTGGATGCCGACGTACTGGGCCGGGTCGGGTGCGACGTCGGTGGCGGGCTCGTCCATCGCCGCAATGGCCAGGCGGCGCGGGCGCTTGACGAAGTAGCCCGAGCGGTCGCGCGCTTCCACCCAGCCCTCGCTTTCCATGTTCCGGCAGAGCTGCAGCGCGGTGGACAGGCTGATGTTGTGCTGACGCATCAGGCTGCGCAGCGAGGGCAGCTTGTCGCCCGGCTGGAGCGCGCCGGCGCGGATCGCGTCGAGGTAATGCGCGGCGAGTTGGCGGTAAAGCGGCGGCGTGTCCATGGGCGTTTCAGTGGTTCTCCAATGGTGCTTCAGTGGCTCATGTGAACTCGATGATGGCTTCGATCTCGATCGCGAAGCCCTTGGGCAATGAGCCAACACCGATGGCCGACCGGGCGTGCTCCCCTCGTGCGCCGAGCACTTGCACCAGCAGATCCGAGCAGCCGTTCATGACCTCCGTGTGTTGCGTGAAGTCGGGCGTGGCATTGACCATGCCGAAGACTTTGACGACCTGCTGGATGCGCTCAAGGTCGCCGAGGGCTTGCCGGGTGACGGCCAGCAGGTACAGGGCGATGTCCCGTGCATGCGCCTGGGCCTCGGCCACCGAGACCTCGGCGCCGACCTTGGGGACATGCAACACGGCCTCTCGCACCGGCGCGCCCTTGCCGGAGAGGTGGAGCGTGTTGCCGCGCATCACATAGGGCTTGAAGCTGCCGCGTGTTGCCGTCACGGCAGGAAGGACGAGGCCCAGGGCGCTGAGGCGGGATTCGATGTTGTCGGACATGGCAAGGAATGGTGATGCAGGTGCGGATGATCTTCTCTCGCTCGGCAGGCCAAAAACAGATGCAGATTGCGGACGGAAACACCATAACAGATGGTCGGCAGCACGTCTGTTGCGCCTTGCATGCTGCGGCGCTGTGCCTGTTTTTTGTGCGCCTGGATTTCTACGATGAAGCCCTCCCCACTCACTCCACGAGGTGCTTTCATGACCGCAGCGCTTGCCGAATTCATTGAACTAGAACCGGGCCAGACCTTGCGCGTGGCCGTGGACGCGGGCGCGTGGGTGCACGTGGTGGCCGGCCACGTGCGCTTGCTGTCACCGCCGTCTTGGCTGGGTGAGACGATGTTCCGGGCTGAGGTCACGCTGAGCGCGGAGGAGGTGCACCGCGTGGAGCGCGGCGGCTGGATCGAGGTCGAGGCCCAGACTGCGGCGCAAGTGCAGGTGGTGCCGCGAGCAGTGCCAGTGCCGGTGCGTTCGGCTCATTTCGCTGGCTTGGGGCGTTGGATGCGGTTGCTGGCTGGACGGCTGACGGTGTTTCGCATCAGGTGAGTTTGCTGCAGGCTGGGTGAGACAGGGGCGTCTGATCAGAACCACCGCACCGGGCCTGCCGCCCGCGCGCTCATACGGGGATGGCCTTCGGCTTCGCGCTTCAG
>NZ_AEGR01000018.1 GCF_000211835.1 Hylemonella gracilis ATCC 19624 | reverse complement strand
CGTTCAAGGCCAGGATGTTGGTCTGGAAGGCGATGCCGTCGATCACGCCGATGATTTCGTTCATGCGCTGCGCGCTGCCCTGGCTGGCCTCCACCGTGTGGACCACGCCCGTCATCGCCTGCGCGCCGCCCTCGGCCACGCCGCGCACCTCGGCCGCCTGGGCCGTGGCCTGCTGCGTGGCCACGGCATTGCCCTGCACGGAAGTGGCCACATCCTGCACGCTGCTCGCGGTCTGCTCCAGGTTGGCGGCCTGCTGCTCGGTCCGCTCGGACAATTCCCGGCTGCTGTAGGCCAGGCTTTGACCGGCCTGGGCCACCAAGGCGGAATTGCTGCGGATGCGCGCGACCATGGCCGAAAGGCTGTTGACCATGCCCCGCACGGCCCGGTCCAGGGCCGCCACTTCGTCGTGTCCTTGGACTGCGGCTTGGGAGCGGGTCACGCCACGCAGATCGCCGTGGGCGGCCTGCTCCATCAGCCGGACGACGCGCCGCATGTCGGCGCTCAGGCTGAGATGGAAAGTCGCCATCAGGTAGATCACCATCGCGCCCGCGAGCAGGCTGCCTTCCCAGGCCCAGGGCGTGCCCGCGCCCAGCCAGGGCGCCAACACGGCGAGCAGCATGAACAGCAGCAGCAGCAGGAACTTGCCCAGCAAGGGCAGTCGTCGCATCAAGCGCACACCGGGAGAAAAAAAGAATCGCACCGATCTTGTCCTGAGAGGGATGAGAAGACGCCCGTGCGCGATGGCGTGCACCTCGGCACAGCCTCCATGCGCCAACGGCTAGAACGATCGCAAATATCAGAAATACCGCGAAAAGCAGTATAGGTTGCAGCCCCGCGCGACCGCAACGGGTTTGCCCCTAAGCGGTGACGCAGTGGACGCCGCGACGACACCGCGACCACAGCGCGGCGCGCGCTCAGGCGAGCGCGGCGATCACGTCCGGCGGCGCCTGCACCAGCTCGATCAACACGCCCTCACCCGCGATCGGGAACGCGTCATTGGCCTTGGGATGGAGGAAGCAGATGTCATGGCCCGCCGCGCCCTTGCGGATGCCCCCGGGCGCGAAGCGCACACCCTGCTCCGTCAGCCATGCGTAAGCCTTGGGCAAGTCATCCACCCACAGGCCCACGTGGTTGAGCGGCGTGGCATGAACAGCGGGTTTCTTGTCGGGATCGAGCGGCTGCATCAGATCGACTTCGACGGCGTGCGGGCCGCGGCCGATGGTGCAGATGTCCTCGTCGACGTTCTCGCCCGCGCTGCGGAAGTTGCCCGTCACCGGCACGCCCAGCATCTCGACCCAAAGCGTGCGCAAGCGCGCCTTGTCCAGGCCGCCGATGGCGATCTGCTGCACACCCAGGATCTTGAAGGGACGCTGGTTCATGGTGATTGCTCCATCAAGTCGGATCAAGACGTGGTGACGTCCGGGCGTGCTGGCAACTTCGTCAAGCAAATTCGATGATGGGCTGGTCCACCGTCAGCGATTCCCCCTTGGCCGCCAGCACCTTGCCCACCACGCCGTCGGCGGCAGCGAAGAGCACGTTCTCCATCTTCATCGCCTCGATGACGGCCACGCGCTCACCGGCCTGCACCTTCTGTCCTGGCTGCACGGCCACGTCCACCAGCAACCCTGGCATCGGCGACAGGACATATTTGCTCATGTCCGGCGGCGCCTTGTGCGGCATCAGCTTGTGCAGTTCCGCCATGCGGGGAGAGATCACCAAGGCCTCGATCTGCGCGCCGTTGTGCCGCAGGCGCAGCGCCAGCGGATTCTTCGTGGTGCCGCGCTCCACCTGGGTGGTGAAGGGGTGCCCGTCCACCGTGCCCGCGATGATGATGTCGTTGAGGCGGGAATTGCTGCGGATCTCGTAGTTGCGCGCGCCCACGCGAACACGGGCCATGCCGGTCTCGCCCACGAATTCATCCACATGCACGGGGGTGTGCACATGGCGGCCGTCGGTGGCGAGGGTGATCACCACGTAGTCACTGCCCGCGTTGACCGTGTAGCCTGGCAGTTGGCCCGTCAGCGTGGCGGTGCGCTCACGGGACTTGCGCCGCACGAAAGCCGCCAGCGCGACCAGGAAGTCGGGGTCTTCGTGGGCCACGCTGTCGGCGCTGAAGCCCTTGCCGTAATGCAGGGCGATGAAGCCCGTGTTGAAGGCCCCGGCCACGAAATCCGGGTGCGCCAGCAGCGCCGCCTGGAAAGGGATGTTGCTGCTGATGCCCCGCACCACGAAGCCATTGAGCGCCGCGCGCATCTTGGCGATCGCTTCCTTGCGGTCCTTGCCGTGCACGATGAGCTTGGCGATCATCGAGTCATAGTGCATGGGGATCTCGCCGCCCTCCTGCACGCCCGTGTCCACGCGCACGCCGTGCAGCTGCTGGGTGTTGGCCTGCCACATGGTCTGGGGCGGCGGCGTGAAGCGCACCAGGCGTCCCGTGCTGGGCAGGAAGTTGCGGTACGGGTCTTCGGCGTTGATGCGGCATTCGATCGCCCAGCCATTGCGCTTGACGTCCGCCTGCGTCAGCGGCAGCTTCTCGCCGGCCGCGACGCGGATCATCAGCTCGACCAAGTCCAGGCCGGTGATGCATTCCGTCACCGGGTGCTCGACCTGCAGGCGCGTGTTCATCTCCAGGAAGTAGAAGCTCTGGTCCTTGCCGACCACGAACTCCACCGTGCCCGCGCTCTGGTACTTGACCGCCTTGGCCAGGGCCACGGCCTGCTCGCCCATGGCCTTGCGCGTGGCGTCGCTGATGAAGGGCGACGGGGCCTCTTCGATGACCTTCTGGTGGCGGCGCTGAATCGAGCACTCGCGCTCGTTCAGGTAGATGACATTGCCGTGTCCATCTCCGAGCACCTGGATCTCGATGTGGCGCGGCTCCTCGACGAACTTCTCCATGAACACGCGGTCATCACCGAAGCTGTTGCGCGCCTCGTTGCGGCAGCTCGTGAAACCCTCGAAGCATTCCTTGTCGTTGTGGGCCACGCGCAGGCCCTTGCCCCCGCCACCGGCGCTGGCCTTGATCATCACCGGGTAGCCGATCTTCTGCGCGATCTTCACCGCCTCGTCGGGCGACTCGATGGGCGCGTTATGGCCCGGAATGGTGTTGACCTTGGCCTCGCCCGCCAACTTCTTGGACGCGATCTTGTCGCCCATGGCCGCGATGCTGTAGTGCTTAGGGCCGATGAAAGTGATGCCCTCTTCCTCCACGCGCTTGGCGAAGTCCTCGTTTTCGGACAGGAAGCCGTAGCCGGGGTGGATGGCCTGCGCGCCGGTCTGCTTGGCGGCGGCGATGATCTTGTCCGCGACCAGGTAGCTCTCGCGGCTGGGCGCGGGACCGAGCAGCACGGCCTCGTCGGCCAGCATCACGTGCCGCGCGTCGCGGTCGGCCTCGGAGTAGACGGCCACGGTGGCGATGCCCATCTTCTTCGCCGTCGCGATCACGCGGCAGGCGATTTCACCCCGATTCGCTATGAGGATCTTCTTAAACATGGGCTTTCTCCATCGGGCAGAAATCGCCCAAGCACGCTGCGCGTGCCACGCAATTTGGCCGCGCCACTGCGCCGCTAAGCGGCTGGTCACCTCGATTGGCGATCAAAATTTTCTTGAACATGTTCTTGTCCTGTCTCAGTGTTGTCGGGCCAGCAGCGCCTTGCGCTGGGCCGTGAAATCCCACCACGGGCGGGCGGGCCCGCCATTCATGAAGTCATGCGCCGCGAGGAAGGTGTCCAGCACGCAAGGGTCGTGGCGCTGCCCCATCGGGCCGCGCAGTTGCTCGTAGGTGGCCCAAGGGTCCATCGTTCGCACCTCGGCGGGCGTGCGGATACCCAGACTGATCAAGTCTTGCGCCATCGAGCGGCCAATGTTCGGGATGTCGGTCAGCACGCGGGCCTGTGCAGCGTTCAACGCCTTGGGCATGGATGAACTCCGGCTGCCCCCATCAAAGCGGGATGTTCCCATGCTTGCGCCACGGGTTGTCCAGCTTCTTGTCCTTGAGCATGACCAGCGAGCGGCAGATGCGCTTGCGCGTCTCGTGCGGCTGGATCACGTCGTCGATGTAGCCGCGCGCGCCGGCCACGAAGGGGTTGGCGAATTTTTCCTTGTATTCGGCTTCACGTGCCGCGAGCTTGGCCGGGTCGCTCTTCTCCTCGCGGAAGATGATTTCCACCGCGCCCTTGGCGCCCATCACGGCGATCTCGGCGTTGGGCCAGGCGAAGTTCACGTCGCCGCGCAGGTGCTTGGAGGCCATAACGTCGTAGGCGCCGCCATAGGCCTTGCGCGTGATGACGGTGATCTTGGGCACCGTGCACTCGGCATAGGCGTAGAGCAGCTTGGCACCGTGCTTGATGATGCCGCCGTACTCCTGGCTGGTGCCTGGCATGAAACCCGGCACATCGACGAAGGTGATGACCGGGATGTTGAAGGCGTCGCAAAAGCGCACGAAACGCGCGGCCTTGACGCTGCTCTTGATGTCCAGGCAGCCCGCCAGGACCAGCGGCTGGTTGGCCACGATGCCCACGGTCTGACCGTCCATGCGGGCGAAGCCGATCAGGACGTTCTTGGCGTACTCGGGCTGGATCTCGAAGAAGTCCCCGTCGTCGACCGTCTTGACGATCAGTTCCTTCATGTCATAGGGCTTGTTCGGGTTGTCCGGCACCAGGGTATCCAGGCCCAACTCCATGCGGTCGATCGGGTCGCCGCTCTTGCGCACCGGTGTCTTCTCGCGGTTGTTCAGCGGCAGGTAGTTGAAAAGCCGGCGCAGCATCAACAACGCTTCGACGTCGTTCTCGAACGCCAGGTCGGCCACGCCGCTCTTGGTGGTGTGGGTCAGCGCGCCGCCCAGCTCCTCGGCCGTGACCTCCTCGTGCGTCACGGTCTTGACCACGTCCGGACCGGTCACGAACATGTAGCTACTGTCCTTGACCATGAAGATGAAGTCGGTGATGGCGGGGGAATACACCGCGCCGCCCGCGGAGGGGCCCATGATGAGGCTGATCTGCGGAATCACGCCGGAGGCCAGCACATTGCGCTGGAAGACCTCGGCATAACCGCCCAGGGAAGCCACGCCTTCCTGGATGCGCGCGCCGCCCGAATCGTTGAGCCCGATCACGGGCGCGCCGACCTTCATGGCTTGGTCCAGGATCTTGCAGATCTTCTCGGCATGCGTTTCCGAGAGCGAACCGCCGAAAACGGTGAAGTCCTGGCTGTAGACGAAGACCAGGCGGCCGTTGATCATGCCGTAGCCGGTCACCACGCCGTCGCCCGGGACCTTCTGCTCGTCCATGCCGAAGTCAACCGAACGGTGCTCGACGAACATGTCCCACTCTTCGAACGTGCCCTCGTCCAGCAGCACCTCGAGGCGCTCGCGCGCGGTCAGCTTGCCCTTGGCGTGTTGCGCGTCGATGCGCTTTTGCCCCCCGCCCAGGCGCGCGGCGGCGCGCTTCTTTTCCAGTTGTTCCAGGATGTCGTGCATGGTGTCCTCAGTCTGCTTTCTAGGCGCTCTTGGTTTGCTCAACCTTTGATTGTCGTCGTTACTCGTCCCGCTCAGGTGCCCTCAGTCCGGTCCGCCCAAACCTGCAGCAGTTGCCGCGCGGCCGTCGATGCTGCCACACGCCCAGCGCGCACCTCTTGCGACAGAACCGGCAGCAACTGCTTGATGCGCGGATCCGCACGGAAGGCCAGACGCAGGCCGCTGTCGATGCGCTCACGCAGCCAAGCGGCGGACTGCTGTTCGCGCCGCGCGCTCAAGGCCCCGTTGCCCGTCTGCAAGGCGCGGAACTGCGTGACGGCGGCCCAGAACCGGTCCACGCCCGCGCCGGTCAACGCGCTCAATTGCATGACCTGAGGCTGCCAGATTTTCTGGGCCGTGCCCATCGGAGGATGCACCGGCCCATTCGCCCCGTCCGGCCCACCCGACCTATTCGGCCCATCCGTACCGTCCGCCACGGCCGGTTCATCCTCCAGTGGCCCCCCGGCGCCAGCGTGCCCCTGGCCCCCCGTTGATCGGGCCGGGTTGCCATGCTGAGTCAACAGGCGCAACGCCGACGTGATTTGGGCCTGGGCGCGCGTGGCCGCGGCCGCGTCCAGATCGCTTTTGTTGATGACCACCAGATCGGCCAGTTCCATCACGCCGCGCTTGATGGCTTGCAGGTCGTCGCCAGCATTGGGCAATTGCAGCAGGCAGAACATGTCGGTCATGCCCTGGACCGCGGTTTCGCTCTGCCCCACGCCCACCGTCTCGACGATGACGATGTCATAGCCTGCCGCCTCGCAGACCAGCATGGCTTCGCGGGTCTTCTCCGCCACGCCGCCCAGGGTACCGCTGCTCGGGCTGGGCCGGATGTAGGCCCGATCGTGCACGGAGAGTTTTTCCATCCGGGTTTTGTCGCCGAGGATGGAGCCGCCAGACAGAGAAGAAGAAGGATCGACCGCCAGCACCGCGACGCGGTGCCCGTGCTCGATGAGGTACAGCCCCAAGGCCTCGATGAAGGTGGATTTGCCCACGCCGGGCACGCCGCTGATGCCGAGCCGAAAGGCCTTGCCGGTGTGGGGCAGCACAGCGGTCAGCAGTTCATCCCCCTGAGATCGATGGTCAGCTCGCGTGGATTCGAGCAAGGTGATGGCCTTGGCGATGGCACGCCGTTGCGCGACCGGCGCCGCTTGGTTCAGCAAGGCGCTCAACAAAGTCACTTCACCCACCGCTGGTGTCCTCGCGCAATCCGCCCAGACCGTCTCGCGCCACCCGCAAGCCCAGCCTCATTGAGCGCCTTGCGCCTTCTTGATCTGCGCCAGCACGTCTTGGGCGCTGGCCGGAATCGCCGTGCCAGGTCCGTAGATGCCTTTGACGCCGGCCTGGTAGAGAAAGTCGTAATCCTGCTGTGGGATAACACCGCCGACGAAAACGATGATGTCCTCGCCGCCTTGGCGCTTCAGGGCCTCGATGATGGCAGGCACCAAGGTCTTGTGACCGGCCGCCAATGTGGACACCCCCACGGCGTGCACATCGTTCTCGATGGCCTGGCGCGCGCATTCCTCCGGGGTCTGGAACAGGGGGCCGAGGTCCACGTCGAAGCCCAGGTCGGCAAAGGCGGTGGCCACCACTTTCGCGCCACGGTCGTGGCCGTCCTGGCCCAGCTTGGCGATCAGCACGCGCGGCCGGCGGCCTTGCTCCTCGGCGAATTGCGCGATGTCGTGCTTGAGGCGATCCCAACCCTCGGCGTCGTCGTAAGCGGCAGCGTACACACCGGTCACCTTTTGCGTGTCGGCGCGATGGCGCCCAAAAACTTTCTCCAGCGCGTCGCTGACCTCGCCCACCGTGGCGCGCAGCCGGATGGCGCGGATGCTGAGATCCAGCAGGTTGCCCTGCCCGCTCTGGGCGGCGGCGGTCAGCGCATCCAGCGCGGCCTGCACGGCCGCGGCATCGCGCGTGGCGCGGATTTGATTCAGGCGCGCGATCTGCTGCTCACGCACCTTGTGGTTGTCCACTTCCAGGATGTCGATGGCTTCTTCCGAGCCCTTGGGCAACTTGTACTTGTTGACGCCGACGATGACGTCCTGACCCGAGTCGATGCGAGCCTGCTTCTCGGCGGCGGCGGCCTCGATCTTGAGCTTGGCCCACCCCGAATCCACCGCCTGGGTCATGCCACCCATGGCATCGACCTCCTCGATGATCGCCCAAGCCGCATCGGCCATGTCTTGCGTCAGCTTCTCCATCATGTAGCTGCCCGCCCAAGGATCGACCACGCTGGTGATGTGGGTCTCTTCCTGGAGGATGAGCTGGGTGTTGCGCGCGATGCGGGCGGAAAACTCCGTGGGCAGCGCGATGGCCTCATCGAAGCTGTTGGTGTGCAGGCTTTGCGTGCCACCGAAAACGGCCGCCATGGCCTCGATGGTGGTGCGCACAACGTTGTTGTAGGGGTCCTGTTCGGTCAGGCTCCAGCCGCTGGTTTGGCTGTGCGTGCGCAGCATCAGGCTCTTGGGGTTCTTCGCGCCAAACCCTTTCATGATGCGGCACCACAAGGCGCGCGCGGCGCGCATCTTGGCGATCTCCAGGTAGAAGTTCATGCCGACCGCCCAGAAGAAGCTCAGGCGCCCCGCGAAGTCGTCCACGTCCAGACCCTTGGCCAGCGCGGTCTTGACGTACTCCTTGCCGTCGGCCAGGGTGAAGGCCAGCTCCAATGCCTGGTTGGCGCCCGCCTCCTGCATGTGGTAGCCCGAGATCGAGATCGAGTTGAACTTCGGCATGTGCTTGGCCGTGTACTCGATGATGTCGCCGATGATGCGCATGCTCGGCGCGGGCGGGTAGATGTAGGTGTTGCGGACCATGAACTCCTTGAGGATGTCGTTCTGGATGGTCCCGGCCAGTTGATCCTGGCGCACGCCCTGCTCCTCCGCCGCCACGACGTAGCCCGCCAGCACGGGCAGCACCGCGCCATTCATGGTCATGGACACGCTGACCTGGTCCAGCGGGATGCCGTCGAACAGGACTTTCATGTCCTCCACCGAATCGATGGCGACGCCAGCCTTGCCTACGTCGCCAAAGACGCGCGGATGGTCGCTGTCGTAGCCGCGGTGGGTCGCCAGGTCGAAAGCCACGCTCACGCCCTGCCCGCCCGCGGCCAAGGCCTTGCGGTAGAAGGCGTTGCTTTCCTCGGCGGTCGAGAAGCCCGCGTACTGACGGATCGTCCAGGGCCGGACCGTGTACATGGTGGCCTGTGGCCCGCGCAGGAAGGGCTCGAATCCGGGCAGGGTGTCCGTGTGGGGCAGGCCCTGCAAATCCCGGGCGGTGTACAGGGGCTTGACCGCGATGCCGTCGGGCGTGACCCAGTTCAGGCTGTCCAGCGTCGCACCCTTGAGTGATTTCACGGCCGCCTGCTCCCAGGCAGAAAGCGCGGCGGCGGAGGCGTCGGGAGGCGAGGCGGGACGAGATTCGGGACTGCGGCTCATGGCTGATGGAACGCGCGCGCCCCAAAAACTGCCCGAGCGCGGTCGCTTGTGTCTCCTCAAAGGTGCGAACGAGTTTAACCCTGGCGTCCACCCCTCTTGAGGGGCCGTCTGTTGCCTTCAAACCACTCCAAGCGCCCGGACTTTCCCTCGGAATAGACCTGTCTACTCAAGAGATGCGGGATTTTTGCCTTATTCTGGTGGGTTAAGTCATGGCCCAGGGAGCCAAAAACGCCAGGGAACGTATTGCATTGAACGAACACCCCGACACCCAAGCGCTGGCACAGGCCCGCGCTCAGCTACAGCGCGAGATCGCCGAACGGCACGCCGTGGAGGCACGTTATCAGGCGCAGATGGCGCAACTGCGCGCCGAACAGGTTCGCCTGCGCGAGCTGGCCGAAATGAGCTCGGAATGGTTCTGGGAAATGGACGAGGAGCTGCGCTTCTCCAAGGTCTATGGTGGCGGGCTGCTGGTTTCGTCATCTTCCACGGACGTGGAGAGCCCGCTGGGCAAGCGGCGCTGGGAGCTACCGATCACCAACGTGGCGCCTGAAAAATGGACCGAGCATCGGCAGATGCTCGAAACTCGCCAGCCCTTTAAGGATTTTGTCTACCAGATCCACTCCCCGCTGACGGGTCAGCTGCACTGGTGCTCCATCAGCGGCAAGCCCATCTTCGAGAACGGCAAGTTCAAGGGCTACCACGGGATGGGGGTCGACATCACCGAGCGCAAGCGGGTGGAGATGCGGGTCGAATTCCTCGCCTACCACGACGCGCTGACGGGCTTGCCCAACCGAGCCTTGTTGCAGGACCGGATGCAGCAGGCGATCGCGCAGGCAGAGCGCGCCCAGGACGGCTTGGCGCTGGCCTTCATCGACCTGGACAACTTCAAGCGCATCAACGATTCCCTGGGGCACGCCGCGGGTGATGCCTTGCTGCGCGAGATCGCCACGCGCCTGAAGGGCTGCGTGCGCGAGAGTGACACCGTCAGCCGCCAAAGCGGGGATGAATTCATCGTCGTGCTCAGCGGCGTGGATGGCGTGCAACGCTGCATCCCCACCCTGGACAAGATCATGCGCACGCTGCAGGAGCCCATGCATTTCGAGGGCAAGGAGATCAGCGCGTCCGCCTCCATCGGCGTGGCCTTCTACCCGCAAGACGGCACCACCTTCGACGAGCTGCGCAAGAAGGCCGATCTGGCCATGTACCGCAGCAAGGACACGGGCCGCAACGCCTACTACTTTTACGACGAGGCGATGAACAACGACGCGGAGGAGCACCTGCTGCTGCGCAACGGACTTCGGCTCGCGATCGAACGCGGCGAACTGGTGCTGCACTACCAGCCGCAGATGGACATCCGCAGCGGCCGCATGGTCGGCGTGGAAGCCTTGCTGCGCTGGCAGTCGCCGACGTTTGGACTGGTCGAGCCTGGTCGCTTCATCCCCGTGGCCGAGGACAGCGGCCTGATCGTTCCGATCGGGGCCTGGGTCTTGGAGCAGGCCTGCCGCCAAGCCCGCGCCTGGCAGGACGACGGCTTGCCAGCACTGACCGTGGCGGTCAACCTCTCGGCGGTGCAATTCCGCCGTGACGACGTGGAAGCCACCGTGGACCAGGCGCTGGAGCGCAGCGGCCTGCCGCCCCACTGCCTGGAACTGGAACTGACCGAATCCATCTTGCTGCAGGATGTGGAGCAGGTGCTGGCCCTGGTGCAGCGGCTGCGCCAGCGCGGCATGCACTTCTCCATCGACGACTTCGGCACCGGCTACTCCAGCCTCGCGTACCTCAAGCGCTTGGACATCGACAAGCTCAAGATCGATCGCAGTTTCGTGCACGACCTGGACCAGACGGCGGACGCCGCCGCCATCGTCGAGGCCATCGTCGAGATGGCGCACAAGCTCGGTCTGCGCACGATCGCGGAAGGAGTGGAGTCGCCAGAATTGCTGGACCGGCTGCGCGACATCGGGTGCGACGAAGCCCAGGGCTACCTGCACGCCCGCCCCATGCCCGCACAAGACTTCTCGCGTTACCTGCACGCCCATTTCCACAACAGCGCCAGAGCGGCCCAGCCTGCCTGAGCCGCGGCAAGGCAGACGCTCTGCCGCCCGCCCGCCGGGACCACCCACCCCCTAACCACCTTGGAACGTGCCCCAAAGTGGCGCGCTATCATGGTGAGTTTCCCATTCCCGGGTGTTGCGCGGCGCCCGTGGACCTCATGCCTTGTTCATGCCTGGGAAAAGACAGACCACACGTCGAATCCACCCCGTCTCTCGCTCGCTCTCGCTCTCGTTCTCGTTCATGACGCAACTCATTGACGCCGCTTCGGCGGCCACCCCCATCGACTTGATTCACACCCTGCCCGAACTGCTGGCATGGCGCGCCGCGCAGAGCCCCAAGCGCGAGGCCTACCGGGAATTCGACGCGGGCACCCAGCAATGGCGCAGTCTGAGCTGGGCCCAAACCCTGACGGAAGTACGCAGCTGGCAAGGCGCGTTGGCCAGCTGCGGCATTCAGTCGGGCCAACGTGTCGCGATCCTGCTGGCCAATGGCTTCCATGCCATGCGCATCGACCAGGCGACGCTGGCGCAGGGCGCGGTGCCGGTGCCGCTGCACGCCATCGACAACCCCGGCAGCATCGCCTACATCCTCTCCGATTGCGAGGCCAGCCTCTTGATGCTGGGCCAGGCGGCGCAATGGGAGCAAATTCAGGCCGCGGCCGTGCAGGCCGGCATCCCACTGACCTCACTGCGCACGGTCGTCTTCAGCGAGGCCTCGGCCCAGGAACTGGGCGCCCAGGCCGCGACGATGGTGACGTCCCCTGCCCAACCCCGCCTGTTGACCCTGCGCGATTGGTTGAACGCTGGCAAGAAGGACGCGAGCCACGGAACCGAGTCGATGAGCAGGACCGCACCGGGATCGGACGACCTGGCCGCGATCGTTTACACCTCGGGGACCACGGGCAAACCCAAGGGCGTGATGCTCACGCACCGCAACGTGCTGGCGAACGTGAAGGCGCTTTACCCCTTCGTGACGCCCTTGCCCGACGATGTCTTCCTCTCTTTTTTGCCGCTGTCGCACACCTTCGAGCGCACCACGGGTTACTACCTGCCGATCGCGTCGGGCTCGGCGGTCGTGTACGCCCGCTCGGTGCAGCAATTGGCCGAAGACATGAAACGGGTGCGGCCCACAGTGCTGATCTCGGTGCCGCGCATCTATGAGCGCGTGCACGCCCGGCTGCAAGAGGTGCTGGCCAAGTCGGCTTTCAAGCAGCGCCTGTTCGAGGCGGCGCAAGCCAAGGGCTGGCAACGGTTCCGCGCGGCGCACGGCCTGAAGGCCGCCCCCGGGGAAGATGCCGCTCAGGCCGCGAAAGCGGGGTGGCTGCGCGTCTTGCCCTGGGCCTTGTTGCGCAGGCTGGTCGCTCAACCGCTGATGGCGCAGTTTGGCGGGCGCATCCGCATCGCGGTCAGCGGCGGGGCCCCCTTGGCGCAAGCTCAGGCGCGCTGCTTCCTCGGCCTGGGTTTGCCCTTGCTGCAGGGCTATGGCATGACGGAAACCTCACCCGTCGTCGCGGCCAACCGCCCCGATGACAACGATCCGGCCACCGTCGGCCGCGCCCTGCCGGGCGTGCAAGTGCGCATCGGCGCGAATCGTGAGTTGCAGGTGCGCGGTGCGTCGGTGATGCGGGGCTATTGGAATCGTCCCGAGGACACCGCGCGCGTGCTGGACGCCGAGGGCTGGCTGTCCACCGGGGACCAAGCCGAGATCGACGCGCAAGGCCGCATCCGCATCCTGGGCCGCATCAAGGAAATCATCGTCACTTCCACCGGCGAAAAAGTGCCGCCCGGCGACTTGGAGCAAGCCATCCTGGACGCTCCCCTGTTCGAGCAAGTGTTCGTGGTCGGCGAGCAGCGGCCCTTCATCGCCGCCGTGGCCGTCGTCCAAGCCGACGAATGGATCAAGCTCGCCAAACGCCTGGGGGTGGACCCCAGGGACGACGGCAGCTTGGCCCACCCGGATGTGATCGCCGCCGCGCTCAAGCAAATGGAACGCGTGACAGGCAGCTTTGCGCGTTATGCCGTGCCCCGCGCCGTCACGCTCACGCGGGAGCCCTGGAACATCGAGAATGGGCTGATGACGCCCACGCTCAAACTCAAGCGCAACAACCTGATGGTCCGCTACGAATCGGCCATCGAGGCGATGTACCGCAAGCGTTGAGGGTGTGTTGTTGCGTGGGGGTGTGGGGTAGAGGCAGTGCCCCCGCAAGGTGCCATCGAGGCACCTTACATGCCCCTCATTCCCTGCAGCCTATTTGTGCTCGCGGGTATAGACCCCATCCCAGTCGGCCGGCGGGGGCTCTCGCCGATAGTCCAGGCAACGCGCGACCAGTTGCTCCACGGCCAAATCCGGCGCACCCCGCACTTGTTCTGACTCCTTGAACTTGGCGATGGCCGCATCCCATTGCCGGGCGAGGTACAGGTCCAGGCCTTCGCCATACAAGCGAGCCGCGGCCTGGCGCTTGCGGACCTCGCTGCCCAACTCCGCATGCTCCAGTTCGGACCACTCGGCGATGGCCTCGTACAGCACCACGGGCTCGCTCTTGCCCTTGACGCGCACCAGATCGAGCTTGCGCGAGAAGACGTGGTCCTTGACCTCGGCGTACACCGCGTCGGAAATCAACAGCGAGACGCCATAGTCCTTGCCCGCGGCCTCGAGCCGCGCCGCCAGGTTCACGGTGTCCCCCATCATGGTGTAGGACGCCAGCGCATCCGTGCCCATGAAGCCCACCTTGGCCAAACCCACGTTGAGGCCAATGCGGATGCGCATGTCGTGCACCTCGGGCATGTAGCGGTTCTCGCGCTTCCAGAGCTGGCGCAGTTCCTCCAGCTTGCGCAACATCTTGAGGGACGCGCGCACGGCCTTGAGGCTGTGATCCTCGACGGGGACGGGCGCGTTGAAGATGCCCACGATGGCGTCGCCGATGTACTTGTCCAGCACACCCTCATGTTCCTTGAGGATGAGCGTCATGGCCGAGAGGTATTCGTTCAGCAGGTTGGCCAGCTCCACCGAGCTGAGCTTTTCGCTGATGCCCGAAAAGCCCGCCACGTCCGAGAAGAATGCCGTGACCCGCAACTCCGAACCCCGCTTGAGCGCCGCCATGTCCTTCATGGCCTCGCCCACCACCACCGGATCGATCATGTTGCCCAGGATGCCTTTGATCTTCTCGCGCTCGCGCAAGCCACCCACCATTCGGTTCAGGGCGCGGGACAGGCTGCCGAATTCATCGGCGCCCTTGGTCGGGAACGCGACGTCCAGATGACCCTGCCCGACCTTCTCGGCGTTGCGGATCAGACGCTTGATCTTGCGTACCGCGATGTAGGAGATGGCCACGGCAAGCAACACGGCGGCACCGAAGATCAGCAAAGCCATTTCGACCGCCTTGTCGCGGTTGCTCTGGATGGCACGCAGGCCGTCGGTGCGGTCGACGATGGTGCGGGTCATGCCGGCGAAGTTCTGCGCCAGCACGAACTGCGGCAAATCACCGCGCCCTGAGTCGGAGAACAAGGGCGTGGTGTCCAACTTCCATAGCACCTCCTCGGCCTCGGTCCGGCTGTTGCCGATCAGGCCATCGGAGAACAGCGTCTTCAGCGGCTGCGTGGGGGTTTCGCTTTGACCGGAGTAGATCCAGTCGCGCAAGGCCTTCCAGCGCCGCATCGACGTCGCGCGATCCTCGGGTGAGCGCACGGAGCGCTGGTAGTCCGCGCCATCGGTGCGGAAGCGAACCAGCAGCTGATCTTCCAGCGCCGAATCACGCAGGTGGCCCAGCGCCTCCACGGACAAGCGCTCTTCCTCGGACGGCGGGTACTGCTTCAAATAGCTTTCATACAAGGCATCGCGCTGTTGCACCAGCTTGGCGTAACGCTCGTACTGCGCCCGGAAGGCCGCGTCCTCGTGCGGCGGCGTGGGCGGATGGGTCTCGCGCAAGGTCTTCAGACGCGCGCGCAGCACGGGCGCGATCTTGGCGAGTTGGGCCAAGATGGGCTTTTCCTCTTCCGCGTACGCCGCCCAAGCCCAAGGCTGGATCTCCTCGCCCTGCGGGTTCACGCGCACCTTGAGCGCGCGGCGCTTCTCCTCGAGCAGACGCGCCCTCTCGGTGGATGCAGGGTGTTCGAAATAAGGCGAGTACAGCGCCTGCAGTTCCAAGCCATTCATCTGAACCGCCAGGGGCGCGAGGTCGCGCAACACCCCGTTTTGCTGGATGGAGACAAAAGCACGCAGCAGGCTGTCCTCCATCGACGCATCGACGTCCAGTTGATTGAGGGCTGAAGACGGGTCGAAGATGCGGGTGTCGACGGCGGCCTCGGGCGTGAGGCCAGGCTGCAGACCCAGGGCGGAGAAGGTCTGGATGCGAAAGCGTCCGGTGTCGAGCCCGAATTCCTGAATCTTGCGTTTGCGCGCTTCCAGCAGGTGAGCGATGACGCCGGCATCGAGCTCGCTGCGCAACTTGCGAGCCTGGATCGACTGCTTGCGCATGCGCTCCTCGGCGGCTTGGGTTTCTGAGGCGGCCCTCGCGCGCGTCGGGTCGCCCTCGGGCTTCTGCTCGGCAAGCGCGGATTCGCGCTGCTGCCGCTCCACGAGGCGATCTTTCAGCGCATCGAGCTCGCGGTTCGCCAGCACGAGTTTCTTGGCTTGGGCCTGCAGCGCGGCAAAGGCCCGGTCTGAGATCGCGCCGCCACTTTGCTGCAACAGCAACAAGACGTTTTTCTCCAGCACCTGTGTGTCGTTGCTGGACAGGTAAGTGGAGAAATAGTTGTCGCTGGTCTTGGTCTGCTTCTCCTCGACCTTCTCGGTGCCCGCCAGTCCGAACCAGTTGCTCTTGATGCCGAGGAAAGACGCCTCTTTCTTTTTTTCCGTCACCGTCACGGTGGTGGTGACGGTCTGGTACTTCTTGAGCGCCTGGGTCTGCTCACCCACGCGCAGCCGGAACTCTTCCACCCGGATCAGACTCTGTGAAATGTTGTCGAGCTCCAGGACCAGCGACGAGATGTAGTTGCGCGAAATGGCCGCCTCGCGCTCGTAGCTCTCGCGCAGGATTTCGGTCTGCTGGTAGACATAACTGGTCGACAGGATGACGATCGTTCCCGCAATCAGACTCCCGGTGAACACCGCCAGCCGAAACTGAATGCCGTTGAGGACCCGCCAGGTCCAGCGCAGCACGCCCAGCACGCCACTGCCCAACGCCCGCGGCCCACGGGCGACCACGCGCCACGCGCTCGGCGTGTCGTGCCCCGCGATGACCTTGCCCATCGACGGGTCGGTGCATGCGCCGCGTGGCCCCGCAGTGGCCAACACGGGCACCGCTGAGTCGGTAGGCCTGTCCGCGCGCGCGCTGCGGCTAAGGCCGCGCTCAGCGGACCGTGCGATGACGTCGATGTATGCCCTCAGCCAGGACTTGAATGATGTTTTTGGCGCCATGGCGTGTGCGGGCTTATTTTTTTTGAGAAACTCGTAAGGGTTCTCGGATTCAAAACCGAGCATTCTTCTGTAGATCATCCCCAGTGACAAGTCTGGGATGTGAACAATTCCCGGTGTCGAGCGCCTGACTCTGTCAGCGTGCGACACGCGTCGTGGTGACAGCCCCACAAGGCCACAGCATGTCACCCGGCCGCGCGGCCGTCGAAACTGGACGTATCAAGCCGTAACCAACCCTGTGGTGCAGGCACTGCCCGCAATCGGGGCGACCCGCCCCCACAACACGAAGGAGTCTCGCTTGTTCGATCTCATGTTCCACTGGTCTGAATGGATCAAGCCTTCCGCCGGCCTTCCCGTCGTGCAATGGGCTCTGCTGCTGGCGGTCGCCGCGGCAACAGGCCATGGCCTGCAACGACGCTGGGGACTGCCTCAGGTGCTGGGCTATTCGCTGATCGGGGCCTTGGCGGGTTACTCCGGCTACACCACGGCCACTTGGCCTCTGGATGGCATGGCCCAGTTCCTGATCGAACTGGGGCTGTCCATCGTTTTGTTCGAGGCCGGTGGACGCCTGTCGCTGCGCTGGCTGCGCATGAATCCGATGCTGCTGGTTCAAAGCATCGTGGAGTCGCTGGTCACCTATGTGGCGGCGCTCTGGATGCTGCGCTTGTTCCAAATTGAAGCGGCGCTGCACCATCCCTTGGCGCTGCTGATCACGACCACGTCGCCGGCCTTGTTGATGCGGGTGACCCACGACTTGCGCGCCAGCGGCCCCGTGACCGATCGGGCCATCACGCTGGCCACGCTCAACACCTTCTACGTCCTTGCCGTGGGCGGGGTGATGGCGCGACTGGTGGGCCCGATGGAAGGACGACTGGATGGCCCCGGCATGGGCAGCTGGTGGGGGGCCATACCGGCCGTGCTGCTCTTGGTCTTCACCTCGGTGCTGGTCGGCGCCGTGCTTGCGCTGGCGTTGCGCAAGGCCCTCGCGTGGATGAGCCCAAGCAGCGAGAACACGGCCGTGCTGCAATTGGCGCTGATCGCCGCGGGCACGGCCCTGGCCGCGCACTTTGGAGGCTCCGCGCCGCTGGCCGCCTTGCTGGCGGGTGTGCTGCTCAAGGCCTGGAATCCCCGCCCCTGGATTTGGCCGCGCCAGTTTGGCACGGCCGCCAGCGCGCTGAGCATCCTCACCTTCGTGCTGGTGACCATGACGGCGGCCCAGGCGCCCTGGCAGTGGCAATGGCAGATCTGGGTGCTGGTCCTGGCCCTGGCGTTGACGCGGGGCGTGGCACGCATCGGCGCACTGAGCGCGACCACGCTGCTGGGCATGGGCAGCGGCGCCAGTCTGCGACAGACCCTCTGGACCGCCAACACGCTGTGGCCCATGTCGGCCGTGGCCTTGCTGCTGATATCGCAGTTCGCCGAATTCACCCCGACCCTGGGCGCGGCGATTGCCTCGATTGCGCTGCCCTTGTTGCTGCTGCTTGAACTGTTTGGCGCCCTGCTGATGACGTGGAGCCTGAAGCAGACCCAGGAGGCCAGTGAAACCGGCAACGAGCGATCGGCCTCTGGCCGCCTCGGCACCCCCGCGAGAACGGCCGAAGACCGCGCGACACCCTCCACGCAAGAACCGGAAGACAACCGCCATGGCACTTGAAGCTTTTCACCCCTCCGAGCCCCTGACGCTGGGTGTTGAACTTGAACTGCAGTTGGTCAATACGCACGACTACGACCTCGCGCCCTACGCGGACGACATGCTGCGCTTGATGGGCAAGCATGAGCTGCCCGGCAGCGTCGTGCCCGAAATCACCTCCAGCATGATCGAGATTTCCACGGGCGTTTGCCGCTCGCCGCGTCAAGTGAAGGAGGAACTGGGACAAATCCGTGACGCCCTCGTGCGCAGCGCGGACAAGCTCAACATTGCCGTGGTGGGCGGCGGCACGCACCCGTTTCAGCAGTGGCACGAGCGGCGCATTTACGACAAGCCGCGCTTCAAGGAAATATCAGCCCTCTACGGCTACCTGTCCAAGCAGTTCACGATCTTTGGCCAGCACGTGCACGTCGGGTGTCCCGATGCGGACAGTGCCCTGCTGATGCTGCACCGCATGAGCCGTTATATCCCCCACTTCATCGCCTTGTCAGCCTCGAGCCCCTTCGTGCAAGGCCATGACACGGCGTTCGATTCCGCGCGGCTCAACTCCGTCTATGCATTTCCGCTCTCGGGTCGCGCACCCTTTGTGTTGCGATGGAACGAGTTTGGGCAATTCTTCGAAAAGATGACACGCACCGGCGTCGTCAACAGCATGAAGGACTTCTATTGGGACATTCGACCGAAGCCCGAATTCGGCACCATCGAAATCCGCGTCTTCGACACGCCACTGACCATTGAACGGGCGGCGGCGCTGGCTGCCTATGTGCAAGCGCTGGCCGCATGGTTTCTGGCCGACGCGCCGTTCATGCCGGCGGAAGATGATTACCTCGTCTACAACTACAACCGCTTTCAAGCCTGTCGATTCGGCCTGGACGCCATCTACGTCGACCCGTCCAGCGGCGAGCACCTCGCGCTCCGAGAACACCTGCTCAAGACCTTGGAGCAGGTGGGCCGTCACGCTCAGTCACCCGGCGCAGAAAGCGCCCTCAAGCTTCTGCGCGAGAGCGTCCTTCAAGGGCAGAACGATGCGCGCTGGCTGCGCGAGGTTCAGGGCCGGGAACAGTTTCTCGCTGAAGTCTCGAGGCAAGCGAGCTTGCGATTCAGGATCGACTCACAGCCCGAGGCCTCCGCCGCTGCGTGAAGATGTCTTTACGCTTTTTTACCTTAGCCCCAAATCCGCACCGACTTGCTGGGTAAACCCTTGATTTACTTGAGATAGTTCTTTATGGTCGGTGTTCCGTCCCATGATGGCTCGCCTCGTCCGAGACCGACCTTCATGGGCTCTTGGGCGCAAGACGCCTCCGACCCGACGGCGGCATGGTGTCTTCCCGCCTCCGACTCACCCAAAGGAGAAATTGATGTCATTGAAAAAATGGATTGTGCTTGGCGCGGCCCCCATCCTCTGCGTGTTCATGGTGGGTTGCTCCTCGGTGGCCACGACAGCCCCGGACACCCCGAGCAGCACCGCAGCCGCGGCAGCCCCAGCAACCCCGGCGCCGAGCGTGACGACGGCCGCGCCAGAAGCCAAACCTGCCCAGGCCAGCGCGCCGACGCCCGCTGCCGCGGTGCCGGTGGCCAAGCCAGCGGACTCGATCGCTGACGTGGCCAAGCTGGTTTACTTCGACTACGACAGCTCGGCCATCAAACCCGAGTTTCGTGCCGTGATCGAGGCCCATGCCCGCTTCATGCAATCCAATCCCGCGCGCTCGGTCACGATCGCGGGCCATGCCGATGAGCGCGGAGGCACCGAGTACAACCTCGCGCTGGGTCAGCGCCGGGCGGACGCCGTGCGCCAGATGCTGGTGCTGCTGGGCGTGAACAGCTCGCAAATCGAGACGATCAGCTTCGGCAAGGAAAAGCCCGCGGTTCGCGGCAGCAACGAAGCTGCCTGGGCCAAGAACCGGCGAGCTGAAATCACCTACAAGTGAGGGAGCAAGCCAGTCAACAAAGCGGTCTTCGGACCGCTTTTTTTCGCGCTCAGTTCAGAGGTGTGATCGCCTTGCCAGTTTGGAAGTAGGCGATCAGATTGTCCGCCGCGAGTTCCGCCATGGCGCGCCGCGTCGGGACGCTGGCACTGGCGATGTGCGGTGTGAGCACCACGTTCGGCACCGTCAACAGTTCCGGGTTCACCTTGGGCTCGCCTTCGAACACATCCAGTCCAGCCGCGGCGATGCCACCTCCCTGACTGCCCTTGCGCAAGGCCTGGACCAGGGCGTTTTCATCGACGATACCGCCGCGTGCGATGTTGACCAGCGTGGCGGTTGGCTTCATCAAGGCCAATTCCGCCGCGCCAATGATGTGGTGTGACTCCTTCGAGTAGGGCAACACCAGCACGAGGTGATCGGCGGTCTTCAGCAACTCCTCCTTGCCGACGTAGCGCGCCTTGCACTCGCTTTCCATCGCGGCGTCGAGGCGGCTTCGGTTGTGGTAGATGACCTTCATACCGAACCCATGCGCGCCGCGCTTGGCGATGCCTTGCCCTATGCGCCCCATGCCCAGAATGCCGAGGGTGGAGCCGTGAATGTCCGCGCCAGCGAACATGTCGTAGGCCCATTTGTGCCACTTGCCCGCGCGCAGGTAATGCTCGCTCTCGGCAATTCGGCGGGCCGTGGCCATCAGCAAGGCAAAGCCGAAATCCGCCGTGGTGTCGGTCAGCACGTCGGGCGTGTTGGTGCCGAGGACGCCATGCGCCGTCATCGCGTCCAGATCGAAATTGTTGTAGCCCACGGCCATGTTGGCGCAGATCTTCAGCCGCGGACAGGCCTGCAGCACCGTCTTGTCGATGCGCACGCTGCCGGTGGTGAAGGCGCCGTCCTTGTCACGCAGCTTGTCGATCAGCCGCGTGCCGCTCATGTCCTCGTCGGGCTGGTTGGTTTCCAAATCGAAATGCTGTTCCAGCTTGGCGATGATCTCGGGAAAGATCGCGCGCGCCACCAGCACACGGGGTTTGCTCATCAAGGGCTCCAGGTCAACGGAAGAAAAGGAAAGTCATCACGACGAACAGCGGCACGAGAATGCCCACCGACCAAAGCATGTAGCCGAAAAAGCTGGGCATCTTCACGCCACGCTCTTCCGCGATGGCCTTGACCATGAGGTTGGGCGCGTTGCCGATGTAGGTGTTGGCGCCCATGAAGACCGCGCCAGCCGAGATGGCCGCCAACGTGGTGGCCATCGAGGTCATGAGCACGGTGGGATCCCCCCCCGCCGTGTTGAAGAACACAAGGTAGGTCGGTGCGTTGTCGAGGAAGGAACTCAGGGCGCCCGTGGCCCAGAAATACATGGCGGGGTTCGGCGTGCCATCGGCGTTGGTGACGGCCGCAACGACGCCGCCAAAAGGCCCGTTCACGCCCGCCTTCAGCATGGCGATCACCGGAACGATGGTCAGGAAGATGCCAGCGAACAGCTTGGCCACCTCCTGCATCGGGCCCCACGAGAACTGATTGTTGTCGTGCACATCGCCCGGGGTGAGCTTCAGGGACATCAGCGTCACGGCGATCAGGCCAGCGTCCCTGGCCAATCCGGCCAATCCGACTTCCGTGCCGAACACATTGAACACCACGCCGGGTTCCCAAATGCCGCTCATCAACACCAGGATCACCACCACGGCCAGCAGCACGAAGTTCACGCCGCCGTCGAAGCCCAGCCGCGTCGTGTCAGGCGTCGGGTCCACGGGCTTGATCTCCTCGCGACGGCGGTAGTACCAGCTGTCCAAGGCATAGAACAGCGCGAGCAGACTGCCCACCAGGAACAGCGTATCGGGCCAGATGTGCTGCAAGGTCCAGAAGAAATCCACACCTTTGAGAAAACCAAGGAACAGCGGCGGGTCACCCAAGGGCGTCAAGGAACCACCGGCATTCGAGACGATGAAGATGAAGAAAACGATGACGTGCGCCTTGTGCCGCCGGTTGTCATTGGCGCGGATCAGCGGGCGGATCAGCAACATCGATGCACCCGTGGTCCCCATGAAGCTGGCCAGCACCGCACCGATGGCAAGGATGGCGGTGTTCAAACCCGGACTGCCATGCAGGTTGCCCTTGATGTAGATCCCGCCCGAGACGGTGAACAGGGCCGTCAGCAGGAGGATGAAGGGGATGTACTCAGCCAGCAAGGCATGGACGAAGCTGTGTGCCGCGAGCCCGGGACCGAAAACCGCCGCGAATGGCAGCAAAAAGGCCAAGGCCCAGGCCGCGGTGATCTTGCCGAAATGGTGGTGCCAGAAGTGCGGTGTGAGCAAGGGCAGCAGCGCGATCGACAACAGGATTCCGGCGAAGGGCACGCCCCACCAGGCAGAGAGCTGGCTGCCGTCCAGTTCAGCTGCCGAGGCCACCCCAGGCCAGAGCAACCCCGCAAGCACCACGGCCACCCACATCCCTCGCCATTGCTTCACATTCATTCCTTTCGCGTCCATCGACTCTGTTCCTTGTCACTCAATGAGGCCGTGTTTCAGGCCGATGCCGGGGCGTGCAGTGCCAGCGTGGCGGCTCGCAGTGCTGGTGGCAGGGAGACTGGGCGGCGGGTATCGCGGTCCACGTACACATGGACCAGGTGACCTTGGGCCGCGGCCGTTTGCGCCAGCAGAGCGAAGATGCCGATTTCATAGTGCACGCTGCTGCTGCCCACATGGCCCACCCGCAGACCAACGTCGATGTCCTGGGGAAAGCCCACGGAAGCGAAGTAGTTGCAATGGTTTTCGACCACCAGACCGATGGTTTGGCCCGCTTCAACATCCAGCAGACCCTGTTCGATCAGCCAGGCATTGACCGCCGTGTCGAACCAGCTGAAATAGGCCGCGTTGTTGGCATGTCCATAGGCATCGTTGTCCATCCACCGCGTTCCGAGCCTGCGGAACACCCGGTACGCCTCGCGCCGCTCAGGCCCGGGACGGTGTCTCCCGGCTTGTGAAGTTGTCTGTTCGGGGACCTTGCCCGCCTTTTCCGTCATGGGGCGGCATTCTGCCAGCCTGATCGGATCGTCCCAATTAGGGCTTGGCCCCTAAAGCATCGAAACAAAATCTGAAAGCCTTGCCAGCGCGCAGCGTCTCCCTACAATGGGCGTCATGTTGCAGTGCAACATATCGCGTGAGCCCCGTGGTGTCGAAATCGTTCTGAAACCATTTCCTCAAGGAGTACCGTATGCTGACCGCTGAACAAGTCCTGGCCACCAACAAGGCCAACATCGAATCTCTCTTCGGCCTGACCAGCAAGGCGTTTGAAGGCATCGAAAAACTGGTGGAGTTGCATCTCGCCGCCAGCAAGGCCCTGTTGGCCGATACAGCCAGCCAAACGCAGACCGTGCTGAGCGTGAAGGACCCCCAGGAACTGATGACCTTGCCCTCCAGCCTCTTGCAGCCGCTCGGCGAAAAAGCCGCGAGCTATGGCCGCGAGGTGTACGAAATCTCCACCGCCACCAGCGCCGAATTCACCAAGGCGTTTGAAGCCCAGTTCGCCGAGGTGCAGCGCAAGTTCCAGGATCTCGTGGACAGCACCGCTCAGAATGCTCCGGCCGGCTCGGAAACTGCCGTGGCCCTGTTCAAAAGCGCCGTGGCCGCCGCCAACAACGTTCTCGAAACGGCGCAAAAGTCGGCCAAGCAAGCCGCAGCGCTGGCGGAGTCGAACATCAAGGCGGCGACCACCAGCGCCATGGATGCCGCGACCGGCGCGGCCGAAACGGGCAAGGCCAAGAAGCGTGCTTGAGCGGGCTACACCGCCCCTGCTTTTTACAAGGATTTACAGTCGCCGACTTTACAGACCGGTGGAAACCCTGACATAATTCACTCATCGGAAATTGATTTCGCTTTATGAATTAAATGTCATAAAGTCTTTTTGATCAGTTTCCACCTTTTGTCTCCTCGGGTCCTTTCGTAAGCTCAGGCTTCAGGGATCCCTTCAAGGCCCCATCTTCGGATGGGGCTTTTTTTTGCCCGCTTGGAGCGACGCGCCTTAATCCCTTTGCTTCATCGATGTTTTCTGAGAACAATTCTCATCGCATTTAAGATGCGACCACCAACGTTTCTGAGAATGATATCCATGAAGCTTTTCGCCGATCTTTCCTTGGGTCGCCTGCTGGGCGCGTTGTTGTTGCTGGCGGGCGGTGCCACGCATGCGCAACAGGTGTTGAATGTCTATTCCGCCCGCCACTACCCGAGCGATGACATCCTCTACGCTGGCTTCACCAAGAAAACCGGTATCCAAATTCAGCGGGTGGACTCGGATGATGCGGGCATCATCGCCCGCCTGCGCGCGGAAGGCACGGCATCCCCGGCGGACGTGATCCTGATGGTCGACGCCGCGCGTCTCTACCGTGGAGAAATCATGGGCCTGTACCAGCCCGTGAAGTCCGCCGTGCTGGAGGCCGCCATTCCCCTGAACCTGCATGGAACGGTCAATGCCGACGGCGCGGCCAACTGGTACGGTTTCTCCACGCGCGCACGTGTGGTGGTGTTCGACCCGCGCAAGGTGAAGCGGGAAGATGTCGACACCTACGAGGAGCTGGGCGACCCGAAGAACAAGGGCAAGCTGTGCATCCGCTCTGGCTCGCACCCCTACAACCTCTCTCTGTTCGGCGCGGTGCTTGAGCACACGGGCGAGGCCAAGACAGAAGCTTGGCTCAAGGGCATGGTCGCGAACATGGCGCGGGAACCCAAGGGTGGTGATACGGACCAGATCCGCGCCGTGGCCTCGGGCGAATGCGCGATCGCCGTGACCAACACCTACTACCTGGCACGCCTGATGAACGCCAGCGCGCCTGAAGATCGCGCAGTGGCGGACAAGGTGGAAGTGGTGTTCCCCAATCAGAACAGCTGGGGCACGCACATCAACATCGCGGGCGCCGCGGTGGCCCGGCACGCACCCAATCGCGCCAACGCGATTCTTTTCCTGGAATACCTGGCGAGCCCCGAGGCCCAGGATGTCTTCTCCAACGCCAACAACGAATGGCCCGCCGCGCGCGGAATGAAGCCGAACAACCCGGCGCTGCAACGCATGGTCGGCCAGGGGTTCAAGAGCGAAACCATCCCGATCAGCGCGGTGGGCCGCAACACGATCAAAGTTCAGCAGATGCTGGACCGCGTCGGATTCAAGTAAGCGAACTCGCGCACCCTGAAGGCCGCAAGGCCAACGGCCATGGTTTCATCGCCATGGCCGTTTTTTGTGGGCTGACGGGTCAGCGCACGAGAGTCACTCGATCGCGGTGCCTCGGGGGCTAGCCCGGCACGGAAGCGGTCCGCCGATCAGATCGGCAAGGCCACGAGGTCGTGCCCATCGGTCGCGACGATGCGCGCCTTGGTGAACTCCCCTGCTTTCAGGGTCTTGCTGATCTTCTCGGGGGGCAGCAGACGCACGGTGCCGTCGATCTCCGGCGCGTCGGCGTAGCTGCGGCCCACGCCGCCCTTCTTGCCCAGGCCTGGCGCGGAGTCGACCAGCACCTGCATGGTCGCGCCGACACGGCGTTGCAAACGCGTGGTGGAAACCTCCTCCGCCACGGCCATGAAACGCTGGCGCCGCTCCTCCCGCAGTGCGTCCGGCAAGGCGCCCGGCAACTCATTGGCGGCCGCGCCGCGCACGGGACTGTAGGCAAAACAGCCCGCTCGGTCGATCTGGGCCTCGCGCACGAAATCCAGCAGGTGCGCAAACTCTTCCTCGGTCTCGCCCGGGAAACCCGCGATGAAGGTGCTGCGCACCACCAGTTCGGGGCAGATCTCGCGCCAGCGCTGAATGCGCTCCAGGTTCTTCTCGCCGCTGGCCGGGCGCTTCATGCGCCGCAACACTTCCGGGTGGCTGTGCTGGAAAGGCACGTCCAAGTAAGGTAGCACCAGGCCTTGGGCCATGAGAGGGAGGATGTCGTCCACGTGCGGATAGGGATAAACGTAGTGCAGGCGCACCCAAGCGCCATGCTCAGCCGCCAGTTCACCCAGCGCTTGAACCAAATCCAGCATGCGCGTCTTCACCGGCTTGCCATCCCAGAAACCAGTGCGGTACTTCACATCGACGCCATAGGCAGAGGTGTCTTGGCTCACCACCAGCAACTCCTTCACGCCGCCTTCGAATAGCGCCTTGGCCTCCTTCAGCACGTCACCGACCGGACGGCTGACCAAGTCACCGCGCATGGACGGGATGATGCAAAAGGTGCAACGGTGGTTGCAGCCTTCGCTGATCTTCAGGTAAGCGTAGTGGCGCGGCGTGAGCTTCAGACCCGCCTCGCCGAAACCGCCCGGCACCAAGTCCAGGAAGGGATCGTGCGGCTTGGGCAAGTGCAGGTGCACGGCGTCCATCACCTCCTGGGTCGCGTGCGGCCCTGTCACGGCCAGCACGCTGGGGTGCATCTGCCGCACGAGATTGGCGCCAACCTGCCCGTCGTCGCCATCGCCCACGGTGCGCGCGCCCAAGCAACCCGTGACGATGACCTTGCCGTTCTCGGCCAACGCCTCGCCGATCGTGTCCAGGCTTTCCTTGACGGCATCGTCAATGAAACCGCAGGTGTTCACGATGACCAAGTCCGCGCCGGCGAAGGTCTTGGAAGTCTGGTAGCCCTCAGCACTGAGTTGCGTGAGGATCAGCTCGGAGTCAGTCAGGGCCTTGGGGCAGCCCAGGCTCACAAAACCGACCTTGGGTGCGGAAGACGAGGCCACGGCAGGCGTCGCAGAGACGTTCGGCGCCAGCGCGCGAGCATTCGTGGAAATGGGGGTGTTCATGGAGAAGAATCGATGTTTGAAGTTTGGGGCTTACGCCGTGCCAAGGCCACCAAGGCGGTGGACACCAGCACGACGATGAGCACGGCGCCCGTGAAATAGGCCGGCAGAGGTGGCACGCTCATCGCGCCCGGGGGATGGGATTCGGATTGGCTGAGCGCCTGCACGTTCAGGAACAGCAGCACCGTGATCAGTCCGCGCGGCGCGAACCACAGCAGCGCGTCGGCCGCCGCTTGCCGTGCAAAGGCCAGCAGCAGACGCCGCCCTCCGTAGATGACGGCCAGCGCGAGCAACGCGGTCGCCCAGGCCTGCCAGGCGACCAGATCGGCCAGCTCCGTCCAGTAACCGAGCAGGATGAAAAAGACGCCCCGGACCGCGAAAGTCAATTCCTGCACCAGCACTTTGAATTGGTCGAGCGTGGCGTCGTAACGGTCGTCCATCCAGCCACGCAAACCGGGAATGCGGGTGATCAGTGCCGGGTTGTTGAGGGCCAGGCCGAACAGCAGCACCATGATGAGGGGTGAGAGATGCAGCAATTCCCCCACGGCATACAGACCGAACAAGCCCGCCAGCAGGGGCACGAAGCGGATATGGCCGTCCACGCGCATCAACACCAGCACCAGGCCAACCGAGCACACGAGCGACAGCAACAGGGACAACACGCCGCCACCGATCAAGCCGCTGAGCAGCCCTGCGACCGTGCCACCGGAGTGCATCAGAGCGAAGAACACCAGCACGCCCAGGATGTCGGAGATCGAACTCTCGTAGACCACGAACTCACGCACCGGAGCCGGCTGTGACTGACTGCTTGGAATGGCCACCGCGCTGCTGATGATGGCGAAAGGGACCGACAGCAACAAGGCGGGAAAGAATGCCCAGTCCAGCACCAGCATCGCCAAGGCCGCGAACACGGCCATGTAGAACAGCAGGCCGATCCCGGCCGTGCCAAGGGCACGCGTCGCCAGAGGCAAGCGATCTCGCCGCAGCTCGATATCGAAGGCGCCCTCGAGCACGATCAGGATCAGGCCCACGGCGCCCAGCACCGGCACCAGCACGTCCACGCCGTCCAGTTGGCGTCCGAGCAGACCGAGCAAAGGTTTGGCGATGAATCCCAAGCCCACCAGCACGATCACCGAGGGCAGGCGCAAGCGGGCGCTGACGCGCTCGACCGCGAAGGCCAGCAGCAGAAAAACGGAGACGATCAGGATCGCTGAATAGGCCATCAAAACTTGGGGCGACTCGGGACCCGCAGCCAGCGACGGGAAGAAGCATCGCAGTCCGCGGGAGGGCGATCATTGTATCGGGCGAGGTTCCGCCGGCCCCGAGCCTAGGGAGGCTCAATCGCTCCACGCACGCCCTTTACGCACGCCCCTCACGCACGACCGCACATCCAGACCCACTGTGCCCGGGGCCTCCCGTGAATCACGGTCTGCGCAGCCGTTTTAACGCTGAGCTTCAAGGCTTTGCGCCCCATGCCCCGCAGGACATGCGGCGTCTTCTCGACTTACACGGTGGACAGCGACTGGCGCGCCATGGGTTCGGGCTGCGGCAGTCCCGTTGGTGGCACGGCGGCCTGCAGGCTGGGCGAGGACGCCGCACCCAGTCGAAACACCGCGACGGCGGTCCGCAGGCCTCGCGCCTGCTCCGCCAACGCATGGGCGGCATCGGCGGCTTGCGACACCCCGGCTGCGGTATCGCGACTCTGCGCCTCCAGCTCGCTCAAGGTGCCGCTCAGTGCGGTCACGCCGTCCGCCTGACGGGCACTGTCCGAGGAGATGTCGGCCACGATTTCAGTCACTTGGTCCACCGAGCGCACCACCCGCGCGATCGTGGTACCCGCTTGCCCGACCTGCTGCACACTCTGAGTCACGCGCTCATTGGCCGTGTCGATCAGGACCTTGATTTCCCGCGCCGCCTCCGCGCTGCGCTGGGCAAGCTGGCGCACCTCGGAAGCCACCACGGCAAAGCCCTTGCCGAGTTCTCCGGCTCGCGCGGCTTCCACCGCCGCGTTCAACGCCAGCAGATTGGTCTGAAAAGCAATGCCGTCGACCACGCCAACGATCTCGCCGATGCGCTGCGAGACCGCGGCAATGCCCTGCATGCTGGTCACCACCGTGTTCACTTCGGCGCCGCCGGCGCTGGCCAAGCGGGCCACTTCGCGGGCCTGCTCGCTGGCGGCGCCTGCATGGCGGGCATTGCGGGTGACCGTCTCGGACAAGCTCGCCAGGTTGACGGACACCTGGTGCAGGGCGTCCGCCTGTTGGGTGCTGCGCGCGGACATGCCCTGGCTGGCCTGCGCGATGCGGCTGGTGCCGATCGTGATCTGCTCCACCCCCTGCAGCACCTGGGTCACTGCACCGCCCAGGCCCGACTGCATGCGGGCCATGGCGCGATAGAGACCACCAATCTCGTTGTGCCCGCGGTCGCGGATGACGCCGGTGAGGTCACCATCGGCCATGCGATCGAAGTGCAGGCCAGCCTCGCGCAGCGGCGCGAGGATGATGCGGCCGAACATCAGGCGCAACATCAATGCGAGTACCACCACGGCCACCAGCACCACCACGGCGCCCACCATGGCGCGCGCTTGCATGCGCGCGGCCTCGGCCACTGCCTCGCGGCCCTGGGCCAGGGCATAGGCCTGAAACGCACCCACGGCTTCCACGTAACGCTGGGCCGATTGCGTCAGCGCCGGTCCCGCCAGCTTGTTGGCCTCAATGCCGTTCCACCCCTGGACGGCTTTGTGCAGCGGTGTGAGGGAACCTGCCTCGAGCTGCCGGGCCGCGCTCAGCAGAGCCTCGAACAAGGGGCGGCCGATCTCGGAAGCATCCTGCTTGGCTTCCAAGCGCTCTAGGCTCGCACGCGCGCCCGCCAACAAGGCGCCAGCGCGGCGCAGCATGTCGTCGCGGCCTTCCTCCATGCCGCTTTCCATTTGGATCTTGGCTTGCCCCAGATCGGAGCGCGCCTGGAACAGGCGGCTGCTCAGATCGCTGATCTCGCTGGCGCGTTCGATGTTGTCGCGCCCCAGTTGTTCAATGGCTTGGCGATCGCGCTGGAAGATCCACATGGCCGCGCCGGCGGACAGCGCGAAACAGAGGACGAACAGGGTCAGCGTCGCCGTCAGGGCCGTGCTTACCTTGAAAAACATGCGCATGGACAACGCTCTCGGGCCGCCATGCGGAATGCATGGCCGGCGGCAGTGTGCCCGCGCCATTTGACAGAAGCGTTACGTTGGCGTGATCAGCGCCCGGAGTTGCGGCGCATGGCCGCGAACAGGCCCAGCATCTGCTCGGTCTGCTTCTGCAATTGGTCCTGAACCTGGCGCTGCATCTGTTCCTGGGCCTGCAGGTAGCGCTGGGTCGAGTCTTCGACGCTCTTGGCCATGTTCTGGGACAGCCCCAAGGCCGTCATGCGGGTCTGTATTTCATGCAAGGCCTGGATGTTCTTCTCGAGGTAGCCGCCCATCCAGCCCTGCATGGCGTGGCCATAGAAGCGAATGATCTGGCCCAGCACCTGTGTGGAGAACAACGGCGCCCCACCCGCCTCCTCCTCCAGGATGATCTGCAGCAGGATGCTGCGCGTCAGGTCATCCCCGCTCTTGGCGTCGCGCACCACGAAAGGCTGCTGAGACATCACCAGCTGCTTGACTTCCACCAGGGTGATGTAGCTGGAGGTCTGCGTGTCGTAGAGGCGCCGGTTGGGGTACTTCTTGATGACACGCTCAGGTCCAGCCGCTGAAGCATCGGCGGAATCAGCGGCAGCGCCCGTCCTGGGGCCGGGATCGGGCTGGGCGTCAGCGCTGGCGGAGCCTTTTTTCATCGTCAAAGTTTACCCTGGGCAGGGCGGCATATTCCCAGGCACGGCCCGTGCCCCAGGACTGCACCACGCTCACCAGATCGACGTCCATGGAGCCGATGCCAGCCTCGCTGAGCCAGGTCCGCGGCAGAGGTGTCCACACGATTGGCGTTGAGGGCTGAACGAAGCCGTGCGCAGAGGCGACATCATGGTCAGCAGCGCCGGCACCTGACGCTCTACCCCACCAGCCCGTCCCGTGCTTCTAGGCTCAAAAAGGCTGACATGCGCATGCACCAGCTGAGCCGGCCCAAGCCGATCACAAGTCAAACAGGTCAAGAGCGCACGCCCCGTGCAACAAGGCGCCCGAACCCGCGACACGGGGCAAAGGCAGCAAAAAACAAAGGCCCCGGTGATGAACCGGGGCCTTTTTGATCTGGTAGGCGCGATTGGACTCGAACCAACGACCCCCACCATGTCAAGGTGGTGCTCTAACCAGCTGAGCTACGCGCCTGTTTTCTCCCTGTTTTGCAGAGAGACCGCGAGTATAGCAGGAATCCAGCACCCCACTTTCACCATTCCCCCTGCGGCGCACTGCGCCACCCGGGCAAATGTCGCGGAGGGCACCTCTCCATAATCACTTCGCTCGACCCGCCTGGACCGTTGGAATGGGTTGGGGCTTCACAGGGCCGCTCCGGTTTTGAAAACGCAAGATACGCTCACTTCGCCTTCACCCTACATCAGCCCACTTCCGCCCACAACAGCTCCATGCGTCCATTTCGCCGCCCTCTCCGCGTCAGCGGCCCGTTCCTGTACCCCTTGCTGATTGCGCTGACCTTGCATCCGGCGGCTTGGGGGCAGCCCCAGGGGGACGACAAGCCCTGGAGCGGCAAGTACTACGCGGTGGCCACGGCGCACCCGCTGGCCACCGACGCCGCCTACGCCATGTTGCGCGCGGGCGGTAGCGCGATGGACGCGGCGATCGCGGCACAGATGGTGCTGACCTTGGTCGAGCCCCAAGCCAGTGGCATCGGCGGCGGTGCGTTTCTGCTGCATCACGACGGAAAGATCACGGAGAGCTACGACGGGCGGGAAACCGCGCCCTCGGACGTGGACGAAGACCTTTTTCTGGATGCGCAGCGCAAGCCAATGGGCTTCGCCGAGGCGTCAGTTGGCGGACGAGCCGTGGGCACGCCCGGACTGCTGCGCATGCTCGAATTGGCCCATGGTCAGCATGGCCGGCTGCCCTGGAAACAATTGTTCGAGCCCGCCATCACGCTGGCCGAGCAAGGTTTTCCGGTGAGCCCACGCCTGCACATGCAGTTGGCTGAGCCCAATTCACTGCGGCAGGACCCGGTGGCCGCGGCTTATTTCTTCGACAGCGCCGGCCAGCCCTGGCCCGTCGGCCACAAGCTGCGCAATCCGGAACTGGCCGCCGTGCTGCGCCGCGTCGCCAACGCCGGTGCCAATGCCTTTTATCTCGGCGAAAAAGCGGACGACATCGCGCCGGCGATCGTGCGCAAAGTGCGGGAGCATGCACGCAACCCCGGCCACCTTTCCCTGGCCGATCTGGCCGACTACGAAGCGCTGGTGCGCGCGCCGCTGTGTTTCGTGTACCAGGCACGCTCCAGCCCAGACAGCAAGCCACGCAAGGGCATCAGCGCCACGCGCGACGTGCAGATCTGCGGCATGCCGCCCCCGAGCTCAGGCACCCTGGCCCTGGGCCAGATCTTCGGCATCCTGGCGCGCACGCCAGCGGCTTCGATGCCGATGCAGCGCAAGCCTCCCCGCCCCCTTGCGGGGCCGCTGCCTTCGGCGCAATGGCTTCATCTGTATGCCGAGGCGGCCCGCCTGGCGATGGCCGATCGGGCCCTGTACGTGGCGGACCCCGACTACGTGCCACCGCCCGGCCCCAGCTGGATGGCGCTGCTGGAGCCGGACTACCTCGCGGAACGCGCCAAGCTGGTGAACGTCAGCCCTGGCACGCCGCGCATGAAGGAAGTCCCCGCAGGCATTCCCATGAGCGTTGAGCGCAACAGCGGGGACCAGGGTGACGCGCCCTACGCCGGCTTGGGCCACCACAGCCGCCCTCCCATGACGCTGGCCCCCATGCCGACGCAGCCAGAGTACGGCACCAGCCACATCAGCATCGTCGACGGGCAGGGCCACGCCTTGGCGATGACCAGCAGCGTCGAGGCGGTCTGGGGCGCGCAAGTCATGGTCAACCGGGGCCAGGGCCTCGTCGGCGGATTCCTGCTGAACAACCAGCTCACGGACTTCAGCTTTGTCCCCCGCGGCAGCGCCGGCACGGACGTGGTGATCGCCAACCGCGTGGAGCCGCGCAAACGCCCCCGTTCGTCCATGACGCCCCTGCTGATCTTCAGCCGCCCGCGCGGGGAACTGCTGTTCTCGGGCGGCAGCCCGGGCGGCGCGTCCATCATTCACTACACCGGCAAGATGCTGTATGGCGTCCTGCACTGGGGCCTGGACGTGCAACAGGCCATCAACCTGCCCAACTTCGCGGTGCTGTCCGCCAATGAAGATGGGCCCGTGCTGCTGGAACAAGGGCGCTTTCCGCCGTCCACGGTCCAGGCGCTGCGGCAGCGTGGTCACCCGGTGCGGGAACAAGCCTTGAACAGCGGGCTTCAAGCGATTGAATTGCTGGGCCAGGGATTGCAAGGTGGCGCCGATCCCCGGCGCGAGGGCACGGTGCGTGGGGAGTAATTCGGCGCTTGGAGGTCGTGACAGCCCGTTTTCCTAGAATGCGGGGATGGCCATCCCTTCCACCTTCATCCAGGAGCTGCTTGCACGCGCCGATGTGGTGGACATCGTGGGGCGCTACGTGCAGCTCAAGAAGGGCGGCGCGAATTTCATGGGCCTGTGTCCCTTCCACGCCGAAAAATCCCCGTCCTTCACGGTCAGCCCGACCAAACAGTTCTTTCACTGTTTCGGCTGTGGCAAGCATGGCGACGCCATCGGTTTCCTGATGGAGCACACCGGCGCGAGCTTCGTTGAAGCCGTGCAAGACCTGGCCCAGCAGTACGGCCTGCAAGTCCCCGAGGACGACAGCACGCCGCAACAGCGCGAGCGGGCCGCCGCCCAACGCCAAAAGCAGGCCACGCTGTCGGAGACCTTGGAAAAAGCCGGTGCGGCCTACCGCAAGCACCTGAAGGGCTCGCCCCGCGCGATCGGTTACCTGAAGGGCCGTGGCCTGTCGGGTGAGATCGCCCTGCGCTTCGGCCTGGGTTACGCGCCCGAGGGCTGGCGCTCCTTGGCCAGCGTGTTCCCCAGCTATGACGACCCCCTGCTGGTCGAAAGTGGGCTGGTCATCAGCAGCGAGGGAGAAGGCGGCGCGACGGCGAAAGGCGAAGCCAAGCGCTACGACCGCTTCCGCGACCGCATCATGTTCCCCATCCGCAACGTCAAGGGCGAATGCATCGGGTTCGGGGGGCGCGTGCTGGGCGACGAAAAACCCAAGTACCTGAACTCGCCCGAAACGCCCGTCTTCAGCAAGGGACTGGAACTCTACGGTCTTTACGAGGCCCGCAACGCGATCCGCGATGCGGGCTACGTGCTGGTCACCGAAGGCTACATGGACGTGGTGGCCTTGGCGCAGCTGGGCTTTCCGAACGCCGTCGCGACGCTGGGCACGGCCTGCACGCCGGATCACTTGCAAAAGCTGTTCAGATTCACCGACAGCGTGGTCTTCAGCTTCGATGGCGACGAGGCGGGGCGCCGTGCCTCGCGCCGCGCGCTGGAGGCCGCCCTTCCCTACGCGAGCGACACGCGCACGGTGCGGTTCCTGTTCCTGCCGACCCAGCCCAAGAAGCATGACCCGGACAGCTACATCCGGGAACACGGCCGTGAAGCCTTCGCTCATTGCGTGAGCGAGGCCACGCCGCTGTCGCGCTTCCTGATTGATTCAGCCCGCGAAGGCTGCGACCTGAGCAGCGCAGAAGGCCGTGCACGCCTGGGCGTGCATGCGCAGCCCTTGTGGGAAGCCTTGCCCGATGGCGCGCTCAAGCGCCAGTTGCTGGGGGAGATCGCCTCCCTGGTCCAACTCGACGCGCAGGAACTGGGCAGCCTCTGGGCGGATGCGCGTGCGAGATCACAACGCCATGGCGCTGGCCCCGGCCCGAGGGACGCCGGAGATTCGGCCGCGCGCGACGGCGGGACGGCATCAGCGTCCCGATCCCCTCGATCGCCGCGATCATCCGAGGGCTATGCGGCGGCGGGACGCGGGTATCGATCCCAGCCCGGTACCGGCAACGCACGACGCGGCGCGCGTCAGCTGCCTCAGCGCGCCGACCATGCCGTTCGGCTTTTGCTGGCGCACAGCGGTCTCTGGGAGCACCTCTCCAGCGAAGAGCATGCCCTGCTCTGCGGCCTGCCCGGCCAGCATGGCGCGCTGCTGAGCTGGCTCGAGGCCTGGCTGCACGAACAGGGTCCCCAACCCTGGGCCGTGCTGCGGCAGGCCCTGCAAGCGCACGCCGAAGCGACTGCGGACAGCTTCGAACCCGAAACGGACTTGCCCTTGTCGACCGTGGCGCAGCGGCTGATGAACTCCGACCTCATGCCCACCGACGACGCCGCCGAGGCGGGGCAGGAATTGCGCAGCCTGCTCAAACCCATGCTGATTGAGCAGCTCAAGGCCGAACAGACGCCCGACCTGGCCGCGCACCACCCGGAACGCTACCGCGAGATCCAGGAACGCATCAAAAACCTGTCCAGCAATGCCGCCCCGGCTTGAGCTATCCCCCGCAAATCCGCATCAATGCTGGGTTTTCGGGTCGACGCGGGTATAATCCACGGCACAGACTCTCCGGCAAGAGCGACAGCAGCACCTCCGGTCCAGGCCGACTGTAGCCAACACGCGCACAGTCAACACAGCAAGTGGGCCATCCCCGTCAACGGGGCTCACCGCAAGGACTGCACACCAAATGTTCGCCCTCCCATCTTGCCGCCTGAGGAAGGTATTCAAGTCCGCGCCTGGCACTTAACGCGCCCAGGCGGGCTGCCGATAACTTCCTTTGTCCCTTGCCGCACCGGTTGCGCGATCAGCGCTGCTGTCTTCGGTCGTGTTTTTGCGTTTTCTTTCTCGTTTGTCCGTGTTTTTGAAGTTTGTGTCCCCAGGTTGTTGTCCAGAGGTAGACCCATGCCCGCTCAAAATTCCGCACAAAAGGCCAAGAAGCCTGCCACCAAGACCGCTGCCGCAGCAGTCGTGAAACCCTCCACCAAAGCCGCCGCCCAGCCTGTCACCAAGGCTCCGGCCAAAACTGCCGTCAAAGCCTCCTCGAAAGCACCCACCGTGTCCGCCGCCAAAACGCCCGCCAAATCCGCCAAAGCCAAAGCTGACAAAGACGCCGACCTGACGAAAAAAGCCGGTCGCCCGGCCAAGGCCGCCGCCGCGGAAGTCAGCACGCCCCCCAAGAAAACCGCCGGCAAGCCTGGCCGCAAGCCCAAGGCGGGCGAGGCGTCCGAGGAGGACGACCTGTCCGACATCGAGGCCGAGTTCGCCGAGGAACCCGCGGCCGAGGACAGCGGCACGACCGAGAAGGCCAAGCCGCTGCGCATCAAGGTCAGCAAGGCCAAGGAACGCGCCCTGATGAAGGAATTCGGCCTGGACGAAACCGTCCTGTCCGAGGAAGACTTGGCCAAGCGCCGCGAACGCCTGAAGCTGCTGATCAAGCTGGGCAAGACGCGCGGCTACCTGACGCACGGCGAAATCTCGGACCACTTGCCCGACAAGCTGGCCGATGCCGAAACGCTGGAAGTCGTGGTCGCCATGCTGAGCGACATGGGCGTGACCGTGTTCGAGCAGACGCCCGACGCCGAGACCCTGCTGATCAACAACACCGCGCCCACCGCGGCCTCGGAGGAAGAAGCCGAGGAAGAAGCCGAAGCCGCGGTGTCCACCGTGGACAGCGAATTCGGTCGCACCACCGACCCGGTGCGCATGTACATGCGCGAGATGGGCACGGTGGAACTGCTGACGCGCGAGGGTGAAATCGAGATCGCCAAGCGCATCGAAGGCGGCCTGATGGACATGATGGAGGCGATCTCCGCCTCGCCCACCACCATCGCCGCGCTGCTGGCCATGGCCGAGGAAATCCGCGAAGGCAAGGTCGTGATCTCCACCGTGGTGGACGGCTTCGTCAATGCCGAGGAGAGCGACGACTACGTGGCCGAGGAAGACTTCGACGAGTACGACGAGGCCGACGATGACGACGGCAAGGGTGGCTCCAAGGCCCTGACCAAGAAGCTGGAAGAGTTGAAGAACCAGGCGTTGGAGCGCTTCGACCGCATCCGCTCGATGTTCGAGAAGGTGCACAAGGCCTACGACAAGGAGGGCTACGGCACGCCCGCCTACGTCAAGGCGCAGAAGGCACTGTCCGACGAGCTGATGACCATCCGCTTCACCGCCAAGACCATCGAGAAGCTGTGCGACCTGGTGCGCGGGCAGGTGGCCGACGTGCGCCACAAGGAACGCGAGCTGCGCCGCATCATCGTGGACCGCTGCGGCTACCCGCAAGATCAATTCGTGCTGGAATTCGGCGGCCGCGACAAAAACGGCAACCCGTCGAAATCGCACCTGCTGGATCTGAAGTGGGTGGAAAAGCAGGCCAACGCCGGCAAACCCTGGAGCGGCATCATCAGCCGCAACGTTCCGCCGATTCAGGACATCCAGCAAAAGTTGATCGACCTGCAAGCCCGTGTCGTGGTGCCGCTGGAGCAGCTGAAGGACATCAACAAGCGCATGAACCAGGGCGAAGCAGCCTCGCGCGCGGCCAAGAAGGAGATGATCGAGGCCAACCTGCGCCTGGTGATCTCCATCGCCAAGAAGTACACCAACCGCGGCCTGCAGTTCCTCGACCTGATCCAGGAAGGCAACATCGGCCTGATGAAGGCCGTGGACAAGTTCGAGTACCGTCGCGGCTACAAGTTCTCGACCTACGCGACCTGGTGGATCCGCCAGGCCATCACGCGCTCCATCGCCGACCAGGCCCGCACCATCCGCATCCCGGTGCACATGATCGAGACGATCAACAAGATGAACCGCATCAGCCGCCAACACTTGCAGGAGTTCGGCTTCGAGCCGGACGCCAGCCTGCTGGCGCAGAAGATGGAGATCCCCGAGGACAAGATCCGCAAGATCATGAAGATCGCCAAGGAGCCGATCTCGATGGAAACCCCCATCGGCGACGACGACGACAGCCACTTGGGTGATTTCATCGAGGACACGGCCAACACCGCCCCGGTGGAAGCGGCCATGCAAGCCGGTCTGCGCGAGGTGGTCAAGGAAATCCTCGACGGCCTGACGCCGCGCGAAGCCAAGGTGCTGCGCATGCGCTTCGGCATCGAGATGACCAGCGACCACACCCTGGAAGAAGTCGGCAAGCAGTTCGACGTGACCCGCGAACGCATCCGCCAGATCGAAGCCAAGGCCCTGCGCAAGCTCAAGCACCCCAGCCGCTCGGACAAGCTGCGCAGTTTCACGGACAACCTGTGATCAAACGCCGCCAGCGCTGAGCCTGTCTCAGCGCTCTGCGCCGAAGGCCCGCATCGTTGATGCGGGCTTTTTCTTGGCCGCTTGCTTGGCGGTTGCGCGAGCCATGCCCCGCGCCAGGGCGCTCATGCGGGGCCGGTCAGCTGCGCCGACTTCGCGCCATCAGAACGGTACCCGCCTGTCCTGCGCGAGCCGCGCGCTGCGGTCAGGGCGCGATTTCGGGGGTGGCATCGTCAGGACCCTGCACACCTTGTGCGCCGCAAGTGCGGCGCATCGTGCATCTGATTTCCGGCATCGTGTTTGAACGGAGCGCTGAAAGCGCGCAGTGAGTTATGCCGGACAAGGCGTGCAGGGTCCTGGCGATGCGGAGTCTGCGAAGCAGACCACCCCCGCAGGAGCGCTCTGGCCGCAGCGCGCGGCTCGCGCTTCGCCAACCCAGGGGCCTGACGAAACGCGATCCCGACCAGGTGGCTTGACTAAAATCAACCGTATGTCCACGCCCAGCTTCGCCCACCTCCGCCTCCACACCGAGTTCTCCGTCGTCGATGGCGCCACCCGCGTGGACGATGTGGTGGCCACCGCGGCCAAGGACGGGCAACCCGCGCTGGCCATCACCGACCTGAACAACCTGTTCGGGGCCATCAAGTTCTACAAGGCCGCGCGCGGCAAGGGCGTCAAGCCCGTGATCGGGGCCGACATCGTGCTCGAAGGCTTGGGCACCGATCCCCTGGCGACCAGCCGCCTGCTGCTGCTGGTGCAGAACAAGCAGGGTTACCTCAACCTCAGCGAACTCTTGGCCCGCGCCTGGACCGGCAACGTCCACAAGGCCCAGGCCATCGTCAAGCTGGCCTGGCTGAAGGAATTGCACGAAGGCTTGATCGTGCTGTCCGGCGCGCAGACAGGCGCCGTGGGCCAGGCGCTGGTGCAAGGCGACACGGCCCGCGCGCATGACCTGGCGCTGCAGTTCGCCACGCTCTTCCCACACCGCTTCTACCTGGAACTGCAACGCGCGGGCCGCGCGGATGACGAGGTGCACGTGAACGCCGCCGTGCAGTTGGCCGCCCGGCTGAAGCTGCCCGTGGTCGCCACGCATCCCGTGCAATTCCTGACCGAGGAGGACTACGAGGCGCACGAGGCCCGGGTCTGCATCGCCGAGGGCGAGATCCTGGGCAACCCACGCCGCGTGCGCAAGTTCACCAAGGAACAGTACTTCAAGAGCGCCGCGCAAATGCAGGCCCTGTTCGCCGACCTGCCCTCGGCCCTGGCCAACACGCTGGAAATCGGCAAACGCTGCAACCTCACCCTGGTGCTGGGCAAGCCGCAACTGCCGAACTTCCCCATCCCCGGCGGCCTGTCGATGGAAGACTACTTCCGCAAGGTCTCGCTCGAGGGCCTGGAAGAGCGCCTGAGCCACCTCTACCCCGAGCCGGCCAAGCGCGACGCCGAACGTCCACGCTACCTCGAACGGCTGGAGTTCGAGATCAACACCATCCTCAAGATGGGTTTCCCGGGCTACTTCCTGATCGTGGGGGACTTCATCCAGTGGGCCAAGGCCAACGGTTGCCCCGTCGGGCCGGGCCGCGGCTCGGGTGCCGGTTCTCTCGTGGCCTACGCGCTCAAGATCACCGACCTCGACCCACTGGCGTACAAGTTGCTGTTCGAGCGTTTCCTGAACCCTGAGCGCGTCTCGATGCCCGACTTCGACATCGACTTCTGCCAGGCCAACCGCGACCGCGTGATCGAGTACGTGAAGGAACGCTACGGCCGCGAGGCCGTGAGCCAGATCGCCACCTTCGGCACGATGGCCGCGCGCGCCGCCATCCGCGACGTGGGCCGCGTGATGGACATGAGCTACACCTTCTGCGACGGCATCAGCAAGCTCATCCCCAACAAACCGGGCCAGCACATCACCATCGACGGCGCGATCAAGGAGGTGCCGGAGCTGGCCGAGCGCCAGGCCAAGGAAGACGAGGTCAAGAACCTGCTCGAACTGGCGCAAAAGCTCGAGGGCATGACGCGCAACGTGGGCATGCACGCGGGCGGCGTGCTGATCGCGCCCGGCAAGCTGACCGACTTCTGTCCGCTCTACCAGCAGCCCGGCAGCGACGCCGCCGTGAGCCAGTACGACAAGGACGACGTGGAGGCCGTGGGCCTGGTGAAGTTCGACTTTCTGGGTCTGGCCACGCTGACCATCCTGGAAATCGCGCGCGAGTTCATCATGAAGCGGCACCCGGGCCAGGAACACTTCAGCTTCGAGGCCATCCCGCTGGACGACAAGGCCACCTACCAGCTGTTCCAGGACGGCAAGACCGAGGCCGTGTTCCAGTTTGAAAGCCGCGGCATGCAGGGCATGCTGCGCGACGCCAAACCCACGCGGCTGGAAGACCTGATCGCCCTGAACGCGCTCTACCGGCCCGGCCCCATGGACCTGATCCCCAGCTTCGTGGCCCGCAAGCACGGGCGCGAGGAGATCGAGTACCCCCACCCGCTGGTGGCCGACATGCTGTCCGAGACCTACGGCATCATGGTCTACCAGGAACAGGTGATGCAGACCGCGCAGATCCTGGGCGGCTACTCGCTGGGTGGCGCCGACTTGCTGCGCCGTGCCATGGGCAAGAAGAAGGCCGAGGAGATGGCGCAGCATCGCGAAATCTTTCGCAAGGGCGCTGCGCAGAACGGCATCGCCCAGGACAAGGCCGACGAGATCTTCGACCTGATGGAGAAGTTCGCGGGCTACGGCTTCAACAAGTCGCACGCCGCCGCCTACTCGCTGCTGGCCTACCACACGGCCTGGCTCAAGGTGCACTACACGGCCGAGTTCTTCTGCGCCAACATGACCGTGGAAATGGACGACACCGACAAGCTCAAGGTGTTGTTCGAGGACGCGCAGAAGATGGGCATGCACTTCGAGCCGCCCGACGTGAACCGCGGCCACTACCGCTTCGAGCCAGTGTCCGACACGGTGATCCGCTACGGCCTGGGCGCCGTCAAGGGCACCGGCCAGCAGGCCATCGAGGCCATCGTCGCGGCGCGCGAGGGACGTGGGGAAGGTCCCGCAGGTTCCGAGTGCGGCCCCTTCAAGAGCCTGTACGACTTCTGCAAGCGTGTCGACCGCGCCCGCATCAACAAGCGCACGGTCGAAGCCCTGATCAAAGCGGGTGCCTTCGACAGCCTGCACCTCAACCGCGCCGAGCTGCTGGCCTCCACCGACCGGGCCTTTGACTTCGCCGCGGCCACCGCCGCCAACGCCAACCAGGGCGGACTGTTCGACCTCATGGCCGACGACGGCGGCGACTCGCATGGATCGAGCACGCAGGAGCCCGAACTCGTGGAGGCCCTGCCCTGGGGCGTCAAGGAACGTCTGAGCCACGAGAAGACCGCCGTGGGCTTCTATTTCTCGGGCCATCTGTTCGACGAAGTCGCGCACGAGGTGCGGCGCTTCGCCAAGCGCGAACTCGCCGAACTGATCGACACGCGCGAACCCCAGCTGCTGGCCGGCATCGTCAGCGACTTGCGCGTGATCAATGGGCAGCGCGGACGCTTGGCCCTGTTCAAGCTGGATGACAAAAGCGCGGTGCTGGACGCCCGGGTGGACGAGGCCCTGCTGAACGCGAACAAGAACCTACTGAAGGACGATGAACTCATCGTCGTCACGGCCAAGGTCATGCCCGACCGCTTCTCCGGTGGTCTGCAGCTCAACGTCACCCAACTCTGGAGCCTGGAAGCGGCACGCTGCCGGTTCGGCAAGTACCTGAGCGTGGCCGTGAACCTGAATTCGGGGCGCTACCCCGATGTGCGCCGACTGCTGGCCGATCACCCGCCGCAACGCGAGATGACCGAGCAAGGCGAGCTGCTGCGCGGCCTGCCCGTGCGTTTCACGCTGAAAGTGGGCAGCGCGAACATCGGCACCTTTCAGACCGCGCTGAAGACGGAAGACGAGAAGACCAAGTTCTACCCCAGCGACGCGGCGCTCGCGGGCTGGATGGCGCAGGCCGATCAGGGCAAGGCGGTGGTGGTCTACGAGTAGTCCGCCTGAGATGCAGGGCGGACCCCTGCCCTGCCCTGCCAGCTGCCTTCGCTGTCGCCGTCGCCGTCGCCGTCACGCCCCTGCGTGCTCGGCCCTCTCCACGCCCTGGTGCGCCAAGGCCATGACTTGGCGCGGGTCCTCGCCCTTGAGGCGATGGTCGCTCCACACCTGCCGCCAGCGTCGCGCGCCGGGCAAACCATGGCGCAGACCCAACATGTGCCGCGCGATGCCGTACCAGCCCAGGCCTTCCTCGGCCTGCATGCGCAGCATGTAATCCACCATGCGCTCCTCGATGTCCTCGCGCGTGGCGGCAGATCCAGGCTCGCCGAAATAGAGGCGATCCCAGGACGCCAGCCACCAGGGGTTGTGGTACGCCTCGCGACCGATCATCGCGCCGTCCAAAGGAACAGGCCCACCACCCGCCTGGTCTGCCGCAGCCTGCGGCGAGTCGGCACCCTGCAACTGTTCCAGCACCTGCGCGTCGCTCGTGAGGCCCCCGTTGATCACGACTTTGAGCGAAGGAAAGTCGCGCTTGAGCCGGTGCACGAATTCGTAGCGCAGCGGCGGAATCTCACGGTTTTCCTTCGGACTCAGGCCTTGGAGCCAGGCGTTGCGGGCGTGGACGATGAAGGTGGTGCAGCCCGCCTCGGCGACGGTGCCCACGAAGTCGCGCACGAAGTCGTAACGCTCGACGCGGTCGATGCCGACGCGGTGCTTCACGGTGACGGGCACGCGCTCTGGATTCTGAAGGGCATCTCGCATGGCCTTGACGCAATCGGCCACGAGCTGGGGTTCGGCCATCAGACAGGCACCAAACGCACCGCGCTGCACGCGCTCGCTGGGGCAGCCGCAGTTGAGGTTGATTTCGTCATAGCCCCATTGCTCGCCCAGCCGAGCGCAGGCGGCGAGGTCCGCCGGCTCACTGCCACCCAGCTGAAGGGCCACCGGGTGCTCAGCGTCATCGAAACGCAGATGGCGCGCCACATCGCCATGCAGCAAGGCGCCGGTGGTGATCATCTCCGTGTACAGGCGCGCGCGCCGGCTCAGCAGGCGGTGGAAATAGCGGCAATGCCGGTCGGTCCAGTCGATCATGGGGGCGACGGACATGCGCCAAGGGGATGCGCCCCCCTGAAATAGAGGCTCGGTTTCACTCAATAAGGTCTGCGACATGTGCGGATTATCCCGAGCAATCGATCCCGGGACTGGAACCCGGGTCTTTAGAATCATGCGCCATAACATGCTCGCGATTCACCCACGTCATTCCGCATGGCGCCTCCCGGTGCTGCCCCTACTCCTGCTCCTTGTGGTTGTACTCGGCGGCTGCGGCACGCTGCAACCGGTGACGGTGCCGGCCGACGCGCGACCGGAGCCCGGCAACGCCCCAACAGCCGCGGCTTCCTTGCCCCCCGCCTTCCAGGGGGCAGACGCGTCGGCGGTCATGCCCTTGCTGCGCTTGCCCCCTTCGGAACTTCAACGCACCCTGGCGCTGGAACAACGCATCGTCATCGAGGCCCGAGACGAGAATCAGAAGCTGGTGAAGCGGCAGATCGAAGTCGTGCTCGAAGCCGATGCGAGCACATTGCACGTGGTCGTGCTCTACATGGGCCAGACCGCGGCGGTGCTGGATTGGGATGGCACGCAGTTACGCGAGAAACGCTCCATCTGGTGGCCCTCCGGCCTGAGCAGCGAACGTGTGCTCTCCGAGCTGCAGCTGGCTCTGTGGCCCGCGGAGTCCATCCGCGCGGCCTTGCCCGCCGGCTGGACGCTCAAGGAGGAGGCCCAAGTCCGGCTCCTGCAAGCGACTTGGGGGAACGCGCAAGAGACCGTGGTGCGGATCCAGTACCAAAGCGACTCACCGGGCAGCTCGGGCTCCGGCGCTCCGGCGGTGCCGGCCTACACCGAGCTGCTGAACCTGCGCGATGGCTATCGGCTGACGATCCGATCGCGCGCGCTGGACCCTTGAAGACGGCGCTGCGCATTAAGGCAAGGCCCTAGACAGTCAAACACCAAGGCGCCGTGTCGTGCGCCAGCCCCATCCAGAGCGCCCAGGCCGAGCTGAGGGCCAGGGTCAGCCCGGCAAGGCGCACGCCCAGGTTCTGCCAGAACGGGCTGCGCCCATCGGCGCCCTGCCCCAGGCGCAGCCACAACCACGGCCCCAAGCTCATCGACACCGCCGTCCCCAGCGCAAACAAGGCCATCACGGCCGCGCCCTGCCAAGCTTGGCCCGTGAGGGTGGCCACCAGCAAAGCGGAGTACAGCAGGCCACAGGGCAGCAAGGCCCACAGGCTGCCGATCAGGAGGAGACCAACACCCGCTCCCCCACCGCCCCGAGCAGCGGGGTCGGATGAACGGCGGTGCACCAGGCGTTGAACGCGCCGCCACAAGGCCTGCGCGCCCTGCTCCAGCCAGACCGGCTGAGCAGCGCGCCAGAACAAGACCACCCCCAGGGCGATGGCCGCCACATGCAGCAGCGACCACACGGGGCGCAGGGCCGCGGAGTGCACCGTCAACCAGCCCAAGCCCTGCATCGACGCTGCGGCGAGTCCGCCCAGAGCCGCATACCCCAGCACCCGGCCCAGTTGGAACCACAGCACAAGGGGCAGATCGGAGAAGACGGTGCTTGACGAACCCACGACGGACAGCGATCCCGAAGTGCGGCCTTGGAAATGGACCGGCTGTTGCGCCGTCTGAACAGCACCAGCACCAGCACCAGCACCACGCGCCGCACGCGCCAATCCCGCGCAGGCGGCGCCGCACATGGCCACGCAATGCGGCCCACCGGCCAGCCCCATCAACAGTGCCGTCAAGGCCAGGGTGGATGACATGCCGGCATTCTGGCTCAAAGGATCTTCGAGAAACGCGCGCGGTTGCGGTCGGCTTGCAGGTAGCGGTCAAACACCATGGCGATGGCGCGCACGAAGTACCAGCCCAAGGGCGTGACCTGAATGCCGCCGCGCCGTTCGTCGAGGTCCAGCGTGACCAGCCCTTGTTCGGCCAGGCCGCGCAGGATGGCCAACTCGGCGGCGAAGTACGTTTTGAAGTCGATCAGCCAGGCCAGGTTGATGGACTCGAACATCAGCTCACCCTGGCACATCAAGGCCATGATCACGGAACGCCGTACCAGGTCATCGCGCGAGAGCGCCAAGCCCCGCTGCACGGGGAAGCTGCCGCGGTCCAGCGCGTCGTAATACTCCTCCAGCGTCTTGGCGTTCTGGCTGTAAGTCGCGCCGATGCGCCCGATGGCGGACACGCCCAACCCGATCAGGTCGCAATCGGGCTGCGTGCTGTAACCCTGGAAGTTGCGGTGCAGGCGGCCCTGGCGCTGCGCAACTGCGAGGGCGTCGCCCGGCAAGGCAAAGTGATCCATGCCGACGTAGACATAGCCCAAGCCTTGCAGGCGCGCCAAGGCGTCCGACAGCATGGCAAGCTTGGCCGCAGCGCCGGGCAATTGGGCGCCATCGATGCGCCGCTGCGGCTTGAAACGCTCGGGCAAATGGGCGTAGGCGTAGAGCGCGATGCGGTCCGGCCGCAATTCGCCCACCTGGTCCAGGGTGCGCGCGAAGGACTCCGGCGTCTGCAGCGGCAGGCCGTAGATGAGATCGATGTTGATGGATTCAAAGCCGCGTTCGCGCGCCGCCGCCACCAAATCAAAGACCTGGCGCGCGGGCTGAACACGGTGCACGGCCTTCTGCACGGCGGGGTCGAAATCTTGCACGCCAAAGCTCAGGCGGTTGAAGCCCAGTTCGGCCAGAACGTCCAGACGCGCGGGATCGATGGTGCGCGGATCGACCTCGATGGAGTATTCGCCGCCGGGCGTGAAGTGAAAGGCACGCTGCAGCATGCGCATGAGCGAGCGCAATTCTTCGTCATTCAGGAAGGTCGGCGTGCCGCCGCCAAGATGCAACTGGCTGATCGCGGGGGCGTGGCCCGACGCGGCCGTCGCCCCCAAGGCCTCCAGATGCAAGTCCACCTCCCGGGCCAGGTAGCGCAGGTATTCCGTCGCACGCTCATGGTGCTTGGTGATGATCTTGTTGCAGGCGCAGTAGTAGCACAGCGACTCGCAGAACGGCACGTGCACGTAGAGCGACAGCGGCAAGGCACCGGCCCCCGCTCCGCCCCGCTGCCCCAGGGCCTGGGCGTAGTCCGTCGGCCCGAAAGCCTCGACGAAACGGTCCGCCGTCGGGTAGGAGGTGTAGCGCGGACCGCTCACGTCGTGGCGACGCAGCAGCTCGGGCGTGAGCGCGAACGGCGCGTCGGGGGCAAGGGCGGAGTCAGTTTCTTTGCGCATGGACTTATGCCGGCGGGTTGGTACCCGACTGTGCACCGAGGGCGCTGAGCCCATGTTGATTTGCATCAAAAGGTGACGGAATCGCCGCCCTCGCCCTTGAGCCACGGCCGATGGGCTTCCGTCAGCGCGCGCAACCATGTCACAATAGCCGCCATGTCGAACCGCCCCGCCATCAACGTGCGCTCGATGGATCTGCACACGATCAAGGTTGCCTGCTCCAACTGCAACCTGCGCGAGCTCTGCATGCCCGTGGGCCTGAGCGGCGAGGAGATGGAGCGCCTGGACGACGTGGTCGCCACGCGGCGCAAGGTCAAGCGCGGCGAAGCGCTGTTCCACGCGGGCGAGAAATTCGAATCGCTTTACGCCATCCGCACCGGCTTCTTCAAGACCTGCGTCACCACCGAGGATGGACGTGATCAGGTCACCGGTTTCCAAATGGCGGGCGAGATCATCGGGCTGGACGGCATCGTCAACGACCTGCACAGCTGCGACGCCGTCGCGCTGGAAGACGCGGAAGTCTGCGTCATGCCCTACGACCGCATCGAAGACCTTTCGCGTGAGATCAACGGCCTGCAGCGCCACGTGCACCGCATCATGAGCCGCGAAATCGTGCGCGACCAGGGTGTGATGCTGCTGCTGGGCAGCATGCGGGCCGAGGAACGGCTGGCCGCCTTCCTGCTGAACCTGGTGCAGCGCCTGCACGCGCGCGGCTTCTCCCAATCCGAGCTGATCCTGCGCATGACCCGCGAGGAAATCGGCAGCTACCTGGGTCTCAAGCTCGAGACCGTGAGCCGTACTTTCTCGCGCTTCGCGGAAGACGGCATCGTCGAGGTCAAGCAGCGCTACGTGCGCATCCTCGACACCGACGCACTGACCCGCCTCGTCAACGCCGTCCAACCCGCCTGCCATTGAAGGCGGGCCCAGGGGTTCCCGGCTCCCACGCTGGCTCCAAGCCTGCGCCAGACCTCCAACCCACGAAGGCACCCTGGCTCTGTGCCTGGGTGAGAGCGCATGTTGCCAGTGCCAGGCCAGTCCAAGCCAAACCAATTGGCCCGCTGACCATGGCGTCTGAGCACACCGTTCAGTCTTGCTCGCTGGCCAGCAGCAGAGTCAACGCGCTGGCCAAGCCCGCCATGGCCCAGAACACGAAGAAGGCCAGCGTGTAGACGCCGGCGCGTGCCAGCTCCAGCGGCTGGCCAAACCAATACAGGTCGTGCGGATCCACGAAGGCGAAGACCACCATTTCGATCAGTCCGGCGACCAAAAATGCCGGCCACGCGATCCACATGAGTTTGCGCCACTTCATGGTTGTACTCCTCTAGGCGGCTGTTTTCTTCTTGATCGGACGCTCGGAACCTGGGTCGTGGGGCGCTAGGGCGCCGACGGGGCTCGCGCGGCCTGCCCTTGGGCTGGCAGGTCCATCTGCCCCGCGACGGGCGCGCCGGTCTGCGCATGGTTGCGCGCCTGCTGCGCGGGCGCCTGGCTCTGGCTCACCACGCTGGTGTCCAGCACCGGGTCCGGCGTGCTCGCGGCCAACCAGAAGGTGTGCAGGCTGGCGACCACCACGATGATGGGCCCCGCCAGCACGAACCACACATAGCCAAAAGTCCACCAAGGTTTAGCGTCTCGCATGTCTTGCTCCATGATCTTTCGAACCGTCTGCTCAGCGGGGAACCAGGAAGACGGATTTCTCCCTCACCACCTGGCCATCCGCGCTGATCTCAAAGCGCATGGGGTGGCTGCCCGTGCCCATGCGCTCGCCTTCTTCGTAAGGCAGCTGCGCGCGCACCGCCAACCAGCGGGCTTGCGCTGGCCCCACGGTCACCTCGCCTCCCTCCGCGCCGTCGCTGACGACCGCCAAGCCTTGCAAGCCGGTGACAGCGATCCGGAAGCGCTGCGTGTTTTCGGAGGCGTTCATGATCTGCAGGCGGTAGACATTCTCGATCAAACCGCGTCCATCGGGACCGACAACGATGCGCGCGAGCACGCCACGGTCGCGCACCACGTCCACCTTGAAGGAGGACCGCAGGGCCAGGCTCGCGAGCAAGCCGAAGATGATGGCCCAGAGGATGGCGGTGTAGACCAGCACGCGCGGGCGGAACACGCGCTTCCAGGTCTGCAGACGGCTCCAGCCGCCTTGCAGGGCATTCTGCGTGGTGTAGCGGATCAAGCCGCGTGCGTAGCCCATCTTGTCCATCACGTTGTCGCACACGTCCACGCAGGCTCCGCAGCTGATGCATTCGTACTGCAAGCCCTTGCGGATGTCGATGCCGGTCGGGCAGACCTGCACGCACATCGTGCAATCGATGCAGTCCCCCAGACCCTGCGCCTTGAGCGCCCGCGCATCGGCCTGACGTGAACGCGCGCCACGCGATTCGCCGCGCTTCTCGTCGTAGCTGACGATCAGCGTGTCCTTGTCGAACATGGCGCTCTGGAAACGGGCGTAAGGGCACATGTACTTGCAGACCTGCTCGCGCATGAAACCCGCGTTGCCATAGGTCGCCAGCGCGTAGAAATTCACCCAGAACCATTCCCAGGGCCCGAAGCCGAAGGTGAAGGACTCCGCCCAGAGCTCACGCACGGGGGTGAAGTAGCCGACGAAGGTGAACCCCGTCCACAACGCCAAGGCCAGCCAGACCAGGTGCTTGCCGCCCTTGCGCAGCACCTTGTTCAAGTTCCAGGCGCCCGCGTCGAGACGCAAACGCGCGCTGCGATCGCCCTCGATCTTGCGTTCGATCCAGAGAAAGATCTCGGTGTAGACGGTTTGCGGACACGCATAACCGCACCACTGCCGCCCAGCCACGGCGGTGAACAGAAAGAGCGACAGCGCCGAGATGACGAGCAGGCCGGTCAGGTAGATGAAGTCCTGCGGGTAGAGCACCAACCCGAAAAGATAAAAACGCCGTGCCCCCAGATCGAAGAGCACGGCCTGACGCTCGCCCCATTGCAGCCAGGGCAGACCATAAAAAATGATCTGCGTGAACCAGACCAGCACCCAGCGCCAGCGCGCGTAGTAGCCGCTGACGCTGCGAGGATAGATCTTCTTGCTGGCCTCGTAGAGCGAGACCACGGTCTCGCCGCCATCGGCTTCAACGGCGGCGATCGGGATGACCTTGCCGACCTGGTCGGCCGTGCTACTGGCCTTGGCCACCGCCACGACTCCAGACGTAGGCCGTCAGCAAGTGAATCTGCTCGGCCGTGAGCTTGCCGCCGTGTCCCGCGCCTTGCGCGGGCATCTGGTTGGTCTTGCCATTGTTGATCATGGCCATGATGGCGTTCTCACCCCAGCCATGCAGCCAGACATCGTCGGTCAGATTGGGCGCGCCCAGCAGCGGGTTGCCTTTGCCGTCCTGCCCGTGGCAAGCCGCGCAGACACCGAACTTGGCCTTGCCCAGTTGAGCGCGCAGACTGTCGTGCGGGCTGCCGGAGAGGCTGAGCACGTACTGCGCCACGTTCTTCACATCGTCCGCGCCACCGAGGGCCGCGGCCATGGGAGGCATCGCGCCCGTGCGGCCCTGGGTGATGGTGGTCTTGATGGCGTCAGGCGTGCCGCCCCAGAGCCAGTCGCTGTCCGTCAGGTTGGGGAACCCCTTGCTGCCCCGCGCGTCGCTGCCATGGCATTGGGCGCAGTTGTTCAAGAAGAGCTTTTCGCCCACGGTGATCGCCTGCGGCTCCTTGGCGGCATCGGGCACGCTCATGCCGGAGAACTTGGCGTACAGCGGCGCCACCTGCTGCGCGCCCTTGGCCATCTCCGCCTCGTATTCACCCTTTTGCGTCCAGCCCAGGGAGCCGGCGTGCTTGCCCAGGCCCGGATACAAGAAGAGGTAGACCAGGGCAAAAACAATGGTCAGGATGAAGAGACCCACCCACCAGCGCGGCAGTGGGTTGTTCATCTCGCGCAAGTCTTCGTCCCAGACATGCCCGGTGCTGTTGTCGGCGGTCGCGTTCTTGACCTTGACCTTGCCGGAAACCCACAGCAACACCAGGCAGGCGATGATGCTGATGAGGGTGACGGCGCCAATGAAGATCGACCAGAAGTTGTGCGTGAAGTCGCTCATGATGTGTTCTCGTCTTCAGTGTCTTGTCTTCATTCTTCGAAGGGCAGGCGCGCGGCTTGCTCGAAGTCCGGTTGCTTGCGCGCGGACCAGGCCCAGGCCACGATGCCGATGAAGCAGAGCAGGCCCGCGACGGTGACCACGGAACGCAGGGTGTTGATGTCCATGTCCGTACTCCTTATTTCAGCGCGGTGCCCAGCACCTGCAGGAAAGCGATCAGCGCGTCCAGCTCGGTCTTGCCCTTGACGTCCGCAGGCGCCTGGGCAATCTGTTCGTCCGTGTAGGGCACGCCCACCACGCGCAGCGCCTTCATGTGCGTCGGCAAGGACTCGGCATCCACCAAGTTCTTACCCAGCCAGGGATAGGCCGGCATGTTCGACTCCGGCACCATGTCGCGCGGGTTGTTCAGGTGGATGCGGTGCCACTCGTCGCTGTAGCGTCCACCGACGCGCGCAAGGTCAGGGCCGGTGCGCTTGCTGCCCCACTGGAAGGGGTGGTCGTAAACCGACTCACCCGCCACCGAGTAGTGGCCGTAGCGCAGCGTCTCGGCGCGGAAGGGGCGAATCATCTGCGAGTGGCAGTTGTAGCAACCCTCGCGGATGTAGACATCGCGCCCGGCGAGCTGCAGCGCGGTGTAGGGCTTGACGCCTTCCAGCGGTTGGGTGGTGGACTTCTGGAAGAAGAGCGGCACGATTTCCACCAGGCCGCCGACCAGCAGCACCAGCAGGATCAGCACGATCATCAGGAAGTTGTTGGTCTCGATCTTCTCGTGACCCGTGGGTTTCTGTTGCGCCATGTTCTTTTCTCCTCAGGCGTGGGCCGCGGCAACGTTCGGAATGCGCACCGGCTCCACGCGTCCGGCCAGGGCCGTCTTGACCACGTTCCAGAGCATCAGCACCATGCCCGCCAGGTACAGCAGACCACCGAACAGGCGCAGCACGTAGAAGGGATAGGTGGCCTTGACCGACTCGACGAAGGTGTAGGTCAGCGTGCCATCGGCGTCGACCGAGCGCCACATCAGGCCCTGCATCACGCCCGCGATCCACATGGCCGCGATGTAGATCACGATGCCGATCGTGGAGACCCAGAAATGGACTTCGATGGCCTTGACGCTGAACATCTGCTTCTGGCCAAAGAGGCGCGGAATCAGGTAGTACATGCTGCCCATGGTCACCAGGCCCACCCAGCCCAGGGCGCCGCTGTGCACGTGGCCGATGGTCCAGTCCGTGTAGTGGCTCAGGGCATTGACGGTCTTGATGGACATCATCGGACCTTCGAAGGTGCTCATGCCGTAGAACGACAGGCTGACGATCAGGAAGCGCAGGATGGGGTCATCGCGCAGCTTGTGCCAGGCACCGCTGAGGGTCATGATGCCGTTGATCATGCCGCCCCAGGACGGCGCCAACAGGATCAGCGAGAACAGCATGCCGACCGACTGCGTCCAGTCCGGCAAGGCCGTGTAGTGCAGGTGGTGCGGACCCGCCCACATGTAGGTGAAGATCAGCGCCCAGAAGTGGACGATGGAGAGGCGGTAGCTGTAGACCGGCCGCTCAGCCTGCTTGGGAATGAAGTAGTACATCATGCCCAGGAAGCCGGCCGTCAGGAAGAAGCCCACCGCGTTGTGGCCATACCACCACTGGATCATGGCGTCCTGCACGCCGGCGTAAGCCGAGTAGCTCTTGAGCAGGCCCGCGGGGATCGCCGCGCTGTTGACGATGTGCAGCAGGGCCACGGCGATGATGAAGGCGCCGAAGAACCAGTTGGCCACGTAGATGTGCCGCACCTTGCGCGTGCCGACCGTGCCGAAGAACACCACCGCGAAGGCCACCCAGACCAGGGCGATCAGGATGTCGATGGGCCACTCAAGTTCAGCGTATTCCTTGCCGCTGGTGTAGCCCAGGGGCAAGGTGATCGCCGCCAGCACGATGACCAGCTGCCAGCCCCAGAAGGTGAAGGACGCCAGCGGCCCCGCGAACAGGCGGACCTGGCTGGTGCGCTGCACCACGTAGTAGGCCGAGGCGAACAAGCCGCAACCGCCGAAGGCGAAGATCACCGCATTGGTGTGCAAGGGACGCAAGCGCCCGTAGCTCAGCCACGGTATGCCGAAGTTCAGTTCCGGCCAGGCCAGCTGGGCGGCGATGATGACGCCCACCAGCATGCCCACCACGCCCCACACCACCGTCATGATGGCGAACTGCCGAACCACGGTGTCGTTGTAGACCGTGGCGTCCTGTTTGAGTATTGTCATGTTTCACCTCTTTTTCACAGTCTGCCTGCTTGCTCGAACAGCCGGTTTGACGCATGTCAAACAGGCTGCATTCAGTCAGTCATCGCGCAAGATGCGCTCGCCCTCGGCTTCCAGATCCTCGAACTGCCCGCGCTGGATCGCCCACCACAGGCCGCCCAGGATGAAAAAGACCAAGGCGACCGACAGGGGAATCAACAGATAAAGAATGTCCATCACACGCCCTCCAAGGCGGGAGCAGGCGGGATCAGGGCCGGGCGCGTGAGGCGCAGCGCGTTGAGCACCACCAGCAGGGAACTGGCCGCCATGCCCAACCCCGCCGCCCAGGCCGGCAACAGTCCGGCGATGGCCAGGGGAATGCAGGCCGCGTTGTAGGCCACGGCCCAGACGATGTTTTGCCGCACGACGCGCAAGGTGCGCCGCGCGGTGGCTTGGGCCTCGGCCACGCTGCTCAAATGTTCACCGAGCACGACGAAGTCAGCGCGGGCCCGGGTCAGCGGCACGGAAGGGCCGAAGGCGAAGGACACCTGCGCGCCCGCCAGCGCGGGGCCATCGTTCAGGCCATCCCCCACCACGGCGACCTTGCGGCCCTGGGCCTGCAGCTGCCGCAAGACCTCGAGTTTGTCGTCCGGTGCGCAGGCGCCCCGGGCCTGCGCGGGGTCCAAGCCCAATTCGTGCGCCACCCGCGCCACCGGCGCGGGCGCATCGCCGGAGAGCACCCTCACCTCCAGCCCCCGCGCGCGCAGCGTGTTGATCGTGGTGCGCGCGTCCGGGCGGATTTGCTCGCCGAATTCGAAAGTGGCCAGCCAGCCCTGCTCGTCCGCCAGCATGGCGTGCGGTCCGAACACGGCCTGGGCCGGCACGCCGCAATGCGCGGGTGAACCCAGGCGCAGCGGCCGCCCGTCCACGGTGGCCGTGAGGCCTTGCCCGCTGAGCTCCTGCACGTTCTGGGCCTGCAAGGGCTCCCCGGCCACCGTGGCCGCGGCCTTCACCAGAGCGCGCGACAGCGGGTGCAGGGACTGGCGCGCCAGCGCCGCGCTCCAGGCCAAGGCCTGGCCGCGCGTCAGGCCCTCTCGGGTCCGCACGGCCTGCAGGGTCAGGGCATCGCTGGTCAGGGTGCCTGTCTTGTCGAACACGACGGTATCGACACTGGCCAATGCCTCCAGCGCGGACAGGCGACGCACCAGCACGCCCTGGCGCGCGAGCCTGCCCGCGGCCGCCAACAAGGCGGCCGGCGTGGCCAGGGTGAGAGCGCAGGGGCAGGTGACGATGAGCACGGCCACGGCCACCATCAGCGCATGCCCCGGGCCGCCCTGCCCCGTCGTCGCGTCGGCCTGCCACCAGTAGGCGGCGGCCCCGGCGGCCGCGAGCAGCACGATCAGCAGGAAGGGCCGCGCCAGACGGTCCACCAGCTGGGCCATGCGCGGTCGGCTGGCCTCGGCCTGTTCCATCAGGGCCACGATCTGCGCGTAGCGGGTGTCCTGGCCCAGGCGCTCGACCCGCATCAGCACGGGCGCCGCGAGGTTGTGGCTGCCCGCGATGATGGCGTCTCCCGCGCCACGCTTGAGCGGGCGGGACTCGCCCGTCAGCAAGGCCTCGTCCACCTGCGTGCCATTGCGTGGCAGCCCCTCCAGCAACACGCCGTCGGCGGGAAATGCCTCGCCCGGCAACACGCGCAGCACATCGCCCACTCGAACGCGGTGCAAGGCCACGCGCTCGTAGCGAGCCTGCCCGCCAGGGGGCAGCGCATCGGGCGTCTGGCGCAACACGCTTTCGGGCAGGCGGTTCATGAGCGCGTCCAAGGCGCCGGCCGTGCGGTTGCGCAAGCGCAGCTCCAGCCAGCGCCCGGTGAGCAGGAAACAGACGAACATGGTGAGCGAGTCGAAATAAACCTCCCGCCCGAAAACGCCCTGAGGCTCGAACGTGCCCAGGGTGCTGACCACGAAGGTGATGGCCATGCCCAGGGCCACGGGCACGTCCATGCCGATGCGCGCGCTGAGACGGCCCTGGCGCAAGCCGCTGGTCAAGTCATGCCAGGCGGCGGAGAAAAAGGGGCCGCAGCAAAACAGCATGACCGGCAGGGTGAGCACCCAACTGGCCCAGCGCAGCAGCTGCTCCTGCTCGCCGGTGAGCCCTCCCGCGGCGTCGCCCGGTCCCGCCACGTAGGCGGGCCACGCGTACATCATGACTTGCATCATGCAAAAGCCCGCGACCAGCCAGCGCCACAAGGCGCCGCGCGATTCATGGCGTCTGCGCTCGCTGGCGAACAGATCCTGCGCGGGCACGGCCCGGTAGCCCGCGTCCTGCACCGCCTCCAGCCACTGGGACGGGCGGGCCAGGCCCTCGCGCCACCGCAGTTGCGCGCGTTGGCTGCCCACGCTGACGCTCACCGACTCCACGCCGGGCAAGCGGCGCAAGGCGTCTTCCACATTGAGCGCGCAGGCCGCGCAGTACATGCCCTCGATCGCGAGCCGAGACTCCCACAAAGGCGCGGTTGCTCCGTGCGGCGACGCCGGGCTCCCCGACTGATCGGACACGACACCGGACACGACACGCCCGAAGGCAGGCCAGAACTGCGGGTCGTCCACCAAGGTGCGGGCGTTGGCGCCCTCGGCACTTTCAAGGGAAGCGGGGATGCGCGGGGCATCGGCAGCGGCCGAGGCGTGGGAAGCGTTGAACGCATCCAGGGGACAGGCCGCGGCAGGCGAAGCTTCGGCGGCAAAGGCTGACGTCATGGACGGCAAGCGTAAGGGGCGCGGCATGAAAGTGATTTGATGCAAATCAAATCTTCATGGCAAGCCCTGGCGGGATTCGTATGCCCCGCTTGCGTCTACATTCGGGTGGATTTGTCCTCGCTGGCGGCTTCGCGGGCCGCGTTTTCCCTCAGCGGACTTTCCCTGGCCGGACTTTCCCGGCCCCGCACACGGTTCGACGCCATGGCCTGGCCGACGGCCTCGCCCAGCTCGATCACAGCCAGCGCGTAGTAGCTGCTCCAGTTGTAGCGGGTCACGGCGTAGAAATTCTCGGTGCCCGCCACATAGCTGGGCGAGTAGTCGCCGTTCTGCAGTTCGACCAAGGCCAAAGGCCCCTCGTGCTGGCGTGCGTCGTGCCCCAGCAAGACCCCCATGGCGGTGAACTGCTCGACGGCAAAGGTGGGCTTGATGTCCGGCGCCAGCAAGAGCGGAAGGTCCAGCAAGGCGTAGTCGAAACTGACGGCGTAATGCGTGGGCATGCCGGGTTTCCAGTTGAAGGACTTGAAGTAGTTGGCCACCGAACCAATCGCGTCGGCCACGCTGCCACTCAGGTCCACCCGACCGTCCCCATCGAAATCAACGCCGTAGCGCGCCCAGTTGGAAGGCATGAACTGGGGAATGCCCAAAGCGCCCGCGAAGCTGCCGCGCAGTTGGAAAGGGTCCAGCTTGGCGGCATGGCACTTCTTGAGAAACGCCGCCAGCTCGTCGCGGAAGAAGGCCGTTCGGGCGGCGGCGCGGGGGTGCGCCGCGGGGAAGTCCAGCGACAAGGTGGTCAGCGCCTCGATGACGCGGTAGTTGCCCGTGTTGCGCCCGTAAAAGGTCTCGACGCCGAGGATGCCGACGATGATTTCTGCCGGCACTCCGTACTGGGCCTGCGCGCGCGCGAGCAAGGCTTCGTGCTTGCGCCAGAACTCCACCCCGGCACCAATGCGGTCGGCCTGCAGGTAGTTGCCGCGGTACTGCTGCCAGTCGCGCGCCCGACTGCCGGGAGAAGGCGGCAGCACCCGCTCCATGGCCTGCGGCACTTGGCGCACCCGGGCGATCTGGCGGCGCACCCAGGTCTTGTCCAAGCCATGTTGGGCGGCGATCTCATCGGCCAGCTTCATCGCGTCCGCGCGCTTGGCGTAACTGGGACCACTGCCATCCACCCAGGAGGGCAAACGCCGCAGCGGCACGGTCGGCGCGATGCGCGGCGCACTGACCGTGCCCGCGACCGAGGCGGAGGCCGTGTGGGGGCTAGGAATCGAGGTGGGGATAGGGGTGGGGGTGGAGGTTGTCTGCTTCTGTGTTCCCCCAGCCACGCCCTGCGCCTGGAGTGTCCCAGCGGCGCAGAGGCAAGCAGCGATGGCCAGCCGCCACGGCGGCGTCACAGGCCGGGGGGGCAAACTGGAGTACGACAGGAACGACAACAGCGGCACGGACAACGAGAAAAACGGGGAAAGCGGGCAAAGAAACACTGCGAACGGGCGGCCCCCGATTGTCGACGGGAATCGGCCGCACCGCCAGTCTCCAGGGCAAATTTAGCAGCGCGGCGCTGGACCGCGCAGGCATCTTGCACAATCCAGCCTCGCATCCCGGACGTCTTTCCAAGCCGTCTTTTCTCACCCACGGATTTGTCCCATGAGCATCACCGCCAAACTGCAGCAACTCGGCATCACCCTCCCTCCCCTGGCAATTCCCGCCGCCGCCTACCTGCCGTATGTGCAAACCGGCAAGCTGGTCTTCCTGAGCGGCCACATCGCCAAGAAAGATGGCAAACCCTGGGTCGGGCAACTGGGCAAGACCATGGGCACCGAGGAAGGCAAGGCCGCCGCGCGCGCCATCGCCATCGACCTGCTGGGCACCTTGCAGGCCGCCTGCCAGGCCAACGGCGGCGACCTGAGCCGCGTCGCGCGCATCGTCAAGGTGATGTCCCTGGTCAACTCCACGCCAGACTTCACCGAGCAGCACCTGGTGACCAACGGCGCGAGCGAGCTGTTCGTGGAGATTTTTGGCAGCCAGGGCGCGCACGCACGCAGCGCCTTCGGCGTGGCGCAGATTCCGCTGGGCGCCTGCGTGGAGATCGAGCTGATCGCCGAGCTGGCCTGAGGCCTGAGGCCTGAGCCCCCGGGCGGCTCAGCCGCCCCTCAGACAGACGACCCGACGCGCGCTTGCAGCACCGGCAGTCTGGCCGCGGGAGGCAACGCCCCTGGGTGGCCGCCGGAGCGATCAACCGCCGGCAGGGCGGCCTGGGTTGACCCCGCCCCCGTCAACTTGAACACCGCCACCGCGCGGGCCAGTTGCCCTGCTTGCTCGTGCATGCTGTGGGCGGCGGCGGCGCTTTCCTCGACCAGCGCGGCGTTCTGCTGCGTCATCTGGTCGAGGTTGGTGATGGCCGAATTCACCTGGGCGATGCCCGCGCTCTGGTCGTTGGCCGCCGCGGTGATCTCGCCGATCACGTCCGTCACGCTGCGCACCGACTGCACGATTTCGTTCATGGTGTCGCCCGCCTGAGCCACCAGGCGCGCGCCGGCGTCGACGCGCTCCACGGAAGCACCAATCAGCGCCTTGATCTCCTTGGCGGCTTCCGCGCTGCGCCCGGCCAGGCTGCGGACTTCGCCGGCCACCACCGCGAAGCCCCGGCCCTGCTCGCCCGCCCGCGCGGCTTCCACCGCGGCATTCAGCGCGAGGATGTTGGTCTGGAAGGCGATGCCGTCAATGACGCCAATGATGTCGTTGATGCGCCGGCTGCTGGCGTTGATCTCGTCCATGGTGCTGACCACCTCATGCACCACGGCGCCGCCCTTTTCGGCGACGGTGGAGGCCCGCGCGGCCAGCGAGGACGCCTGGCGCGCGTTGTCCGCGCTGTGCTGGACATTGCTGGTGAGCTGGGCCATGGCCGAGGCCGTGGATTGCAAATCGGTCGAGGTCTGCTCGGTCCGCATGGACAGGTCGTTGTTGCCGTTGGCGATCTCGGCGCTGGCGCTGCTGATGCTCTCGCTGCTCTGGCGCACCTGCCTGACCATGTTGGCCAGCGATTCGTTCATGCGCGCCAGCGAGCGCATCAGCTTGCCAAACTCGTCGCCCCGCGTCACGTTGATGTGCGTGCTGAGGTCGCCCTCGGCGATGCGCGCGGCCAAGGCATTGGCTTCCTCAAGCGGCTGGCGGATGGAGCGGATCAGCCAGGCCGCGCCGACCAGCACGAGCACGATGAAGAGCACGATGAACCCGCCCGCGATCTTGAGGGTCAGGGCGCGCGACGCGCTCACTTCCTCGGCATAAGCGAGTTCGGCCCGTTGCTCGACGTCAACCATCTCCCGCAAGGCCGCCACGTAGCTCTGGACGGCGGGCACGTACTGCTGATCCAGCAGGGTCTGCGCCCCGTAGCTGTCCCCGCCGGTCTTGGCGGCGAAGGTGGCCTCGCGTGCCTTCAGCACGGCTGCGCGCAAGGCCATGATCCTGTCAGTCTGCGCCTTCTCCTCGGTGCTGAGGGAAGCGCTTTCGATGACCTTCTCGATCTGGGAAATGCGCTCCGATGTGGCCTTGATCTCCTTGGAGAGGCGCTCCTCCACGCTGGGGTCGAAGGTCTGGATCATGGCCACGGTCCGCACGGCATTGGCTTCGGTCAAGCCGGCCCAGGCACTGGCGGCGCGTCCGCGCTCGTTCAGCGCTTTTTGCATGGCATCGCTCTCGGCCTGCAGGCGCGCCGAGCGCACCGCCGCGAAGGACACGAGGGCCAACAAGGTCACGATTGTCACCGCCACGCTGACCCAGAGTTTGGTGGCGACCTGCATGTTCTTGAAATTCATCCAACAGCTCCTGCGTGAAACGTGACCTCCGATGAGGCCACGCTGGCTTGGGCAATCCTAAATAGTGATGTGCGCGCCGAGAGCGCCCCCCATGGTCCCAATTTTGCACCGCATGTGTATCGCAACCGTTACAAACCGGGGTGTCAGGCGCCTGCGGTGTGCGAAAGTTCAGGCCCAGCGCTCGATGCGCTGGTCCGCGACCCGGGCCAGTTGACCGGCATCGACCCTCTCGGGCGCGATTTCGGCCAAGGGCAGCAGCACAAAGGCGCGTTCGTGCATGCGCGGGTGCGGCAAGGTCAGCACCGGATCGTCCTGCCGCAGCGTGCCGTACATCAGCAGATCCAGGTCCAAGGTGCGCGGTGCGTTGCGGTAGGGGCGCTGCCGGCCCGCGGCCTGTTCCAGCCGCTGCAGCTCGGCCAGCAGTTCTAGCGGCGCCAGGGCCGTGTCGAGCCGGGCCACGGCGTTCCAGAAATCCGGCCCCTGCGCGTCGACCGGAGCGCTGCGGTAGAGGGAGGAAGCCCGCACCACGCGGGTGGCGGGCAGTTGATCCAGCTGGGCCAAGGCCTCTTGCACTGTCTGACGGGCGTCGCCCAGATTGGCGCCCACGCCAACGTAGGCGGTGTGCGCCGGCCCAGCGTTCACGCGCTGCCGTCCGGGGCGGGATCAGGGCCGCCGTCCTCGCGCCGACCCGCGGGGCGCCTGCGGCGGCGGCGCCGCTTCTTCGCGGGAGCCGTGGCGTCGGCCGCATCCCCCAAGTCGGAGGCAGCGCCTTCTGGCGTTGCGTCGGACGCCTCGTCGTCGTCCCCATCGTCAGGGTGCCGACGCGCGGGGATCGAGGTCCCTTCGGGCGGCGGTGCGCGGCGCATGCCGCCGCGCGGCTCAGCCGACTTGGCGCTGGCGCGGCCCTGGGAGTTCTTTTGCTGCTGCGACCTGGCCTGCGCGATCAGGTCGTCGCGCTCGGCGTCGCTGGCGGTGCTGAAGGCTTCCCACCAATCGGCCAACTCGACGGGCACCTCGCCCACTTCGGCGCGCAAGCGCATGAAATCGAAACCGGCGCGAAAGCGCGGCTGCTCGACCAGTCCATAGGGACTGCTGCCCACGCGCTTGTCGAAGCGCGGCTGCATCAACCAAATTTCGCGCATGTCCGCGCCCAACTTGCCACGGCCCGACACGTCGCCGATGCGCGCGTCGAACACCTCGTCGATCGCGTCTTGCAAGGCGGCCTGCGGGGCTTGACGCTTCAGACGCGCGGACCAGCCGTCGTGCACGTCGGCCCAGAGCACGCTCGCCAGTAGGAAGCTCGGCGCCACCGGTTTGCCCTCGCCCACCCGGCGGTCGGTGTCTTCCAGGGCAGCGTGCACGAAAGGCTGCTGCGCGCGCTCGACGACGAGGTCCAGCAAGGGGTAGATGCCGCGCGCCAGGCCCAGCTTTTCCAGTTGCGCCACCGTGGCCAGCGCATGGCCGGTCTGCAGCAGCTTGAGCATCTCGTCGAAGAGGCGGCTTTGCGGCACGTCGGCCAACAGGCTGCGCATGTCCTTCAGCGGCCGGCCGGTGCCCGCCTCCAGCTTGAAGCCGAGCCCGGAAAGCTTGGCGGCGAAACGCACGGCCCGGATGATGCGTACCGGGTCTTCGCGGTAACGCGCGGCCGGGTCGCCAATCATGCGCAGCACGCGCTTCTTGGCGTCCTTGAAACCGCCGTGGTAGTCCACCACGATCTCCGTCTCGGGGTCGTAGTACATGGCGTTGATGGTGAAGTCGCGCCGCGTGGCGTCCTCGTCCTGCGGACCCCACACGTTGTCGCGCAGCACGCGGCCGGAGGAATCCACCGCGTGCTTCATGCCGGCGAGCTCACTCTTGCTGGTGCGCTCATTGCCCTTGACCTGCTCGGCGGCGGCATTGTCGAGGTAGGCGCGGAAGGTCGAGACCTCGATCACCTCGCTCAGGCCCTTGTCCTGGCGCCCACGGCCATAGACCACGTGCACGATGCGAAAGCGCCGCCCGATGATGAAGGCGCGACGGAACAAGGCTTTCACCTGCTCGGGCGTGGCATCGGTGGCCACATCGAAATCCTTCGGGCGCAGGCCCAGCAGCAGGTCGCGCACCGCGCCGCCCACGATGTAGGCCTCGTGGCCCGCGTCCTGCAGGGTGCGCACGACGTCCAGGGCGCGCTTGTCGACGAGGTCGGGGTCGATGCCGTGCTTGGCATAGGGAATCTCGTGGCGCTTGCCGAAATCAGGCCTGGGCGCGCCCGTGGCGCCACGCGCCTCCTTGGCCGCCGCCTTTTTCGAAGCCGCGGGGACCGTGGACTTGGCGTCGCCACGGCCCAGGAGCTTGTCGATGAGTTTTTTGATCATGCGGTCAGAACAATTCAAGGATGGGCCAGCCCCGCGTCCGCGCCACATTGCGCAGCCGATCGTCGGGATTGGTCGCCACCGGATGGTCGGCATTGTCCATCAGGGGCAGGTCATTGATGGAGTCGGAGTAGAAGGTCACCTCCACCGCCTCGCGGGCCAGACCGCGCTCGGTCAGCCAGTCGTTGAAGCGGGTGACCTTGCCTTCTCGGAAGGATGGCACGCCTCGGATCTCGCCAGTGATCCAGCCCTCTGGCCCCTGCGAGTCGCGTTCCAGTCCCACGGCGATCAAATGCTGAACCCCCAGGCGCTCGGCGATGGGCGCGGTCACGAACTCATTGGTGGCGGTGATGATCAGCAATTCCTCGCCGGCGCTCCGATGGCGCTGCAGCAAGTCCAGGGCCTGCGGCAGGATGGCCGGGGCGATGACTTCTTCCATGTACTGATCGCGCGCGGCCAAGGCGCGGGCGGGTCCTTGCCGGCGGACCGCCTCGGTGGCGAAGCGGATGTACTCGTGAATGTTGAGCGTGCCCGCCTTGTACTGCTCGTAGAAGACGTCATTGCGGCGGATGAACTCGTGCGGGTCGGTCCAGCCCAGGCGGGTCGTGAACTGGCCCCAGGAAAAATCGGAGTCCAGCGGCAGCAGCGTGTGGTCGAGGTCGAACACCGCCAGTCGTTTCTTGTCTTTCATCGTCATGGTTCTCTTCGGGCAGCGCCCAAGGTCATGCGCCCGCCCGCTTGGGCAGCCATCAGGTTTCTTCCAGCATGGCCTTCAACAGGGGAATCGTGATGGGGCGCTGGGCGCGCAAGGCATAGCCGTCCAGCTGATTCAGCAGCTCCATCAAGCTGCCCAAGTCGCGCGAAAAGCGCGTCAGCATGAAATCGGTGACCTCCTCGCCCAGGGACAAGCCGCGCCATTGCGCCGCCCCTCGCAGCACGGCACGCAACTCGGCCTCGCCCAGCAGCTGCAAGCCGTGCACATGACCCCATCCGAGGCGGGTGCGCAAATCCTCGCGCAACGTCAGGCCGACCGGTGGCGCATCGCCCGCGGCCAGCACCGCCATCCGGGACGCCTGGGCATGCACGAACCAGTTGAAGGCCACATGCTGCAGTCCCGCAGTGTACAGGTGCACGTCGTCCATCAGCACGGCCGACCACGCCTCGTCAAAGGGCGGCGCCTCTTCCATGCCCGCGTCCAGCCAGCCCACGCCCGCACCCCGAGCCTGCAGGGCCTCGCGAGCAGCCTTGAGCAAATGGGTCTTGCCGCTGCCGGCTGGGCCCCACAGGTAGTCGGGCACGGGCGCGCCGGCGCGGGCCCCCTCCGTGCCGTCGGCGCTTTCGGCCCACGCGCGCAGATGGCTCAGAACCACCTCGTTGGGGCCGGGCAGGAAATTGGCGAAGGTCGGCCCGTCGGCCACCCGGATGTCCAGCGCGATTTGCTTCATGCCTTGTCCGCGCCCGACCCATCCCGGTACAGGCTGCTGCCGTGGTAACTGCGCCGCAGGCGCCGCGCAGCCACCAGCAGCACGGCGCTGACGGGCAAGGCCACGAGGATGCCCACGAACCCAAACAGCTGACCAAATGCCAACAGGGCGAAGATCACCGCCAGCGGATGCAAGCCGATGCGCTCGCCCACCAGACGCGGTGTGAGGTAGAAGCTCTCCACCAACTGCCCCAGGCCGTAGACCACGGTCAGCATCAAGGTCACCCGGCCCAAGCCGCCGTCCATGCCACCGAACTCCAGCAGGCCCGCCAACAGCGCCAACAACAAGCCCACGCCGAAGCCCACATAGGGTATGCACACCGCCAGGCCGGTGAAGATGCCGATGGGCAGCGCCAGGTCCAGACCGAACAAGGACAATCCGATGCTGTAGTACACGGCCAGCACGATCATGACCAAAAGCTGCCCACGCAGGTAATGGCCCAGCACTTCGTCCGCCTCGTGCACGAAGCTGTCGCACGCCGCGTGCAGGCGCGGCGGCACCCATTCGCGCATCAGGCGCAGCAGGCGCTGCCAATCCAGCAGCAGGTAGTACAAGGCGACCGGGATCAGCACCAGATGGCCCAGCAGGGTCAGCGCAAGGCTGCCCCCGATCTGCAGGGATCGCATCAGCGAGGCCATCGAATCCTCGAGGTTGCCGCCCAGATGCTTCATCAGCACGGATTTGAGCCCGGCCAGATCGAGGGAGACCGTCACCCCGAGTTGACCGAGCCAGGGTTGCACCGCGACATTGAGGCGGTCCAGCAGCGCCGGCAGCTGCTCGCGCAGCAAGGGCCATTCCCGCACGAGCACCGGCACGAGCAGCAGCAACAGCCCCAGCACCAGCAGCAAGGCCAGCAATTCGACCAGCAGCACCAGCAGCCAACGCGGGAAGTCCAGGCCCGTCAGCTTGCGCGCGCCCCGATGGAGACGCTCGACCACCGGCCCCAGCACATAGGCCAGCACCGCCGCCAACGCGAACGGCGTGAGCACCGGCCCCAGCAGCCACAGCGCGAGGACAAAAGCCAGCACGATGGCGCCCCAGATCAGGGTGTTCTTGGCAGGGGTGGAAAGCGGCATGAAGAAAACGGGAGTCGCGACAGCGCACCTTTAGAATTGCGTGTGACCGGCCTGTCGTCCGGAACGAAACGCGAATTTTATTCGCCTCACCCCGCCCCCCGATTTCACCCTTTTCCCTCCCCCATGAGCACCACTCCCCTCTCGTACAAAGACGCCGGCGTTGACATCGACGCGGGTGACGCGCTGGTTGAACGCATCAAGCCGCTGGCCAAGCGGACGATGCGCGAAGGGGTGCTGGCCGGCATTGGCGGCTTTGGCGCGCTGTTCGAGGTCTCGAAGAAGTACAAGGAGCCGGTGCTGGTTTCCGGCACCGATGGCGTGGGCACCAAGCTCAAGCTGGCGTTTGAGTGGAACATGCACGACACCGTGGGCATCGACCTCGTGGCCATGAGCGTCAACGATGTGCTGGTGCAAGGCGCCGAGCCCCTGTTCTTCCTCGACTACTTCGCCTGCGGCAAGCTGGACGTGGAAACCGCCGCCGCCGTGGTGGGCGGCATCGCCAAGGGCTGCGAGGACTCCGGCTGCGCCCTGATCGGCGGTGAAACGGCGGAAATGCCCGGCATGTACGCCGACGGCGAGTACGACCTCGCGGGTTTCTGCGTCGGCGCGGTCGAGAAATCCAAGATCCTGGCGGGCCAGCACGTTCAGGCGGGCGACGTGGTGCTGGGCCTGGCGTCCAGCGGCGTGCACTCCAATGGCTACTCCCTGGTGCGCAAGTGCATCGACCGCGCGGGCTGGAACCTGCCCCTGACCCTGGACGGCAAATTGTTCAAGCAAGCCCTGATGACGCCCACGCGCCTGTACGTCAAGAACGTGCTGGCCGCGCTGGCCCAGCACCCCGCGTCCTCGAGCGGTGGCATCAAGGCCTTGGCCCACATCACCGGCGGTGGTCTGCTGGAGAACATCCCGCGCGTGCTACCCCCCGGCTTGGCGGCCCACCTCAAGAAGGGCAGCTGGCCGCAAACCGAGCTGTTCGCCTGGCTGCAACGCACGGCGGGCATCAACGACCACGAGATGAACCGCACCTTCAACAACGGCATCGGCATGGTGGTGGTCGCGGCGGCGTCCGACGCGCAGGCCGTGGCCACCACCTTGCGCAGCCTGGGTGAGACGGTGCACGAGATCGGCGTGATCGGAGCGCAGGGTTCGGGTGCGCAGGTGACCGTGGGCTGAGACGACGGACCTAAGCATTCCAGGGAACATCCGCATGAACACCTGCCTGATCGTGATCGACGCCCAGGAATCCTTCCGTCATCGCCCCTACTACACTGCCCAAGACACGCCCGCTTACCTGGCCGCGCAGAACGCGCTGATCGCCGAGGCCCAGGCCCGCAACATCCCCATCGTGCGCGTCTTCCATGTCGATGGCCCGAAGCAAAGCAGCAACCACTTCGCGCTCGAATCGGGTTACGTGCGCCCCATCGAAGGCCTCGCCGACTTCGAGGCGGCGGCGACTTTCCACAAATCACGCCACAGCGCGCTCGTCGGCACGGGGCTCGAAGTCTGGCTGCACCAGAACGGCATCCAGCGCCTGCTGATCAGCGGCATCCGCACCGAGCAATGCTGCGAAACCACGGCGCGTCATGCCAGCGACCTGGGCTTTCAGGTGCGCTATGTGCTGGACGCGACCTTGACCTGGGACATGACCCAGCCGGACGGCACACCCTTGACGGCGGCGCAGATCAAGGCGCGCACCGCCACCGTGCTGAAGGACCGCTTCGCCGAGATCTGCGACGTGAAACAGGCCTGCGCCTAAAGGGCGCGGCAAGCACGCAGCAGCACCATCCACCTCAACACGTCTCAAGGAGCCCGTCATGTTGCAACTGCGCCCCAACTGTGAATGCTGTGACCGGGACCTGCCGCCGGAGTCGACCCAGGCACGCATCTGCTCCTTCGAATGCACCTTCTGCGCCGACTGCGCCCAGGAACGGCTGGGCGGTCACTGCCCCAACTGCGGCGGTGAACTGGTGCAGCGCCCGCGCCGCCCCGCGACCAAACTGGCCAACAACCCGCCCTCCAGCACCCGGGTGTTCAAGCCGCAAGGCTGCGCGCCAGCGCCGGCCGGCTGAACCAGCCGACCTTGATCCGCGCGGCGATTGAACGCGCGAAGACCTGCCGCGCTGCGCCGGACGAGTGCTGAAACAAACCGAAAAAAACCGAAACCGCGCCGACACCACGCGGCAGCGCCGCGCGGGCACCATGCCGTCATGTTCAACCCTGACGACAAGGAAATGTCATGAAACCCTGGATCAAGCGCTCTCTCACAGCCTTCGCGGGCATCGCCGTGGTCATCGGCGGCCTCACGGCCTGCGCACGCGACGCCCACGAGCACGGCCCCATGGACGCCGCGCGCATGACCGAGATGCGCGCCAAGGTGATTCAGCGCGTCACCCGCGAGCTGGACCTCACGATCGAGCAACAACAGAAGCTCAATGCGCTAGCGGACAAGCTGCAAGCGCAGCATGGGGCCTTGATGGGCCAGTCGACGAACCCGCGCGCCGACATGCAAGCCCTGGTGGCCGGTGAAAAGTTCGACCGCGCCCGTGCCCTGGGTCTGCTCGACGAAAAAACCCGCGCTGTGCAGGCCCAAGGTCCGCAGGTGATCGCCGCCTTGGCGGATTTCTACGACAGCCTGAATGCCAAGCAGCAAGCCGAAGTCCGCGAGCACCTCGGTGAGCGCAAGCGCTGGTTCTCGCGCGACTGATCGCGCGGCTTGGGGAACGGATCGAGGGCGAGGTCAGCCCCGCCCGAGTTCAGCGCCGACGCGACGGAAGTCCGAGCGTCGGCGCCCTGATGTGACAATGCCGCATGCACCGCGTACTGCTGCTTGACGACGACGAACAGCTGGGGCCGCCACTGACGGTTTATTGTCAGCGCTTCGAATTGGCGCTGGCTCAGTCGCTGCGGCCGGACGAGGGCCTGGCGCGCTTGCGCACCGAGCATTTCGATGCCGTGATCCTGGATGTGATGCTGCCTGGCATGGACGGCTTCGAAGTCTGCCGCACCCTGCGCAAGGAAAGCGACATCCCCATCATCATGCTCACCGCGCGTGGCGACGTGATGGACCGCGTGGTGGGCTTGGAACTGGGCGCGGACGATTACCTGCCCAAGCCCTTCGAACCCCGAGAGTTGGTGGCGCGCGTGCAGACGATGCTGCGCCGGCGCCACGGCCAGAACGGCCCGCCCGTGATGGTCACGGCGGGCGAGCCGAGTGTGTTGAGCTTCGAGGGGCTGACCCTCGACGCAGCCCGCCGCAGCGTGCTGCGCCAGGGCCAGGCCGTGGAGCTGACCGGTACCGAATTCGAGCTGCTGCACCTGCTGGCGCGCGAGAGTGGCCGGGTCTTCAGCCGCGACGACATCCTCACCCAGCTGCGCGGGCATGACGCCGAGCTCTACACGCGCGCCGTGGACATCGTGGTGAGCCGCCTGCGCAAAAAGCTCGAACCGCTGGACTGCATCAAAACGCTGCGCAACGCTGGGTACACGCTGGCGTTGCGCCGTCTATCGCCATGAAACCCGACACCCCGAGCCCGCCCCTCACCGCGCCGGCCTCACGCGGGCACCGCAGGCTGTGGCCGATTCCGCGCGGTTCGCTCAAGCTGCGGCTGGTGGTGCTGTTCCTGGTGCTGGCGCTGGCCGTGGTCTTGACCTTCATACGCGGGGCGCAGGAGGCTTTCACACTGGGTTGGCGCGACACGGCACGACCTCTGCTCACGGACTACATCGACCGACTCGCGGCCGAGATCACGGTCGACGGCCATCCCGACGTGGCGCGCGCCCGGGCCCTCGTGCAGCAACTGCCCGTGACCGTGGACATCCAGGGCCCGGAACTGAACTGGCGCTCCCATCCGGAACAGACTGCGGACGGCGCCCGGCGACGGCCCCGGCACGCGGGTGTGGACGGGGACGGGGACGGGGATGTAGACCATGAGGACGAGGAAAGGCGTTGGCGCTCCCTGCTGGAGCGTCGCACCGCAGACGGTCATGTGATCCGCTTCGGGCTCAATGAAGCCGCGCTGGAGCGCCGCCCTCACATGATCGGCTACACCTTGGTCATCCTGCTGACGCTGACCCTGCTGGCCTACCTGTACGTGCGCCGCCTGCTGCGTCCGCTGGACGACATCCGGCGCGGCGCCCAGCGCTTCGGCGCGGGCGATTTCGGCGCGCCGATTCCGGTGCGCCACCCCGACAAACCGGACGAGCTCGGCCACTTGGCCCAGACCATCAACACCATGGGCCAGGACATCGCACGCATGCTGGAAGCCCAGCGCGCCCTGCTGCTGGCCATCAGCCACGAACTGCGCAGCCCGCTGACCCGGGCCCGCCTGCACACCGAGTTGCTGCCCGAGACCGGCGAGGTGCAGCCGCAGCGTGCGGCCCTGCTGCGCGACCTGGGCGAGATGGCCCGTCTCATCAGCGACCTGCTGGAGAGCGAACGGCTGGCCAGTCGCCACGCGGCCCTGAACCTGGAAAGTACCGAGGTGGTGGCGTTGGCCCGCGCCTTGATCGATGAATTGGCGCTCACGCAGCCCCGTGCACGCGACATCGAGTTGCACGCTCCTGCAAGCTTGGCACCGCGCCGGCTGGACCCGGTGCGCCTGCGCCTCTTGCTGCGCAACCTGCTCGACAACGCGCTGCGCCACGGCGCGCAAGCCCAGCGCCCCCCGGAACTGCGCATCGTGGAGGAAGGACCGGATCTGGTCCTCGACGTCCGTGACCACGGCCCGGGCGTGCCCGAGGACCAATTGAAGCTGCTGGCCCAACCGTTTTTTCGCCCCGACGCCGCACGCAGCCGGGGCACTGGCGGGGTCGGGCTGGGGCTCTACCTGTGCCGGCTGGTCGCCCAGGCCCATGGCGGCAGTCTGACGCTGCACAACGCCGCACCCGGCCTGCGCGTCACGGTGCGACTGCCGCGCGGCTGAGATCAGGTAAGGCACGCACCACGGCCTCCAGCTCCGCTCGCAGCCAGCGGTGGGCCGCATCCTGCTGGTAGCGCACATGCCAGATCGCGTACATGGGCAGGCTGGGGCAGCTCAGCGGCGGCACGGCACTGGCCAGGCCATGGAAACCTTGGTGGGCCATGAGCCCCGGCGCGGTGGCCAGCAAAGGGGTGCCGCGCACAAAGGCGGGCAAGGCACCCAGGCTGGGCACCATGACGGCGAAGCGGCGCAGCACGCCCTGCTGCGCCAAGTGTTGGTCGAGGTCCAGGCCGCGACGCGGTTCATAGACCACGGTGACGTGATCGGCGGCCAGGTAGTCGGCGAGGTCGCGCGGCGCGGCGCGCACGGCCGGGTCGTGGAAGACACGGTAAGCGTCCTCGAACAGGCGCTTTTGCACGATGTCGGCGCCGTCGGGCGGACGCGGGCTGAGGACGAGCTGGCAGTCATCGTCACGCAGCATTTCCAGACTGGGGATCGTCGAGGGAATCACGCGCAGCACCACCCCGGGCGCCTGCACGCGAAGGCGCGAGGCCAGGGCTGGCAGCAGCAGGTCTCGCTGGAAATCGTTGGCCGCCACGGTCACCGTGGCCTGCCAGCGCGCAGGATCGAAGTCATCCCCCCGGGCGAAGTGCTCCATGTGGCGCAGCAAGGTCCGGGCTTGGGCGGCCAGGGCTTCGGCCCGCGCCGTGGGCGCGATGCCGCGTCCGCTCTTGACGAACAGCGGGTCCCCGGTGACCGCACGCAGTTTGTCCAGCAAATGGCTGACGGCGGACTGGGTCACGCCCAGACGCTGGGCTGCGCCGGTCACCGAGCCGCTGTCCAGCACGGCGAGCAGGAGTTGCAGCAAGCGGCCGTCCAAGTCCAAATGATCGAATTTGCTCATGGGTTCCATGCTGAACGCCCGATTTATCGCGGTCAATGCCTGCGGAATACTTGCAGGCACCCCCTTTGATCTTGATCAAGCAGGAGACCACCATGAGCACCCACACCACGACGCCGCGGCCGTCCATCCCCGGCACCGTCGTGTTCGACGGCGAGCAGGCCCGCAAGGGTTACGCCCTGAACAAGATGTGCTACTCCTTCAACACGGCCGAGAACCGCGCGGCCTTCCAGGCCGATGAAACCGGCTACATGCAGCGCTACGACCTGAACGCGCAGCAGACTCAGGCGATCCGCGAGCGCGATGTGCTGGGCCTGCTGGCGGCCGGCGGCAACATCTACTACTTGGCCAAGTTCGCCGGCATCCTCAAGCTCGACGTGCAGGACCTGGGTGCCTTGCAGACCGGCATGAGCAAGGAAGCCTTCAAGGCCAAGCTGCGGGCCGCCGCCTTGCCATGAGCATCAGCCCACCACGATTTCAGGAACCTCACCATGGCCCAACTCATTGGCGGCGTCGCCACCTCCCACATCCCCTCCATCGGCAACGCGATTGCCAAGGGCTTGCAACAAGACCCGTACTGGAAGCCCTTCTTCGACGGCTTCCCTCCGATCCGGCAATGGCTGGGTGAGCAGAAGCCTGACGTGGCCGTGGTCTTCTACAACGACCATGGCCTGAACTTCTTCCTCGACAAAATGCCCACCTTCGCCATCGGCGCGGCCCCCGAGTACCGCAACGCCGACGAGGGCTGGGGCATTCCCACGCTGCCGCCCCATGTGGGCGAACCGGATCTGAGCTGGCACCTGATCAACCACCTGGTCGAGCACGAGTTCGACCTGGTGACGTGCCAGGAGATGCTGGTGGACCATGCCTTCACGGTGCCGCTCAAGCTGCTCTGGCCTCAGGAGCACTGTCCCGTCACCACGGTCCCGATCTGCATCAACACCGTGCAATTTCCCCTGCCCAGCGCCAAACGGGTTTACGCCTTGGGCAAGGCGGTCGGCGCGGCCATCCAGAGTTGGGACAGCGACAAGCGGGTCGTGGTGGTCGGCACGGGTGGGCTCTCGCATCAACTCGACGGCGAACGCGCGGGCTTCATCAACAAGGCCTTCGACCTCCAGTTCATGGACAGCCTGCAAAACAATCCCGAGTGGGCCACGCAGTTCAGCATCCACGAACTGGTGGAGAAAACCGGCACCCAGGGCGTGGAGCTGCTGATGTGGCTCGCCATGCGCGGCGCGCTCAGCACGGGCGGCGGGACGGTGCGCAAGGTCCATGGCAACTACCACATCCCCATTTCGAACACCGCCACCGGGGTGCTGGCGCTGGCGAGCGAGGCTTGAACCAGCGGCGCCACCATCGCAAGACAGGCCCAGCCCGAGCAAACCCACAAGAAATAGGGGAAGTCGAAACCGCGAAAAACAGCCCTAAACTCCTGTTTCTCCCGGCGCGAAAGACGCTGTTCGCTACAAAATCCATAGCCAAGTCCATTGAAAGCACTGGACTTTGCGCATCTTTAGGGTCAAACTGCCAAAAAGAGCGACAGACCGACTTCGCGCGCACAGCTTATTGGAGCATTCATGCCTGTCATCGCCATCGTCAATCGCAAGGGGGGAAGCGGCAAAAGCACGCTCGCCACGCATTTGGCGGCTTGGTGCGCACATCAAGGCCACGCCGTCATGCTGGGCGACGTTGATCGCCAGCAGTCTTCCCGCAATTGGCTGCACAAGCGCAGCACCTCACTTCCGCCCATCGCCCCCTGGGCCATCAACCAGAACGTGCTGCGCGTGCCCGCGGGCATCACGCACGTGATCCTGGACACCCCGGGCGGCCTGCATGGCTTCGATTTGGCTCGCATGATCATGTTCGCCGACGCCGTCATCATGCCGGTCTGCAGCTCGGCCTTTGACCGCGAATCCGCCGCCACCTGCCACGCCGAGTTGATGAGCCTGCCGCGCGTGATTTCGGGCCGCTGCAAGGTGGTGAGCATCGGCATGCGCGTGGACGAAGACTCAGATTCGGGCGAAGTGCTGGCCCAGTGGGCCGCCAAGCTCAACCTGCCTTTCCTCGGCGTGCTGCGTGAATCGGCCGTGTACGTGCAAAGCACCGAGCGCGGGATGACCCTGTTCGACATGGCCCACAGCATGGCCAACGCGGCCGTGCAGGCCGGCCATTTCCAGATTGCCGACGCCCAAACCGATGACCTGCAGACCGACCTGCAGCAGTGGAGGCCCATCCTGGATTGGCTGCAACCCTATTTGGGCGCGAGCCCTGCGGTGGCGGGCATGGACGCCGCCGATGGTTCGCCCAATCTGGCGCCGCAAACGGCCGCGACGGCCCCAGCCCGCTCGGCAGCGCCGCAGTCTGGGGGCTCTTCCGGTTCAATGGCGCGTGAGCCCGCGGTGAATGCCTCGGTCGAAGCGATGCCCACCAATGTGACCAGCCAAGTCCTCGCCGCGGCGACGAATGCGGGGGCAAATCTGGCGTCTCGCCTCATGAACTCACGCCAGCCCGCGCCAGTGACGCGCATCGGCTCACCGCGCGTGCTGGATCGTGTGGCTGGCAGCGGTGTTCTGCGCGGCGGTTCGGCGGCAACACCCTCGACGCCTGCACAAGCTACCGCTCCATCGCCCCAGGCGAATGACGTCGCGCGCGCCGAGGACGCGGCGGAAGACGATCTGGCGCACATTCCCGCCTTCCTCAAACTGGTCAAGGCCTGAGAGCCACCGCCTCGGCCGCCGGTCCGAGGCCAGAAGACCGCGACGCCCGACGCCGCCCGCGCGGAGTCAGCCCATCGCACGCCGCAGCGCAGCAACGCGTGCCGTCAGTGCTTGACGCTCCGCCAGGGCCGCCGCGCTGGGCGGGTTTCGCTCCCCGGTCTTTTGCTCCCAGTCTTCGCCCGCCCCGTGTTCCACCCGCGCCAGATAGGTTTCCAGATCGCTGAGGGCGGATGGCACATGGCCCAGTTCGGCACGCGCGAGGCCGCGGTCTCGGTACTCCTCCCAAGCCGCGGGCAACAACACCAGCAAGCGGTCCTCCACGGCCACCATGCGCTGCCAGTCACGCTGGCCCCGGTGGATTTCCTTGAGGTTGCGCAGCATGCGGGCCAGGATGTCGCGCGGTGGCAGGGTGCGCAGGTGCCAGGCGAGCGAGAAGTCGGCGGCGGCATCATTCGCAACCTGGCTGTGAGGCAAATCACCAGCCGCCGAGGAGCGCCAGGTGTCCAGCCGCTCCAGCAATTCTTCCCGGCTCAGAGACTCACCACTGAACGGATCGATGACCACCTGCGCGAGCGGTTTGGCCTCACGGCTGGTTTGCCCAGCGGGCGTTGGCACCTGGACCTTGACCAGGAAGTGACCGGGAAATCCCACGCCCTGGGCCTCCAGACCCAGGCCCTGGGCCAGTTCCAGCCATAGCACGGCCAGCGAGACGGGAATACCCCGGCGGCGCTCCAGCACGCGATGCAGGTAGCTGTTGTCCGGGTCGTGGTAATGGTTGCGATTGCCCGCGAAGCCCAGCTCCTCGAAAAAGAAGTGGTTGAGCATGCGCAGCTTGTGCAGGGCCGACGCATCAGCGGGCAAGCGTGCGCGCACACGGGCCAGCAAGGCGTCGACTTCCGCCAGCACCTGTTGCACGTCGAGCCGAGGGTATTCGTCCTGGCCCAGGCACACGGCGGCCTCCAGCAAGGGCAGCCGGCCGGACGGGCTCGCGCCCTGGGTGTGCTCCTGCACCAGCACGGCAAAGTAGTCGAGCGGTGTGGGCGCTTGAAATACGAAATTCATGGACTCCAGCCCCTGTGCAATCCTTCATGCGGTCGGCCGCGGCCCGACGCCGTGCACCGGTTTATAGCAGGCCACAACGCCCCGTGGGGCTCAACGTCGCATCAAGGCCCGCAGGCGCAATCCGGACATCCAGGCCGCCCCCAGGTAAATGACGCCCGCACCGGCCACGACCGCGCACAAGAGACCTATGCGCAAGCCGGGCTGGGCCCGCAAACCCGTCCAGTCCCACGCCCCGGCAGCCCAGTACAGATAAGCCGCGAGCAGCGTTGAGGCCAGAACCACCCGCGCCAGGAACGCCCACCAGCCTGGCGAGGGCCGGTAGCTGCCGCGCTTGCGCAGGCCCAGCAAGAGCCAGAGCGCGTTCACGAGCGCCCCAATGCCGATGGACAACGACAGCGCCGCGTGCTGCCACAGCGGCACCAGCACGATGTTGAGCAGCTGCGTGAGCACCAGCACCACGATGGCGATGCGCACCGGCGTCCGGATGTCCTGGCTGGCGTAATACCCCGGTGCGAGCACCTTGACCGCGACCACGCCCAGCAAACCTGCCCCCCAGCCCATCAGGGCCGCGGCCGTCATCTGGACATCGCGCGCGGTGAAGGCGCCGTAGTGGTAAAGCGCCGCAGTCAAAGGCTGGGCGAACAGCAACAGGGCGAGTGAGCAGGGAACGGCCAGCAGCACGACCAAGCGCAATCCCCAATCGAGCAGCTCGGAGTAGCGCGACGCGCCCTGCTGCGCATCGCTCATGGACTTGGCGGCCGCCAACTGCGGCATGAGCACCACGCCCAGGGCCACGCCCAGCAAGGCCACGGGAAACTCCATCAGGCGGTCGGCGTAACTCAGCCAGCTGACGCTGCCCGGCGCGAGGTAAGAAGCGATTTGGGTGTTGATCAGCAGCGACAGCTGGGCCACGCCCACACCCAGCAAAGCGGGTGCCATCAACGTGAGCACGCGGCGCGTGCCCGGGTCGCTCCAGGCCGCACGCAGCGACTTGGGCGTCAATCCGATGCGGGGCAGCAGTTGCATGCGCTTGAGGGCCCAGGCCTGCGCGCCCAATTGCAACAGTCCGCCCACCAGCACCCCGACCGCTAAGGTGTAGATGGGCTCTATGCCATGCGCCAGCAACCAGGGCGAGCCCCAGTAAGCGCCGAACAACGCCGCCACGATCATCGCGACGTTGAGCAGCACCGGCGTGGCCGCTGGCACGGCAAAGCGCCGCCAGGTGTTCAACACGCCGGCGGCCAAGGCCACCAGCGACATGCAAGCGATGTAGGGGAACATCCAACGCGTCATGAACACCGCCGCGTCGTAGGCCGTCACCGCGCCTGAGCCTGCCGCTGCCAGGGCGGTGGATTCACGCAAGCCCGAGGCCAGCAGCCAGACCAGGGCAGGCGCCGCCAAGACGCCTGCAATGCTGACGATCAGCAGCACCCAGGCCAGCACCGTCGCTGCCCGGTCGATCAGGTGGCGCGCGGCATCCGCACCTTCCCGCTCCTTGACGGTCGCCAGCACGGGCACGAAGGCCTGGCTGAAAGCGCCCTCGGCGAACAAGCGGCGAAACAGATTGGGAATGCGAAACGCGACGTTGAAGGCATCGGTCAGGGCGCTGGCACCAAACGCGGTGGCAATCAGCAATTCCCTCGCCAGGCCGGTGACGCGCGACACCAGGGTCAGCAGCGAGACCGTGGAAGCGGCTTTGAACAAACTCATGACGACACAGACTCTTGAAGCTCCCGGGAGGGCCGTCAGTGTAGCCAGCTCCTGTAAAGCCTCCGGGCCTCGGCGTGGGGGCGCCGAGACACGCCCCGAACTCCGGTCCCGGCCGCGAGGGCCAATGTCACAATAGCGCCATGGTGGACCGAGCCAGCCCTGACCTTTTCGACGACGACACCCTGCCCTCCACCACGCAGCAGGTGTTGCGCTTGGCCTTGCCGCCCGGCCTGGAGCACTTCGACGAGTTGCGCGGCCAGACGCCCAGCCAGACGCCTCCGTCAGCCGCAGTGCCAACGGCCCCGGCCGCCAGCCCAGCCGCCGCGGCCCCGGGCGCGTCGGCGGGACCTGCCGCCCTCTCCCTTGCCGCGGGCGTCAAAGCCAATCCGGCCGCGCAGAACATCCCGCCGGCGAGCACCACCCCGTCCACGGGCAACCCGACCACCGCCCGGGCCACCGCCGCGGCGCCCGCATCGTCCAGTGCATCCAGTGCGCCCCGGCCCACGCTTGCGCCCCACTGGACCGCATTTTTCGAACACCTGGGCGCGGAAGGTTTCGCCGACCTCAATCCCCGCGCGGCCAGCCTGGCGCGGCAGATCCGCGACAACGGGGTCAGCTACAACGTCTACGCCGACGCCAGCGGCCCGCAGCGGCCTTGGTCACTCGACCTCTTCCCCTTCATCGTCACGCCCGAGCAATGGCAGCACATCGAAGCTGGCGTGCTGCAGCGCACGCGGCTGCTGGAACAGGTGATGGCCGACGTCTACGGCCCGCAACGCCTGCTGAAGAACGGTCTGCTGCCGCCGGCCCTGGTGCAAGGACACTCCGGCTACCTGCGCGCCATGCACGGCGTGGCCCCGGTGGGCGGGGTGCACCTGCACATCGCCGCCTTCGACCTGGCGCGCGGCCCGGACGGCCATTGGTGGATCGTCTCGCAGCGCACCCAGGCTCCCTCGGGCCTGGGCTATCTGCTGGAAAACCGCCTCGCCATCTCGCGCCAGTTCCCGCAAGCCTTCGAAGGCATGCGCGTGCAGCATCTCGCGGCCACCTACCGCGCGCTGATCGAAGGCTTCAAGCGCATGAGCGCGGCCCACGTCAGCCCGGGCCAAGACGCGCACATCGCCCTGCTAACGCCCGGCCCGTACAACGAAACGTATTTCGAGCACGCCTACCTGGCGCGTTACCTGGGCCTGACCCTGGTCGAAGGCCACGACCTGACCGTGCGCGACCAGAAGCTCTACCTCAAGACCCTGCGCGGGCTGGAGCCCGTGCACGTGCTGCTCAAGCGCCTGGACGATGAATTCCTCGACCCGCTGGAACTGCGCCCCGATTCGACCCTGGGCGTGCCCGGCCTGCTGCAGGCCATCCGCGCGGGCAACGTGATCGTGGCCAACGCGCCCGGCTCGGCCTTCCTCGAGTCCGGCGCCTTGCTGGGTTTCCTGCCGGCGCTGTCCCGGGAGCTGCTGGGCGAGACCCTGTCCCTGCCCGCGCTGCCCACCTGGTGGTGCGGCGAAGAAGCCAGCGTGCGAGACGTGCAGGAAAGCCTGGCCGAGTGCGTCATCAAGCCCACCTACCCCGCGCCTTCGGGTGCGTCCGAGACCGTGCTGTGCCGCCAATTGAAGCGCGAGGAGCTGGACCAATGGATGGGCCGGCTGCTGCGCGAAGGCGAGAAGCACACGGTGCAGAGCTACCTGCCCCTGTCGCAGACGCCGACCTGGCACGTCAACCGCATCGCCCCGCGCCCAGCGCTGATGCGCGTCTTCGCCATGTGCGATGGCCTGGAAACCAGTGGCGCCCGCGCGGGACAACCCCGCTGGCGCGTGTTGCCCGGCGGCCTGACCCGGCTGGCCACGCGGCTGTCCGACGGCAGCGCCGGCATGGCCTCCATGCAGCGCGGCGGCAGCAGCGCCGACACCTGGGTGCTGACCTCGGGTGAGGTGGACCGCACCACCCTGATTGGCGCGCCGCCCGCGGCCATGCCCGCCTCTCGGCACGAGCCGCACGACAAGCGCAAGCGCCTCGTCACCAGCCGGGCGGGCGAAAACCTCTACTGGCTGGGCCGCTACACCGAGCGCGCCGAGAACGCCTTGCGCCTGGCCCGGCTCGCCCTGGACAGCCTGAGCGCGGGCATGGGCCTGCAAGCTGGTTTTGGCGAACAGGAAACACGCTCCACCACCCTGCTGGATTGGCTCAGCGACCTGGCTCAGCGCAACAGCCTGGTACCCCCGGGTGCCCCCTCGGCGACGCAGGCGCGGCGCGTCTTCGCGCGCACCTTGATCGCCAACCTGGGCGGAACCCAGCACGCCGCCAGCGTGGGCCAAAGCCTGCGCGCGCTCAAGACCGCCGCCTTTGGCGTGCGCGAGCGTTTGTCGCAGGAGCACTGGAAGGTCATCACCGAGGCCGAAACCGAATTCACCCAGCGCAGCGCGCGCCTGAGCAGTCAGGGCGGTGCCTTGGGCATGGCCGCGCACAACGACTACGCCGTCACCGAGGCCCTGCGCCTGCTGGACGCCACCAGCATTCACCTGGCGGCCATCACGGGCGGCCAGACCGATCGCATGACGCGCGACGATGGCTGGCGCCTGCTCTCCATCGGCCGGCACATCGAGCGCCTGAGCTTCCTCGCGCCAGCGTTGTCCAGCAGCTTCGCCAGTGGCGCGGTGCAGGAAGAAGACGGCGGGTTCGAGAGCCTGCTCGCCCTCTTCGACAGCACCATCACCTTCCGCGCTCAGCACCAACTCAGCCATGACACCACGGCCCTGCTGGATCTGCTGCTGCGCGACACCGAGAACCCGCGCTCCCTACGCTGGGTGGTGCAGAACCTGCAGAAGCACCTGGCCCGCCTGTCGGGCCTGTCCGTGGACCAGGACGCACTGGCCGCCCTGCTGCCCGCTGACCCAGCCTGGGCCCTGGGCCCGAGGACCCCAGCGGCGAGCGAGGAAGCGACGAGCGAGCCCGCCGAAAACGCCACGGCCCTGCAGTCCCTGCTCGCCGATTGCGAACAAGCGGCCTGGCGCATCTCCGATGAAATCAGCCAGCGCTACTTCACGCATGCCGGACAGGCCAGCCAGAGCCTGGAGCTCTGAGCTGTCTCGCCCCTCGACGAACCCGAACGTCCCCAACGGCAAGCGCGCCCCTCAGACCGAAGACTGGCATGGACCTGCACATCACCCACGAAACGCGCTACGACTACGCCAGCACGGTTGAACTCGCGCAGCACATCGCCTACCTGCGTCCGCCCGACACACCCTGGCAAACCGTGCTGGAGCACCAATTGACCGTCGAGACTGGGATGGGCGAAGACTCGCCTCGCCCCACGCCCACAGGCCCCGACGCCTGGTCGGTCGATGTTTACGGCAACCACCGCGCATTTTTCGCCCTGGACCGTCCGCACAACTTGTTGCGCGTGACAGCGCTCAGCGCCCTGATCACGCGCGCGCCACACCCCACCGCATCCACCCTTAGCACCGTGACCTGGGAGGCGCTGCGTGATCAGTACCGCTACCAGGCCCGCGCGACCTGGCAGTCCGCCGCCGAGTTCAGTTTTTCCTCGCCGCGCGCGCCGCGCCACGAGGCCTTTGCCGCCTACGCGCGCCCCAGCTTCACGCCAGGCAGGCCCGCCCTGCAGGCCGCGCGTGAGCTGATGACCCGCATCCACGCGGACTTTCAATACCAGACCCACAGCACCGAAGTGCACACCCCCGCGCTCACGGCGCTGGAGATGCGCCAGGGGGTGTGCCAGGACTTCGCCCACATCATGCTGGCCTGCCTGCGCAGCGTGGGCCTGGCCGCGCGTTATGTCAGCGGCTACCTGCTGACGACGCCGCCACCCGGCCGGCCGCGCCTGATAGGGAGCGATGCCTCGCACGCCTGGGTGTCCCTGTGGCTGCCGGACCTGCGGTCCGAGGAAGACGACCAGGTGAGCAAGGCGAACGAGGAAAGCGCCCGCGGCGGCTGGTACGACCTGGACCCCACGAACGCCCGCGATGGCTGGGGCACGCCCGGCGAAGACTACGTGACGCTGGCCACCGGGCGGGACTACGCTGATGTGCCGCCCTTGCGCGGCGTCATCCACGGCGGCGGCACGCACGGCCTGCATGTGGCGGTGACGGTCGCGCCGCAAGATGAGCTGGCCGCGCTGACATCCCCGGCCCAAGCGACGGCGGTCTAGGAGCGGTTTGAGCGCCCGGGCACAAAGCCCGGATTCACAACGCGAGTGATCGGCGCGATCACTCCGCCGCGCGGGCCGGCTTCGGCTTGCGCTGGAAGAGCTGGCGCACTTGGCTCACCACCAGGTCGGCGATCCAGCGGCCCAGGGCCATGGCGAACTCCAGCAGCAACAGCGCGGTGAGGGCGACCACCCCGCCGGCGACCAACGCCTCCTGCGTGAGCGGGGCGGTGGGGGTGTACTGCAGCAAGGTCTGCTCGCGCAGATTGGGGTCGGCGAACATGGCCAAGTGCCAGAGGCGTTCGTGCAGCGGCCCTTGCATGGCCTTGTGCTGGGCCAGCAGCCGCAAGCGGCGCTTGTTCATGCGGTCGATGGCCTCACCCTCGGCCTGAAAGGGCGCGATGGCGCTGTCGCGGTGCAGCTTGATGAGGGCATCGATGTTGCCGCCCGTGTGCTGGTTGGCGATGCGCTGGAAGGGCTCGAAATTCAGCGTGACCTCGCGCAGGCTGGCGTCGACACGCTTGGCGTATTGGTCGGCCAGGTTGGGCAACTGCATGCCCAGGAGCATGAACACGCAAGCCACGGCAATCAGGATGTAGCGAACCAGGAAGGAAACCATAGAACCTCGTTGTCGTTTTTAGGGTGCAGCGGTATCGGTGGACTGGCAGGCGCGCAGTGAAGAGCAGCGAGTAAGACGGGGGATTCAGGCCGACGGCGACTCGGCGGCGGCTTCGGCCGCGATGCGCTGCAGGGCCTCTTCGTACATGGCCGCGGGCTGCCCGCCCGAGATGAGGTAGCGGCGGTTGACCACCACGGCGGGCACGGCGCTGATGCCCGCTTGCTGCCATTCACGCTCACTCTCGCGCACGGCCAGGGCATAGTCCTCCCCGGCAAGGATGGCGCGCGCGCGCGTCGCGTCCAGACCGGCGGCCTGCGCTGCCTGAGCCAGCACCTCGACATCCGCGACGTTCTCGGCCCGGCCGTGGTAGGCCGCCATGAGTTCTTTCTTGAGCGCCCATTGTTTGTCCGGGCCATTGCCGGCCTCGGCATCCGCCGCCCAGGCCAGCAGGCGGTGGGCGTCGAAGGTGTTCCAGACGCGGCCTCGGCCTTCAGGCTTGAAGGCGAAGCCCACCGCGGCGCCACGTTCCCGGATGCGCTCGCGGATCTCGGCCTGCTGCTCGGGGGTGGAGCCGTACTTCTGCGTCAAGTGCTCACCCACGTCCTGCCCCTCGGGGCCCATCGACGGATTCAGCTCGAAGGGCTGGAAAGTGACCTGCGCATCCACGCGACCCACCAGCTTGTCCAAGGCTTGCTCCAGTCCGCCCAGACCGATGGCGCACCAGGGGCAGGCCACGTCGGACACAAAATCGATCTGCAAGCTGCTGCTCATGACTGCACTCCGGCCGCGGGATTCGCGGCAAAGCCGGACGGCGAATGCCCCGGAACGGGATAATCATAGCCATGACGGCCCCAACTCCCGGTCAAGCCGATGCACACATCGGTGACCAAGCGCAACAGACGCCCCCCGTGCTGACCCCGGCCCCGGCCAACGACGGTCTTCCCGACGGCCTGCCCTTCAAACAACGCCTGCAAGCGCTGGCCGTGATCATCCTGGGACTGGTGGTCTCGGTGCTGGACGCCTCCGTCGTCAACCTGGCGCTGCCGCCGATCATGCGCGACCTGAACGCCAGCGCGGCCGGCTCGATCTGGATCCTCAACGCCTACCAGCTCACCACCCTGGGCCTGCTGCTGCCCCTGGCCAATCTGGGTGACCGACTGGGCCACCGCCGCGTCTACCTGGTGGGCATGGCCATCTTCACCCTGGCTTCGCTGGCCTGCGGCCTGGCGCAAACCCTGCCCCAGCTCGCGGCCGCTCGCGCGCTCCAGGGCGTGGGTGCCGCCGGCATCATGAGCGTGAACGCCGCGCTGGTGCGCCAGATCTACCCGCGCCGCCTGCTGGGCCGTGGCCTGGCCATCAATTCCATGGTGGTGGCCGCCTCCACCGTGGCCGGGCCGACCGTGGCCGCGGCCATCCTGTCCATCGCCACCTGGCCCTGGCTGTTCCTTGTCAACATCCCCTTGGGCCTCCTCACGCTGTGGCTGGGGCGGCGTTCGCTGCCGCACAGCCCGCCGGCCACGCACCGCACCGAATGGACGCTGCTGGACGCGGCGCTGAACGTGCTGGTCTTTTCCCTGGTCTTCCTGGGCGCGGACGGGCTGGGCACCCACCTGGACGCCGCGCCGGGCACGGCCCACGCGGAGGGTACGGGTGTGGCGGGCTTCGGCGCACCTGACCTGCTGCTGCCCGCGCTGCAGTTGCTGGCGGGCCTGCTGCTGGGCGTCTGGTACGTGGCGCGTCAGCGGCGCATGACGCGCCCGCTGTTGCCGCTGGACCTGCTGCGCATACCGGTGTTCGCCTTGTCCATGTGCGCCTCGGTCGGCGCCTTCTGCGCGCAGATGATCGCCTTCGCCGGCTTGCCCTTCCTGCTGCTGGAAGTGCAGGGGCGCACGCCGCTGCAGGCCGGTGCCCTGCTCACCGCCTGGCCCCTGGCCATCGTGGTGGCCGCGCCCCTGGTCGGCCGCGTGATCGGCAAGGTGCCCGGCGCCTGGCTGGGTGCTGCGGGCATGGCGCTGCTGGCCACGGGCCTGGTCCTGCTGGCCCTGCTCCCGCCCCACGCCAGCGACCTCCGGGTGGTGGCCTGTCTGCTGCTGTGCGGCGCGGGCTTCGGCATCTTCCAGTCGCCCAACAACCACATCATCCTGACCACCCCGCCGGCGCAACGCGCCGGTGCGGCCGGCGGCATGCTGGGCACCGCGCGCCTGACCGGCCAGACCCTGGGGGCCGTGGTGCTGGCCACCGTCTTCAGCTTCTACCCTCTGACCGTGATCGGCGGCGCGGACGCGGCAGACACCGCCTTCGGCCCCTCCTTGGCCCTGGCCATCGGCGCCATGTTCGCCTTGGCCTCGGGCACAGCCAGCCTGCTGCGTCAACCTCCCAGAAGCGCACGACCCCCCGAATGACCACGGCGAAGATCGACCCCATGAGCCACAGCCCCGCCACCCCGCACCTTCAAGTCCGTCACGTCAACTACCGCGACGCGCGTGATGCCGACGCGTTGGTGGCCCTGCTGGACCTCTACGCACGCGACCCCATGGGCGGCGGCGAGCCCTTGCCCGAGGATGTGAAACGCCGCTTGCCCAGCGACCTGGCGGCGCAGCCGGGTGCGTTCAGCGTCATCGCCTGGGCGCGCTCCGATCAAGGCAGGGAAGAAGCCGTGGGCCTGGCGAACTCCTTCCTGGGGTTTTCGACCTTCAAGTCACGCCCCCTGCTCAACATCCACGACATGGCCGTGCACCCGGACCACCGCGGCCGGGGCGTCGGCCAGGCCCTGCTGGCCGCCGTCGAGCAGCACGCACGGCAGTTGGGCTGCTGCAAGCTCACGCTGGAAGTGCTCTCGGGCAACGCGGTGGCCCAAGCCAGCTACCAGCGCTTCGGCTTCGCGCAATACCAGCTGGACCCGGCGGCGGGGCAGGCGCTGTTCATGCAGAAGTGGTTGGTTCCTTGAGTTCAGTGTGATGGTGTCTGGGATTGGGTGACCGGATCCAGCGCCCCAGCACTCAAGGCTCCACGTCGATCGCGTCGGCGATTCGCGCCAGCGTCTCCAGCGCCGCCAGGGCGGCAGCCAAGTCTGCCTCGTCGGCTTGACGCAGGCGCAAGCTCCAGTAGGCCTTGATGCGACGGATGCCGTCGACCGCGAGGTCGGTCGGCACGACCTGGACGCTGCGTGCATTGCCCTCGACCGTCTCACGCCGGACCAGGCCCCGCGTTTCCAGAGCGCGCAGGGCCGTGCTGACATTGCTGCGCTGCAGGCCCGTCGCGTCGGCAATCTGGCTGGGCGTGGCATGCGGGCGGGTATGCACGTCGCGGATTACAGCCACCTCAGTCCCCGTCAAAGGGGGCAGGCCGTGCAATTCGGGATGACGGATGTCGAGCTTGCGCGCCAGTTCGAGCACGGCATCGGCCAGGCTGGCCAACTGTTCGTCGCTGATCCCCTTCTTCTTGCTGCTCATGGCGGGCCCACTCTATGATTATGTTTTGATAATTATAAATATATAATAAAAATCTCATGCCAGCGCACAGCTCGGTCCCCGGTGCGCGCAATCAATCTTTTGGAGAACCCGATGATCAACAAGAAACGCATTCTGCTCACCCAAGTGCTGATGACCGGCATGATGGCCGCGACGATGTCGGGCATCATGTCCCTGATCGCGCTCGGGCCGGGTGCGGTCTGGCTCGGGGTCTGGGCCCGGCAATTCGTCTGCGCCTGGCCCATCGCCTTTGTCATGACCACGCTGATCTGGCCCATCGCCAACCGGCTGAGCGGCTTGCTGCTGCGCGAGACCGCCACGCACTGACCCGCCATCGGCGAGAGGGCTGGGGCCTCGGCCCTGGAGGCGACTCAGACGCCCAGGTAGGCCTGCCAGACGCTGCGGTCCGCCCGCAGCGCCGCCGAATCCCCCTGCCATACCACCCGCCCCCGCTCCAGCACCAGATGCCGGTCGGCGAGGTCCAACAGGCGCTCGATGTACTTGTCCACCACCAGGATGGTCTGGCCCAGGTCCTTGAGCTGGCGCAGGCACTTCCAGATTTCCTCGCGGATCACGGGGGCCAGGCCTTCGGTGGCTTCGTCGAGGATCAGCAAGCGCGGGTTGGTCGAGAGCGCACGGGCGATGGCCAGCATCTGCTGCTCGCCGCCCGAGAGCTGGTTGCCCATGTGGTGCTTGCGTTCCCGCAGGCGCGGGAACAGGGCGTAGAGCTTGCCCAGATCCCAGGCTTCGCGCTGGTCGTTGCGGGTATCGGCGAAGGCGATCAGGTGCTCTTCCACCGTCAGGTTGGGGAAGCATTGCCGCCCTTCGGGCACGATGGCCACGCCCAGGCGGGCGATGGCGTCGGGCCGCAGGGCCTGGCGCGGGCCGCCAGCCTGCGCAGCCGCGACCGTCGTTTCACCGAAGCGGATGCGCCCCCGGTGCAGCGGCAAGGCACCGATCAGGGTCTTGATGGTCGTGCTCTTGCCCATGCCGTTGCGGCCCAGCAGGGTCACGACTTCACCGGCCCGAATGCTCAGGTCGATGCCAAAGAGCACCTGGCTGGCGCCCTCGCCCGAGCCCACAGCGGCACCATAACCCGCCTCGATGCCTTCGGCGTCCAGCAGCGCTTGCGCCAAGCTCATGCGACATCCTCCGTACCCAGGTAGACCGCCTGCACTTGCGGGTTGCCGCGGATCTCGTCCACGCTGCCCGAGGTGAGCACCTTGCCGTAGACCAGCACCGAGATGCGATCGGCCAAGGCGAACACGGCCTTCATGTCGTGTTCGATCAGCAGGATGGCCATGTCTTGCTTCAGTGTTTGGATCAATGCCGTCATGCGTTCACTGTCCTCCGGCCCCATGCCGGCCATGGGTTCGTCGAGCAATAGCAGCTTCGGTTCCGCCGCCAGGGCCAGGGCCACGTCCAACTGGCGCTGCGCCCCGTGCGGCAAGGTGCCGGCCAAGCGCTCCAGCCTGCCTCCCAGGCCCACGCGCTCGGCCAATGACACGGCCTGTGCATGCAGGGCGTCGTCGCGCGCGCGGTCAGCCAGCAAGGTGTGCAGCACACGCGGCAAGCCGCGCCCCGAGCCGCCCGGATGACGACCGCCCGAGGACTGCACGGCCAGCAGCAGGTTGTCCAGCACCGTGACCTTGGGAAAGATGCTGGTGATCTGAAAGCAGCGCGACAGGCCAGCGCGCACGCGCGCATGCATGGGCAGGGGCGTGAGGTCCACACCATCGAGCGTGATGCGGCCCGCGTCCGGCGCATGCAGTCCGGAGATGAGGTTGACCAGCGTGGACTTGCCCGCGCCATTGGGACCGATCAGCGCGTGGATCTCGCCCGCGTTGACGGCGAGGGAAACATCGTCCGTGGCGCGCAACGCACCGAAGTGCTTGACCAGGCCCTGGACCTGGAACAGGGCCGTTGTGGCTGTCGTAGCGCTCATGCCGCACCCTCCTGGGCTGCCGCGCTGGTCGCGGCGCGTGTCGTGCGCGCGCGGCCTTGCAGCAAGCCCGCGATGCCGCGCGGCGCGAGGAAGACGATGGCGACGAGCAGCACGCCCAGCGGCAGATGCCAGTAATCGGTGTAGGCCTTGACGATTTCTTCGAGCCCGATCCACACCGCCGCACCCACCGGGCCGCCCCAGCGCTGCCCCACGCCCCCGATGACCACCATCACCAACAGCGTGGCCGATTGCGTCCAGTGCATCATGGACGGGCTGGCGAAGTTATTGTGCGAGACCAGCATGGCCCCGGCCAAACCCGCCACGCCCCCCGCGATGGCAAAGGCAGCGAGTTGAATGCGCCCCACCGGAAAGCCCAACGCCCGCATGCGCGTCTCGTTGTCGCGCACGCCCATGAGCGCATGGCCGAAGCGTGAGCGCGTGGCACGGTTGAACAGCAGCATGGCACCCGTGAACAAGGCCAGCACCACCCCGTAGAAAACGCTGTCGTTCAGGGTGTTCAGACCGACACCGAAGGAAGTGGGCGTCACCAGGTTGTAGCCGTCGTCCCCGCCATAGGGCCGCAGCGAGACGGCCACGTAGTACAGCATCTGCGCGAAGGCCAGCGTGATCATGATGAAGTACACGCCGCGCGTGCGCAGCGCCACCAGGCCGATCAGGGCGGCAGCCAGCGCCGCCACCAGAAGGGCCGCGGGCCAAAGCAGCCAGGCGCTGTGCACACCCGAGTGCGCCAGCGCGACCAGCGTGTAGGCGCCCACGCCCAGAAAGCCGCAGTGCCCCAGCGCAGCCAGACCGCCGAAACCGAGGATGAAGTTCAAGCCCGCGGCAGCCAGTGCAAAGATCAGCACGCGCCGCACAAAGCCCACGTAAAAGTCCAGCCCCAGCGAGGGCGCCACCAGCGGGAACACCGCCAGCAACAACAGCGCCACCCAGGGCAGCCAACGAGCCAGTTTCATTTCAGCCTCGCGCAGGGAACAGACCAGCAGGCTTGAACGCCAGCACCGTCGCCATCAAGGCATACATGGCCAGCCCCGCGACGAGCGGCGCGACATCGGACACGGCCGCGGGGGGCAGCACCGCGCGCAAGGCCATGGGCACGAAGGCACGCCCGCAGGTGTCGACCAGCCCCACCAGCAGCGCCGCGATGAAAGCGCCACGCACCGAACCGATGCCGCCAATCACCAACACCACCAGGGCGGGAATCAGGATCTCCTCGCCCATGCCGACCTGCACCGCCGTGATCGGCCCCATCAACGCACCGGCCAAGGCGGCCAGCGCCGCGCCCAGCAGGAAGACGCCAGAGAACACCCGGCCCACGCGCACGCCCATGAACTCGGCCATCGCTCGATTGGAGGCCCCTGCGCGCACCAGCATGCCCACGCGGGTGTGGTTGACCAGCAGGTACAGGCCCAGCGCGACCAGCAGGCCCACCCCCAGGATGAGCAAGCGGTAGGACGGGTAAGGCAGGCCAGGCAGGACCTCGATCGGTTCGACCAAGGCGGTGGGCGAGGACGCCATCAACGGCGCCGGACCCCAGATCATCTTCACCGCGTCGTCGGCCACCAGGATGATGCCGAAGGTCGCCAGCACCTGGGCGAGGTGGTCACGCCCGTAGAGGTGCCGCACCAGCAAAGCTTCCAGCGCCAGGGCAACCAGCAGCACCACGGCCAGGGCGGCCAGCAGTCCTGCGAGGAAGGAGCCGCTGCTGGTGTGCACCTGGGCCGCCACATAGGCCCCGCCCATGAAGAGCGAGCCGTGGGCCAGGTTCATCACGTCCATGATGCCGAAGACCAGTGTCAAACCGGCGGCCAGCAGGAACAACATCAGGCCATAGCCGATGCCGTTGAGCATCTGCTCGACAAAAAGTATGGGGGTCATAACCAACAACGTCCGCGCGCTACAAACCCAACCCAGGGCTCCCGCGGAACCGGCAAAGCCTGAGCCGCTGGGAGCGCCCCGGACACGCAAGTGGCCCTGCCGTGCCCGGGGGAGGCGCCGAAGGCGCCTCGGGGGGGGAGCACATTCACATCTTGCATTGCGAGTAATAGGCGTCGCGGTAGCTCTTGAGCGGCGTGGAAAGCGTCTTGTTGGTCAGCACACCGTCCTTGTTCTTCTCGATCACGCGCAGGTAGTAGTCCTGGATCGGGAACTGGTTGTTGCCGTACTTGAAGCTGCCCTTGATGGACGCGAAGTTGGCCGCCTTGAGGGCCTTGAGCACCGCTTCCTTGTCGTCGACCTTGCCCTTCACGTCCTTGACGGCGGCGTCCATGGCCATGATGGCCTCGTAGGCGTGCGCGGCGTAGAAGGTGGGGTAACGGCCGTAGGCCTTGCGGAACTCGCTCACGAACTTCTGGTTGGCGGCGTTGGGCAAGTCATGCGACCAGGGCGAGGTGGAGTACAGGCCCAGGATGGGCTCGCCCACGGCGGCGATGGTGTCCTCCTCGGCCGAGGCCGGGCCGGTGATCAGGCGCACGTCCTTGGACAGGCCGGCGGCGACGAACTGCTTGATGAAGTTGATGCCCATGGCGCCGGGCAGGAAGAAGAACACGGCCGCCGGCTTGGCGGCGCGGATCTGCGCCAGCTCGGCCGCGTAGTCGATCTGGCCGACCTTGCCATAGACCTCGGCGACGATCTCGCCCTTGTAGGTGCGCTTGAAGCCACCCAGGTGATCACGCCCCGCCGGGTAGTTCGGCGCGATCAGGAAGGCGCTCTTGACCTTCTGGTCGCTGGCCCACTGGCCCGCGGCTTCGTCCCAGGTGTCGTTCTGGTAGCTCAGGCCGAAGAAATAGGGGTTGCACTGCTCGCCCGCGTACTGGCTGGGGCCGGGGTTGCTGCTGATGTAGGGCACTTTGGCGCCGAACAGCACGGGGCCCACGGCCAGCGCGATGTTGGACGGCACGGGGCCGGTGAAGAAATCGATGTTGTCGCGCTGCACGAAGCGCTGCACGATCTGGCGCGCCTGGTCGGGGCTGCCGGCCGTGTCGGCCTGGATGAACTCCGCCGGGTAGCCGCCCAGCTTGTTGTCCAGCAGCTTGATGGCCAGGTTGATCGCGTCGCGCGCCTCGGCACCGCCGACCGCGAAGGGGCCGGACAAGTCCAGGGCCAAGCCGACCTTGACCGGATCAGCGGCCTGCGCATTCAGGCCGAAGCTCAGGGCCAAAGCCGCCAGAGCGGTGGGAAAGAAAGAAGATTTCATGCATGCTCCATGTTGGAAAAATCAAAGGAAATCCGACCCGGCATCGACCCAACGTCGACAAAGCTCGGAGTTTTAACCGATTCCGACCTCGACCCGGCCTGCCCCGTCCCTCGTGACGACGCGGATCGGGAAACTCCGCACGGCCTGCGTGACCGGCCCGCCACAGGGCTGGCCCGTGGCGATGTCGAACAGGCCCTGGTGCAGCGGGCATTCGACGCAGCCGTTCTCCACATAGCCGTCCGACAGCTTGGCCGCACCGTGCGTGCACAAATCGTGCAGCGCATGCAGTGCCTCGCCCGCGCGGAATACAGCAATCGGCATGCCAGCGGCCACCACGGGCCAGACCGCGCCATCGGGAAAGTCGTCCGGCTCGCCCACGTCATGCCACTGGAGGTCTGCAACGGTTTCATTCATGGTCAATGCCTCTGCATCAGATGGGCGTAGCCAACAGCGTCATCACACGCGAGGTGTCGTAGATCACCCGTTTGCTCTTGTAGCGCCAGCCCTCGGGCGTGCGAACGATGCGGTCCAGATAACGGCCTGCCTGGTAGACGAAGGACTCACCATTGGTGCGGGTCTGGATGACCACGTAACTGGATTCGACCTGCACTTCGTTCGCGCTGACGGGCTGGATGGTCAGGCCCGAGGTCATGTGGCGGTTGCTGTGGTCTTCGTAGATGTTGGCGTGGCGCAGCGAGAGCACGCGGTCGCGCAGCATCTTCTGGTTGTCGCAGTAGATCAGGCCGATGGGCAAGCCCAGGTCGGCGTTTTCCTTGGGCACGATCTCGTAGAGGCAATCGGGCGTGAACATCGCCGCCCAGTCTTCGAGGCGGTTGTTGTCCAGCGCGGCGCAGTAGCGTTCCTGCAACTGGCTGATCTCGAACCAAAGGGTGATGGACTCCAGCGTCGCCGCGGCAGGTGCGGTTGTGGTCGGGCTCACCGGTTTGTTGAGCGTCAGGGTGGTCATGGTCGTGTTCCTCTTCCCGTTCTCTTCAATAGCCCATGAGCTTCTGGTACCCCGCCCAGAACTTGCGGATCAGGTTCTCGGTGATCATGGTGTCCTGCCTGGGCTCGCCGTCCGTCAAGCCCAGCGCCATGATGGACGCGGCATCGCCATCGCGCAGGGTGGCGCGCTGCACCAGTTCCGTGGCTTCGGTGTCTTCCATCGAGATGTAGCCCGCCGGCCCGACGAGGTTGGCCTGCTTGATGCGCAAGGCACGCAGCTCGGGCGTGTCGTCGGCGTAGCCGAAGAAGTGGAACACCAGCTCGAACTGGTCGGGCCCCTTGGGCAGCACTTGGCGGCAAACCAAGGTGTTGTGAATTTGCTGCAGCACGAGCTGCGGAAAGATCGTCTGGATGTGGTTGGTGCAGTCTTCCTCGTACTCGGAGACGAAACCCAGCACCGAGTCGTCTTCGAGGTGGAAGCCCTCGTCCATGGAACGGATGGCCTGCTGCTTGTACGCATCGGCCGTGTCTTCCTTCTCTTCCTTGGGCTTGGTCGCGGTGATGATGCTGTGCAGGCCGTGCGTGGCGTCGGGCAGCGAGCGCGCCTTCATGCCCACGCGGAAGATGTTGAAGGTGGTGTGAAAGAGGTGCAGCAGGCTGGCGTGGTACGGGTCCTTCACGTTCTCGTAATAGAGCTTCCAATTGCTCTTGGCGAATTGCCGCGTGCAGCCCAGGTAGACGATGGGCTTGTGCATGATGCGGTCCACCCAGGGCCGCATTTCAGCACCCAGGTAGTCGGGCAGCGGCGGCGTTTCCGCGCTGAAGGTGGCGAAGACGATGCCCCTGTAGCTGTCCACGCGCAGTTGCTTCAGGCCGTGCTCGGCCGGCTTGAAATCCGCCGGCATGCCCGGCGCGCCGTCCTTGCCGCGACGGAAAGGCACGCCCTGCAGATTGCCCTTGCAATCGAAACTCCACTGGTGGTAGACGCAGGTGTGTTCCTTGGCATTGCCGCGCGCGTTGCGACAGACCATGGCGCCGCGGTGCGCGCAGCGGTTGACCCAGCAGGCCAGCTCGCCCTCGGGTGTGCGCGTCACCACCACGGGCGTGTCGCCGACGAAGGTGCTCTTGTAATCGCCGGGGTTCGGGATCTCACACTCCAGCGCCACGAAGCTCCAGACCGGGCCACGGTAAATGCGCTCCTGCTCGCGCTCGTAGACCTCCTGGGAGCTGAACACCTTGTAGGGCGTGCGCGAACCATCCGCCCGGGGGAAATGCACCACGGCTTCTTGGGCCGTGGCGGCGGCCGAGGCACCTGCCCCTGGGTTCGCGCCCGTTTTCGGTGCGCCCACGTCAACGACGTCATTCATCAAAGTGCTCCTTGTGACTGAACCCTCCGTGCGCGTCGTGACGGCGCGGCGGGGAATGGCCACATTGTTGGAACACTCGCGGCACGCGGCTATCCGTTTGCCGCAGACCGGACAGCGCGCTGTCCATTTAGCGCGGCTTTCACGCGGGAACTTGACCTGCGTGAAGCAGGGTGCGCGAGGCCTGGCGCGCTTCTTGCACTTTGCTGCCCGCTTCCGGACTGTTTCCTGGAACACCGAACCGGCCATGCAACTCGCCCCCCGTCCCGCAGCCGTCGCCACCGATGTCGGCCCCTTCGAACCCCGGGCCTTGCGCGCGCACCGGCTGTTCGAATCCGACGACCTGGACGAGGCCCGCGAGCGCATCTCGCGGGTCATGCAGCCGCACCGGCTGCGCCCCTTGGGCGCGGGCACGGGCCGCCCCTCGCGTTCGCACATGGACTACGTGCGCCTGGGCGAACTGGGCCTGGGCACCATCGCCTTCTTCGGCCAACCCACGCAAGTGGACGTGGAGGCGGTGGAGGATTACCACTTGCTGATGTTCTGTCTGCGCGGCCACGCCGAGGTGCGCAGCGCGGGCCGCACCTTCACGGCCAGCCCCTGGACCGGCGTCGTCTGCGCGCCGGGTCACTCCTTCCTCGCCGACCTGTCACCCGACTGCGAGCAGTTCGTGCTGCGGCTGGACCGCCACATGGTCGAGGCCCATCTGGGTTTGGAAGGCGCAGCGGCCCGCTTTCATGGCGCGCTGGATTTGCGGCGCCCCGGCTTGCAGGCCTGGCTCGAACAACTGCGCCTGATCGCCGGGTCCCCCGCCCTGCTGGACACGGCGCGGCGCCATCCCCTGGTGGCCGTCGAGATGGAGCGCTTGCTGGTGCACCTGCTGCACGAGGGCCAAGGCTGGGGGACGGACACGCACGACGCCAACCTGCAGACCACGGGCATCGCGCCGGCCTGCGTGTTGCGCGCCGAACGTTGCATGGCCGAGCGCGCGGGCGAGGCGCTGCGCCTGGCCGACATCGCCGCCGCAGCCGGAACCTCCACGCGCACGCTGCTGGAAGCCTTCAAGCGCTTTCGCGACACCAGCCCCATGCAGCACCTGCAGGCCCTGCGCCTGGAACGTGCTCACGCGATGCTGTGCGCCGCCCGCGGCGAAGCCGACGGCGCGTCCCCCGTGGAGACGGCCTCGGTCGCCGCGATCGCCTTCGATTGCGGCTTCACCCACCTCGGGCGTTTCGCTCAGGCCTACCGCCGGCGTTATGGCGTGCCGCCTTCGGTCACGCTGGCGGCACGGCGCTGAGCGGGGCGAGCCGGTGCGCTCAGTCCTTGGACGGCAGGCGGGCCACGCCTTCCGACGCGGCCGGGGCTTCGAGCGCGCGGCCGTCGCGCACCACGCCCTCGCTGGCGCGATGCTGCATCACCAAGCCGTCGATGGCCAAGGCATACCCGCCCACGCCGAAGCCCGCCATGACGGCCGAGGCGACGGGGCTGATGTAGCTGTGGTGGCGGAAAGCCTCACGGGCGTGGACGTTGCTGATGTGCAGTTCGATGAGACGAACACCCGCACCCTTGATCGCATCGTGCAAGGCGACGCTGGTGTGGGTGTAGGCCCCCGCGTTGAACACCACACCAATGGCCGCGCCCTGGGCCTGGGCACGGCCGGCTTCGTGCAGCCAATCGACCAGCGCGCCTTCGTGGTTGGTTTGACGAAAATCCAGCTTCAACCCATGCTGGGCCGCCGCGCGTTCGCACAGGGCCTGCACGTCGGCCAGGGTCTGTGCGCCATAGATGCTCGGCTCGCGCGTGCCCAGCAGGTTGAGGTTGGGACCGTTGAAGACATAGAGGGTTTTCATGCGTTTGAGTCTAAGCGATTCGAGCGTCAACTTGGCACCGTTGCCTGGCGGCGGTGAGGTTAACCTGGCTCAGGCCCATGGACCACGGGCCTGGTTAGGGGGAGCGTCCGTGCCGGAGGTTCAAGACTTTGTTGACATTGAAATGTCAAGCGTGGCCTCTATGATCAGGTACTGCGTTTTTGTGCACTTTTCACCCATCTTTCTCGATCACGGCGAACCCGCCTGTTTCAGGGCCGGTTACCTGAATCCGTCCTCCCAACCTCCCACGACACATCAAAGGGGCATGCCATGCATTTCCTGAATCATTGGAAGCTGCGCAACCGCGTGCTGGCGGGTTTCACGCTGGTCATGGTGCTGCTGATCGGCGCCTCGGTCGTCGGCGTGCTGCGCGTCGGCCAGCTCAACGATCGCATCCACCGCCTGGTCGAGGTGGACATGCATGCGCTCGATCTTTCCCGGCAATGGGCCGGGCTGACCGAGGTCAGCATTCAGCGTCGGCTGGTCAGCATGGCCGTGAACGACCCGGTGTTCGTCACGGCCTTCACGCGCAAATCCAAGGAAACCTCCGCCCGCATCGACGCGGTGCAGAAGGAACTCAATGGCATCGAGCAGCCTCCCGAGGCCCTGCGCCTGGTCGAGATCATCAATCAGAAGCGCAAGGTCTACCAGGACCTGCGGGAAGGATTGATCAAACGCAAGGAAGCCGGTGAGAACGTGGTCGCGGGGATTTCAGCCGATCTGATCCCGTCCATGGAAAGCTATCTGGAAGCCATCAACGCCTACGCGGACTACACCCACGACAGCGTCGCCAAGGCCACCGCCGAGATGGAAGACCAGGCCCACCTGACCCGCGCCATGGTCATCGCGCTGCTGGGCCTGGCCTCGGTGCTGGGCGTGGCGGTGGCGCTGATGATCACGCGCTCCGTCACGCAACCCCTGGAGATGGCGCGCCAGCAAACAGCGCACATCGCCGAGGGTGACCTGACGCAGCGCATCGACGCCCAAGGCAGTGACGAACTGGCGGAACTCAGCCGCAGCCTGACCGAGATGCAAGAACGGCTGGCCCTCACCATCGCGTCGGTGCGCAACTCGGCCGAACAGGTGCGGCTGGCGTCCAGCGAGATCGCCTCGGGCAACCAGGATCTCTCCAACCGCACCGAACAAGCGGCCAGCAGCCTGGAGCAAACCGGCGCGGCCATGGCCCAGCTGGGCGACGGCGTGCGTCAGAACGCGGAAGCGGCCCGCCAGGCCGACACCTTGGCGCAGGCGGCCTCCCAGGTGGCCCACCGGGGCGGCTCGATGGTCGAGGAAGTGGTGCGCGCCATGCGCGACATCCAGAATGCGTCCAATCAGATTGGCAACATCATCGGCGTGATCGATGGCATCGCGTTCCAGACCAACATCCTGGCCCTGAACGCCGCCGTGGAAGCCGCCCGCGCGGGCGAACAGGGGCGTGGCTTCGCGGTGGTGGCCGGCGAGGTGCGTTCCCTCGCCCAACGCTCGGCCGAGGCGGCGCGCGAGATCAAGTCGCTGATCTCCGCCTCCATCGAGCGCGTGGATGGGGGCAGCCGCCTGGTCAGCGACACCGGCGAGACCATGGGCGAGCTGGTGCGCAGCGTCAGCCAGGTCACGCAGATCATCAGCGAAATCTCCAGCTCCAGCGCCGCGCAGGCGCACACCCTGGGGGAAATCGGCCAGGCCGTGCAGCACCTGGACCAGATGACACAGCAGAACGCCGCGCTGGTCGAGCAGTCGGCCGCCGCCGCGCAGGGCCTGCGCGAGCAAGCCAACGATCTGGTGCAAACGGTCGCGAGCTTCCGGCTCTCCCGCTGAAGCATCCGCCCGCGAGCCGTGGCATGGCCTGCGGCAATGTCTGGCTCGGCGGTCTCGCCGGGGCCCAGGGCTATCCTGTCAGGCGGACTGAGCGCGCGGCAACCACCAGCGTGTGATGAGCCCTATGCCCAAGGCCGCCAAGGCCATGGGCAGTGCCACGGGCCAGGTACCGGTCAAGGGACCTTGCAGGCCGTTCGCACCCTCGGCCCCGTGCGAAAAATGCGCCACGCTCTGACCCAGGACAAAGGCCACGGCCATGGTGATGAAGCCCGACCAGGCCACCGCGCGGCCCGCCGCCTGGGGCAGCTCACTCACCGCGCCCGCCTGCGAGCACGGCTGGTGAAAGCCATGACCGATCACGAAAATCCAGTGCCCCAACAGCAGCGGTGCCACCCGGTCGGGCCACCAGATCGCCCCGACGATTTGCAGCGCGGCGCCCGCCAGACTGAAGCCAGCCCCGAGCTGCACGCAGGCCAGCGCCGAGCGCCGGTGCAGCCGGTGGCGGCACCAGGCCGTGCTGAAGGTGTAGACCAGGGAGCCGCTGGCGGGGATCCAGCCATACGCGAGTGGACTGAGGCCCAGGCGCTCGACGTAGACCATGGGCGACAGCAAGAGAAAGCAGAAGACGCCGCCATAGGTGGCCGCCGTGAGGCTGCTCCAGGCCCAGAAGTTGGCGTTGCGCAGCACCTCGCGCGCGCTGCCCTGCCCGCCCGGGACACGGGCGGGGCGGGTCTCGGTGAAGCGCAAGGCACACCAGACCAGCACCCCCAAGGCGTAAGCCGTCATGCAAGCCAGAGCCCAGCGCCAGCTGGCGTACTGCGTCATCACCGCGCCCAGCAGCGGCGCGAGCAAGGCCACCACGCCCAGGCCAGACAAACCCAGCGCCATCACACGCGGCCCTTCCAGGGCGCTGTAGCGGTCACGCACCGCGGCACGCGCGCAAATCAGGATGGCCGCCATGGCCACGCCCTGCACGGCGCGCCAGCCGGCCAGCACCGTGATGCTGCCCGCGAACGTGGCCCCCAGCGCACCCAGGGCGTACAGCGCCAGTCCGGCAAGCAACAACGGGCGGCGGCCCCAACGGTCGGCCAGCGGACCACTGAAGAGCTGGCTGATGCCGAAGGCCAGCGCGAAGACGGTCAGGCTGGTGCTGGCCGGGCCGAGGTCGCGCGTGATCGCGGGCAAAGCCGGCAGGTGCAGGTCGGTGGCAATGGGCTGCGCGCCCAGGAGCAACAAAAGCAGGACCGTGAAGGTCCCTCCGGGCAAGGCAAGGCGCATGGGGTCAGGGTTCGGGGTGGCGGTGCCACGATCGCTTGGAGAGATTCTGAAGATTCCGGCGCTTAAGGCGATTCCAGCGATACGGGCGCTGCAGACAATTCAAGCAATTCAGACGCTTCAGATTCGGACAGGCTCGGCTGAGGTGCCGAGGCCCGCATTGTCCTCCAGCGGGAGTCGCCGCGCCCAGTTTCCCCGCTCAGGCGGCGGCAGGTGTGGCCGCGTGCGCACCGCCGAGGAAGAGGCGCTCGATGTGCGGATCGGCCAACAGTTCGGCCGCCGGTCGCTGCAGCACGCGGCGACCGGACTCGAGCGCGATGGCCTCGTCCGACACCTTGAGCGCGCTCTTGACGTTCTGCTCGACCATCAGCACGGTCGTGCCCTGCTCCGCCAGGCGGCGCAGCAGCTTGAAAACATCCTGCACCACCAGGGGCGACAGGCCGATGGACGGTTCGTCGATCAGCAGCACGCGGGGGCGCAGCAACAGCGCGCGGCCGATCTCGAGCTGCTTCTGCTCGCCGCCGGACAGGGCCGAAGCCTGGGAGTGCAGGCGTTCCCGCACGCGCGGGAAAAACTCCAGCACCTCGGGAATGCGCGCGTGCGTGGTCTTCATGCCCAGGGTGATGCCGCCGAGTTCGAGGTTTTGATGCACCGTGAGCTGGCCGAAGAGGTTGCGCCCCTGGGGCACGAAGGCAATGCCTCGCGCCAGCAGCTCCTTCGGGCTAGCGCCGGTGATGTCCTGGCCATCGAGCAGGATGCGGCCCTGGCGGGGCTTCAGCAATCCAAACAGGGTCTTGAGCACGGTGGACTTGCCCGCCCCGTTGGGGCCCAGCAGCAGCGTGATCGCGCCGCGCCGCGCCTGCAAGGACAGCTTGTTGAGGATCATGAAATCCTTGTAGCCCGCGACCACGTCCTGGAATTCAATGCACGAAGTGGTGGCCATGGTCAGTTCCCCAGGTAGGCGTCGAGCACCTGCTTGTTGGCGCGGATCTCGTCCGGCGTGCCGATGGCCAGCACGCGGCCCTCGACCATCACCAGGATGCGGTGGCACAGGTCCATCACGAAGTCCATGTTGTGCTCGATCACGACGAAGGAGCTTCGTCGCTCGCGGTTGAGTTGCTTGAGCAGCACCGAGATGCCGCCCACGAGGCTGGGGTTGACCCCCGCGCAGGGTTCGTCCAGCAGCACCAGGTCGGGCTCGCTCATGAAGGCCATGGCGATGTCCACCAGCTTTTGCTGGCCATAGCTCAGGCTGCCCGCCGGCTGCTCGGCCACATGCCGGATGCGGAACAGGTCGATCAGCGCGTCGGCCTGGCCGCCCAGGCCCGAGTCGCCGGGCGCGAACAGGCGGCTGAAGAGGCTGCCCTGGTGTTCCTGCGCGGCCACGAGCAGGTTGTCACGCACCGACATCTTGCCGAAGACCTGCAGGGTCTGGAAGGTGCGGCCGACACCGCGCCGGTTCAGTTCCAGCGGCGACAGCCCGGTGATGGACTCGCCATTCAACTCGATCGAACCGGCATCGGGGCTGATCTGCCCCAGCACGCTGTTGAACATGGTGGTCTTGCCCGAGCCATTGGGGCCGATCACGCCGAAGATCTCGCCGGGGCGAACCTCGAAGCTCACGCCGTCCACGGCCTGAATGGCGCCATAGGACTTCTTCAGGCCCTGGACCTTGAGCACGGGAGGGGAAGCCACGGCGCTCACGCCTGGCCTCCTTGCGCGGCGGCGGCGCGGGACCGTGCGGCCGAGGCAGCACGGGCCTGGCGCCGCGCGCGTATGCGGTCCGGGATGCTGAGCAGCCCATCGGGCAGCCAGATCATCATCAGCACCACCGCCGCGCCGAAGATGAACAGGTACCAGGCCTGGGCGAAGCGCAGCCATTCCGGCAGCAGCACGCCCACCGCCGCGCCCACCACCGGCCCGAGGAAATAACCGGGGCCACCAACGACGACCATGAGGTACATCATGATCGAGGCGCCGACCGTGAACGGCGCGGGTTCGATGAACTGCACCAGGGACGCGAACAGCACGCCCGCCACGCCCGCGAAGGCCGCGCCGATGGCGAAGCTCAGCAGCGTGTAGTTGCGGATGTGCACGCCCAGGCTTTCGGCGCGGATGGGGTTGTCACGCAGGGCCATGAAGGCCTTGCCCCAGGGCGACCGCAGCAGGCGCCACTGCAGCCAGGCCAGCAGCAGCGTCACGGCGAGCGTGAAATAGAAGTAATAGCGGTTGTTCTCGAGCGACCAGACCAGCAGTTCAGGCCGCGGGATGTTGTTGATGCCGAAAGTGCCGCCGGTCAGCCATTCCTCGTTGCGCATCACCAGCCAGACGGCGGTGTTGAAACCCAGGGTGGCGAAGGCCAGGTAGATGGTCTGCACCCGCAGGGCCGGAAAGCCCAGGATCAAGCCCACGCCGAAGCAGATCAGCGCGGCAGCTGGCAGGCTGAACCAGAAGCTCACGCCCGCCTTCATGAGGATGGCCGAGGCGTAGGCGCCGATGCCGAAGAAGGCCGCGTGGCCCAGCGATTTTTGGCCGGCGTAACCCACCGTCAGGTTCAGGCCCATGATGGCGATGATGAAGATCAGCCAGTACGTCAACAGGTAGACGCCATAGCTCTTGAGGAACTGGGGCGCGATCAGCAGGCCCAGGGCGGCGATCAGCGCCACGGCAATGGAAATGCGTTTCATGGTGGTGACCTCAGACTTTGCGCTCTTCTTTTTTACCCAGCAGGCCCTGCGGCTTGAACAGGATGACCACCATGAAGATCAACAGGGCCACGGCATCCTTGTAGGCAGGGGACACATAAGCAGCCGCCAGGTTCTCGGCGACGCCCACGATCAAGCCGCCCAGCAAGGCGCCGCGCGAGTTGTTGAAGCCGCCGATGATGGCGGCGAAGAAGGCCTTGGTGCCCAGGCCCTCGCCCATGTCGAACTTGGCCAGGTAGGTCGGCGTGACCAGCAGGGCCGCCGCGCAGGCCAGCAGCGCGTTGATGGCAAAGGCGTAGAAGATCATGCGCGGCACATTGATGCCCAGCACGGTGGCGCTCTCGGTGTTCTGCGCCACGGCCTGCATGGCGCGGCCCGTGACGGTGCGGGTCATGAAGGCCTGCGTCGCAAACACCAGGGCCAGCGCGGTCACCAGGGTGCCGATGCCGCCGGAAGTGATGGTCACGCCGGCGATGTTGAACACATGGTCGCCGAAGGGGTTGGGGAACGGATGCGCCTCGGCGCTGTACCCCGCGCGGATGCCGTTGCTCATCGTGATCGCCAGGCCAATGGTCGCGACCACGATGGGCATCATCCCGTACTTGAACAGCGGGTCCACCACGCCGCGCTTGAAGGCCCAGCCCAGCACCAGCACCGAAACACTGGCGGCCAGCACGAAGCCCAGCCACAACGGCGCGCCCAAGGCCATGAAAGCCAACATCACGAAGGCTGGCAGCATCACGAACTCGCCCTGGGCGAAATTGATGGTGCCGCTGGCCTGCCACAGCAGGGTGAAGCCCAGGGCCGCGAGGGCATAGATGCCGCCCGTGGCAAGGCCGCTGATCAGTAATTGCAGAAAGTCAGTCATGGGATTGCGGCTCCCGCCGACCGCGCGACTCGGTGGTCCGCGGAAAGATCAAACACGGGGGAAAAGATCGGGTCTGAAAACCACCCCACTCCACGCCGGTCCGCGCGGTGGTCTTCATGAACCGATCCCCCACTTATTCCTTCCTACTTATTACTTCTTGCCCAGCGGCGGCAGCGTGGCCACCACGACCTGCTTGCCGTTCTTGACCTCGACCATGAAGCTCTCGCGGTCGATGTCGCCCTTGTCGTCAAAGCTCACGTCCATCAGCACGCCCGGATGCTGCTTGGCGGTGAAGGTGACGTTCTTCAGCGCCTGAGCCACGGCGACGCGGTCGAACTTGCCGGCCTTCTCGATCGCGGCCTTGAGCACGTACACGCCGGTGTAGCCCTTGATGCCGTTGTGGTCCGAGACGTAGTTGTATTCCTTCTGGAACTTGGCGCCGAAGGCCTGGGTCGGCGGCGCATCAACGCTCAGGCCCACGTGGGCCACGGCGCCATTGGCGGCCTCACCCGCCAGCTCGATCACCTTCTGGCCGGTCAGCGTGGTTTCACCGATGATGGGCTTGGTCCAGCCCTGCTTGCGGAACTCGCGCAGCGCGCGGGCCGACTCTTCCTCGTTCGTGTAGACGAACACGGCGTCGGCGTTGCTTTGCTTGACCGCCAGCACGGCGGCGGAGAAGTCGATCTGGCCCTGGTTGGTGGAAATGTCGGCCACCACCTTGGTCGGGCTGCCTTCCATCAGCTTGACGATGGCGTCACGCCCGCCCTTGCCGAAGTCATTGTTCACGTAGACCACGGCCAAAGTCTTGGCCTTGCCGTTGATGTAGCGCGCAAGCTTGGGAAAGCTCGTGGACTGGCCGAAGCTGGTGCGGAACACATAGGGGTTGCCCTGCTGCGTGATGGAGGCCGCCTCACCGCCCGTGAAGTTGGGAACCTCGGCGCGGCGCGACTCGGCCATGCTCACCATGATGGAGCCCGAGAACACCGGCCCGAAGATGGCGAACACCTCCTCGTCCACCGCCTTCTGCGTCAGGCCCTTGGCCACGCCGGGGTTGCTCTGCGTGTCGTAGGTCGCGGACTGGATCTTGCGGCCCAGGATGCCGCCCGCGGCGTTGATTTCCTTGACGGCCAGTTCAACGCCGTTCTTGAAGTTGGTGCCCGCCGTGGCGCCCGCGCCGGACAGTTCCACGATGTTGGCGATCTTGACGACTTGCTGCGCCAGCGCGGTGGTGGCGCAGGCGGCGCCGAGTGCGCAAGCCGCCAGCAGTTGGAGGGCGTGACGTTTTTGCATGAATGTCTCCTAAGTTGTTGAGGGTGAGGTAACGCTGTGGGGCATCGAGGCAAGCGGTCAGTTGACCACGGGCCGCGCTTGCGCGACCCAGGATTGTGCCGAGTCGCCGGGGCGCGGAATCTCCCGCGCCAGCACGGTCGGATAGATCAGCTCGCGCAGGAACGTGGCGTCCTGCCGCACGGCCTGCGCCGCCTCGGGGTAGCCGAAAAAATCGAGGTAGAGCGGGGCTTGTTGAATCAGCATCTCGAACCCGGGCTGGGCATGCAGACCGCGCGCGCGGGCCGCGCGCACCAGGGGCGTGGGCTGGTTCTTCATCAGGATGTCCACCAGGGCCGCGTGCGGCGCCATGCGGCTGACATCGAGCGGCAGCGGATCATCGGCCCTCAAACCCAGCGGCGAGGCGTGGATCACGAGGTCAAACCCGGCGGGATCGTTGTCCTGAGCCGCCCGCACCTGTGCCGCACCGCCCTGCCCTTGCCCACGAGCCCCGGCGAGGCGGGCAGCCACGCCCGCTGCCTTGCCGGGCACCGGGTCGTACAGCGCCAGCTCGGCCGCCACCCCCGCCAGCGACGCCCCGATGGCGGCGGCACCGCCGCCCGCACCGAGGATGAGCACACGCCGCCCGGCGTAGGCCATGCCGAAATGGTCCAGCGAGGCCCGCAAGCCTTCCCCGTCGAAGAGCCCGCCTTCCAGCCGGCCCGACGCCGTGCGCCGGATGCCGTTGACCGCACCGGCCAGACGGCCCAGGGGGGAACAGTCGTCCAGCAGGTCCATCACCAGCGCCTTGTGCGGGATGGCCAGGAACAGACCGCGCACATTGCGCGCGAGGAACACTGCCCGCACGAACGACTCGATGTCCGTCGGCGCCACATGCACCGGGACCAGCACCGCGTTGATGCCCAAGGCGGCGAACACCCGGTTGAAGACTTCGGGCGCTCGGACCTGCTCGACCGGATCGCCCGGTATCAGGAACAGATCGGTGCTCCCGCTCACGGGGGGAACAAGCGCAGGGGACAGGTTCATGGGGATGCGGGCACCAAGGGGTCATCAAGGGTGGAAGATTGGGAATCGGCGCGAATTTAGTGGATTCCGCGGCGCCTCGTTCCACAGCGCCCCGAGCATTGCGCGAATATCGATCAAAATTGCGCGCTGATCGAACGCATCCAGGGTTTCACCTGAACTGTCCGCCATGCGCCCGCTCCGCACAATGCCGCCCGTGATCCCCGGCGCCCACAGCTCCCCTCCCCCGCTCGACAAACGCGACTGGATCGCCGGCCTGGAAAAAGGCCTGGCGGTCATCGAGGCGTTCGATGACGCCAATCCCCGCCTGACCAGCACACAAGCCGGTGAGCGCTGCGGGATGACGCGCACGGCGACGCGTCGTTACCTGCTGACCTTGGTCCACCTGGGTTATGTCGCCACGGACGGCAAGCTCTTCTGGCTGACGCCGCGCGTGCTGCGCCTCGGACGCTCTTACCTGGAATCGGCCCGGCTGCCGCGCATCGTGCAGCCCTTCCTGCAACGCGCCACCGCGGGCATCGGCGAGACGGCCTACGTCAGCGTGCTGGACGGCGACGAGATCGTGTGCATCGCGCGCAACGGCCCGAACCGCAACATGAACACGGGCTATGTGCTGGGCGCGCGCGTGCAGGCGCAGGTCACGGCGGCGGGCATGCTGTTGCTCGCCTTGGGCAATGAGGGTGAGGCCGAAGATTGGCTGACCCGTCAGGAGCTGAAGGCCTACACCTCCCACACCATCACCTGCCGAGACAGCCTGCGCGAGGAAATGGCGCGCATCCGCCAACGCGGCTGGGCCCTCTCGGAACAGCAGCTCGAACTGAACTACCGCGGCATCGCGGTGCCCTTGATCGACCACCATGGCGATCTGGTGGCCGCGCTCAACGTCACCATGCCCATGGGCCAGGAAAGCGGCGAGGACGCCGCGGCGCGCGTGCTGCCGGTGTTGCAGGACACTGCGCGCGCCATGCGCACCCTGATCTGAGCTTTACTTCTTCTCGCTGAAGGGCACGCCGCCCACGAACCAGTCCGGGCGCTGCACTTCGGTGATCAGCACATCGACCGCTTCGGGCGCAACTCCCAGGGTGCGGATCGTCGCCTCGGTCAGAGCCTGGGCGTATTGCTTCTTCTGCTCGGGCGTGCGGCCCGCGAGCATCTCAACGTGAAGGATGGGCATGGTGGAATCTTCCAGAGGAACAAAGAAGGGTGTCGGCCCTCACTGGGCCTAGGCGACGTGGCCGGGGATGGCCGGCTGGGACAGGTGCACGTCACCGCATTGCGCGCGATGCCGCAGGGCGTGGTCCATCAGCACCAGGGCCAACAAGGCCTCGGCTATCGGCGTGGCGCGGATGCCCACGCAGGGGTCGTGCCGGCCCTTGGTGATCAGCTCGGTGGCTTGACCGGCCGTGTCGATGGACGCACGCGGAACCAGGATGGAACTGGTGGGCTTGATGGCGATGGACACCTCGATGTCCTGCCCGGTGCTGATGCCGCCCAGGACGCCGCCCGCCTTGTTGCCGACGAAACCCTCGGGCGTCAAGGTGTCGCCATGCGTGCTGCCCTTGTCCGACACCGCCGCGAACCCGGCCCCGATCTCCACGCCCTTGACGGCGTTGAGCCCCATCATCGCGTGTGCAATATCCGCGTCCAGCTTGTCGTAGAGCGGCTCGCCCAGACCCGCGGGCACGTGGGTGGCGGTCACGCGCAAACGCGCGCCACAGGAGTCACCCGATTTGCGCAGCGCTTCCATGTAACGCTCCAGCGCCGACGTGTCGGCCACGGGCGCGAAGAAGGGGTTGTTCGGCACATGCTCCCAGGACTCAAAGGGAATCTCAAGCTCGCCGATCTGGGTCATGCAGCCGCGGAATTCGATGCCGAACTTTTCGCGCAGCCATTTCCGGGCCACGGCGCCAGCCGCCACGGTGGGCGCAGTGAGGCGCGCGGAAGAGCGCCCGCCCCCACGCGGATCACGCAGGCCGTACTTGCGCCAATAGCTGTAGTCCGCATGCCCGGGACGAAAAGTCTGCAGGATGTCGCCATAGTCCTTGCTGCGCTGGTCGGTGTTGCGGATCAGCAAGGCGATGGGGGTGCCCGTGGTCTTGCCTTCGTAGACGCCCGACAGGATTTCGACCTGATCGGCCTCGTTGCGCTGGGTGACGAACTTGCTCGTGCCGGGTCGGCGACGGTCCAGCTCGGGCTGGATGTCCTCGACCGAAAGGTCCATGCCGGGCGGGCAACCGTCGATGACACAGCCGATGGCCGGACCGTGGGATTCACCGAAGTTGGTGACGCTGAAAAGTAGACCGAAGGTATTGCCGCTCATGGGCGCGATTATCCCCGAGGCCCGCCGCCCAAGGACCGCATGCCGCGCGGACTCCATCAGCCAGATGCATGCGGCGCTGGGTTCGCACCTACACTGCTCGCTTCGAAAAACACCTGTCTCCTATCTCATGAGGAACGAGCACCATGAAGTTAACATGGACCCGACGCCTGCATCCCGGCAATTTTCGCGGTCGCCTGACTCTCTGGTTCGGCCTCTTGTCCCTGGCCACGGTCATGAGCGTCGGCCTGTACATCGGCCGGATCGCCACTCAGGAAATCGCCGACTTCGGCGGCCAAGCCCTGCAGGTCAATGCGCGTTCGGTGGCCGGCATGCTGATGACCCACGGGACCGAACGCGGCAAGGAAGTACACCTGCTGCAGCGAATTCTGATCACCATGCCCGGGGGCCTGGACAATCCGGCGCTGAGCGAGCTGTTCACGCTGCGCCAGCAAACCTACGATGAGTACGCCTGGGTCGGCGTGGTCGACCCCAGTGGCACGGTGCGGCAGGCCAGCCAGGGCATGCTGGTGGGCGCCAAGGTGGCTCAGCAACCCTGGTTCCAGGCCGCGCTCAAAGGCCCTTACGTTGGCGACATGCACAAGGCCGTGCTGCGAGCCAAGCAGACGGAACGACGCGAACCCGAGGAACACCTGAACTCCGTGGACCTGGCCATGCCCATCCTGGATGAACGCGGCCGGGTGCGAGGCGTTCTGGCCACATCCGCGGACTGGAGCCAAGCGACGCGCGCTCTGGAGACAATGGTCACGCAGAACATGGCGCAGCGCCAGGCCGAGGTGCTGTTGGCCGACCTGTCTGGCAACATCGTCTACCCGCGCAAGCACGTCGGCAGCTTGCAAGTGCCACAGCGCCAGGACCCCACCGCGCCCTTCGAGGTGCTGCGCTGGAACGACGGTCAGGACTATCTGACCAGCATGGTGGACCTCCCGGCCAAGGACGGCATGCCTTGGAGCTGGCGCATCGTGTCACGCCAGCCACTGGCGGGCAC
>NZ_AEGR01000019.1 GCF_000211835.1 Hylemonella gracilis ATCC 19624 | reverse complement strand
GCAGACTTCCGTGACGGGTGTGACGGCCGAAGCGCGCGCCAACGCGCAACTGAGCTTCGCGACCACCGGTGCTTACACGTTGCAACTGCGTTCGGACAACGGCAACACGCCTGAGTCGATCACCTTCAACCTGACCGACACGTCGAACACGCCCAGCGGCCTGGCCGCAGCGATCTCCGCCTTCAACGACAAGGCCTCCAAGACCGGTGTGACCGCCAGCCTGAACGCCACGGGCAGTGCCATCATCCTGACCAACGCCACCGGCAACGACATCATGGTGTCTGACACGACCGTTCAGAACGCGGGTGCCGTGACGGTGAACAAGATGCGTGTCGACAGCGCG
>NZ_AEGR01000020.1 GCF_000211835.1 Hylemonella gracilis ATCC 19624 | reverse complement strand
GGTGAAGGAAGGCTCGGTGGTGCTGATGCTGGAGGCGGCGGGTGCTGCGGCCGCGCCGGCTGCCGTGGCTCCAGCCTCCGCCACATCCGCTGCTCCTGCATCCGCGCCGGCCACTGCACCGGCCCCGGCGCCTGCGCCTGCCGTTGCGGCCCCTGCACCCGTTGCCGCGCCCGTGGCTTCGGCTGCCGCGGTCGCCCCGGCCGCGCACGACCCCTTGGCCCAACAAGCCAAGGTGGGCGCGCTGCCCCATGCCAGCCCCTCCATCCGCAAGCTGGCCCGTGAATTCGGCGTGCCCCTGGCGGAAGTCAAGGGCAGCGGACCGAAGGGCCGCATCGTCGAAGAGGACGTCAAGAACTTCACCAAGGCCGTGATGAGCGGCGGCGTGCGCACTCAGGCCATGGGCGCCGCGCCCGCTGGTGGTGGCGATGGCGCCGGCCTGGGCCTGCTGCCTTGGCCCAAGGTGGACTTCGCCAAGTTCGGTCCGATCGAGCGCAAGGAACTCTCGCGCATCAAGAAGATCAGCGGCGCCAACCTGCACCGCAACTGGGTGATGATCCCGCACGTCACGAGCTACGAGGACGCGGACATCACCGAGTTGGAAGCACTGCGCGTGCAGCTCAACAAGGAAAACGAAAAATCTGGCGTCAAGTTCACGATGCTGGCTTTCGTGATCAAGGCGGCGGTCGCGGCGCTCAAGAAATTCCCCGAGTTCAACGCCAGCCTGGAAGGTGACCAGCTGGTGTTGAAGAACTACTGGAACATCGGCTTCGCGGCCGACACGCCCAATGGCCTGGTCGTGCCCGTGCTCAAGAACGCCGACCAGAAGGGCTTGGTGGAAATTTCCAGCGAGATGGCCGAGCTGTCCAAGAAGGCGCGTGATGGCAAGCTGGGCGGGGCCGACATGCAAGGCGGGACGTTCTCGATCTCTTCGCTCGGTGGCATCGGCACGACCTACTTCACGCCGCTGATCAACGCGCCAGAAGTGGCCATCCTGGGCCTGTCGCGCGGCGCGATGAAGCCGGTCTGGGACGGCAAGGCCTTCCAGCCGCGCCTGACGCTGCCGCTGTCGCTGTCCTACGATCATCGCGTGATCGATGGCGCGGCCGGTGCCCGTTTCAACGCCTATCTGGCCCAGGTGCTCGGCGACTTCCGCCGCGTGCTGCTTTGATCACGGAGGGCAAAACAACCATGGCACTCCTGGAAATCAAGGTACCCGACATCGGTGATTTCGAGTCGGTGGCGGTCATC
>NZ_AEGR01000021.1 GCF_000211835.1 Hylemonella gracilis ATCC 19624 | reverse complement strand
CGCCAGACCGGCGGCGTCGTCCTTGGCGCTGTTGATGCGCAGACCGGAGGACAGGCGCTGGATCGCCGTGCTCAACGACTTGTCGCTGATGCCCTGGTTACGCTGGGCGGTCAGCGAGTTGATGTTGGTATTGATGACGGCTGCCATTGAAAACTCCTTCAGTTCAAGTTCAGGGTTGCGGCCCTCACTTCACGGGATAGGCCGGGTTCCATGCCATGACTCCATGAGACGGAACCGGCATTGCGTGGGAAAGATTGTGGGTGGCGGGTTCCCGGGCGTAAGCTGGATAAATAGGGTGGAAACCGGCCAGTTTTCAAATTTAAGTCTCAAGTTCCCGCCGGGGCTGCCGAAATGCGCGCCCGACCGACTGAGGGGGGGTAAAACCCCAAAAGTGAGCGCTCATTCGCCCCTTAAGCGAAAAAAAGGGAGGGGAAAAGGCCTCTTTTCCCGCTTTAGTTCTAAAGTTTCTGGTGCTAGCTGCCGATGCTGCAGCTGAGGACTAGTCTCTGCAGGGGGTTTTGGTCTTTGGCATGAGGCCTCTCGCGCCAAACACCAAGACCCGTTGCACGCGAGGGACTGGGCCGCGTTGCTTGCTGTGGAGACGCCATCTCCGCGGCTGGCTGTCTTCCATGAGAGTGCTGTCAATTCAGGAGATCTGCAATGGCATCTGTCATCAATACCAACATCAACTCGCTCACCGCCCAGCGGTATCAGGGCATCAGCGACAAATCCCTGACCCAGGCGATCCAGCGCCTGTCGTCCGGCCTGCGCATCAACAGCGCCAAGGACGACGCTGCTGGCCTGGCGATTTCCGAGCGCTTCACCGCTCAGATCCGCGGTTTGAACCAAGCCGCACGCAACGCCAACGACGGCGTGTCCCTGGCGCAA
>NZ_AEGR01000022.1 GCF_000211835.1 Hylemonella gracilis ATCC 19624 | reverse complement strand
CTGATTGCCCTGCGCGATCTCGGCGCTGGCGGTCGCCACGCTCTCGGAGCCCTCACGCACCGCCGTCACAGTACGAACCAACGCCTCTTGCATGCGCTTGACCGCTACCAGAACGCTCCCCCCATCGCCCGATCGCACCTCCACTGTCGCACTGAGGTCACCATCGGCAATCTGGTTCACGACTCGTGAAACCTCATGGGGTTCCGCCCCCAGTTCACCACTGATCTGCCGCGTGATTTGCCAGGCAATCAAGGCTCCGAGCAAGGCCATCGAAAGGGCCAGTCCGAGCGATATCAAAGCACTGGTGGCGGCGGTGGAAGCACCGGCCTTGGCCAGATTCTGGGCAGTATCGAAACGCAGTTGGATCGAATCGTCGACCGCCTTGAACAAGGCGAGGCGCTTTTCACGCACGGTGAACAAGGTCTTGTCCGCGCCCGCCGTATCCCCTTGCATCGCAAGCTCCATCGCTTGCGATGCGATGGCTTCATAAGCCTTGCTGTTTTCCTTGATGGCAGCGAGCAAGGCCTTGCCCTCTTGTGTGTCGGTGACCTTGTCGAGCTCCGCGATCAATTTCTCGTTGTCAGCCTTGAGTTTTTCCACCATGTCGCGGAATCTCGGCTTCATTTCAAGGTTGGTGCTGATCATCACATTGCGCAAGTTCAACGCAGCGGCATTCAAGTTGTCCTTGAGCTGCACGAACTGCCGCATCTGGGACATTTGCTGGCCAGACATGATCTCAAGATCACCCGCCAATCCGTTCATCTTGACCGTGCTGCCCAAGGCGATGACAACACCCAGGGCCACAACCACGCCGAAGCCCAGCGCCAAACGCTGGCCGACCTTGAGTTTTCTTGTACCGAACACGCTTACCTCCGCATACTGATGCGCGACATCAAATGACCAGGCTCAATCGCCACGCAGGATCAAGCCTTATCGCTCTCGGCCACCCGAGAGCCAAAAACTTCACCGCAAAGCCAACAAGGATGGCTGTGAGCCACCGCTGAAGCCGCCTGCGGCGTTGCCGCCGCTGCTCAGCTTGAACACCGCCACGGTCTGCACCAGTTCCTGCGATTGCGAGCGCAGG
>NZ_AEGR01000023.1 GCF_000211835.1 Hylemonella gracilis ATCC 19624 | reverse complement strand
TGAACATCTGATTGGCGACAAGGCGTACGACAGCGATGGCCTGGATACGCAACTGGCTGAACAGGGCGTGGAATTGATCGCGCCACACCGAACCAATCGCCGAAAACTCAAGACCCAGGATGGACGCGCGTTGCGCCGTTACGCGCGGCGCTGGCTGGTCGAACGGTTCTTTGCCTGGATGCAGTGGAAGCGCCGCCTGCTCACACGCTGGGAGTATTACGCCCGCAATTTCCTCGGCTTCGTTCAGCTGGCTTCCATCACCATCCTGCTCAAACGAATTTGAGATAGG
>NZ_AEGR01000024.1 GCF_000211835.1 Hylemonella gracilis ATCC 19624 | reverse complement strand
GGGGCGGCCCGCCAGGGCCGACTCGGGGGGGATTACATTTTTGTCTTGCCGTCCGGCTCGTCCTTCTTGCCCTTGTTCTCGGGGATGTAGGGGCTCCAGGGTTGGGCCTTGACCGGACCCGGGGTCTTCCACACCACGTTGAACTGGCCATCGGCCTTGACTTCGCCGATGAACACGCTCTTGTGCAGGTGGTGGTTCTTCTCGTCCATCTTGGACGTGATGCCCGACGGTGCCTTGAAGGTCTGGCCGGCCATCGCCTTGATCACCGCGTCCACATCCGTGGTCTTGGCCTTCTCGACGGCCTGCTTCCACATGTTGATGCCGATGTAGGTGGCTTCCATCGGGTCATTGGTCAGCGGCTTGTCCTTGTGGCCGGGGATGGCCTTGGCCTTGGCGTAGGTGGCCCACTTCTTGGTGAACTCGGTGTTGGCCGGGCTCTTGATGCTCATGAAGTAGTTCCAGGCGGCCAGGTGGCCAACCAGGGGCTTGGTGTCCACGCCACGCAGCTCTTCCTCGCCGACCGAGAATGCAACGACCGGCACGTCGGTGGCCTTCAAGCCCGCATTGCCCAGTTCCTTGTAGAAGGGCACGTTGGAGTCGCCGTTGATGGTCGAGACCACGGCCGTCTTCTTGCCAGCGGAGGCGAACTTCTTGATGTTGGCGATGATGGTCTGGTAGTCGGAGTGGCCAAAGGGCGTGTACTCCTCCATGATGTCTTCGTCCTTGATGCCCTTGCTGTGCAGGAAGGAACGCAGGATCTTGTTCGTCGTGCGCGGGTACACGTAGTCCGTGCCCAACAGCACGAAGCGCTTGGCGGAACCGCCGTCCTTGCTCATCAGGTATTCCACGGCGGGAATGGCCTGCTGGTTCGGTGCGGCGCCCGTGTAGAACACGTTCTTGGACAGCTCTTCACCCTCGTACTGCACGGGGTAGAACAGCAGGCCGTTGAGTTCTTCCACGACCGGCAGCACCGACTTGCGCGACACCGACGTCCAGCAGCCGAAGATCACAGCCACCTTGTCTTGCGTCAGCAGCTGCTTGGTCTTCTCGGCGAACAGGGGCCAGTTGGAGGCCGGGTCGACGATCACGGGCTCGAGTTTCTTGCCCAGCACGCCGCCCTTGGCATTGATTTCGTCGATGGCCATCAGCACGGTGTCTTTCAACACCGTCTCGGAAATGGCCATGGTGCCGGACAGGCTGTGCAGCACGCCCACCTTGATGGTGTCGGCGGCTTGGGCGGACAGGCCCGTCAGGCCGAAGGTGGACACGGCGGTGGCCGCGGCCAGCGCCTTGAGCGTGTAACGACGTTGGGATTTCATGGGGGAGGACTCCGTTCGATGAGGGAAGGTGGGTGGGAAGAAAGCAAGGCCAATGTAAAAAAGGTGGCCTCGTGCAGGAATACGCCGGACGGCGTACGCACCGAGCCCCCGGCACCCGGTGTTCCTGGTCGGACGCCCAGGCCTCGACCCGTCCGCTGCCGCGCGGGGGACAACACACAAACACATGTGCACCGACAGACCTTCCGCCCGGGCAAACCCCTAGCTGATGGGCGCTCCAGATGGTTGCACGCGCAACCATAACGGCGCTACAGTTCATCGGCCGGAACACACGGCTTCAACCAGATCAGGAGACAAGACCATGCCCCATCCCAGTACGCCCGCGGTTTGCAACACCGCCCGTCGCTTGTTCACGGCCGGCCTGGCCACCACGCTGATGTCCGCCGGCCTGCTGGCCGCCGGCTCCGCCTCGGCCCAGAGTTACCCCAGCAAGCCCATCGAGTGGGTCGTGCCCTACCCGGCCGGCGGCGGCACCGACGTGCTGGCCCGCACCCTTGCCGAATCCATGAGCCGCACGCTGGGTCAACCCATCGTCATCAACAACAAGCCGGGCGCGGCCACCAGCATCGGCGCGGCCTACGTTGCCGAAGCCAAGGCGGACGGCTACACCCTGCTGTCGGCCGACACGGCCACGCTGGCGGCCAACCCCTTCCTCTATCGCAAGCTGCCCTACGACGCCGAGAAGAGCTTCGCGCCCATCGGCCTGACGGTGCGCTTTCCGCTGATCCTGGCCGTCAACCCGCAGGTGCCCGCCAAGGACCTGAAGGAATTCACCGCCTGGGCCAAGGCCCAGCAGTCCGGCCCCAACGGCGCCAACTACGGCTCACCGGGCGCGGGCAGCCCGCACCACTTGGCCACCGCGCTCTTCGCTCAGCAGACGCAGCTCACGCTCACGCACGTGCCCTACCGCGGCGCGGCGCCCGCCATTCAGGACGTGGTCGGCGGCCAGATTCCCTTCATGTTCGTGGACACCGCCGCGGGCAAGGCTTTCCTGGAGAGCGGCAAGCTCAAGCCGATCGGCGTGGCCAGCGACCGCCGCGTGCGCGGCTTCAACACCGTGCCCACGCTGAACGAACAAGGCTTGAAAGGCTTTGAAGCCTATGCGTGGCAGGGCGTGGTCGTGCCCGCTGGCACGCCCGCGCCCGTGGTGGCCAAGTTGCATAAAGCCCTGCACGACGCCTTCAACGACGACAACGTCAAGGCCCGCCTGATCGCGCTGGGCCTGGAAGCCATCCAGAGCACGCCCGAGGAAATGGCCGCCTACGCCGCGGCCGAGCGCGCCAAGTGGGGCCCGGTGATCAAGGCCGCCAACATCACGGTGGAGTGAGCGTGACTCAGACCCCCGACCCCACCCCGCTGGAACGCACCTTCACCTACCGGCTGCATCTGCTGCAGAAGGTGAGTGATTTGGAGACCCAGCAGCGCTATCCAGGGGCGGTCGGGCTCAGTCTGAGCGATGGCCGCTGTCTGACCGCCATCGGCCGTTTCGAGTCCCTGTCGGTCAAGGACCTGGCGCGCTACGCCAACCTGAACAAAAGCCAGGCCAGCCGTGCCGCGCAGGCCTTGGTGACATTGGGTCTGGTCAGCAAGCGCGACAGTCAACAAGACGGACGAGGCGTCACGCTGACGCTGACCGCGGCGGGCCGCAAGGCCTGCGCGCGTGCCATGCAATTGGTGCACGAACGCAACGCGGAAATCGTCGGCTGTCTCACGCCGACTGAGCAAACCCAGCTGAGTGCTCTGCTCGATCGCCTGGTCGCGCACAACCATGGGTTGGCGCTGGCCCATGGCGCCGCGGACGCCAGCGAGCCCGAGGACGAAGACGCCACATCCGCGCTCTGAGCCACGCCCGACCGGTCCGCCCATCGCCCTTCACTCTTCCCATGCCACGAGGAGCTCCTCATGAAGATATCCAAGATCCACCACGTCGCCTACCGCTGCAAGGACGCCAAGCAGACCGTGGAGTGGTACCAGAAGTACCTCAACATGGACTTCCAACTCGCCTTCGCCGAGGACTATGTTCCCTCCACCAAAGCGCATGACCCCTACATGCACATCTTCCTCGACGCAGGCGGTGGCAACGTGCTTGCCTTCTTCGAACTGCCCACGCAGCCCGAGATGGGCCGCGACGAAAACACGCCTGCCTGGGTGCAGCACATCGCCTTCGAGGTGGACAGCCTGGACACCCTGGAAGACGTGAAGGCCCGCCTGCAGGCCGATGGCATCGAGGTGGTGGGCGTCACCGACCACACCCTGTTCAAGTCCATCTATTTCTTCGACCCCAATGGCCACCGCCTTGAACTGGCCGTGGACACCAGCACGCCCGAGTTGAATCGGCGCGCGGCCGAGGTCAAGTGGGACATGCTCAACGAGTGGGCCCAGACCAAGCGCGCGCCCAAGCACGCGGCTTGGATGCATTCGCTGGAACTGGCCGACGCGAAGTGATCCGACCACAGCGCCCCACCCACCTTCCCCCTGCCCCGTTCCCTCTTCCATGACCACGACACGCCCTTTCCGTCTCAACGAAACCCACGACCCGGCACTGCGCAGTTGGGTGGTGTCCGCGAACCCCCGTGCCGCGATCGCGGCCAGCGACGCGGTCGCGGCCCAAGCCGCCACGGTGAGCGACTTTCCCATCCAGAACCTGCCTTACGCCATCTTCCGGCGCAGCCACACGGACGAGCGGTTCCGCGCCGGCGTCGCCATCGGCGACCAGGTGTTGGACCTGGCGCCGCATGCGGTCCATCAGGCGCTAAAGCTGGACGCCAGCCTGGCCGCGGCGCTCACGCTCTGCCGTGAAGATGCCGCACTCAACGCGCTGATGGCGCTGGGTCCCGCGGCCTGGTCTGGTCTGCGGCTGGCCCTCTCGCGGGGGCTGCGCGCCGAGGCCTCGCACGCGGTGCAAGCCGTGCTGCAAGCCCACCTGACGCCCCAGGCCGAGGTGGAATACGCCTTGCCGGCGCGCATCGGCGACTACACCGATTTCTATACCTCGGTCCACCACGCCACCAACGTGGGCCGGCTCTTCCGGCCCGACAACCCGCTGCTGCCCAACTACAAATGGGTGCCGATTGGCTACCACGGACGCAGCAGCAGCATCGGCGTGTCAGGCCAGCAGTTCCATCGGCCCAAGGGCCAGTTGATGGCGCCCGGCGCCGACCCCGCCACCACGGCGCCGACGCTCGCACCCACGCAGCGGCTGGACATCGAACTGGAACTGGGCATCTTCATCGGCCAAGGTAATCCACTGGGCGAGCCGGTGCCGCTGGTCGAAGCCGAGGACCATGTGTTTGGCCTGTGCCTGCTCAACGATTGGTCGGCCCGCGACATCCAGGCCTGGGAATACCAGCCGCTCGGACCGATGCTCTCCAAGAACTTCGCGACCACGATCTCGCCTTGGATCGTGACGCTGGAAGCGCTCGCCCCGTACCGCACAGCGTTCACGCGCCCGGACGGAGACCCCCAACCCCTGCCCTACCTGGACAGCGCGGCCAATCGCGAGGGCGGGGCCTTCGACATCCAGCTCGAAGTGCTGATCCAGACCAGCCGCATGCGCCAGGCCGGTCAAGCCGCGCACCGCATCGTGCGCACCAGCTATCGGCATGCCTACTGGACGCTGGCGCAGCTGGTCACCCACCACACCGTCGGCGGCTGCAATCTACAGCCGGGCGATCTGTTCGGCAGCGGCACCCTGTCCGGCCCCACCCTCGAGGAAGCGGGCGCGTTGCTGGAGCTGACCCGCGGTGGCAAGCAGCCGCTGAGCCTGCCCGATGGCGAGCAGCGCACCTTCCTGCACGACGGTGACCGAGTGACGCTGCGCGGCCATTGTGAGAAAGCCGGCGCGGTGCGCATTGGCTTCGGGGATTGCACGGGCACGGTGCTGCCCGCGAAAGGCTAAGGCCAGAGCAAGCAGCGACGAATCGGATCTGGGTATGCGCCGTGCTCAGGCGAACAAGGCCTGCACGTCGATGCTGGAACGCCGTCCGACATGGACGGCGTTGTCGCGCAGCCAGTCCTGCGCATGCTCGCGGCCCTGCGCGTGCAGGTACTGCAGAAAAGGGGCATACGGCAGCATCTTGCTTTCACTGCGGGCCAGGCTTTCCAGCTCGCTGCCCCCGATCATGTGAAAGCGCATCGCGCGCAAGCGACGCTCCAGCTTGGTGTTGAACAGCGAATAGGACGGCAGCGCGGCGAACATGCGCATCTCGCGCATGAAGTGGGTGTTGAAGCCCAGCTCGGCGATGCGGGTCTCGATCTCCGCCGCGCTCTGCGGCATGCGGCTGCGCCGCAGGGGGTTGAGCAACACCAGCAGCACATCGCTGCTGCGGCAGGCGTGGAACAGCGGGTAAACCGCCGGATTGGCGCTGTAGCCGCCGTCCCAATAGGGCTCGCCCTCGATCACCACGGTGCGGTGGATGCGCGGCAGGCAGGCAGAGGCCAGCATCACATCCACAGTCAGTTCGTGTTCTCGGAAGACGCGCAACCGCGCGGTGTTGACCTGGGTCGCGCCGATGAAGAGCTTGAAGGGCGATTGCCGGCGCAAGGCCTCGAAGTCGATATGCGCGACCAGCAGGTCCCGCAGGGGGTTGAGGTCGAAGGGGTTGATCTGCGCCGGCGAGAACTGGCTGGCCCAGCTGGCCAGCAGGCGCCCAGCCGAACCCAGGCTGACGGCGCCCTGACCGGGGCTGACCAGACCGAAGCCCAAGGGGTCCACGGTGTGGGCCGGCATTTTCTGGCCCAGCGCCGTCCAGAAATCGGCCAACGCCCGGCGCGCGCCCGCGCGGCCCCCGATGCCGTCGGCCTCGCCCTTGATCCAGCCATCGGCCAGCACCACGGCGTTCACCGCGCCCGCGCTGCTGCCTGACAAGCCCTCGAACACCAGACCCGCGCCCGGTTCATCCGCGCCGGCCTCGGACTGCGGGGACTCTCCCGCGGCGAGCAAGGCGTCAAGCACACCCCAGGTGTAGGCGCCGTGGGCGCCACCGCCTTGCAGGGCAAGATTCAAGGCAAGGGGATGGGTCATGCGGCGCAGTATGACCCATCCGCCCGCGCCGACTGGGTTTTGTCATACCCGCTGACGTGGCGAGCGGCTCGCGCCGAGGCAGAACGTCGCGCTCCGGGCACAGCCTGCCGCCACCGACAGGGGGAAAGCAGCTCGCTTGCAAAATGGCATGCAAGGCATATAATAAGCATTGCTTACTATTAATCCGCAGACGCAGACCCACCCCATGGCACGCTCCCAGGACACCCTCGGTTTTTTGCTGGCGGACATCATGCGCCAGATGCGCCGCATCTACGCGCAACGCCTGCAAGGCACCTCCATGACCCTGGCGCAAGCCAAGGTTCTGCTCAACGTGGAGCGCCATCCCGGCATCCGCCAAGTGGATCTGGCCGAACTGCTGGACATCCAGCCCATCACCCTGGCCCGGCTGATTGATCAGCTCAGTCAGTCGGGCTGGGTGGAGCGCCGCGCCGACCCCCAAGACCGCAGGGCCTACCAGCTGCATCTGCTGCCCAAGGCCGCGCCGATCCTGGAAACCATCGCGGAAACGGCCGCGGGTGTGCATGCCGAGGCGCTGCAAGGCGTGCCGGCCGCGCAAGCCGCCACCCTGATGAACGTGCTGCGCACCGTGCGCGACAACCTCGGTCAGCGCTGACGCATCGCGCGCCATTCTTCCATCGTCTGTTTCTTTCCTTGCCCTCCGTTTTCTCTCCTCAAGGTTCACAGCAATGAGTACCTCCACCTCACTCCCCTCCACGCCCGACACCCAGCGCCGTCGCCAACGCCGCCTCTTGCTGATCGCGGTGCCCTCCCTGGCCCTGCTGCTCATCGGCGGGCTCTACCTGCACGGCGGCCGCAAGGTGGAAACCGACAACGCCTACGTGAAAGCCGACAAAGTGCCGGTGAGCGCCGAAGTGCAAGGCACCGTGCAGCAGGTGCTGGTCCAGGAAAACGAAACCGTTGCCGCGGGTCAGCCGCTGTTCCGCGTGGACGACGCGCCCTACCGAGTGGCCGTGGCAGGCGCCGAGGCGAAACTGGCCCAGGTTCGCAACGACTTGGCCGCCACCCGCGCCGGCTACCGCGAGAAGCAGGCCGAGATCGCGCTGGCGCGCTCGCGCTACCAGTCCGCCCTGCGTGAGCAGAAACGCCAAGCCGATCTGGTCGCCAGCAACTTCGTCTCCGCCGTGCAATACGACAACGCGCGCGACGCCGCCACCATCGCGCAACAGCAGGTGCAGACGCTGGAAGAAGACCTCAAGCGCATCGGCGAGACCTTGGGTGGCGGCGAGAACGCGCTGACCGCGCCCATCGAGAAGCACCCGAACTACCTGGCGGCTCAGGCCTCCCTGGCCCAGGCCCGGTTGGACCTGGCCCGCGTGGAAGTGCGCGCCTCGCTGCCGGGCACGGTGAACAAGCCGCCCAAGCCCGGCCAGTTCGTCAGCCCGGGCGCCAGCGCGATGGCCTTGGTGGTCAACGGCGAGCCGTGGATCGAAGCCAACTTCCCAGAGACCGACCTGACCCATGTGCAAGCCGGCCAACCCGTGGTCATCCGCGTGGACACCTACCCCGACGCGGTCTGGACCGGCACGGTGGACAGCCTGAGCCCGGCCACGGGCGCTGAGTTCTCAGTGATCCCCGCGCAAAACGCAACCGGGAACTGGGTGAAGATCGCCCAGCGCGTGCCGGTGCGCATCCGGCTGCAATCCTTGCAAGCCCGTTCCTCGGGGACGGGGACCGCCCCCGAACTGCGTGCCGGCCTCTCCGCGCACGTCGAGATCGACACCGGCTACCGCCGCCGTTTCCTGGGGCTGACGCTCTGATTCGCGTCACAGGCACCCACGCTTTTCCTGATCAGGTGACGAGGCCATGAGCAGCAACACCGCCGCGCTGGACAACAGCGCCGCTCCCCCGAGCGCCCACACCGCCACGCCCACCGCGCCCGCGGCGTCTGACGTGCAGCATCGCGGACTCATCACCCTGTCGGTGATGCTGTCCACCATCATGCAGGCGCTGGACACCACCATCGCCAACGTCGCGCTGCCGCACATGCAGGGTGCCATGGGCGCCACGCAGGACCAGATTTCCTGGGTGCTGACCTCCTACATCGTCGCGGCGGCCATCTTCATGCCGCTGACGGGCATCCTGTCCGCGCGGCTGGGCCGCAAGCGCATCTTCCTCTGGTCGGTCGCGGGCTTCACCATCGCCTCCATGCTCTGCGGCGCGGCGCAGAACCTGACTCAGATCGTGCTCTTTCGCATGCTGCAGGGGGTCTTCGGCGCCGCCCTGGTGCCGCTGTCACAGACCGTGCTGCTCGACACCTACCCGCGCGAAAAGCACGGCTCGGCCATGGCCATGTGGGGCGTGGGCGTGATGGTCGGCCCCATCCTCGGGCCCGCCCTGGGCGGCTGGCTGACCGAGTACTACAGCTGGCGCTGGGTGTTCTACATCAACCTGCCCTTCGGCATCCTGGCCTGGCTGGGCATCGCGGCTTACGTGCGCGAGACGCCACTGGACCGCCGCCGCTTCGATCTGCTGGGCTTCGTGCTGCTGGGCCTCGGCATCGGTGCCCTGCAGATGATGCTGGACCGCGGCGAGTCGCAGGACTGGTTCGCCAGCCCCGAGATCGTGGTGGAGACCTTGCTGATGGGGTTTGCCTTCTACCTCTTCATCACGCACACGCTCACGCACGAACACCCGTTCCTGGAGCCGGGCATGTTCCGCGACCGCAACTTCAGCGTCGGCCTGGTCTTCATCTTCATCGTCGGCATCATCCTGCTGGCCACCATGGCCCTGCTGCCGCCCTTCCTGTCCAACCTGATGGGCTACCCCGTGATCGATGTGGGCCTGGTGCTGGCGCCGCGCGGGCTGGGCACCATGGCGGCCATGGTCATCGTGGGCAAGCTCTCGGGCAAGGTGGACCCGCGCAAGCTCATCGTGCTGGGCCTGTCGCTCACCACCCTGTCGCTCTGGCAGATGACGCAGTTCAACACCGACATCGGCAACCGGCAGCTGATCATCTCGGGCGTGATCCAGGGCTTCGGGCTGGGCTTCATCTTCGTGCCGCTGTCGACCGTGACCTTCGCCACCATCGCCCCGCGCTGGCGCAGCGACGCCACCTCGCTCTTCAGCCTGATGCGCAACATCGGCAGCAGCATTGGCATCTCGGTCGTCACCACCTACCTGGCCCAGCGCGCCCAGGCCAACCACGCGGCCTTCGCGGGTTACATCAACCCCTGGAGCCTGCCGCTGCAGCAGGCCGCGCACAGCGGCGGCATCGACCTGTCCACCACGGCGGGCCTGTCCACCCTCAACAGTCTGGTCACGCGTGAAGCGGCGGTGCTGGCCTACCTGCAGGATTTCCGCCTGATGATGTGGGTGACCGTCGCAGCCCTGCCCCTGGTGCTGCTGCTCAAACGTCCGGCGCCCGCGCCCAAGGGCGACGCGGCGCATGCGGCGGTGATCGAGTAAGCAGCAAGGGCGGCACACCCGCCCGCCAACACCTGGCGACCGTCAGGCGACCAGATCAGGCCGCCGATTCCGGTGCGTGCCGCGCCAGATGCACCTGGTGCAGCGTGATCTTGCGCACCTCGGCCTGGCTGGTCTCGATGTGGGCGCGCAGCAGCAGCACCGCCTGATCGCCGCGCTTGCGCTGGATGGCGTGCAGGATCTTGGCGTGCTCCTCGTAGGTGGCGTCGATGCGCGCGGGCTTGGTGAAGTCCAACCGGCGGATGATGCGGATGCGCTCGGTCACGTCGCGGTGCACACGCGCCATCTCGGCGTTGCCGGCCGCGGCCACCAGGCTGGCGTGGAACTCCTCGTCCCACTGCGCCACCTGGCGGACGTCGCCGCTGCGCTGCTCGGCGGGCACCAGCCAGACGGCGTCCAGCGCCTCAAGGCGGGCACGGTCCACCTGGGGATCGTCACCGCACAGGCGCTGCACGGCCGCCGTCTCGATGACCAGGCGCAGGTCGTAGAGCTGCTCAAATTTCTCGAAATCAAAGGGCAGCACGCGCCAGCCATTGCGAAACAACACCTCGACCAAGCCTTCTTGCTGCAAGCGCAACAGGGCTTCACGCACGGGCGTGCGGGAGACGCCGAGTCGCTCGCTGAGTTCGTTTTCGGTGAAGCGGTCGCCCGGCACCAACCGGAAATCGGCCACGTCGCGCTTGAGCTGCTCGTAGACCCGTTCGGAACGCGAGGGAGGCTGCGGTGTGACGCGGCGGGCAGTACGGCGGGTGACAGGGGTGGGCATGGGCATGAAGTAGGCGCGGGGCCTACTTTAGCGCAGCCAACAGCGCCTCGCTCCTTGCCGTCCAACCGACGATGGCGCCTTGGGCGCGGATCATCTCCAGGGTCGCGGCCTTGAAGGCCGGGAAATAGCTCTCGGTACAGTCCTCCAGCACCAGGCTGTCGTAACCGCGGTCATTGGCCTCGCGCATCGAGGTCTGCACGCAAACCTCGGTGGTCACGCCCATGAAAATCAGGTGGGTCACGCCGCGCGCCTGCAGTTTTTCATGCAAGCCCGTGGCCCAGAACATGCCCTTGCCAGGTTTGTCAATCACCAGCTCGCCGGGGGCCGGCGCGAGCGCGTCGATGATCTGGTTGCCCGGTTCACCCGCGACCAGGATGCGGCCCATGGGGCCCGCATCACCGATGCGCAGACTGGGGTTGCCACGCAGTCGCTTGGCCGGCGGGCAGTCCGACAGGTCAGGCTGGTGGGCCTCGCGCGTGTGCAGCACCAAACCGCCCGCGCGCCGCCAGGCGGCCAGCACCGAGCGGCACGCCGGCACGATGGCGGCCAGCAGCGAGACGTCATTGCCCAGGGTCTCGCCGAAACCGCCGGGTTCGATGAAGTCGCGCTGCATGTCGATGAGGACCAGCGCCGTCGCGCGCGGGTCGCATTCGTAGGCGAAGGGTTGGGCGTTGATGTGCACGGTCGACCTCCTTTTCTTTCACTGCCAGGGCATGCAATTCATGGCATGCAGCTCACGTCGTGTCCCACACGTCATTCCGTTCAGCGCACACACCGGTTCCATCCCTTCAGCCCATCCAGCTCACGTGCGCGGCCACCACGCGCCAACCTTCGGGCGTGCGCAGCCAGGTCTGGCTCTGACGGCCCGTGCGGTCCACCCCCGGGCGCCGGAATTCGACGTTGGCGGTCGCGAAGTCGCGCCCGTAAGTGGTGATGGCCGTGCGCAGCAGTTCGCGTGCTCCGGGTGCGGGGCGCGCGTTGCGGAAAGCGCGGATGGCGGCAATGCCGTAAAGGTTCTCACCGGCGCCGTAACGCAGGGTGTGCGGACTGTCCCAAAACAGTTCGTCCAGCACGGTCGTGTCATTGGCCGCCAGCGCGGCTTCGTAGCGCTCGAAAGCAGTGGTCACCTCGGCCAGTACCTCGGGCAGGTTGATCTCCATCACAGCGTCGTCTCCTTCAGGCAGGCCACGCCCGCCGCTTGCAACACATGGGCGGCGCGCAGCGCCAGGTCTTCGCGCCAGGGCGCGGCGATGATCTGCACGCCGATCGGCAACGGACCCGCCTCGCCCCCGGGCCACAGCGGCGCGGCCACCACGGGGCAGCCCGCGAAAGACACCGGTTGCGTCAGCAGACCCAGCGAAGGACGGCAGGGCAGGCGTTCGCCCTGGATCTCGATCCACTCCGTGCCGATCACGGGCGCGGCGATCGGGGTGGCCGGGGCCAACAGCACATCCCATTGCGCGAACAAAGCGTTCACCTTGTCGCGGTAGACGCGACGGAAACGTTGCGCGCGGGTCATCCAGGCGGCTGGCTGCAAGGCCCCGGCGATGAAGCGGTCCACCGACAGGGGCTCGGCCTCGTCGGCGCGCTGGCGCAGGTGGTCCAGGTGCAGGCTGCCGCCCTCGCTGGCGGTGACGATGAAGGCCGCCGCACGCGCCTCGGCGGCATCGGGCCAGAGCACCTGTTCACGCGCGTCCAGCGCGCGGGCCGCGGCCAGGACCGCCGCGCGGGCCGGGGCCGTGGCCAGGTCTTCAAAGTAGCCCCCCAGCACGCCCACGCGCAGCCCGGCGACGCCTTGTGCCAGCGTGGGCAGCACCGCCTGCACCGCGCGGGCATGGCAGCCCGGGTCCTGCGGGTCGGGGTACTGCAGCGCGTCGTAGGACAAGGCCAGCCCTTCCACCGAATCCGCGAAAGGCCCCAGGTGGTCGATGCTGTGCACGAAGGGGTAACTGCCCCTGCGCGAGAGCCGCCCGAACGTGGGCTTGAGCCCCCAGACGCCGCAGAGCGAGGACGGCACGCGGATCGATCCATTGGTGTCCGAGCCCAGCGTGATGTTCACCTGCCCGGCCGCGATGGCCGCACCTGAGCCGCCCGAGGAACCCCCGGCACTGCGGCTCAGGTCGTGCGGGTTGCGCGTGGGGCCCTGGTGCGAGTTCTCGGTGGTGAAACCGTAGGCGTACTCGTCCATGTTGAGCGCGCCGACCAGCACCGCGCCCGCGTCCCGCATGCGCTGCACCAGCACGGCGTCGGCCCGCGCGGGCGGATCATCGCGATTGATCTTCGAGCCCGCCAGCGTCACCTCACCTTCAATGTCGAACAGGTTCTTGACCGCGTAGGGCACGCCAGCCAGGGGCGGCAGTCTCTCGCCACGCGCGCGGCGGGCGTCGACGTCGGCCGCCTCGCGCCGGGCGCGTTCGAAGGTGCGGGCGGTGAAGGCGTTGACGCGCCCGTCCGTCGCCTCGATGCGCGCGATGGCTTGGCCCAGGGCCTCGGCCGCGCTGAGCTGCCCGGCGGCGATGGCACTTGCCAGCTCATGGGTTCTCAAGGGCATCCCCGTCATGCGGACGCTCCCGGCACGGGCCGCGCGGGGCAGTAAATCTCGGCGGGCTCGTCCTCAACCGCGAGGTCCAGGCGTTCCAGCAAGGCCGCCATCGCGGCCGTGCGTTGCAGGTGCCCGGCCACGCGCGCGGCGCGGGCTTCGTCCAGGGGCAGGTCCAGCAGGCGCGCCGAGGCACGCACATAGGTCAACATCTCGTCGTCGCTCACGCCAAGTTCTCCCTCATTCAACGGCCTGCATAGGGTTGGGCGAGCGCCGTCGGCGCGACCTGGCGACCGACCAGGCCACCCACGGCCAGCAGGGCCAGCACATAGGGCAAGGCAATCAGCAAGGCACTGGGCACCTGCACGCCCAGGGCGGGCAACTGGAATTGCAAGGCCGTGGCCGCGCCGAACAAGCCGCAAGCCAGCAGGGTGCGGCCCAGCTTCCAGTTGCCGAAGATGACCGCCGCGATGGCCAGGTAACCCGCGCCGCTGGTCATGCCTTCGGTGAAGGTGTGGATGTCGCCAATGGACAGGAAACACCCCGCCAGCGCCGACATGAATCCGGTGAACAGCACCGCGCCGTAGCGGATGCGCCGGACCTTCAACCCCGAGTGGCTGGCCGCCTGCGGCGACATGCCGGCGGCGTGCACGGCCAGGCCGGTGGCAGTGGAACGCATCACCCAGGCGATAGCCACGACCAGCAGCAGCGCCGCATACAGCAGCCAGGTCTGCGTGAAGACGTGCTCACCCAGATAGGGGATGTCGGCCAGCCCCGGCGGCGCCCACTTGTCCAGACCCGGGATCTCAGCGCGCGAGCGGCTGCCAAACAGGGCGCGGTAGCCCAGCGTGGTGGCGCCCAGCACCAGAATGTTGATGCCGATGCCGGTGACGATCTGGTTGGCGCGCAGCGTGATGCTCAGGAAGGCCTGCAGCCAGGCAATCGGCAGCACGCACAGCACGCCGAACAGCAGGCCGAGCAGCGGCGAGCCGGTCATCCACGAAGCCGTGGCGCCCGCGAAGGCGCCCGCCAGCATCATGCCCTCCACGCTCATATTGAGCACGCCGGCACGCTCGCTCACGTACTCACCGGCGGCAGCCAGCAGCAGGGGCGCAGCAAGGCGGATGCTGGAGCCGATGAAGACGGCGGCCAATTCGGGTTCGATCATGGGTGACCTTTCATGGTGTGCGGGCCTCCATGCGCTGGATGCCCAGGGCCGCGCCCGCCAGCGTCACGATGATCAAGCCCTGGATCACCACGACCAGGGCCGTGGGCACCTGCGCCACCATCTCCATGTTGATGCCGCCCGAGCGCAAGAAGCCAAACAGCAGGGCCCCGGCGATCACGCCCGGCATCGAGCCGCGCGCCAGCAGGCCGACGACGAGGCCGTCAAACCCATAACCCGAAGAAAAGCCCGCCTTCAGCGTGTATTGCTCGCCCTGCAGCATGCAGGCCCCCGCGAGCCCGCCAAAGGCACCGGCCGCGCAAAGCACGCCGATCGTGAGCCGCTCGATGGGCATGCCGGCGCGGCGCGCGGCGCGCGGGTTCAGACCGGTGGCGCGCAGCTGCAGGCCCAGCACCGTGCGCCGCAGGATGACCGCAACCACGAGAGCCAGCACGAGGCCCAGCAGCAGACCCGCATGCAGGGGCATGGACGCATCCCCCGTCAGCAGCGGCAACTGCGTGGCCTCGGGAATCTCCAAAGACTCCGGCAGCGTGGCCGAGCTCGTCATGGGTCGGCGCAGCAGGCTCTCTGACTGCACGCTGCCGTAAACCATCCAGATCGCGATGAAGGACAGCAGCAGCGTGGCGATCACCTCGTTGGTCCCCGCCTTGACTTTGAGCACCCCCGCGATGCCGCCCCAGAGCGCACCCGCCAAGCAGGCCCCCAGCAAAGGCACGACAAAGGACAGCCCCCAGGGCAGGGCCGCCACTGGCGCCCACAGCGCGAACGCCGTGGCCGTGATGCCGCCGACGGCGATCTGCCCCTCGCCGCCCACATTGGTCAGGCTGGCGCGCTCGGCCAGGATGAACCCCAGGCCCACGAGCATGAAGACCAGGGCACGGTTGAGCGAGGCCGCCAGGGCATAGGGCGAGCCCCAAGCCCCATCGGCGAAAGCCGCCACCGCCTCGCCCACGGGCACCCCCATCAGGGCGATCAGCAGTGCGCCCACCCCGAAAGCCAACAACACCGCCACCGCCGACACCAGCAGGACAGGACTGGGCCGCAAGCGGATCAGCAGGGAGGTCCTCCAACTCATGCCAGCACCTCTTCCTCTTCTCGATGGCCCGCCATCCAGGCACCAATGCGCGCGCGGTCGGCCCCGGCCGTCGCGCAACTGCCCATGATGCGGCCGCGGTAGAGCACCACGACCCGGTGCGCCACCGACAGCAGTTCGTCCAGTTCCGACGAGATCAGCAGCACGCCCACACCCCGCGCCGCCGCGGCGCGGATATGACCGTAGACGGCTTCGACCGCGCCCACGTCCAGACCGCGCGTGGGCTGCGCCGCCAGCAGGAAGCGTAAGGGGTCGAGCGTGAGTTCACGCGCCAGCACGGCCTTTTGCTGGTTGCCGCCGGACAGTCCACCAAAGGCCACGTCCGGGCTGGCCGCGCGCACGTCGAAGCGCCGCATCAGGTCCAGCGCCGCCTCGCGCATGGCCGTCCGGTCAAGCAGGCCGAAACGGCGGTAATCGCGCAGGCGGTCGAGCAGGAGGTTCTCCGCCACGCTCATGCCCGTGACGCAGGCCAGGGCATGGCGGTCCTCGGGCACGACACCGCAACCCGCACCGGTCAGGGCGCGCGGCGTGGCGCGCGTCATCTCTTGCCCCTGAATGAAATACCGGCCTTCGGTCGGCGCCAACATGCCCGAGAGCACGGCGCCCAATTCACTTTGCCCATTGCCCTCCACGCCCGCGACCGCGACGATCTCGCCGGGGTCCACCAGCAGGGTGAAGTTGTCCAGGCGCAGCACGCCGTCGGCATCGCGCACGGTCAGGCCATCGGCATGCAAGGCGGCCTCGGGCACGGGCTGACCGGGCGCGCGCGGGGCAAAGGATGTTGCAGCAGGTCCGGCTGTGAGCCCGGACGAGGCAAGAGATGAGAACGATGCGACCGGCATGGGCGCGGAGGCGTGGGCCGGGGCGTTCAGTTCGCGCTGGATCATCGCGCGCACCAGCGTGTCGATCTCACGCGCGGGCGCGTCCGAACGCGCCACCACCCGGCCCGCGCGCAGCACCGTGGCGCGGCGCGCGATCTGCTGGATCTCGGCCAGCTTGTGCGTGACCAACACCACGCCGCAGCCTTGCTGAGCGACGCGCTCGCAGACGGCCAGCAACGCCTTGATCTCCTCCGGCAGCAGCACGGCCGTGGGCTCGTCCAGCACCAGGAGGCGCGGTTCACGCGCCAGGCACTTGACGATTTCCACCCGCTGGCGTTCGCCCACCGACAAATCCTGGATGCGGGCGTGCGGGTCCAGCGCCAGGCCGTAGCGCTCGTGCATGGCCAGGATGCGCGCCGCGCCCGCCTTGCGATCCAGCACCCCCCAACGTGTGTCGTTCGCTTGGCCCAGCAGCAGGTTGTCCAGCACCGTCATGTCGGGCACCAGGCTGAAATGCTGGTGCACCATGGCGATGCCCTGCGCCAGCGCATCCGCGGGCGAACGCGGCTGGTAGGCCGCACCGGCCAGCGTCATGGCACCGGCGTCGGGCTGGTGCACGCCGAACACCAGGTTGCACAGCGTGGACTTGCCGGCGCCGTTCTCGCCGAGCAAGCAGTGCACCTCGCCTGGGTGGAGTTCCAGCGACACCTCACCCAAAGCCTGCAACGCCCCGAAGCGCTTGGACAAGCCATCCAGGCGCAGCAGGGCCGCGCCGCCGCCGTCACGGCCATCGCCGTGCGTCAGGGTCGAGGTGGGCAGACCGGCCTGCATGGCTCAGCCTTCCAGCACCTTGATCTTGCCGGACTGGATGTCCTTCTTGATCTGTTCGAGCTTGTTCTTCTGCTCGGCCGTGCCGCCGCAGATCACCATGTCAGACGCCTTGGGCCCCATGGCCAGGCCGAAGGGCTTGTAGCCCGCCTTCCAGGTGCCTGCAACCGCTTCCTTGATGGCGTACTGCACCTGGAAGCCCACGCCCGTGATGCTGTAGGCCACGTAGAGCGGATCGCTGCCGCAGTAATTGGTGTAGCTGCCGATGATCTTGGTGCCCTTTTCCTTGGCCGCCTGTTCCAGGCCGCGCAGGCCGAGGTTGAGGATGTGGTAGTGCACGTCGGCCCCCTGGGCGATGGCGGCCAGGGTGGCTTCCTTGGATTTGGCGACGTTGTCGAAGTCACCCGTGTAGTTCTCGAAGTACTTGATCTTGGGATTGATGTACTTGGCGCCGTTGCCGAATTCCTTGCCGGCGTTGACGATGGAGGGGATCTCCATGCCGCCGACATAGCTCACGGCGCCGTTCTTGGACAGCATGGCGGCGGCGGCGCCGGCGACGAAGGCGATCTCGGCCTGCTTCACGTCGTAACCGGCGACGTTCGCCAGTTCCTCGGACTTGTTGCCGCCGACGATGGAGAACTTGACCTTGGGGAAACGCTTGGAGACCTTGAGCACCGCGGCCTGGGTCTGACCGCCCACGCCGATCACAAGGGCGTTCTTGCTGGCCAGGTTGGTCAACGCCTGCTCCATGTCGGCGTAGTTGATGTTCTCGATCATCTGCACCTTGATCTTGGCGCCCAGCTCCTTCTGCGCGGCGACCAAGCCGTCATAGCCGGACTCCATCCAGCCCTTGTCGGACTTGGAGCCAGGAATCAGGATGCCAACGGCCAGGGGGTCGGCGGCTTGCGCCGGCACGGCCAGCAAGAAGGCGGCGAGCAGGCCACCCAGGGCGAACACACGACGGGAGAAAACGGAAGCTTCCATGACGAGACCTTTCAACGTATGGGTTGCGGCAAGTAAATAACTGATTACTTACAGGCATGCCTCTTGCAATAACGATGCCAGCCGCGGCGCCCCGTCAAGGCCGGTTTTCGAGGCCCGCGGACGGCGATTCGGGGCGTTCGCGGTGCGCGGGTGGTGCGCGCGCGCGCCATCGCACCAAACCGTGGCACGGCCTGTCCAAAACCGCGCCCCCATCCGTGTCCCCTGGTCCTTCATCGCAGGAGTTCCCATGAAACCTCACCCCTACATTCCCGACCCGCGCCCCGACAACGCCCTGGGCCTGGCCCCGCAGTACTACTGGGTGGCCAGCGAGCGCGAGGTCGACATGTCGGTGGAGCCGCCCGCGCCCGTGCGTGCGCGCATCGACGCCGAGCCGCAAAACGTGGTGCTGGACCTGCGCCGCACGGCCATCGTCATCATCGACCTGCAAAACGACTTCTGCACTGAGGGCGGCTGGGTCGATCACATCGGCGGCAACTACCAGGCCGACCGCGCGCCCATCGCGCCGCTGGAAGCCCTGCTGCCCGCGCTGCGCCAGGCCGGCGTGCCGGTGATCTGGGTGAATTGGGGCAACCGCCCAGACCTGGCCAACATGTCGCCCAACCAGATCCACCTCTACAAGAACAGCGGCAAGGGCGTGGGCTTGGGCGACCCGCTGCCCAATGGCAAGGGCCATGTGCTGCAAAAGGATTCCTGGCCCGCCGCCATCGTCGACGAGCTGACACCCCATGACGGCGATTACCTCGTGGACAAGCACCGCATCAGCGGCTTCTGGGACACCCCTCTGGACAGCATCCTGCGCAACCTGGGCGTCAAGAGCATCCTGTTCGCCGGCTGCAACACCGACCAATGCGTGCTGCACACGCTGACCGACGCCAACTTCCTGGGCTATGGCTGCGTCATGCTCAGCGATTGCTGCGCCACAAGCTCGCCCTACTTCTGCACCGAGGCGACGATCTGGAACGTCAAGAAATGCTTCGGCTTCGTCACCGACTCCACGGCGGTGCTGCGCGCCTTGCCAGCATGAACCTGTCCGGCGCGGGTGATCCGGCGCCCCACCCCTCGGGTGCTTTCGTCCCTGGCCCGCGTGCGGAACGCGAGCCAACCGGACCCGGCCGGCTCGCGGGTGTGCGTTTGGCCGTCAAGGACCTGATCGACGTGGGCGGCACGATCACGGGCGGCGGCAACCCCGACTGGGCGAGCTCGCACGGCGAGGCAGCGGCGGACGCGCCCTGCGTCGCCGCGCTGCGCGCCGCGGGCGCGCGCGTCGTCGGCAAGACCGTCACCGATGAACTGGCCTTCAGCTTGGAAGGCGAGAACGCCTTCTTCGGCACGCCGGTCCACCCGCTGGACCCCGGGCGCCTGCCCGGCGGCTCGTCCAGCGGCTCCGCCGTGGCCGTGGCCTGGGGCGAAGCCGACCTGGCCCTGGGCACGGACACCGGCGGCTCGGTGCGCGTGCCCGCCTCGTTCTGCGGCCTGCACGCCCTGCGGCCCACGCATGGACGCATTGCCCTGAGCGGCGTGCTGCCCTTCGCGCCCAGCCTGGACACCGTGGGCTGGTTCGCGCGCGATGCCGCGCTGCTGCGCGACGCCGGGCAGGTGTTGCTCGGTGGCTCGTCCGCCCCAACCCCCGTTCGTGCTCCGCTGCGCCTGTGCATCGCGCAAGACACACTCGCCCTGGCCTCCCCCGAGGTGCGCGAGGCCTTGCTGGACTGGGCCCGGCGCGCCGGTCTGCGGGAGGAGCGCCTGGCCTTTGGTGAGGGCGAGGGCGACGCCGCTGTCGCCCAGGAACAGGGCACGGCACCGTGGCGTGATTGGCTGACCGCCTATGCCACACTCCAGGGCTTGGAAATCCGCACCCACCTCGGCCCTTGGATCCGCGCGCGACGCCCGCGCTTCGGCCCCGCGATCGCACCGCGCTTCGCGGGTGCATTGGCCTTGGACGAGTCCATCGGGGCGCGCTGGCGCGCGTGGCGCACCGACGCGGCGCGTGCCTTGCGTGAGCGACTGGGGCAGGACGAAGCCTGGCTGGTTCCGGCCGCGCCCACCGTCGCGCTGCACCGCGGCGCGGACGCCGCAACGCGCAACGCCTTCTACGACCACGCGCTGGCCTTGGGCGCACTGGCCGGACTGGCCGGGTTGCCCCAGCTCGTACTGCCGCTGCGCCACACCCAAGGTCTGCCGATCGGACTGTCTTTCATCTCCGCGCCTGGCCATGACGAGCGCCTGCTCGACCTCGCCGTGGCCTTGTCGACCGCTTAGGAAACCCGTTTTTGAGCACCCGTCCCACACCGCGCCGCGCGGCCGCGCCCACTGCGGCACGCGCTGCCCCCAGCAGCACGTCCAAGCAGGCCAAGAGCCGTCCCGCCGTCCGCCGCGACCCGGAGCGCACCCGCGCCCGGCTGCTGGAAGCCGCCGTCGAAGAATTCGCCAGCCACGGCTACAGCGGCGCGCGCACCGACCGCATCGTGCAAGCGGCAGGTACGAGCATCCGCATGCTCTACCATTACTTCGGCGGCAAGGACGGTCTGTACCTGGAGGTGCTGGACACGGTGATGGCGCAACTGCGCCAGGCGGAGTTGCAGGCCATCCCCGATGACTTGCCGCCGATGGAGGGACTGCTGCGTGCCTTCGACTTCATCGCCGAGCACTTCGCCGACCATCCCAAGCTGCGCAAGCTGCTGGCCTTCGAGAACCTGAACGAGGCGCGGCACCTGTCGCTGTCCGAGCGCATCCCTCAGATGGCGGCACCGGTGGTCGGCCGCATCCGGCAGTTGCTGGCGCGCGGCGCGGCGACGGGCGAAGTGCGCGCGGACATCGACGCCCTGCAGCTTTACATCGCCATGGCCGGCCTGGCCTATTACGGCCGGCAGCACGCCCACACGCTCTCGCACATCCTCAAACGCGACCTGCTCAAGCCCAGCTGGCAAAAATCCAACCTGAATACATGCCGCGCCATGGTCGAGGCCTATCTGAAGCCCCCGGGCTGAAGCCGTCCCGCGGCGGCCAACACACCGCTTGGGGCCTAGGCCCTTTGGCGCCAGCGCTAGCGCCGCACCTCGCGCTGAAAGATCTCCAGGCTCTTCTTCTTGGTGGCGACGAAGCTGGCCTCTGACAAGGTCTCGACCGTGCGCGGACGGGCATCGTCGTAGGGCAGGATTTCAGCCACGCGGGTCGGGCGCTTGGTGAGCAAGAGTACCTGGTCGGCCAGGTAGACGGCCTCCTCCAGGTCGTGCGAGACCAGCAGCATGGTGGTGCCGGTCTGCATGAAGACCTCTTGCAGCTTCTCGCGGATGAACAGTGTCATCTCGAAATCCAGCGCCGAGAATGGCTCATCCAGGAACAGCACTTCCGGCTTGGGCGCCAACGCGCGCATGATGGACGCGGTCTGCTGCTGCCCGCCCGAGAGTTCGTAGGGATAGCGGTTGAGGTCGAACTTGACGTCGAAGCTGGCTACCAGCTCGGCCATGCGGCGGTCCACCTCGGCCTTGCTCTGGCCTTCGAGCTTGAGCGGGTAGGCGATGTTGTCGATGGTGCGCATCCAGGGAAACATGGCCTCGCGGTAGTTCTGGAAGACGTAACCGATCTTGGTGTCCTGGAGCGACTTGCCGTCGAACAGGATCTCGCCGCTGTCGATGGGCACCAGGCCCGCGATCATGTTGATCAGCGTGGATTTGCCGCAGCCGTTCGGCCCGAAGACCGAGACGATCTTGCCCTTGGGAATGTCGAGGTCGAAGTTCTCGTACAGCGGCCAGCCTGCGAAATACTTGGTCAAGCTGCGGATGGTGATGTGGGTGCCCGCCGGGCCAGGCCGGAAAGGTGCCAGCGGCACGTCGGCGACCACGGGGGCATTCAGAACCTCGCTCATGATGTTTTCTCCCACGCTGCGCGCGACATGTTGTCGCCGCCCCCCAATGAAAAGAGGGCGTTCGCTGGCTTGAAGCGATTCCGCGCTGCGTTCATCTTCCACTCCAGTGAACAATTCGACGCTCGGCGACGAGGAACAGGATGTTCAGCACATAACCCAGGATGCCGGCCGACAGGATGGCGGCGTACATGTCCTTCACATTCATCACCTGCTGCGCGTTGATGATGCGGTTGCCCAGGCCGCTGTCGGAACCGATGAACATCTCGGCCACGATCACGATCACCAGGGCCATGGACACGGCCGAGCGCAGGCCCACGAAGCTGGGCTGGAGGCTTTCCCAGATCAGCACGTCCTTGAAGATCTGCCACCGCGAGGCGCCCATGACCTTGGCCGCCATCACGCGCTGCTTGCGCGCGTTGATCACACCGTAGGCGCTGTTGAACACCACGATCAGCAGGGCACCAAAGGCCGCGATCGCCACCTTGTTGATGTCGGACACGCCGAAGATCATCAGGAAGAGCGGGATCAGCGCCGAGGACGGCGTGGAACGGAAGAAGTCGATCAGGAACTCCACGCTGCGGTAGGCCTTCTCGGCGCTGCCCAGCACCACGCCCAGGGGCACCCCGACCACCGCCGCGATCAGGAAGGCCTGCGCGGTCCGCCACAACGTGACGACGAAGTCCGTCAGCAACGGCCCCCCGGCCAGGCCGTTGAGCAAGGTGCTGACGGTGGCAGCCGGCGGCGGCAGCAGGATGGGCTTGACCATGCCCAAGCGCACGACCAAGTCCCAGACGATGAAGAGCAAGGCCGGGCCGATGAAGGGCAAGGCCTTGGCCCAGTTTCGTTTGCGCGGCACGGCAGGCGCCCCGCCAACGGCCTGGGCCCAAGGGCTGGCAGACCGCTGGCCACCAGCGGAGGTGGAGTCCGTCATGGTCTTCAGCCCTTGTAGAGCATGGTGTCGACCATCAGGCGCGAGGAGAAGATGCCCTTCTCGGCGAACAGGTCGAAGAACTTCTGGAAGTGCGCCACGTCGGCCGGCGTGAACTCGTTGTACATCGTGTAAGCGGCCAGGGGCACCTCGCCGGTCAACGCGCCTTCGATGGCCGTGTAGCCCTTGAGGTACTGGCGCGCCTCGACGGCCTGGCTGCGCACGAACTGCACGCCCTTGCCGTAGGCGGCGATGAACTTCTTGGCCTCGGCCGGGTATTTCTTGATGAAGGCCGAGGACAGCGACGCCGAGCCGCCGAACCACGGCGCCATCGGGTCACCCAGCACGTACTTGGCGATCACGCCGGCTTCGAGCATGCGGGTGGTGCCGTTCATGCGGCCGATGGTGCCCGTGGGCTCCAGCGTGTAGCAGCCGTCGACCTGGCCTGCGGCGAGCGCCGCCACGTGCTGGCCGATGGGCAGCTCCACGACCGTCACGCCGGTGGCGCCGCCGCGCTCGAACACCGTCTTGGCCAGCGTCACGTTCTGGATGCCGGGGCCGGAGGCCACGCGCTTGCCCTTGAGGTCGGCGATGGTCTTGGCCGGGCTGTCCTTGGGCACCAGCACTTGGTCCAGCACGTTCTTGGCGTTGCTGGGGTTGGAGCAGAAGATCTTGAACGTACCCGGCTGAGCCAGCTCGCCGATGGCGATGTTGGCCGAACCGGTGCCGTTGGCCGTGCCGTCGGCGCGGTCGGACAACACGGCCTCCATCACTTGCTGGGCCCCGGCGAAGCGCAAGGCCTCCACGTCCAAACCGGCTTCCTTGAAGAAGCCGCGTTCGATGGCCGCATAAAAAGGCAGACCCGCCGCGATGGGCCAGTAGCCAATGCGGATCTTGGGGCCGCTTTGCGCGCGCACCAAAGCCGGTGCTCCCAGCACGCCCAGCATGGCGGCCGCGCCCCCGGCCTGCACGAGCTTGCGGCGCGTGGTCGCGACGGAGGAGGGAAGGAAGGAACGTTGGCTGTCTTTCATGGAAAGCTCCTGCACAGTGGGTTGAAGAGAGGCACGCAGGTTTCAGGCCTGCGGTGGGGTCGGCACGGCTTGCGCCGCGAGGTAGGCCCGCCAACCGCCATGGGCCGTGATGTCCAGGGCGCCGTTGAGCGCCAGCGCCTCGCACAGAAAACCCTGCACATTGCCGCCGTCGTCCAGCGACAGCGTGCCAATGCCCAAGGGCGCGGGCACGAGCGCGACGAAGGAGCCGTAGTGCTCGATCGGCATCTCCCAGACCTCGACCGCGATGCGCGCGCCCTGCCCTTCGGCCACGCGCTGCAGGCCGGGCTTGGGCGGCATCGTGCCGGGCAAGGCGTAGAGCCGGTAGTGCGGCGCGGTCGTGGTCTGCGCAAGCAAGCGGGCACCACGCTCGGTGAGTTGTGTGTTGAGGGGCATGCCCGAGAGGTGGGCACCCACCACCGCAACGCGCACGGTGGACGGGGCCTCCGATGAGGACCTGATGCCAGGGATGGGCACCGGCGCGGGCAAGGGCTCGCCCGTCGCTCCTTGCGTCAAACCCGTGGCGTGGTGGTAACGCTGGCCCAATTCGGCCAGCTGCCAATCGCTGCCGCAGGGGCCGATCAGGGTGATGCCAAAGGGCAGGCCATCGGGCCGGATGCTGCTGGGCACGGACAGGGCCGCGTAATCCAGCAGATTGACGAAGTTGGTGTAAGCACCCAGGTTGCGGTTGAGCGCCACCGGGTCGGCCTGCATTTGGGCGATGGTGTAGTGGGTGGGGGCCGTGGGCACGAGCATCACGTCCATGCCCTGTCCACCCGCTTCTCGCCATTGCGCCGCAGCCTGCTGACCCAAAGCGCGCAAACGCGTCTGTGCGATGCAAAGGTCCGCAGCGTCATACGAGCGCCCTTGGGCGATGATGCCCCGCACGGGCTCCATCACGGCCGCCTCATGCGCGTCGAAGAAGTCGCGGATGGCGGCGTAGCGTTCCGCCACCAGGGCGCTTTCATACAGCAGCGCCGCCGCTTCGGCGAAAGGCTGATAGGCGAAACGCACCTCCACGCCACCCAATTCACGCAGGCCGGCACGCGCACGCTCGAATTCGGCCTCAGCCAGTCTGTCGCCGAAGAAGGCCAGCGCATCGGGCACACCGAAGCGGAAGGTCTTGGGGAAAGGCCGGTCCGCCAGGGTCAGCGTGCGTGAATACGGGTCTGCGGGGTCATAGCCCCGCGCCGCGGCCAACACCTGCGCAGCCAGCCCCACGCTGCGCGCAAAGATGGAGACGCAGTCCACACTCTGCGCGGCCGGCACCACGCCGCGCGCACTGATCAGGCCCTTGGACGGCTTGAGCCCGACGATGTTGTTCAGGCCGGCAGGCACCCGGCCCGAGCCCGCCGTGTCCGTGCCCAGGGCGAAATCCACCTGCCCCTTGGCCACCACATGAGCCGAGCCGGAACTGGATCCACCGGACACATACGCCGGATCAAAGGCATTGGGCACCGCGCCCCAGGGCGAGCGTGTGCCGTTCAAGCCGCAGGCGAATTGATCAAGATTGGTCTTGCCCGCCAAGGACGCACCGGCATCGAGCAGCTTTTGCACCACCGTTGCGTGGGCCTGCGGCGAGTACGCGAAGGCGGCGCAGGCTGCCGTCGTGGGCAGGCCCGCCGCGTCGATGTTGTCTTTCACCGCGAAGTGCAAGCCTGTCAAAGACCCCGTGACCGCGCCTTGCAGTGGTGATTCTCGGTGGCGTATCCAGGCGCGGGCGCCTTCCGACGCAGAAGACGGGGTGAGAGCTGGGTCAGGAGAAGGTAAGTGCACCATGGGGCCGCAAGTCATCTTGTATACATGAAAACATGCAACATGCGTGCCAGATCCCATGCGACCCGAAGCGGCTGCGCGGACAAAGCGACTGGGCGGCCACCGTTTTGCTTGCGCGTTTGCGGTGAATTTTTCACGATAGGCCCCCGCACGCGCCTACAAAACTGGAACCGGGGCCTCGCAGACGGGCCGTGAATGGCTAAATTACCCCTTGCGTCTTGAATACGCCTGCGTTTTACTTCCCTGCCCGGCTCAGTTGGGGGTTTGCGGACGCGGCCCGGACCCGAGTCCATGACCGGAAAAGCGCGCAAGAGGTTGTCAGGGCACGCTGAGTCGCACTGGCCTGGGTTCGACCCTTGTTATGGATACCTTTGCGCTCGCGCCTGCGCTGCGCCCCTTTCTTGAGCAGCATCTTTCTAAAAACCACTCTGAGGAAACATCGTGAACTATCTGAAGAACATGCGCATTGGCGCCAGGCTGGGCCTGGGATTCGGCGTGATCCTGGTTCTGCTTGCGGTGGTCTCATTGCTGGGCATCAGCCGCATGGCACAGGTCTACAAGGAGCTGCAAGCCATCACCGATGAGAACAACGAGAAAGTGAAGCTGACCGAGAACATGAGTGAAACCATCACCCATATCGGTGCGCTGGCGCGTGACGTGGTGCTCCAGACTGAGGAAGCCGGCATACGTGCCGCGCACAAGAGCCTGCTCGAGACCCGAAGCGGTTACTCCAAGTTGGAAGCTGACCTCGCCAAGATGCTGGAAAGTCTGGCGAGCACGAGCCAAGCCGAAAAAGACACGCTCGCCAAAACCAAGACCATCCGCGCCCGTGCCGACGCCATCACGGACAAGGTCGTCGAACTCGGCTTGGCGAACCGAAATGCAGAAGCCACGCAGATGCTGACGCGCGACATGGTGCCCGCCCAGCGGGAGTGGCAGGCGGCCATGGATGAATTGGCCGACTTCGAATACAAGGCCAGCGACGACGCGGAAGTGCGGGCCAAGGGGGTTTACGAGACGGCCATGGCCTCCATCATCACGTTGACCGTCATCGCGATCGCCATTGGTGTCTTCGTCGCCTACGTGATCACGCGTTCCATCACGGCCCCCGTCGGGCGTGCCGTGACGCTGGCCGAAACCGTGGCCGCCGGCGATCTTTCAAGCCGGGTCATGGTGGAGGGTCAGGACGAAACCGCCCAGTTGCTGCGTTCACTGGCCCACATGCAAGAAAGCCTGTCGCGGGTGGTGAGCACGGTGCGTGTGGGGTCCGAGTCGGTGGCCACGGCCAGCGCCGAGATCGCCCAGGGCAACCAGGACCTCAGCGCCCGCACCGAGACCCAGGCCAGTTCCTTGGAGGAGACGGCCGCGTCCATGGAGCAACTGTCCTCCACCGTCACCCAAAACGCGGACAACGCGCGCCAAGCCAACCAACTCGCTCAAAGCGCATCGTCCGTCGCGGTGGAGGGCGGCGAGGTGGTTTCGCAAGTGATCGAGACGATGAGGGGCATCAGCGACTCGAGCAAGAAGATCGCCGACATCATCAGCGTGATCGACGGTATCGCCTTCCAGACGAACATCCTGGCCTTGAACGCGGCGGTGGAAGCGGCACGCGCGGGCGAACAGGGCCGGGGCTTCGCCGTGGTGGCGGGCGAGGTGCGCAATCTGGCCCAGCGCAGCGCCGAAGCCGCCAAGGAGATCAAGACCCTGATCACGGACAGCGTGCACCGGGTCGAGGCGGGAACCACCTTGGTGGACCAAGCGGGCAACAAGATGTCGGAAATCGTTCAGGGCATCAAGCGCGTGACGGATCTGGTGGGCGACATCAGCGCGGCCAGCACCGAACAAAGCCAAGGCGTCGCCCAGGTGGGCGAAGCGGTGCAACAGATGGACCAGGTGACGCAGCAGAACGCGGCCCTGGTGGAGGAAATGTCGGCCGCGGCCAACAGCCTCAAGAGCCAGGCCAATGAGCTGGTGCAAGCCGTGGCCATCTTCAAGCTGCTGGACGGGCATGGAGGGCATGGCGGCGCCCGGGCTGCGGCCCCCAGCGGCTTGGGCACCCATGGCGCCACGGCGGCGTCACATGCCGCGCCGGCCGTGGCATCCCCCGCCGCCAAGCCAGCCGCAGGGGACAGCCAGCGGCCCGCTGTGAGCCGCCTAGCGCGCCCCGCGCCCACGGCCACCGCCAAGCCCGTCACCCCACCCGCAGCCCGCAGCGCTCCCTCCCAGACCGCGCTGCCATCGGCCGCGACACCCAGCAAAGCCTTGCCAGACGCCGCGCCCAGCGGCCGCGGGGGCGAGGGCGACTGGGAAACCTTCTGAGCAGAGTCTCAACGCGGGCCTTTGCCCACGCCCACGCCCACGCCCACGCCCACGTCACGTCGATGTCCATGTCCATGCGTGGGCTGGCGTGGAGCCTTCCCTCCCCAAATCCAGAACGTCAAAAGAGGGCGGGCTCGCCTGGGACGGAGGGCTTGAGCTGACCACCCCAGGACTGCACGGTCTCCCGTATCAGGCGTGAAACGATGCGACTGGCCTGGGTCAGCTGACCCCATTTCGGATGCGCCAAGGTCACATACCGTTTGAGCTCGGGCGTGACCAGCTTGGCCGCCCGCAGCTTGCCCTGACGCAACTCCTCGTCAATTGAAAACGGCCCGAGCAATGCATACAGATTCGGTTGATCCAGCAGAACTTGCTTCTGGAGACGCAGGGAATCCGCATCGATCACCGCCTGCAGGTGGAAGCCCTGGCTGCGGGCCGTCTCGTCCAGGATGGCCCGCCAATGCGCGGGCCGTCTGGGCAGCACCAGCGGCAGGTCTTCGAGCATCTTGAAGCCCACGGTCTCGCCGCGCGTGCGGGCCGCGCCTGGGCTGGACACCAGATAGGTGTCCACCGTCGCCAGCAGGACTTCGTCCTGACCGCGAGGCGGGTCGAACCGAAACAGGACCGCCATGTCCACGCCGCCCGTGTCGAGCATGGCGTCCAGCTCACCGCCCTGCCCCTCGCGCACGTTGAGCACGATCCTGGGATAGTCCTGCCGCAAGCGGCTGAACACATGGCTCATCAAGGGGTGCGCCACCGAGGGCAGGACGCCGATGCGCACCTCCCCCATGGGCACGGTGGACGCTTGCCGGATCTCCGCGAACAGCTCGTCACAGCCGTTCAGCCAGAGTCTGACCCGTCGTTCGACATGTTGTCCGAACTCGGTCAGGGCCACGCCCCGGCCGGTGCGCCGGAACAAAGGGCTGCCGCATTCCTTCTCAAGCGCGCTGATCTGTCGGCTGATGTGTGACTGAACCGTCTGGCGCCGTGCGGCGACTTTGGTGAAACTGCCCAGCTCGGCGACTTCAAGGAACAGACGGAAATCCTGAATCTGAAACTGCATCTGCATCTGTACGCCCCGCTATGCCAAATCAGGCATGTCTGAAATCTTCGAGTGCATTCTATGCAGATGACTCGCGCGTTCCTAGACTGCCCCTCCATGGACAACCCAGCCACCGCAAGGTGACCACCAGGAAAACAGAACATGAGTTTCGTGAGTTTTGACATCGAGGGCCGTGCGAGCTACGGCGTGTGGAAGGATCAACAGACCTGGATCCAGGCACCGTCGGAATTTGAAGCCCGGTATCCCGACCTCAAGTCCGTGATTGCCGCCGATCGGCTGGATGAACTGGACCGCGTGGCGCGCACGTTGGGCCGCACCGTGTCAGCGGGTCAAGCCCGCTTGCTGCCCGTCATCCCGAACCCCGGCAAGATTCTGTGCGTGGGACTGAACTACAAGTCGCACGTCGCCGAGACCAAGCGCGCGGACAGCGAGTACCCGGCGATCTTCACGCGTTTTGCCGACAGTCTGCTCGCGCACGACGCCCCGATGCCCAAACCCAAGGCGACCCAGCGCTTTGACTTCGAAGCGGAACTGGCCGTCATCATCGGCAACGGGGGGCGCGCCATCCCCCAGGCACGGGCGTTTGAGCACATCGCCGGTTATGCCTGCTTCAACGACGGCACCGCGCGCGACTGGCAACGCCACACCCATCAATGGACACCGGGCAAGAACTTCCCGGCCACCGGGCCTTTCGGCCCCTACATGGCCACGCCACGCGAGATCCCCGACGTCAACCGACTGACGATCGCCTCGCGACTGAATGGACAGGTGATGCAGCAAGCCTCCCTGGCCGATCTCATCTATACCCTGCCCGTCATCATCGAATACCTGTCGGGCTTCACGACGCTGTCGCCCGGTGACGTGATCGCCACCGGCACGCCTGGCGGTGTGGGCGACCGCCGCGACCCACCGGTTTACATGGTGGCCGGGGACGTGATCGAAATCGAGATCACCGGATTGGGCGTTCTGCGCAACGTCATCACCGACGAGGCCTGAAGACGCCATGAACGCCCCCTCTTCCCAGAAGTCGCTGCGCATCGCCGTCGATATCGGCGGCACCTTCACCGACATGGCCGCGTTTGACGAGACCAGCGGCACACTGCTGTTCGGCAAGGCGCTTTCCACCCATGGCGAACTCGTCAAGGGCATCCAGGACACCATCAACAGCGCCAAGATCGACTGGCGTGACGGACGCCTGTTCCTGCACGGCTCGACCATCGCCATCAACACCCTGCTGGAACGCAACGGGGCCAAGACCGCCTTGCTGATCACCGAGGGATTTCGTGACATCTACGAAATCGGCCGCGTGAACCGGCCCGACGCCTACAACCTCTTCTTCAACAAGCACCAGCCCTTGGTCAAGCGCTCGCTGCGTCACGAAGTCTCGGAGCGCTTGCGCGCCGACGGCGGCATCCACAAGCCGCTGGACGAAGCCGCCGTGCGCGAACTCGCACGCGAGCTCAAGGGCCAGGACATCGAGGCCGTGGCCGTGTTGCTGCTGCACTCCTACCGCAACCCAGCACACGAACAGCGGGTCAAGCAGATCCTGCAGGAAGAACTGCCGGGGGCCTTTGTCTGTGCCTCCCATGAGCTTTCGCAGGAATACCGCGAGTTCGAGCGTGTGTCCACGGCCGTGGCCAACGCCTACGTCGGTCCCCGCGTGAGTGCCTACCTCGGTCAGTTGGAACAGCACCTGAGCGGCCAGCATTTCGAGGGCGATTTCTACATCGTTCAGTCCACGGGCGGCTTGTTTCCGGTGGCGCATGCCAAGGTGGGTTGCGTGCGCATGCTGGAATCCGGCCCCGCGGCTGGCGTGATCGGCGCGCAGGCCATCTGCGCGCAACTGGGCATGGGCGACGCCATCGCCTTCGACATGGGCGGGACCACGGCCAAGGCCGGGGTGATCAGCGAGGGGCGGCCACTCACCACGGGTTCGGCGCTGATCGGAGGTTACGAGCGCGCGCTGCCCATCCAGATTCCGATGATGGACATCCATGAAGTCGGCACGGGGGGCGGCTCGATTGCACGCGTCGAGACCGGCAAGGCGCTGCGCGTCGGACCGCAAAGCGCGGGCTCGATTCCTGGGCCCGTGGCCTATGGCCGCGGCGGGCAAGACCCCACGGTCACGGACGCCAACTTGCTGCTCGGCCGCCTGGACGCCGACCACTTCCTGGGCGGCGAACTCAAGCTGGACCTTGAAGGAAGCCAGCGTCAGATGCTGGAACGGGTGGCCAGCCCGCTGGGCCTGGACCCGACCGAGGCCGCCGATGGCATCTTGCGCATCGCGGTGACGCAGATGTCGCACGCCGTCAAGGCCGTGACCACGGAACGGGGCCTGGACGCGGGCAACTTCACCATGGTGGTCTACGGTGGAGCCGGCCCCTTGCACGCATCCGCGATTGCGCGGGAGCTCGGCATCCGCAAGGTGCTGATTCCCTATGCGCCGGGTTATTTCTCGGCCTACGGCATGCTGTTCTCCGATCTGCGTTATGACTACGTGCGTTCGGTCTTTCGCAAGCTCAATGAGGTCTCCTTCGAGGAGATCGAGGCCGCCTACCAGTCCATGGAGGACGAAGGCCGCGCGGCCCTGGCTCAGTCGGGTGTGAAGCCGGAAGGCGTGGTCATCGAGCGCGCCGCCGACATGCGTTACGTCGGCCAGGAGCACGCGGTGACCGTCGACCTGCCGCAGGCCTTCTTCGCGGCCAAGGACCGCGCCGCGATCAAGCAGCAATTCGACGAGCTGCACAAGGTGCGCTACGGCACGTCCGCGCCCAAGGAACCGGCCGATCTGGTCAGCCTGCGCGTCACGGTCCTGGGCACGATGAAAAAGCCGCCTCGGCACAGCGTGGCACGGGGCACGGCCCAAGCCGCGCCCGCGGCGATGCGCGCGAACAAACCGGTGTACTTCCGCGCGACAGGATGGGTCAACACCCCCGTGTACGTGCGCGAGCAACTGCTGGCGGGCAACGTCGTCGTGGGCCCGGCGTTGATCGAAGAACATGCCTCCACCACGGTCGTTCAACCTGGCGACACCCTGTCCGTCGACGAACTCGGCAATCTGCAAATCGTCATCGGGAACGAAACACCATGAGCACGACAGCCACCCCCAAGACGTCCGGGATAGATCCGGTCACCGTCGAAATCATCCGCAATGGCCTGTATGCCGTGACGGAGGAGATGAAGACCAACCTCACGCGCACGGCCTACAACCTCATCATCTATGAAGCGCTGGACTTCACCGTCGGCCTCTTCACCAAGGAAGGGGACACCGTCTCCATCGGCCTCGGATTGCCGATGTTCATCCGCGGCATGTCCGAGACCGTGAAAGCCAAGATCCGGCACTTTGGCTATGACAACATCAAGCCGGGTGACATCCTGGTGACCAACGACGCCTACACCACGGGCAGTCACCTGAACCACTTCACCTTCACGATGCCGGTCTTTCACGAAGGACAGCTGCAGGGCTTCACCTGCTGCATGGCGCACTGGCTGGACGTGGGCGGCACGCTGGGCAACGTGACCACCGACATCTACAGCGAGGGCATCCAGATTCCCATCGTGAAGTACCAGCGCGAGGGCGTGGTCAACCAGGACCTCATCGACATCATCGCGATGAATGTGCGGCTCTCTGAACGTGCCATGGGTGATCTGCGCGCCCAGATCACCGCCATCACCACGGGCGAGCGCCGTTACGTCGAACTGCTGCGGCGCTACGGCGCCGAAGCGGTGCACGGCGCGATCCAGCAGATCATGGATTCGTCCGAGGCCGTGGCGCGCGAGAACACCCTGTCCATCCCCGACGGCACCTATGAAGCCGAATCCTTCATGGACGACGATGGTCTGGAGATCGGCAAGCGCATTCCGATCCGGGTGAAGGTGACCGTCAGCGGCGACGAAATGACCATCGACCTCTCGGATGTGAGCCGACAGGTCAAGGGCTTCTACAACTCCGGCTTCACCACCGGCATCGCCTGCGCGCAGGTGGCCTACAAATGTCTGACCACGCCCACCGACTACCCGGTGAACGACGGCAGCTTCCGACCTCTCAAGGTGATCATGCCCATGGGCACGGTGATCAGCGCGGAACGGCCCTACCCCATGCGCGTCTGGATGACCTTCCCCATGACGGTGATCGACACCATCTTCAAGGCGCTGGCGCCGGCCATCCCGCACCGGTCGATCGCGGGTCACCACGCCGACTTGGTCTTCCCCAACATCCATGGCATTTCACCCGAGGACGGGCGGCTGTTCATCGTGGGCATCGGTCCTCTGGGCGGAGGCTGGGGCGCCAAGAGCAGCGAGGACGGGGTGTCCGTCACGGTCTGCATCAACGACGGAGACACCCACAACAGCCCGACCGAGCAACTGGAGGCCAAGTACCCGGTGTTGGTGGAGAAATACGAAATCCGCCAGGACTCGGGCGGCGCGGGCCGACATCGCGGTGGCTTGGGGGCCGAAATGGTGGTGCAGGCGCTCTCGCCCTTCACCGTCACGACCCGCATCGACCGCGTTCATTGCAAACCCTGGGGGCTGGAAGGTGGCGGAGATGCCATGGGCAACGGCCTGGCGGTGCGACACCAGGGTGAATGGAAGACGGACCATCCGAACGCCAAAATCTTCAACGTGCGCCTGGAGCGGGGTGACGCCTACAGAATGCTGTCGGGTGGCGGTGGCGGCTTCGGCAACCCCATGGAGCGCGACGCCGAACGGGTGGCCGAGGACGTGCGCGAAGGCTACGTGAGCCGCGAACAAGCCGAGACCTTGTATGGCGTCGTGCTCGACGAGCGCTTCGAGGTCAACGCCGAGGAAACCGCGCGACGCCGCGCCTAGCTCAAGCGGAGAGGGGACCCCGATGGACATGCAGCCCTGTGATCAAGCCGCCTACCTCTCGATGCTCTGGCATCGGCTGGCGGCGCAGCACATCGCGCTGGGCTGTGCCTGCGCCATGAGTGGCGTGACCGTCACCCTCGAAGACTTCGAGCGTGACATCGCCGACCATTTCCTGGAGCGAAGCGAGCGCGAAGGCATGACCGAGGTCATCGATTTCCTGCTGCTGCGGGGCCCCTTGGCGATCCAGCCGCAGCCCGTGCGCGACATCCTTCAGCGCCTGAGTGACGGAGAGGCAAGCTCCGCCGTCGCGGACTGGCTGCTGCCGCGCATGAGCAGAACGCTGCAGTCCTACGCGGAACTGCACGGCCCCGCCCTGGCCGCACCCTTGCTGGGTGGTTCCAAAGCCTGGCGAGGCGCATACCGAGGCGAGGTTTGAGCATTTCAATTTTCTTCAGGAGACAACCATGAACATCCGTATCCCCAAACTGCTCGGCTTGCTGCTGGGTTTGCTCATGACCGGCATCGTCGCTGCGCAAGACAAATTCCCGGAAGGGCCCGTCAAGATCATTGTTCCTTTCGCCGCGGGCGGAGGTGTCGACAATGCGGCGCGCTTGCTGGCCAAGCAGTTGCAAACGGACTTGGGTGTGCCGGTCATCGTTGACAACCGCCCCGGAGCCAGTGGCGCCATTGGGGGCAAGGCCGTGCAGACCGCGCCCGCCGACGGCCTGACACTGCTGTTCTCCGCCGCCACGCAGGTGCTGACCAAGGAGGCCATGGCCAAGCCGCCCTATGATCCCTTGACCGACTTCAGCTTCATCGCCCGGACCGCAAGCGCGCCCCTGCTGATGGTGATCGCCCCCAATCTGCCGCAGACGCAGATCAAGGATGTCATGCAAGCCGCGCGCAGTGAACCGGACAAATGGTATGCCGGTCTGCCCGCGCTGGGCGCCCCCAGTCACCTGGCCACCCTGATGCTGGCCAAGGAAGGGCAGCTCAATCTCGCGACGGTGGTGTACCGGGGCACCGCGCCCGCCCTGACCGATGTCGCCGGTGGCACGACCCAGATCCTGATCGACTCCATCATCTCCTTGCAATCGCTGGCCAAGGCGGGCAAGGTCAAGCCCATCGCCGTGACGTCGGCCAAGCGCAGCGCGCTGATGCCGGAGGTGCCCACGGCCGCGGAGAGCGGGTTCCCCAACTTCGTCGCGGAATCCTGGTATGGCGTCTGGGGTCCCAAGGGCTTGTCGGTGCAACGGCAGCAAATGCTGAACAAGGCGATCAACGAAGCCACGCGGCAATTGATCAAATCCGGCGCCTATGCGCCGCTGGGGATTGACCCCGTCATCGAAACCATTGATGACTTCAAGAAATACAGCCAGCGCTACGTGTCCGAGAGCGCGGCCTTGCTCAAGAGCAGCGGCTACAAGCCGGAGTGAGCGAGCCCACGCCGATCTTCGTCGACATCAGGGTGCTGGCTCGGCGAGCGCGAGCCGGCTAAGACTCGGGGTTTTGGCAGTTACGCGCGGTCTGCGGTAACGACTTCTTGGAGTCGCGCGCAACAACGGCGCCCGGGCGCCGTTATTGTTTGCGCCCAACGCAGACTTATTGGAACGCCACCTCCGCGAAGCTCCTGAGCTTGCGGCTGTGCAATTGGTTGACACCGCCCTGGCGCAGCAGCTCCAGCGCGCGAATGCCGATGCGCAGGTGCTGGTCCACGCGCTCGCGGTAGAAGTGGTCGGCCATGCCCGGCAGCTTGATTTCGCCGTGCAAGGGCTTGTCGCTCACGCACAGCAAAGTGCCGTAAGGCACGCGGAAGCGGAAACCATTCGCGGCGATGGTCGCGCTCTCCATGTCCAGGGCCACGGCGCGGCTCTGGCTGAAGCGGCGCTGCGGCCGGTTCTCGGGCAGCAGTTCCCAGTTGCGGTTGTCGGTGGTGGCCACCGTGCCCGTGCGCAAGATGCGCTTGAGCTGCGCGCCATGCAACTCGGTCACGTCGGCGACGGCCTGCTCGAGCGCCAGCTGCACCTCGGCCAGCGCCGGAATCGGCACCCACAGCGGCAACTCCTCGTCCAGCACATGGTCCTCGCGCACATAGGCGTGGGCCAACACGTAGTCCCCGAGCTGTTGGCCATTGCGCAGGCCCGCGCAATGGCCGAGCATGATCCAAGCGTGCGGGCGCAGCACGGCCACGTGGTCGGTGATGTTCTTGGCATTGGCCGGACCGACGCCAATGTTGACCATGGTGATGCCATTCCCATCGGGCAAGACCAGGTGGTAGGCGGGCATCTGCGGCAGGCGCGGCGGCGCCTTGCCGAGGGCGTCTTCGTCACGGGCCGGTTCACCCGCGCGGCGCGTGACCACATTGCCCGGCTCGACGAAGGCGATGTACTCGCTCTTTGCATCCCGCATCAGCTCACGCCCGAGGCGGATGAACTCATCGATGTAGAACTGGTAGTTCGTGTAGAGCACGAAATTCTGAAAGTGCCCGGGCCCCGTGCCGGTGTAGTGACGCAGCCGGTGCAGGGAATAGTCCACGCGGGGCGCGGTGAACAGCGACAAGGGCTGTGGCTGCCCCGCCTGGGCTTCGTGGGTGCCGTTGGCGATGCCGTCGTCCATGGCCTCCAAGTCGGGCAGGTCGAACCAATCGCGCATTTTCTGGCGCCGCTCCGCGCTGAGGCTGCCCTCGATGTGGTCATGCTCGGCAAAGGAGAAATGCACGGGGATGGGCTGGCGGCTGGTCGCGACCTCCAGCGTGACGCCATGGTTGCGCAGCAGCAGGCGGAACTGCTCCAGATAGTAGGTGCTGAACAGATCGGGCCGGGTGAGCGTGGTTTCATACACCCCCGGGCCGGCGACGAAACCGTAGCTCAGACGCTCCTGCACACCCGCCTGCTGACGCAGCACGGTCTCCGTGCGGATGCGCACCAGCGGGTAATAGGCTCTCACGGGTCCGGCGCCGTCATCCCCCGCCACGAAACGCCGCATGCCTTCGCGCAGATGAGCGATGCTGGCGTCATAAATCAATTGCACCTGGGCCAGGGCCGCGGCGGCATCGTCAAAGGGTTGCGGGGAGATGAAGGGCGGAAGGTGGTGCATACGAAACGATTGTGCCTGCGGTCCTCAGCGACCATAGGCTAGAAAAACTTCAAAAGCGCAATGGCCATGGCAATAACTCCGCAACCTACCATCAACTTCCGATTGAGAAGAAATGCAGGAAGCTTCTCTTTCATCGAGTGAGGAAAATTTTCGGCAGCAACAGCCCAGTAGAAGAAAGCAACTGACAGAATGAAAAACACAATGATGTCGCCCCAGGGAATCTGCTCTTCGAACATTTGATCACTCCGTTCAAACCAATAAATAAAAATACGTTCAGACAAAACATCTGAACTGCCTCGGCTCTCGTGGAGGCGGGTTGACTCAAGTCAGGCCGCCCCATGGGTGGTCTGACAGGCTAGTTGCCAACAGTAGTTTGCCTCAGCTTCTGCAGACGGTATGTCCCCAATGGCTCCGAGCAGCCGATGATGGTTGAAACAGGACCCCCATCGCAGCGTCGCCAGTTCCACTGACTCTCGGGTTGGCCAGGAGCGTTCACTCTAGTCCCAAGAGGATCACTGCAACCCTCACCCTTCACCCCTCGAACTGCGGATGCAACTGCTTGATGCGGTTCATCGCCAGTGCCGCGGCGGCCGTGCGAGTCTCCACGCCGAGCTTGGCGTAGACCCGCTCCAGGTGCTTCTTGACCGTCATGGGGCTGCTGCCCAGGATGTCGCCGATGTCGCGGTTGATCTTGCCCTTGATGACCCAGTAGAGCACCTCGGCCTCTTTGGCCGTCAATCGGAAGCTCAAGGAAATCGCTTCGATGACGCTTTCGTCTGAAGCCTCCTGCATGATCAGCATCCAGTCGCCCGCGGCCGCGGAGGTCGCGCCATCGTCATTGCGCTGGTGCAGCCGCAAGGTGAGGCGGCGCGCGCCCTGCTCCACGCTCAAGCGCGGCGGCTCGGCCAGGGGTTCACCGCGGGCTTGGGCTTCCAGCACATGCTCCACGCTGAGACGCAACCAGGTCAGCACTGGCTCAGGCACATGCGCCGGTCCAGGCACTGGCTCGCCGTAATAACGCGCCAGCAGCTCACGTGCGAGCGGGGTCTGCCACATCAGTCGGCCGTCGCTGGCGCGCACGGTGACACTGGCGTAGCCGAAGGCATCCAGCGCGTTGCGCGCCTGGCGCCGCTCACGCGCGCCCTGCAGGTGCACGTGCATGCGGGCCAACACCTCCTTGGGGCGGATGGGCTTGGTCACGTAGTCGGTGCCCCCCGCCTCCAGCGCGGCCACCAAGTGCTCAGTCTCAGTCAGCCCCGTCATGAAGATGATGGGAATGTGGGCCGTGGTCGCGTCGGCCTTCAAACGCCGCGCAACCTCGAATCCATCCATGCCGGGCATCATGGCGTCGAGCAGCACGATGTCCGGACGGGCCTGCGCAGCCCGCTGCAATGCCGAGGCACCGTCCAAGGCGACCAGCACGGTGCAGCCCGATTCGTCCAGCGCGTCGTGCAGCAGCGACAGGTTGTCGGGCACGTCGTCGACGATCAGCACCACGTCGCTGTGCGCGCGGTTGAGGGCCTGGGCCAGGGTATCGCTCATGTCTTCGGGGCAGAGGGTTCGATCAGCGCCAGGATGGCGTCGAAGCGGTAGGCGCGCGCCAGCGCCCGCACCTGCGCCACCCAGCTTTGGTGAGCGGGATTCTGCGCCTCGACGTCGTCGAGCAGGCGCACGATGCCACGGTAGTAACCCAGCCCCGCGAGTTCACGCAGCTCGGCCACGCGCTCGTCCGAGGGCGGAGTCACCGGCCCAGGCGCGGCAGGTGCCGGGGACTGGGGCGGCGTGAGCTCGGTCCAACGCAGTTGCAGTCGCTGCTCCAGCCAATCCAGCAACTCGCTGTGGCGGATGGGCTTGGTGATGAAATCCGATACCGCGATGCCCGCGTCGTTCTCCAAGCCCTTGTCGAAGGCATTGGCGGACACCACGGCCACAGGGAGTTGGGCCAGCCCCGGCATGCGGCGCAAGCGGCGGATGGTTTCCCAGCCATCGATGCCGGGCATGGCCAGGTCCATGAAGATGGCGTCCGGCACGTAGCCCGCCGCCAGCAGGTCCAACGCGTCATGGCCGCTGGACGCGGTGCGCAGCACGAAGCCCAGGGGGACCAGCAGCTGCGTGAGCATCTCGCGGTCGGGCTCTTCGTTGTCCACCACCAGCACATGGCGGCGCGCGCCGAGGTAGCCACGGCGGGGCGGCTTGGGCACGGCCGGTCGCGCCGAGGGCAAGGCGGCGTGCGCCTCGGGCAGGAAGAGCTTGACTTGGAAGACCGAGCCCAGGCCCGGCGTGCTTTGCACCGTGAGCTCGCCGCCCATGAGGTCGGTCAGCATCTTGGCGATGGTCAAGCCCAACCCGGCACCCGGCGTGCCCTGGGCAGAGGCTGTGCGGGCGAAGGGTTCGAACAGGCGCTCCATCTCGTCCAGCGCCATGCCGGGGCCGGTGTCGCGGATGTCGATGTAAGCCATTTCGCGGGCGTGACGCACCTGGAACGTCACCTCACCCTGGGCGGTGAACTTGATGGCGTTGCCCAACAGATTGATCAGAATCTGGCGCACGCGCTTTTCGTCGGCGCGCACCCGCTCGGGCAGCGTGGACAGGGGCGCGAAACGGAAAGCCAGCCCCTTGGCCGCGGCCTGCAACTCGAACATCGCGGCCAGTTCATGCACGACGTCGGCAAAGGCCATGGGCTTGACGTCGAGCGTGAGCTTGCCCGACTCGATGCGCGCCAGGTCCAGGGTGCCTTCGATCAGCGACAGCAGGTGCTCACCGCCACGGCGGATCACCTGCACCGCGTGCTTGCGGTGCGCGGGTACTTGCGGGTCCTCGCCCATCAGTTGCGCGTAACCCAGGATGCTGTTGAGCGGCGTGCGCAGCTCATGGCTGATGGCGCTGATGTAGCGGCTCTTGGCCTGGTTGGCCTGCTCGGCCTGCCTGCGCGCGTGCTCGGCGATGCCCTGCGCCTCCTCGGCCACGCGGCGTGCCTCCTGCAAGGCGGCATCGGTTTGCTGGTGCAGATCGATTTCACGGCGCAGCAGGGCGGTCTGCCGGTTGGACTCTTCTTGCGCCACCTGGCGGCTCTTGTGCGCCAGCACCACCCACCAGGCCACGGTACCCGCCACCAGCAGCAGGGCGACGTAGGCCTTGAGGAAGGCCGAGCGCAGGGCCGATTCGGCGGCCTCCAATTCGACTGCGGAGCCCAAGCCCCGGTGCATCAAACCCTGTAGCTCCTGTTGGTAAAACAGAGCGAAAACGCCGGCCAGCAAGGGCGCGGTGAACAGCATCAGCAACAGGAAGTGCGCGAGCCCTCGATCCAGGTAGGGCCAAAGGGTACGCGGCAGCAGACGCTGCAGCACGCTGTTCCATTGCGCGGAGAAACTGGCGCCCGGCTTGCACAGGTCACCGCAGCGCGCGTCCAGGGTGCAACACAGCGAACAAATCGCCCCCTGGTACGCCGGGCAATGCGCCATGTCCGGCCCTTCGTATTCACGCTCGCAGATCACGCAGCGCTGGAGCTTCACGCCCAGGTAGTTCCCTGCTTGCGCTGCACCAACCGCCACCACCACCGGGCCGCGCCAGGACGGCCGCGTCCCCGCGACCGGGGCGGACGAGACACGCTGCGCATGGCTCGGGGCATCGGCTTGGCGAGCCAGGTAATAACGCCCTCGCGTGGCCCAGGCGATCAGCGGCGCCGTGACGAAGGCCACGCCCAAGGCGATCAAGGCCGAGTAGGCCTGGGCCATGGGCCCGAACACACCCAGGTGCGCCGTGACCGAGACCAGGGACGCCAGGGCCATCGCCCCCACACCCACCGGGTTGATGTCGTACAGATGCGCCCGCTTGAACTCGATGCCCTTGGGCGAAAGACCCAGCGGCTTGTTGATGACCAGGTCCGCCACCACGGCCATCATCCAAGCGATCGCGATATTGCTGTACAAACCCAGCACGTCGCCCAGGGCCTGGAACACATCCATCTCCATCAGCAGGAAGGCGATCAGGGTGTTGAACACCACCCACACCACGCGCCCCGGGTGGCTGTGCGTGAGGCGCGAGAAGAAATTGCTCCAGGCCAGGGAACCGGCGTAGGCGTTCGTCACATTGATCTTGAGCTGCGAGATCACGACGAAGAGTGCCGTCGCGGCCACGGCCCAGCCGTAATGCGGGAAAACGTAGCCGTAGGCCGCCAGGTACATCTGGTTGGGGTCCACCGCCCGGTCCGCCGGCACGGCTTGGCTCAAGGCCAGGTAGGCCAGCAAGGCACCGCCCAGCATCTTGAGCACGCCCGGCAGCACCCAGCCCGGCCCGCCGGCCAGCACCCCCGCCCACCAGCGCAGGCGATTGGTGGAGGTACGCGCGGGCATGAAGCGCAGGTAATCGGCCTGCTCACCCATCTGCGTCATCAGGGCCACCCCCACGGTCAAGGCGGCACCAAAATGGAGCGCACTTAGACTGGCCGTGCCACTGCGATCCCCAGCGTAGTGCAGAACTCCATCAAAAGCGTGCGGATCGAGCACCAGGACCGTGACAAAGGGCACGACCAGCATCAGCAGCCACAGCGGCATGGTCCACACCTGCAGGCGGCTGATGACCGACACCCCATGCGTCACGAGAGGGATGACCACCAGCGCGCAGACCAAATAGCCCCAGCGCGGCGGGATGTCCAAGGCCAGTTCCAGCGCGTAGGCCATGACAGCGGCCTCCAGCGCAAAGAAGATGAACGTGAAGCTGGCGTAGATCAGCGACGTGATGGTCGAGCCGATGTAGCCGAAACCCGCGCCGCGCGTGAGCAGGTCCATGTCCACGCCGTAGCGGGCCGCGTAGACGCTGATGGGCAAGCCAGCCAGGAAGATGATGAGGCCGGTCGCCAGGATGGCGAGCGCGGCGTTGGCCCAGCCGTACTGCACCAGCAGCGTGGCGCCAACCGCCTCCAGGATCAGGAAGGAAGCCGCACCGCCCGCGGCCGTGTTGGCCACGTTCCAGGCGCTCCACTTGCGAAAGCGCTGCGGGGTGTAGCGCAGCGCGTAATCTTCGAGCGTCTCGCTGGCCACCCAGGCGTTGTAGTCGCGCCGGACCTTGACGATGGTCTGCACAGGCGCACCGGCAGCATCCACCGCGTCCGATACAGCGGTGTCGGCGGATTCAGACGGAAAGCGGGCCGGGGCATCCATGCTCCCTGACATTCAGGAACCATGCCATGCGCAGGCCCCGGGAAACCCTCGCAGGCAGGTTTTCGGCTCAGTTCGCGCGGCGGCGACGCAGCCAGCCGTACCAAATGCCCACCAGCGCTGGCACCCACAGGCACAGTCCTGCCAGCATGTCGCCGAAGCCACCCTCGCTGAACAAGGCGGCAACCAGCCCCACCGCCGTCAGCACACCCAGCACGATCGGCCAAGTCCAGATGGCAGGTTCGCTCAGTTCTCGCTGCGGTTCACTCATGCAATCCCCCCATGCCGCGCAGATGGCTGCGACGGTTTTTGCGATGCGAAGCCATGCTCATGACACCACCGCGCTTTCGTCCGGCCGAGTCGATTCATCACGGCGGCGGCGCGTGGCGCCCTGGGGCTTGGCCAGCCAAAGGTAAAGGCCGCTGCCCAGCACGATGATGGTCGCGATGTCCAGCACGGCCCAGACGATTTGCATGGGCCGCCCGCCGTAGTCACCGAAGTGCAGCGGTTGAGACACCCGCAGCGTATCGATGTACCACGGCGAGGGCGGGGCTGCCGTCACTTCATTGGTCTTGGCGTCCACCAGCACGGGCTGAATCAGGCGTGCGGTAAAGGGCTCATTGCCCTTGAGGAACACGGTGTTGTGGTGCGGGCTGGAGAAAGCCGTGCCTGGGAAAGCGATGAAGGACAACGCCCTGCCCGGCACGTGACGCAAGGCTGCGTCCAGGGAGCCCTGCACCGACGCACGCTCGGCCTCAGGCACGGGCGGTTTGCCCTGGTAAGGCTGCAGCACCGAGCTGAGTTGGTCGTATTGCCAATACTTGATGAGCGGGTCCGCCAAGGTGTTGATGACCCCGGTGGCCCCCACCACGAACAACCAGACCAGGGTCACGATGCCCAGCAGGTTATGCAGGTCCAGCCACTTGATGCGAGGACTGTTTTCACGTCGCACCGCGCCGAACTCCAGCTTGCGCATGAAAGGGCTGTAGAGCACCACGCCGCTGACGATGGCCACGAGCAGCAACAAGCCCATGAAGCCCAGGAAAAGCATTCCAGGCAGGCCCGCGAACAGGTCCACGTGCAGCTTGAACATCACCCACATGAAACCCTCGTCGAACCTAGGCTGCGCCAGCAGAGCGCCCGTGCGGGCGTCGATGGCCACCGAGCGGAAATCGTCCGTCGGCGCGGGGGTGGGCGTCATGGTCGCGAACCAGATGTTCGCGTCGTCCTCGTCGGGAAACAGGAACTGCACCACCCGGTCCGGATGCTGCGCCTTCGCCACCTCGATGACCTTGTCCACGCTCACACGCGGCGTGTCAGCGGGCATCTCCGGCGACTCGACCTCCGTGCCCAGCAGATGGCCGATCTCGTGGTGGAAGATCAAGGGCAAGCCAGTGAGGCACAGCAGCAGCATGAAGACCGTGCAAACCAGGCTGCTCCATTTGTGCACCCAGGACCAGGTTTTGATGGTTTTGTTTTGCATGGGTATCAATGGGGAAGACGCCCAAGGGCGTCTTACTTTTCCTCAGATGATCATTGGTACTGGCAGCGACTCAGAACTTATAGTTCAAAGAGGCTTGGTAGCTGCGAGGTGCCCCGTAGTAACCAATTTGGTAAAGACTATTGATGTACTTCTCATCGGTCAGGTTCTTGACATTGAAGCGCAAGGTAGTCTTAGGTGTGACCTGATACGCCGCGAAAGCGTTGAGCACCGCATAGCTGTCTTGGCGCACGGTGTAGCCACTCGAACCATCGACGTTGGAGGTCTTGCTCTGCCAACGGCCATTCGCGCCCAGGGTCACCGGAGTGCTGGGTACGCGGCCGCTGATCGCCAAATTGGCGGTCTGGCGCGGCGCCCACAGAACGGGATCACCAGACTCCGTGTCGGTCATTTCCATGGTGGTGTAACCCAGGACGACATCCAGGTTGTTGTCGAGCTTGCCGCTGACTTCGAACTCCAAGCCCTGGGACTCGACATCCATGCCGGTGTAGTAGTACTGCTGCGTGGTCGCGTTTGTGCCGGCATAAACGGAGAGTCCTTTTTGCTCAGCGCGGAACCAAGCCAGGCTCGTGAGCAGCCGCTTATTCAGCCAGTCCATCTTCACGCCTGCCTCGTAATTGACCCCCTTCGAAGGATCCAGATAGTCGCCATTGATGTCCTGTTGATCCTGCGGCTGGTAAATGTCCGAATAACTTGCGTAGCCCATCAAACGGTCAGTGAAGTCGTACGTCACGCCTGCGTAAGGACTGATTTCACGCTCAGTCTGGTCAAAGAGAGTGCCCGAGTCGTTGCCATCACGGTGAAACTCGGCAAAGTTGAAGCCACCAATCACTTTCAGCTTGTCACTCACCTGCAGACGAGTCGTGCCATACATGCGCGTGAGGCGCAGATTGAGTTCACTGTAGAACGTCTTCGGTCCCCAATCTGGCTCATCCACCTCATTCCCGTTCAGCGGGAAGCTGACAGGATCGAATCCAGACGCAGGGGTATGGTTCCAATAGGTCTGTTTGCTGCGGCCGTGACTGGCGCCCACAATCAATTCGTGCTGACGGCCAAACAGTCCAAAGCTGCCGCTGGCATTGACGTCAAAAAGGTGGGTTTCACTCTCGTCCACATATTTGCCCGGCCAGCCTGTCGCTCCCGAACCGGTGTTCGGATCCAGCCCGGTTGAGCTGTAAACATAGAACAATTGATCGTCGTTTCTGCTGCTTCGGAAGTTGTAAGACGTCTTCAGCTGCCAGTCCGCAGCGAGCTGGTGGATGTACTCAACGAAAGCCGTTTGGTTATTCGTATTCCAGTAGGTCCAATCCTGAGTCGTTGAGGCGCTGCGCGACCACTTAGCCTGGCTGCCGTCGTTGTTGCTGAACGTCAACGCACCCCACATGTTTCCGTCGGTATTGGCCTGTTGATAGGAGTAGCCAAGTGCCAAGGTGCCGTTGTCACCCACTTGACCATCCACAACGCCATAGATGTAGGTGCGCTCGTTTTCCAGGTCACGCAAATAAGAACCCCCCTCTTCTCGCACGGCAACAACCCGTCCAGCCCAACGGCCATCATCACTCAACGGTTTCGAGTAGTCGACCTCGGCCCGGGTAGTGCCCCAAGACCCATAGCTCACGCCGACCGATCCTTGTTCCACATTGGTAGGCCGCTTGCGCACATAGTTGATGGTGCCCGAGGAATTACCCACGCCAGTCAATAGACCGTTCGCACCACGGATGACCTCGACTTTTTCGTAGCCAAATGAATCCATGGCACCGGTCACGATGCCCCAATCGTTGGGCATGCCAACGCCATCGATCTGCGTGCTCTTGATTTCAAAGCCGCGCGACATGTAGTTGGTGCGATTGGTTTCCCACTCTTCAACCTGAATACCCGTTGACAAGCGCAAGGCGTCGTTGAGATTGGTCGCGCCGAAATCCTGCATCTGCTGGGCCGTCACCACGCTGATGGACTGCGGCGTTTCCTTGATCTCTAGATTCAGGCCAGTCGCGCCGGTGCTCACCCGCGCCTCGCGCTGGCTGACGATCGTCACCGCCTCCAAGGTTTTGGCACCAGAAGCCGCAGAGGCCGCAGAGTCGGACTGCGCCACGGCAGGCATCACGCAAGCCGCCCCCAAGAAGGCGACCAGGACCGCTTGTGCAACCGGCTTTCTGTCAAATCCAGAATGGACGTTCTTACTCGCTGCTTCAATTCTTGTGCGTGCTTTTTTCATTTTCTTTTGCTCATCCAAATCAATGTTCAGGAGGCCGATGCCTCACATGGCCCAACTCATACTCACCTGAATAGAAAACAAAGGCGACTAGCAATGATAATTACTCCTATTATAAATACAACGTCCTCTTGCCCCAATGTAGTGCGAACCCAACGGCAGAGGCATCGCCTAGGCTGTCCTACGGTTGAAACAAGACACGTTGTGCAGGGGCACGCCCTCCGCCCCGAAAACCCAGGTCATTGAGATACGGCAGAAGCGGGCGACCTAAGAAAGCAACCACTCACTCAAAGACCGAGATCAACCTCGGGCGCGCCTTGTCGCCTTGACCTGGTACATCAGCAGGTCTGCGCGTTGAAGCACCTCTTCCGGATCATGCTCACCCGGTTCAACGGCCAACACCCCGGCACTCGCACCCGCATAGTCCATCGTGACCTCACCCAGGTGGATTTGGCCGACGGTGGCGCCTGACACGCGGGCCTGCAGAGCCTGTTTGGCATCTTCAACCACTTGGGCATCGGCGGGGCCTTGGCCCACCACGACGAATTCGTCGCCCCCGAGTCGCGCCGCGAAGTCGCCCGCGCGCAGCGCGGCCCTCAAACGGTTGGCGATTTCAACGAGGAATAGGTCTCCCACCCCGTGGCCATGCTGGTCATTGATCGCCTTGAACCCATCGAGGTCGATGAACGCGACCAACACCCAGAATTTTTGGCGCTTGCCCTGAGCGAGTTGGCGCGCCAATTCCTGCAGCAAGGCACGACGGTTGGGCAGCGTTGTCAGTGGGTCCGTGCTGGCATAGGCTGTCAGCCGCGCATTGGCCTGCAACAGTTGGGCCACCAACTGTTCGCGTTCAATCTGGTGAGCAATCAAGGAGGCAAACAACTGCAACAAACGCTGCGCTTGGGGAGGCTGAGCGCGCCGGTCCGCGCTCGCAGCGCACAAGGTGCCGTACATCACCCCATCGCCCAGGTACACGGGCGTGCTCATGTAGGTCCGCAGGCCAAGACTGCGCACGGCACCGGTTTGCGACCAGCGCACGTCCGCATCGTCCACGAAGAAATCACCGGACTCCAATGCCTGCTTGCACAGCGTGTCGTCCCAGGGCACAGCTAGGCCTTCCGGCATGTCGAGTCGGCCGGTGTTCCTGGAATAGAGGATGTTCTGCACCCCTTGTTGCAGATCCACGCGCGTGAGGTAGGTGGACTCCAAGCCGGTGGCGGCCTGCAACAGCTCCAGCAAGGGACGGGTCAGCTCTTCGACGGAACGGGCCGTGGCGACGGATGTGGCGAGACGGTCGAGGATGGGGTCCATCGCCGCATTGTGCCGGTGACCTGGGCCGTGCAACGCTCAGCAGGACTGTGGGCTGTGGGGGTGGTAGGGCGTGCTGGGCTCGAACCAGCGACCAAGGGATTATGAGTCCCCTGCTCTAACCAACTGAGCTAACGCCCCCCAAGCATGCGCTGCGATTGCTTTGCCTGCGAAGTGGGAGATTGTAAGAGGCGGCACGGCCCCGCCGACCTTGGGCCGTGCTTATTTGCCGTGGCTCAGGGCATTGCCCAGCAGCTTGGACGTGACGTCAACGATCTGGATCATGCGGTCGTAGGCCATGCGCGTGGGGCCAATGACGCCGAGGGTGCCGACGATCTGGCCGTCCACCTCGTAGGGGGCGCTGACCACCGACAGCTCCTCGTAGGGCACGACGTGGCTTTCGCCGCCGATGAAGATGCGCACGCCCTCGGCCTGGCCCGCGCTGTCGAGCAGCCGCATCAATTGCGCCTTCTGCTCGAAAAGATCGAAGGCGCGGCGCAGATGGCTCATGTCGCTGGAGAAATCGCTGACCGCCAGCAGATTTCGCTCGCCGGCGATCACCACTTCCTCCTGAGGCTGGCTCATGGCCTCGGTGCCGACGGTGACGGCGGCCTGCATCAGCGCGGCGATCTCGCCCCGCAGCTTCTCGACCTCACCCTGCAAACGCTCCTTCACCTGTTCCAGTGTGAGGCCGAGGTAATGGGCATTGAGGTAGTTGGCGGCCTCGGTGAGTTGGGACGTGGAGTAATCGGCCCCAGTGAAGATCACACGGTTCTGCACATCGCCCTCGGGCGAGACCAGGATGACCAAGATGCGCCGCTCGCCCAGGCGCAGGAATTCGATGTGACGGAACACCGAGGAACGGCGAGGGGCCACGACCACCCCGACGAATTGCGACAAGGAAGACAGCAGATTGGCCGCGTTGCTGATCACCTTCTGAGGCTGATCGGGCACCAGCTGATGGGGCGCGAACTCCGGCGAGGCCATCTGCTCACGCTGAACGGTCAGCATGGTGTCCACGAACAGGCGGTAGCCGCGGGCCGTGGGCACCCGTCCGGCGCTGGTGTGGGGACTGGCGATCAGACCCAGTTCCTCCAGGTCAGACATCACATTGCGGATGGTCGCGGGAGACAGTTCCAGGCCCGAGGCGCGCGACAGCGTGCGCGAGCCCACCGGCTGCCCGTCGGCGATGTAACGCTCCACCAGCGTCTTCAACAGCAACTTGGCACGGTCATCCAGCATAGAAAATCATTCTAACGACGAGCCCTGCGCGCACCCGAGCCATTCTTGCAAAACAAGGCCTTCGCAAGATTGAAAATCAGCACCAATACTGTATATTGATACATATCCACGGTTTTACCCATGAACCTCCAATTCCGCCAAGTTGCCCTGATTGGCCGCTACCCACTCGCCCCGCAGCCCGGCGGCAACCCGGGGGCGGCCAGCCTGCGGGCACGCCCCGCGCTGGGCGGCATCGCGGCACTGCTCCAAGCACAAGGTTGCGCCGTGGTGGTGGAAGCGCAAACGGCCTTGGCCGCCGATGGCCTCGATGGCCTGCCGACGCTCGCGCTGGAAGACATTGCCAGCCGTTGTGACCTCGCCCTGGTTGTGGGTGGGGACGGCACCATGCTCGGCGCGGGACGGGTACTCTTCCATCCCGACACAGGCGAGGGTCTGCCGCTGATCGGCATCAACAGCGGTCGGCTCGGCTTCATCACCGACATCTCGCTGGAGAGTTACGCCAGCGTATTGCCCCCGATGCTGCATGGTGAGTATGAGGCGGAAGGACGCGCGCTGATGCAGGCGCGGGTGATCCGCCCCGGGCCGGACGGCGACCGCTGCGTCTTCGATGCCCTGGCCATGAACGATGTGGTGGTGCACCGCGGCAACTCCTCCGGCATGGTGGAACTGCACGTGGAAGTGGATGGCCGTTTCGTGGCCAACCACCGGGCCGATGGCCTGATCCTCGCCACGCCCACCGGCTCCACCGCCTACTCGCTGTCGGCGGGCGGCCCCATCCTGCACCCCGCCATCGCGGGCTGGGTGCTCGCGCCAATCGCGCCGCATTCACTGTCGAACCGCCCCGTGGTGCTGCCTTCGGATTCTGAAGTCTCCCTGCAGATCGTTTCCGAGCGCGAGGCCATGGTCAATTTCGACATGCAGACCTTGACCGCGCTGCAACAGGGTGACCTCATCTTGGTCCGGCGCTCAGCCCGCACCGCGCGCTTCCTGCACCCGCGCGGCTGGAGCTATTTCGATACCTTGCGCAAGAAATTGCACTGGAATGAAACCTAGATCTGACTCACCCCAGGCTTCGCGCCTCGTTGGGCGCTGCGCCCCCCCTTGCAGGGGGCGCTCCCAGCAGCCCGGCCAAGCCGGTCCTGCGGGAGCCCTCGCCTGGGTTGATCGGCAAGTCACCGTTTGAGGAGCGTCACGCAAATGGCACTTAAAAGAATCGTCCTGCGGGATTTCGTCATCATCAGCGAGCTCGACCTCGAATTCGCCCCCGGCTTCACTGTGCTGACCGGCGAAACCGGCGCCGGCAAGTCCATCCTGATTGACGCCTTGCAGCTTGTCACCGGCGCGAGGGCAGACACGGGGCTCATCCGCGAAGGTGCGACACGCACCGACGTGAGCGTTGAATTCGATCAGTGCCAGCTGTACAACGGCTGGCTGGAAGCCGCGGGCTTCGACACCGGCTTCGACCCCGGTGCCACCTTGCTGCTGCGCCGCACGGTGGACACCCAAGGCAAAAGCCGCGCATGGATCAACGGCAGCCCCGCCACCGCCACGCAATTGCGCGAGCTCGGTGAACAGCTGTTCGACATCCACGGCCAGCATGCCTGGCAAAGTCTGACCCGCTCCGAGGCCGTTCGCGGGCTGCTCGATGCCTACGGCCGCATCGACACTGAGGCGCTGACCCGCGCCTGGACGCATTGGCGGCAAGCGGGCAAGACACTGGACGACGCCCGCGCGGCGCAAGACAAACTGCAAAGCGAGCGCGAACGCCTGAGTTGGCAGATCGGCGAAGTGGAGAAGCTCGATCCCCAGCCCGGTGAATGGGAAACGCTCAACACCGACCATGGCCGTCTAGCCCACGCGCAAGCCCTGCTGGACGCCGCGCAGACCGCGCTGAACGCCCTTGATGGCGGGGACGATGGCACGGATGGCAGCGCTCGGCACGCGCTGGGCGCCGCGCGTCAATCGCTACAAAATCAGGAGCATCTGGAGCCCGAGTTCAAAGCCCTGGCCGAGATTCTGGCCTCCAGCCTGGCCCAGGTGGAAGACAGCGCGCACAGCCTGCGCTCCTACCTGCGTCGCACCGACCTGGACCCGGATCGCCTGGCCGAACTCGACGCGCGTCTCACCCAATGGATGGCCGTGGCACGCCGTTACAAGCGCGCGCCAGAGGAACTGGCCGCCGCGCTCGCGGGCTGGCGCGAAGAGCTGGCACGGCTGGACGCCGCGGCCGACCTGGAGACGCTACAAAAAACAGAGCAAGATACGCGTGCGTCTTACATGCAAGCGGCGCAGGCCGTCTCGCAATCCCGCGCGGCCGCCGCGCCTCGCCTGGCCCAGGCCATCACCCAAGCCATGCAAGGGCTGGGCATGGAAGGCGGCCGTTTCGACGTCGCTCTACAAACAGTGGATTCGCCGCAGGCTCACGGCTTGGAGGAGGTGCAGTTCCTCGTGGCCGGGCATGCGGGCAGCACGCCGCGGCCCATCGGCAAAGTGGCGTCAGGCGGCGAACTGTCGCGCATCGCGCTGGCCATCGCCGTGACCACCAGCCAACTGGGCGCGGCGCAGACCCTGATCTTCGACGAAGTGGATTCGGGCGTGGGTGGCGCGGTGGCCGAGACCGTGGGACGCCTGATGCAACGCCTGGGCCGCGATCGCCAGGTGTTGGCGGTCACGCACTTGCCGCAAGTCGCTTCCTGCGCGGACAACCACTTGCAAGTCTCCAAGCAGCGCGAGGGCAGCGCCACGCTGAGCAACGTGGCGCGCGTGCAGGGCGAGGCACGCGTGCAGGAAATCGCGCGCATGCTGGGCGGTGAACGCCTGACCGGCGCCACCCTTGCACATGCCAAGGAAATGCTGCAAGACCAGGGGCAACCGGGCCTGATCTGAGCAGAACCGGCTCAGCTCGCGCAGAATCCTTGCCATGGAAATCATCCTCATCACCGGCATGTCCGGCTCTGGCAAGTCGGTGGCGCTGCATGCGCTCGAAGACGCAGGTTATTACTGCGTGGACAACCTGCCGCCCGAACTGCTGGAACCTTTTGTCGCACTGGAACAAAAACAGCGTGCACGTCACGTGGCCATTGCCGTGGATGTGCGCAGTGCCATCTCGCTGCCGCAGCTGCCGGCCCTGCTGGTCACATTGCGCGAGCAAGGCCACGCGATCAAATCACTGTTCCTGGATGCGTCGACCGACACCCTGGTACGCAGGTATTCCGAGACACGGCGCAAGCATCCACTCTCCAGCACGCCTACCGCCATCCCGCTCGCGGGTGCACCCGTCTTGGGCGCATCCGACAAGGACGGCGGCGTGGGGGAAGCCACCGATCCCAACCGCGCCCTGATTGAAGCCATCGAACTCGAACGCGAGCTGCTGGCCGACCTGCGCGACCAAGCCCAGGTCATCGATACCAGCGTGTTGCGCGCGGCGCAGTTGCAAAGCTACATCAAGGAGGCCATCCGCCTGCCGGGCAACTCGCTCACCTTGGTGTTCGAATCCTTCGCCTTCAAGCGCGGCATCCCCGTGGACGCGGACTATGTGTTCGACGTGCGCATGCTGCCCAACCCGCACTACGAACCGGCCTTGCGCGAACTAACCGGACGCGACCAGCCGGTCATCGACTACCTGCGTGCCCAGCCGGAGGTCGACCTGATGCGCCAGCACATCGAGCGTTTCCTCAACCAGTGGCTGGCCGCCCTGCTGCACAACCATCGCAGCTACGTCACGGTCGCCATCGGCTGCACGGGCGGGCAGCATCGCTCGGTCTACCTGGTCGAGGAGCTGACGCAGCGGTTCGCGACGCGATGGGCCACGCTCAAGCGTCACCGGGAAATCGCCTAACCCTGCTGTTTCAGCAGTTTTTTGATCGGCGCTGGGAGGCCCAATGCAGGCCAAGCATCTGCGGCGTGCCAGAGGCCTTGCTCGGACAACTTCACTGAAGCAGGCAAGACCACGCGCACGGGATGCAGGTGCAGATCCTTGTGCGTCAGCACATGCTTGAAGACCGGCAGTTCCTGCAGACCATCGCGCCGCCTGGCCGGCACAGCCGCTTGCAAAGACTCAAAACTGTCGAACAGTTCCAGGCAATGCAAGCCTGCCCAGACGCTCTTCAGGGCATCTTGCCCACCTCCGGACGCAGGCCGCTGGCGCAGCCAGACCGCGCCTTGGTTGGTCTGCGCCCACAAGAGCCACAGTGACTGTGCCGTGCGCTTGAGCTTGCGGGTCTTGACGGGATAGGCCTCGGTACGCCCCTCGCGACGGGCCACGCAGAGGTCAGCCACAGGGCAAGCCTCAGGGGTCATAAGGCAGCTCGGCTTGCGCGGCAGGCAGACCGTGGCGCCCATGTCCATCACCGCCTGGGTGTAGCGGGGCATGTGTTGATCCAGGTCGTCGCGGGGCAACAGTTCGTCGGCCAGCTTCCACAAGGTCTTTTCCTGCGCGGCCTGCGCCAGATCACCGTCAAAGCCCAGGGCACGCGTCAGCACGCGTTTGACATTGCCGTCCAAGATCGCCACGCGTTCGCCGAAGCAGATGGAGGCGATGGCTGCCGCTGTTGAACGGCCAATGCCCGGCAAGGTCTGCAATGTGACCGCGTCGCGCGGGAAGGCGCCTGCGTGCAGCGCCATCACTTGCTGCGCGCAGGCGTGCAGGTTGCGCGCGCGGGTGTAGTAGCCCAGGCCGCTCCAGAGCGCGAGCACGTCGTCCAGCGGCGCCGCAGCCAAGGTCGCCACGTCAGGAAAGCGTTGTAGGAAACGAGCGTAGTAATCGCGCACCGTCGTGACCTGGGTCTGCTGCAGCATGATCTCCGAGAGCCAGACCCGGTAAGGATCACGCGTGTTCTGCCAGGGCAAATCATGACGACCATGCACGGCTTGCCATCGCAGCAGACGATCGGGCCATTGCGCGAATTCTGTGGCCGGCGTCAACTTGGCGGAGGTCATGGTCTGTGGATCAGGCTTTCTCACGCCTTCTTACGCTTTCTGGCAATGGACACAGTAGTAAGTGGCCCGCTGGCCTTGCCGCATCAGTTTGATGGGGTGACCACACACCGTGCAGGGCAGGCCCTCGCGTCCATAGACCTTGGCCTCGAACTGGAAGTTGCCGCGTTCGCCCACCGCGTTGCTGTAGTTGCGCAAGGTGGTACCTCCCGCAGCCAGGGCCCGGCCCAACACGTCGCGTATCGCAGCGTGCAGCCTCTCCGCGCGCGGTTTGCTGATGCGCGCCGCGGACAAGCTGGGACGAATGCCGGCGATGAACAGCGCCTCGGAAGCGTAGATATTGCCCACGCCCACCACCACATCGCCGGCGAGCAACACCTGCTTGATGGCGCTTCTGCGTTTTTTCAGCGCGGCATGGAACGCATCGGCCTCGAAGCTTTCGTCCAGAGGCTCCACGCCCAGGCCATCCAGCAGCTTGCGCGCGATGGGCGCCTGTTCGCTTTCGGCCCAGACCACGGCGCCGAAACGGCGCGGGTCATTCAAGCGCAGCAGTCCCCGGTCGGTCTGTAGGTCGAAATGGTCGTGCGCGCCCCGTGGTCGTGTGCCGTGCACCGCGACGTCGGTGAAGCTCAGGCTGCCGGACATGCCCAAGTGCAAGAGCAGCATGCCTTCGTCCAAATCCAGCAAGAGGTACTTGCCGCGACGCCGCACACCACGCACCCGCCGGCCGACAAGTTGCGCGGGGGCGATGCCCAGAGGCCAACGCAAGGGCAAACCTTGCCAGGCGGACACGATGCGAGCGTCGGCGATGTGGTCCGCGAAGCTCAGGCGGGTGGCTTCGACTTCGGGCAACTCGGGCATGAAACGGTGAAAAGTCGCTGGAAAAACGGACATTATGGAGAGGAACCAGAGGTGCGCACGCCTTGGCTTATCATGGCCCGACCCGATTCGGATCGCCTTATGTCAGCTCTACGCCCGCGCCTGCCCGCCCTGATCTTGCCTGCCCTGCTGGCGCTTCTTCTTCCCCCGACCCAGGCCGCGCCGGCGACGCCCACCAAGGGCGCCACCGCAGCCGCGGACATCGCAACTCCCGCACCCGTGGAGAACTCCGTCCTCAACGGTGAGCTTTTTTACCAGTTGCTGCTGGGTGAGTTGAGCGCACAACAGGGCGAAACAGGGGCGGCCTACTCGCTGCTGCTGAACGCGGCGCGCAAGACAAACGATGGTCGGCTCTACATGCGTGCGATCGACATCGCCTTGCGCGCGCGGGCCGGCGATTCCGCCTTGCAAGCCGCACGGGACTGGACCAAGGCGCAGCCCGAATCCGCGGAGGCCAACCGCTATGTGCTGCAGATCCTGCTCGGCCTGAACCGCTTGGACGACACCGTGGGGCCGCTGCAACGAGCCCTTGCGCTGACAGCGCCTGCGGAGCGTCCGCTGCTGATTGCCACCTTGCCCCTCTACTTCTCCCGCAGCAGCGACAAAGCGATGGCGGCGTCCGTGCTGGAGCAGGCCCTGCAGGCTCAGTTGCTGGATCCCGCCCGGCTTCCTGCTCAAGTGATGCCCATCGACAAGACAACGGGCGCAGCCGCCTGGAGCGCCGTGGGGCGCATGCGTTTGGCAGCAGACAACCCGGCAGGCGTGCTGGAGGCCGCCCGGCGAGGCGTGGCGCTCGACCCGCGCGCGCCCGAGCCCCTGCTGCTGGCCATGGCGCTGCTGTCACCGCAGTTGCCCGCGCGTTACGCAGCACAACGAGAGGAAGCAGGCGAACTCCTGACGCGTCATTTCGCCACGACCTCCTCGGCGACGCCGAACTTGCGCTTGTACTACGCACGTGCCTTGGTTGACATTCAGCGGTATGCCGAAGCTCAAGCTCAGCTGAAGATCATCCTCCAGGCTCAGCCCGATCTCGCCGACGCCTGGCTGCTGCAAGGCATGCTGGAACTGCAAGACAAGCGCCTGGCAAACGCAGAAAAATCTCTGACACGCTTTCTCGCATTGATCGAAACCCAGCGCAAGCAAGCCATGGGCTCAACGAGCGCAGACGAGGAGGACGACGACGAAGCCGATGCAGCCCAGGATGGCGGCCAGATCATCCACAGCCAGGATGGTCAGCAAGCCATCCATCGCGCGGTGGCGCAAGCCTGCCTTGGACTTGCTCAGATCGCCGAGCAGCGCAAGGACTACAAAGGTGCGGAAGCCTGGCTCGCGCGCATTGACACCAGCGGCAACGCTGCGGAACAGTTGCGCGTTCAGCGGCAACGTGCGAGCTTGTTGGCCCGGCAAAACCGGATGGACGATGCGCTGGCTTTGATTCGCGACCTGCCAGACAACACGTCAGAGCAAGCGCGCGAAAAGTTTTACGCGGAGCTGCAACTGCTGCGGGACAACAAGCGCTATGCCCAAGCCTATGCGCTGCTTGAAGAGGCGACCCTGCGCAACCCGCAGGACTATGACCTGCTGTATGAGCAGTCCATGATCGCCGAGAAGCTGGGCCGAGCGGAGGAAATGGAGCGGCTGCTGCGCAAGATCATGGCGGAGAAGCCGGACTACCACCATGCCTACAACGCGCTGGGGTACTTTTTCGCCGACCGCAACATGCGTCTGGCCGAGGCCCGCACACTCATTCAGAAAGCCCTGGACGCAGCCCCTGGCGACCCGTTCATCACCGACAGCCTGGCCTGGGTGACTTTCCGGGAGGGCAACAAAGAGGAAGCGCTGCGCCTCTTGAAGCAAGCCTACACGGACCGACCTGACGCCGAGATCGCCGCCCACTTGGGCGAGGTGCTCTGGAGCCTCGGGCAGCGCGACGATGCGCGCAAGATCTGGCGCGAGGGCTTGGAACTGAACGCCAGCAATGAAACGCTGCTGGAAACACTGCGGCGACTGGGCGTCAATAAGCCCTGATCGGGCCCGTCGCCAAGCAGCCTGCGCTGCGGCTTCGGGTCACGGGCCACGGTGATGCGCGGATGGAGCGCGTACGTGAGCCCTGCGAGGGAGCGCCGAAGACCGCTAAACTCGCCCGCCATGCCGACCTCCCTGCATGATGTCTCAGCGCCAGCGAAGCTGAATCTTTTCCTCCATGTCACGGGTCGACGCGCCGACGGGTACCACCTGCTGCAATCGGTCTTCACCCTGATCGATTGGGCTGACACGCTGCATTTCGAAACCCGTGCACATCGACAACATGATGGGGGCTTGAGTCGTGAGGACCTGACCACGCCCTTGCCCGCGGATGATCTGGTATTGCGAGCCGCTCGCGCCTTGCAGGCCGCGACAGGCCATGCTGGTGGGGCCCACATCGCGATTGCCAAGCACATTCCCGCGCAAGCCGGGCTCGGTGGAGGCTCCTCCGACGCCGCATCGACTCTGCTGGCGCTCAATCGCCTGTGGAAGCTCAAGCTCAGCCTGGAGCAATTGGCCGCAATCGGTCTCACCCTGGGCGCGGACGTGCCGTATTTCCTGCACTCGGCACATGCGAAGCAGGCGACGGCCTGGGTGGAAGGCGTGGGCGAACGCATCACCCCCTTGCCGGCAAACCTGGAACCGGCTCGCCTGCTGCCCGGCCATGCTCTGCTGGTCGTCAAGCCTGACGCAGGCCTGGAGACTGCGGCGATTTTCCGTGACCCCGCTTTGAAACGCGACAGTTTTGCTGCTACAATCACAGGCTTTGCTGCTGACCCCGGCGTGGGATCGGCAAGCGAGGAAAAACCGAACGACGTTGAGCACAATCGGGATCGAGGTGCTCAAAGTTTCAGGAAATTCCTGCTTGAGGATTCACGCAACGACTTGCAGCCCGTCGCCCAGCGGCTTTGCCCTGGTGTCACGCAGGCCCTGGAATGGTTGAATTCCCTGGGTTTGTCGGGGCGGATGACGGGCTCGGGCAGCGCGGTTTTTGCATGGGTTGCGCCTGAGATGCATGTGCGTGCCAGGTTTTCAAGCACGGCGATCGCCGTGCCCGACCAGATGCAGAGCCGCTGGTGTCGCAGTCTGGATGTCCATCCGCTGGCCCATTGGGCTTAGCCGAAGGATGCCCGGCGCAAGAAAACGTCAGGGAGTTCGGATTCAGTCCGAAGTGAACGAGTTTTGAGGTGGGCGGTTGTGGTGACTGACCGTCGACCTGTGTAGGGGAGTCGCCAAGTTGGTTAAGGCACCGGATTTTGATTCCGGCATGCGAGGGTTCGAGTCCTTCCTCCCCTGCCAAATTCCTGCATTCGTACCAGTCACCCACGCTTCAAACAAGCGCGTTGCCACCTTCCACCTCCGACGTCTCCACGCTGGGCTCTTCCATGCAGATCGCAGCCTCATCCCCGGATTTCATGCTCTTCACGGGCAATGCCAACCCCACCCTGGCGGCGGACATTGCCAAGCATTTGGGCATCAGTCTTGGCGCGGCAACCGTTGGGCGTTTCTCCGACGGCGAAGTCACGGTTGAAATCAACCAGAACGTGCGCGCCCGCGACGTGTTCGTGGTGCAGTCCACTTGTGCGCCGACCAATGATTCGCTGATGGAACTGCTGATCATGGTGGATGCGCTCAAGCGCGCGTCGGCCGAACGCATCAGCGCCGTCATCCCCTATTTCGGTTACGCCCGCCAGGATCGGCGCCCGCGCTCCAGCCGCGTGCCGATCTCGGCCAAGGTGGTGGCCAACCTGCTGCAAACCGTGGGTGTTTCCAGCGTGCTGACCATGGACCTGCATGCCGACCAGATCCAGGGCTTCTTCAACATCCCGGTGGACAACATCTACGCCTCGCCGGTGCTGCTGGGTGACCTGCGTCAGCAAAATTACGAGGACCTGATCGTCGTCAGCCCCGACGTGGGCGGTGTGGTGCGCGCCCGCGCGCTGGCCAAACAGCTCAATTGCGACCTCGCCATCATCGACAAGCGCCGTCCCAAGGCCAACGTCAGCGAAGTGATGAACGTGATCGGCGACATCGAAGGCCGCAACTGCGTGATCATGGACGACATGATCGACACCGCTGGCACGTTGGTGAAGGCCGCCGAGGTGCTGAAGGAGCGCGGCGCGAAAAGCGTCTACGCCTACTGCACCCACCCCATTCTGTCTGGCCCCGCCATCGAGCGCATTTCCAAGAGCACCGCGCTGGACGAGGTGGTGGTGACCAACACCATCCCGCTAGCCGAACTGGCCCGCGCCTGCGACAAGATCCGCCAATTGTCCGTGGCCCCGCTGTTCGCGGAGACCATCCACCGCATCGCCCGAGGCGAGTCGGTCCTGAGTTTGTTCTCGGAGCAGGACGCGCCGCTGCTGTGAGCAGCAACCGCCCAGCTGCGAGACCAAAAGCCGCCCGCATCGAAAGACGCGGGCATTGTTGAAACCGGAACCACACTGGTCGCGGTGGGTTCCGAAGGAAGCATTGATGCATCAATCTTCCACAAGGAGTGAACCATGAAATTCGTCGCTTTTGAGCGCGCCAAGCAAGGTACGGGTGCGAGCCGCCGCCTGCGTCACACGGGCCGCACGCCCGGCATCGTCTACGGTGGCACCGTTGAACCCTCGCTGATCGAGCTGGACCACAATGCCCTGTGGCATGCCCTGAAGAAGGAAGCCTTCCATTCGTCCATCCTCGACATGGAACTGAACGGCAAGAGCAATCAGGTGCTGCTGCGCGACGTGCAGATGCACCCCTACAAGCCCCTGGTGCTGCACATTGACTTCCAGCGCGTGGACGCCAACACCAAGCTGCACATGAAGGTGCCGCTGCACTACAGCGGCGAGGAAAACTCGCCCGCCATCAAGGACAAGTCACTGGTGAACCACATCGTCACCGAGCTGGAAATCTCCTGCCTGCCCAAGGATCTGCCCGAATTCATCGCCGTGGACCTGAGCAAGCTGACCAAGGGCGCATCCCTGCACCTCAAGGACATCACCCTGCCCAAGGGCGTGACGGCCGTGACCCACGGCAAGACCAACCCGGTGCTGGTTGCCGCAGTGGCGCCCGCGGGCGAGGAAGAAGCAGCCCCCGCCGCCGAAGCCGCTCCGGCCGCCGATGCCAAGGCCGCTCCGGCAAAAGCAGCTCCGGCCAAGGCCCCCGCCAAGAAGTAATCCTCTTGGTTGTGACAAGGTCCGGGCGCGACTGCCCGGTCCCTGCTCCCAAAACGGCCCGCCTCGGCGGGCCGTTTTCATTCCAGCCTCTGCATGCCGTCACTCGCGGTCCCCGATAATCCCGCCATGCTCAAACTCCTCGTCGGCTTGGGTAACCCTGGCCCTGAATACGAAGCCACACGCCACAACGCCGGCTTCTGGTGGATCGATGCTGTAGCCCGTGAACTGAAGGCCGGGCTGACCCTTGACAGAGGCTACCAAGGCCTCGTGGCTCGCACCACGTACAAAGGGCAGACGCTCTGGCTGCTGGAGCCCATGACGTTCATGAACGAATCCGGCAGATCGGTCGCGGCACTGGCGCGCTTCTTCAAGATCCAGCCCGATGAAATCCTGGTCGCCCATGACGAGATGGACATCGTGCCGGGTGAAGTCAAGCTCAAGCGCGGCGGCGGCCATGCCGGACACAACGGCCTGCGCAGCCTGCACGCGCAACTGGGGAGCGACGACTATTGGCGATTGCGCATCGGCGTGGGCCATCCCGGCGTGAAGTCCGAGGTCGTGAGCTGGGTGCTCAAGAAGCCATCGCTCGACCACCGCGCTGCCATCGAGGACGCCATGATCCGCACCCTCCAGGCCCTGCCGGATCTGCTCAGCGGCGCCATGGACAAGGCCACCATGCACATCCACACGAGCAAGCCGCCACGGCCGAAACCACCGAAGCCGCAAAAATCAGAGGCCCCGGACACGCCAACAACTCCGGCGACGGTGGACAAGAATCTGGCGGACAGCAAACCTGCGGCCTGAACTTCAGGCGGCTGAAGCTGGCTTTTCCGCCTGCAGCCGCAGGTATTTCTGCATCAGTGTCTCGCGGCTCTCGACATGCTGCGGATTGACCGGGATGCAGGCCACGGGGCAGAGTTGCACGCACTGGGGCTGCTCATGGTGGCCCACGCATTCGGTGCAGCGTGCCGGATCGATTTCATAGATCTGCGGCCCCAGGTAAATCGCCTCGTTCGGGCATTCGGGTTCGCAGACATCGCAGTTGATGCACTCGTCGGTGATCATCAGGGCCATGGCGCCTACCCTTCCGTGGGACGGCGAATCTTCTCCGCCAGACGCCGCGCGACGGCGGGATCGACGAATTTCTCGGCCTCGCCGCCCAGGGCCGCGATCTCCCGCACCAGGGTGCTGGAAATGAATTGGTAATTCAGGCCGGGGGTGAGGAACACGGTTTCGACCTCGGGCATCAATGTGCGGTTCATGCCGGCGAGCTGAAACTCGTAGTCGAAATCGGTCACGGCCCGCAGGCCACGGATCACGACTTTGCCGCCATGCCCGACGACGAAGTCACGCAGCAGGCCCGTGAAGCTCTCGACCGACACATTGGACTGGTCGTGCAGCACCTCGCGCACCAGGTCCATGCGCTCGTCGAGGGTGAACAGGGTTTTCTTGTGATGGGCCGCGGCCACGCCGACAACGACCCGGTCAAACAGCTGAGCGGCACGGCGCACCACGTCGCTGTGGCCCAGGGTCAGGGGGTCGAAGGTGCCGGGGTAGATGGCAATCACGGGGCGGGACATGGCGGCGGCGTCTCCAGACTCAGATGCTCAGATGCGTCTCGGATGGGCGGTCAGCGATTATGAGGGGCCGGAACAAAACACTCCGCAACCTGGCCGACCACGCCTTCAGGCCGCGCCGAGGTGGGGCACCAGGCCAGTCACCGGCTGGCCCGCCTTCTGCGCGGCCGTGAAGGCCAGCATGCGGTCAATGGGCTGGCGCGCGCGGGGAATCAGGGTGGGATCGACGTGGACTTCGTTCAGGCCCGTCTCGAGCACATGGGCCACGCCCGCCAGGCCGTTCATGGCCATCCAGGGGCAGTGCGCGCAGCTCTTGCAGGTGGCGCTGTTGCCCGCCGTGGGGGCCTCGATGAAGGTCTTGCCCGGGTTGAGCGTGCGCAGCTTGTGCATCATGCCCTTGTCGGTGGCGACGATGAACTCTTGTGCGTCGAGCTCCTTCGCCGCCTTCAAAATGCCCGAGGTCGAACCCACGGCGTCCGCCAGCGCCACCACGCCACTGGGCGACTCCGGGTGCACCAGCACCTTGGCTTTCGGGTGTTCCTTCTTGAGTTCCTCCAGCTCAAAGGCCTTGAACTCGTCATGCACGATGCAGGCGCCGTTCCACATCAGCATGTCGGCGCCAGTCTCGCGTTCGATGTAGGCGCCCAGGTGGCGGTCGGGTGCCCAGAGAATCTTGTGACCCTGGTCTTTCAAGGCACGCACGATGTCCAGCGCGCAGCTGGAGGTGACCAGCCAGTCCGAACGCGCCTTCACCGCCGCGCTGGTGTTGGCGTAGACAACCACGGTGCGGTCTGGGTGCGCGTCGCAGAAGGCGCTGAATTCGTCCACCGGACAGCCCAGGTCCAGCGAGCAGGTCGCGTCCAGGTCGGGCATCAGGATGGTCTTTTCGGGGCTGAGAATCTTGGCCGTCTCGCCCATGAAACGCACGCCGGACACCACCAGGGTCTGCGCCGCGTGATCGCGCCCAAAGCGGGCCATTTCCAGCGAGTCGCTGACGATGCCACCGGTTTCCTCGGCCAGGTCCTGCAGGTCGGGGTGCACGTAGTAGTGCGACACCATGACGGCGTTCTTTTCCTTGAGCAGGCGGCGAATCTTGTCCTTGAGCGCGACACGCTCGGCGGGCGCGGGCTCGGCCGGCACGCGAGCCCAGGCATGGTGCGTGGAACACGCCGCGCCTGCGCTCAGGTTTTCGGGTTGCTCGTATTCGACGTCGATGACTGCGCTGCCCATCATTGCTCCATCATTCCAACCGACCGTCACAGGTCCGTGAAACGCATCGAGAAATCGATGGCTTTCACGTCTTTCGTCAAGGCGCCAATCGAGATGCGATCCACGCCCGTGGCCGCGATCTCGCGCACCGTGCCCATGTTCACGCCGCCGGAGACCTCGAGGATCGCCCGACCCGCGTTGATGCGCACGGCCTCGCGCAGCGTCGGCAAGTCCATATTGTCCAGCAGCACCATGGTGGCACCGGCCAGTAGGGCCTCTTCGAGCTGGGTCAGTGTCTCGACTTCGATTTCGACGAACTTGGCCGCGCCCGCAATGGAGGCAGTGGCGCGCACCTGGGCCAGAACCTCGGTCACGCCGCCCGCGGCGGCGATGTGGTTTTCCTTGATCAGCACCGCGTCGTACAGCCCGATGCGGTGGTTCCAGCCCCCGCCGCAGTGCACCGCGTATTTCTGCGCCAGCCGAAGGCCGGGCAAGGTCTTGCGGGTGTCGACGATGCGGGCGCGCACGTTGCCGCGGGTGCCAGACACCTCGGCGATCGCTGCGACGTAGTCTGCGGTGCGGGTGGCCACGGCGCTGAGCAACTGCAGAAAGTTCAGCACGGTGCGCTCGGCCGTCAGCAAGCCGCGCGCGGGCCCCGTCAGCTCCAGCACGGTCTGGTCTGGCTGGCAGCGCTGACCTTCGGCCACCCGCCAGTTCCATTGCGAGCCGGGCGCTGCCTGCCGCAAGGCGGCCTCGGCCCAAGGAACACCACAAATGATTGCGGCTTCACGCGCGAGGATTCGGGCGCGCGCGGTTTTGCTGGCGGGCACCAAGGCCGCCGTCAGATCACCGTCGCCCACGTCTTCCATCAGCGCGCGCGCCACGTCGGCCTGCGCCAGGTCCCGCAGCATGTCGGCGGTGTATTCAAGCACGGGAGAAGTCGTCACGGACATGGCATTCCCATCAACGGATTTCAGAACTGGGCTCGCGCTCCATCAGGGCCTGCACGGCCTGCTGCGGCTGCATCTCGCCATCCAGCAGGGCCACGACGGCCTCGGTGATGGGCATGTCCACGCCCAGATGCCGCGCTCTTTGCGCGACCGTGCGGGCGCAGTAGACCCCTTCGGCCACATGCCCGAGTGAAGTCACGGCCTCGTTCAAGGTTTTGCCCTGAGCCAGTAACAGGCCCACTTTGCGGTTGCGGCTGAGGTCGCCGGTGGCTGTCAGCACCAGATCCCCCAGGCCGGACAAGCCCATGAAGGTCTCGGCGCGAGCCCCCAAGGCAAGGCCAAACCGCATCATTTCGGCCAGGCCGCGGGTGATCAGCGCGGCGCGGGCATTCAAACCCAGGTTCAGGCCATCGCACAGGCCGGTGGCAATGGCCAGGATGTTCTTGACCGCGCCGCCCACTTCCACGCCCACCAGATCGTCGTTTTCGTAGACCCGCAGGCGTGGGCTGTGGAAGGCCTGCACCAGGCGTTCGCGCACCAGAGCGTGTGCGCTGGCCGCGACCAGCGCAGTCGGGCGGCCCAAAGCGACTTCCTGCGCGAAGCTCGGGCCACTCAGGACACCGGACAGCAGTTGCGGAGCCACCTCGGCCTGGACCTCGTGCGCCATCAATCCCACGGACTGCGCTGGCTGCGTCTCACCGGCAGCAGACCGGCTGCGCTCCAAGCCCTTGCAGATCCAGGCCACGGGCACCCGGCAATCGCGCAGTTCCTGCAGCAATTCCCGCAGGCCGGCCATGGGAGCGCCGAGAATGACCAAGTCCTGCCCGCCGCAGAAACGGGCGACATCCGTGCCGTCCACGATGCGCAGCCCCTCGGGCAGATGCAAGCCTGGCAGATACCGCGCATTCACGTGGTCGGCGCGCATGGCGCGCGCCTGCGACGCGTCGCGCGCCCACAGGGTGACTTGGTGGGCCTGACGCGGGTTCGCGCTGGCGCTGACCGCCAGTGCGGTGCCCCATGCCCCCGCGCCCAGGACCAGGATGTTCATGCCGGAATGCCCCAGCCAGCTTTACTGGATCTGCTGCCCCGCCGCACCGTTCGGGGCACCGTTGGCGGACGCCTGCTGCTGTTCATACAGGGCCTGGAAATTGATCTCTTGCAAGTGCACCGGCGGGAAACCAGCGCGCTGCACCAAGTCCGCGACGTTGCCGCGCAGGTAGGGAAACACGATCTGCGGGCAGACCACGCCCAAGACGGGGCCCATCTGGGTCGCGGGGACGTTGCGGATCTCGAAGATGCCAGCCTGCTTGGCCTCGACCAGGAACACGGTCTTGTCCGCGATCTTGGTGGTGACCGTCGCGGTCACGCTGACCTCGAACATGCCATCCGCCACCGGCTCGCCCGCGACGTTGAGCTGGATGTCCACCGAGGGCTGCTCGTTTTGCAAAAAGATGGCCGGGGAATTGGGTTGCTCCAGCGAGGCTTCCTTGAGGTAGACGCGCTGAATCTGGAAGACGGGCTGTGGTTCGGCCATGGTGTGGTCTCTGTGGTCTGGAATTGGAATGGAGGCTCTGCCCGCCCGACCTCATTCGCCAGGGGGCTTGAACGAATCGCGCGCGATGCAGCCGACGCGTCAGGCGGGAGTATGACCTAGCAAGGGCATCAGCCCGCCTTGGGCGTCCAAGGCCATCAGATCATCGCAGCCGCCGACATGGGTCTCACCAATGAAAATCTGCGGCACCGTGCGGCGGCCGGTGAGGGACATCATCTGATCACGTTGAGACGGATCGGCATCGATGCGAATCTCCTCGATCTGCTCAACGCCCCGGGCCTTGAGCAGCTGCTTGGCGCGGATGCAATAGGGGCAGACTGCGGTGGTGTACATCTTGACGGGCTGCATGGCTCAGGCCTTGGAGGTTTTGTTGTCCTGGGGCTGGGCGGAGGAAGCCACTGGCAGGTTGGCCGCACGCCAGCCCTTCAATCCGCCCGCCAGGGCCAAGGCACGGTCATACCCCAGGCCCTTGGCCATGCGAGCCGCGGTGGCGGCACGCGAACCGCTGGCGCACATGAAGATCACGGGCAAGGCCTTGTTCTTCACCGCCTGAGGCAGTTGCTCCTTCAGTTGCGCCAAGGGCACGTTTTTCGCGCCATTGGCATGCGCCGCGGCGTACTCGTCGGCCGAGCTGACGTCGACCAGCACCGCTTTTTCACGATTGATGAGTTGCACAGCCTCGGCAGGAGCCAAGGCACCTGCACCGCTCAAGGCTGGACGCAAGAGCAGCAAGCCGGAGACGAGGACCACAAGAATCAGGGCCCAGTTATGAAGAATGAAATCCACGGAAATCCTTGCACCGGTTCTAGAAAGAATGGGATTTTAAAATGGCGGGCTTTCCCCCGCGCAAAACTCCTTTCTTACCCATATTCAAGCCCCATGTACAAACTTGTGCTCATTCGCCATGGTGAATCGACCTGGAACCTGGAAAACCGCTTCACCGGCTGGACGGATGTGGATCTCACCCCCACCGGCGTGGCCCAGGCCATGGCCGCGGGCCAGCTGCTGAAAGCCGAAGGCTATGACTTCGACGTGGCTTACACCAGCGTGCTCAGGCGCGCCATCCACACCCTCTGGCACGTGCTGGATGGCATGGACCGTGCCTGGCTGCCCGTGGTCAAGCATTGGCGTCTGAACGAGCGCCACTACGGGGCGCTCCAAGGCCTCAACAAAGCCGACATGACGCGGCAATACGGCGAAGCCCAGGTCCTGGTCTGGCGGCGCAGCTACGACACGCCCCCGCCAGCGCTGGAGGCCACCGATCCGCGCAGCGAGCGCGGCGATCGGCGCTACGCCCAACTGACCCCCACCGACATTCCGCTGACCGAGTGCCTCAAGGACACGGTTGCGCGGGTCATCCCCTTCTGGAACGACAGCATGGCTCCAGCCATCAAGGCGGGCAAGCGCCTGGTCGTGGCTGCACATGGCAATTCCATCCGGGCATTGCTCAAGCATCTGGACGGAATTTCAGACACCGATATCGTGGGCCTGAATATTCCCAACGGCATACCATTGGTCTACGAGTTGGATGCCAACCTGCGGCCCATCCGCCACTACTACCTGGGCGACGCGCAAGCCGCTGCGCAGGCCGCCGCCGCGGTGGCGCGGCAGGGCACCTGAACAGCACTCAGACCCCTTTCGCGGCGCAGGAGATTGCCACGTCCATGCCCCTGGCTGGCCCCAAGAAAGCCGCGAGCGTGTATATTGGCTACAGATTCCGCCCGCCTCGCGCGGGCGGCAAAAACAACACTTAGGCCTCTTCATTCGAGCCTCCTTATTCCTCGGGCACATACCATGGGGCAAAAACTGAAAATCGCAGGCTGGGTTTCACTGGGCGTGCTCGCGGGCGCACTCACCACGGTGTCGCTGCAAACCGTCGCGCGCAACGCCGCAGCGCCACTGCCGCTGGAAGAGCTGCAACAACTGGCCGCTGTCTTCAGCCTGATCAAGACCGACTACGTCGAACCCGTTGACGAGAAAAAGCTGATCACTGACGCGATCTCGGGCATGGTGTCCAGCCTGGACCCGCATTCCCAGTACTTCGACAAGAAGAGCTACAAGGAATTCCGCGAAGGCACCTCGGGCCGTTTCGTGGGCGTGGGCATCGAGATCAGCCAAGAAGACGGGCTGGTCAAGGTCGTCTCACCCATCGAAGGTTCACCCGCCGATCGCGCTGGCCTCAAGACCAATGACCTGATCACCCGCATTGACGACACCGCCGTGAAGGGCCTGACGCTGAACGAAGCCGTCAAGCGCATGCGCGGCGAGCCCAACACGAAGGTCATTCTGACCATCTTCCGCAAGGACGAAAACCGGTCCTTCCCCGTGACCATCGTGCGCGAGGAGATCAAGACCCAGTCCGTCAAGGGCAAGGTGGTGGAGCCGGGTTATGCCTGGGTTCGCTTGTCGCAGTTCCAGGAGCGCTCCGTCGAGGATTTCGTCAAGAAAATTGGTGACATCTACAAGCAAGAGCCCAACCTCAAGGGGCTGGTGCTGGACCTGCGCAACGATCCGGGCGGCTTGCTGGACGCAGCGGTCGCGATCTCCGCGGCCTTCCTGCCGGAGAACGTGACCGTCGTGTCGACTGACGGGCAATTGGCGGAAAGCAAGTACACCTTCAAGGCCTCGCCCGAGCATTATCTGCGCCGCAGCGGTGCGGATCCGCTCAAGCGCCTGCCCGAGGCGCTCAAAAAGGTGCCCCTGGTGGTGCTCGTCAACGAAGGCTCCGCCTCGGCCAGCGAGATCGTGGCCGGCGCCTTGCAAGACCACAAACGCGCCACGCTCATGGGCAGCCAAACCTTTGGCAAGGGTTCGGTCCAGACCGTGCGCCCCCTGGGTCCAGATACGGGGCTGAAGATCACCACCGCGCGTTACTACACGCCTTCGGGCCGCTCCATTCAAGCCAAGGGCATCCTGCCGGACGTGCTGGTGGATGAAACCCCCGAGGGTGATCTTTTCGCCGCGTTGCGCACCCGCGAAGCGGATTTGGACAAACACTTGTCCAATGGAGACGGCAAGGAAGAGAAACGCCAGCAGGACGAACGCGCCAAGGCGCGCGACGCAGCCCTGAAGCGCCTCGAGGAAGAAGCCAAGAAACCGCCGGCCGAGCGCAAACTGCCCGAATACGGCAGCGCGGAAGACTTCCAGCTCATGCAGGCGTTGAACCAGCTCAAGGGCCGCCCGGTGATGGTCAGCAAGACGCTGGCCGAACGCAAGGAAGAGCCGAAAGAAAACTGATTCGGCTCAGTTCATGACCGATGACGAGCTGCTGCGTTATTCGCGGCATATCCTGCTGGACGAAATCGGCGTCGAGGGCCAGGAGCGCATCCTGAACGGCAAAGCCGTGCTGATTGGCGCGGGTGGCCTGGGCTCTCCGGCAGCGCTGTACTTGGCCGCCGCGGGCGTTGGTGCTGGCGCAGGACACATCACGCTGGTGGACCCCGACGAGGTGGACCTCACCAATCTGCAGCGGCAGATCGCGCACGACACCGAGCGCGTGGGTTCACCCAAAGTCACATCCGCCGCCGCCGCCATGGCCTCGCTCAACCCAGGTGTGCACGTACGAACCATCGCGCGGCGCGCTGACCCCGAGCTGCTGACCACCCTGGTGGCCGAGGCGGACGTGGTTCTGGATTGCAGTGACAACTACGCCACCCGGCAGGCCGTGAATGCCGCTTGCGTGCGAGCCCGTAAACCTTTGGTTTCCGGCGCGGTTATCCGTTTCGACGGACAGATCGCGGTCTTTGACCCACGCCAAACGGCTGCGCCTTGTTATGCCTGCCTGTTTGACCCCCACGAGGCATTCGAGGAAGTGTTGTGCTCCACCATGGGCGTCTTCGCGCCGCTCGTAGGTGTCATCGGTGCCATGCAGGCCGCGGAAGCCTTGCGGCTGCTCATGGCTCCATCGACCACCGCGCATTTGCAGGCGCCATCCCCCTTGACCGGCCGCTTGCTGATGCTGGATGGCCTGCGCATGCGCTGGAACGAGGTGCAAGTGCCTCGCAACCCCGCTTGCCCGGTCTGCGGTCACCCGCATGCATGAGCATCGCCACACGGCCGGTACACGCCGAAGCCACCTTTTCAGGTCTTGAGGGCGGGAACTGCATCTGAAAGCCTGATTTACGGGCTTTACTCCTCGGTATTTCCCGGCCCGGCATTTGCGCGGGGTCGATAGACTTTACCGTTCCTTAAAGTACCCCAACCCTGTCCATTCCTTGCTGGTGTCTACATCACGCGCGCCTGCGGCGCCCACCGCTTCGTCAACCAAGCCACTGTCACGGCCTTTGCCGGCCCAAGGACAGGGGCACGGCAGGGTGTTGGCCGTGACCAGCGGCAAGGGCGGCGTGGGCAAAACCTTCGTCTCCGCCAATCTGGCGGCCGCCCTCGCCCGGCGCGGCCTGAGAGTATTGGTGCTGGACGCCGACCTGGGGCTGGCCAACCTGGATGTGGTGCTCAACCTCTACGCCCGCACCACCTTGCACGATGTGCTGACGGGCAAGGCCAAGCTGGAGCAGGCCATCGTGCCCGCGCCAGGCGGTTTCTCGGTGCTCATGGGAGGCTCGGGCATGGCCGAATACGCCCGCTTGACCCCGGACATGCGCGAGAAATTCACCCAGGTATTGAACTCACTCACACCGCGCTATGACGTGGTGCTGCTGGACACCGGCGCGGGCATTTCCGACGCCGTGTTGTTCGCGATCTCGCTGGCCTCCGAAGTGGTGCTGGTCGCCACGCCAGAGCCAACCTCTCTGACAGATGCCTACGCCACGATCAAGGTGTTGGTCAATCAGCAACGGCGCCCCCGCATCCACATGATCGTCAACCAAGCCAGCCGCCCTGGCGATGGCCGAGCCATCACCATGCAGCTGCAGCAGGTGGTGGGGCGCTTCGTGGTGCAGGAAGGTGCCGAGGGGGCCATAGGCTCCGCTCCTGGGGCGGAGGCCGGCCGCTTGATCCATCTGGGCGACATTCCCAGTGACCCGGCCGTGAGACAGGCTGTGATGCGTCGTCAATTGCTGATGCAGACCATGCCCGGCGCTCCCGCAGCACTCGCCATGGTCCAGGTGGCCAGCAAGCTGCAAGATACGGCCCTGCGTTCTGGCTCGGGGGATTGATCCCATCAGGGATCTCGCAAACGCCTGCCAAGCAAGCGGCCTCGGTCGCCAGCGCGGCACTGCGGGCTTACCACGGCGAGTCTTCGCCGCCCTCGTCTTCGGCTTCCGAAGCGCCGCGCGGGATGGCCGCGTTCATCGCCTGCACATGCCCCCCGGTGGCAAACCAGCGGTACAAGGCGGGACGAGCCCGCAACAGCGCTTGGGGATCGGCATGGAACAGCGCGAAGGACTCGGCAAAGGACTCCTGCAGGGATTCACGGCCATAGTCCGTCGGCGGCGGCAAACCCGCCAGCGCGCGCAGATAGGCCGTGATGACCGGCCCTGGATTGCGCAGCAGTTCGGCTTCGGCGATCAGTTCATCGTAGCGGCGGACCAGTTCATCATGCCGGCGGATGAGCGCGTTGTAGCGCGCTGGCTGATCCCGCAGCCGCCAAGCATCGCTGCGGTACTTCTCAGCCGCGGCCCGAAGGCTTTCCGCGGTGCACAGGGCGTGTCGCGCGGGAGCGCGCTCCACCGCATGGCCGATTTCATGGAGCAAGGGAAAGAGCACGGCGTCCCGCGGCGCGGCAATGTCGCCCACGAACAGAAAGCGGTTGAAGCCAGCGCCCGCGGGATACAGGGTGATCCGTGCCAGACAGCCATCGAGCTCATACCGCGCGGCCTTGTCGCGCCCCAGATCGCGTTGACTGCGCTCAAAGCGCACCGTGCGCAGCACGGCCAGTTCGTCCGGCAACAGCAGCGCGAGAGACTCGGCCAACGACTGGCGCTCGGCCTCGCTCCACTCGCCTCGAAAGGTCTTGTGCAAGCCGAAGCGTTCGCGGATTTTCGTTTCCGTCAGGGCCGCCTCGCGAGGTGCGTCACCGCGCGATGAGAGGATGCGCAGGCTGTCGTTACCGCCGATCAGCACCGAAACAGGCGCGGCCCCCTTGCCAGCGACGTGGATGCGCATGTCGTATTCGCCACCGGTGCGGCCCAGCAACACGGCAGCCCATAAGGCACCTAACTCGGCCGTGGGCAACAGCGGCAGGGTTGCCGAATTCAGCGGCGTTTCCTTACCGTCGACATCCACCCAGACAGCGCGCCGCCCGTCGAGGCGGCGCAGAATTTCCTCGGGGAGTTCACGCACCTGCTTTTCTGGCAAGGGCTCGTGGCGCAGCTCGGTTCTGTCGTAGAAAAGCTGTGGCGTGCCGCAGCCCGCCAGCAGCAGGGGGAGGGCCAGAAACGGGAGAACGGCCTGGACTGGGAACCTCAAGACAGCCCCAAATCGAACCGTCTGTCCGCCTCTACTTCTGGCGGGGAATCAAGGACAGGAATTCCTGCCGCAAGACAGCGTCCTTGAGGAAGACGCCGCGCATCACGGAATTGAGCATCTTGCTGTCCATGTCACGCACCCCGCGCCAGGACATGCAATAGTGATTGGCCTCCATCACCAGCGCCAGGCCGTCGGGGCGGGTCTTCTTCATGATCAGGTCGGCGAGTTGCACCACGGCCTCTTCCTGAATCTGCGGCCGGCTCATCACCCATTCAGCCAGGCGCGCGTATTTCGACAGACCAATCACGTTGGTGGACTGATTAGGCATGACACCGATCCACAGTCGACCGATCACCGGAACGAAGTGATGGCTGCAGGCGCTGCGCACCGTGATCGGCCCAACGATCATCAGCTCGTTCAGATGCTCCGCATTGGGGAACTCTGTGATGCGCGGGGTGGGCATGTAGCGTCCCTTGAAGACCTCGTTGAGGTACATCTTGGCGACGCGGCGCGCCGTGCTCTCGGTGTTGTGATCATTGACCGTGTCAATCACGAGGCTGTCGAGCACCCCTTGCATCTTGGTTTCCACCTCATCCAGCAAAGCCTCCAACTCACCCGGTTGGATGAAATCGGCAATGTTGTCATTGGCATGGAAGCGCTGCTTGGCAGCTTTCACGCGCTCGCGAATCTTGACGGACACCGGCACGCCTTCGTCGGTGCTGGGGCGGGTCGTGGACAAGCCTGCGGAGATGAGGGAGGAGGTCATGCGACTATCCTATCAGGGGCTCAATACTTCTGCCCGAGTAGGAACAAAGCCACACGAACCGCCCCCAGTGCCAGTCTGTCAAGGAAGCGCTGGCGCCATGGACGGCGCGCGAAGTCATCGGTCACGACCACTCGCCCCCCTTTGCGCATGGCCTCCAAAAGGCGCTCCCGCAGCTCCGTGGCAAAGGCCGCATCCACCACCACCACATTCGCCTCGCGCGCCAACAGCAGGCTCAGCGGGTCCAGATTGGACGATCCCACGGTCGCCCAGGGAGTCACGCCCTCTTGCAGACAGGCGCCGTCGATGACCGCCACCTTGGCATGCAGAAAACTCGCCGAATACTCGTGGATTTCCACACCAGCCGCCAGCAGCGAGCCATACACGGTGCGCACGGCGTGGTACTGCATGAAGTATTCGTAGCGCCCCTGCAAGAGCAGGCGCACATGCACACCGCGACGCGCCGCCTCGATCAGCGCTTGCCGCAGCTTGCGCCCCGGCAGGAAGTAGGCGTTGGCGATGATGATTTCCTCCCGCGCGGCACGGATCGCCCGGCGGTAGGCGTGCTCAATGTGCCTGCGGTGCAAGAGGTTGTCGCGCAGCAGCAGCGCCGCGCGCGCTGAGCTGGCGTCCTCCACGGGACGTAGCGCGCTCCCCCCCCGCTGCGCCGTGGTTTTCGCGTCCGACTCCAAACGCCTTGTCAGATGCCGGTGGCTGCGTTCATCGCGCAACCCGTCTTCAGGCTGCCAACGCCACCAGATCTGCATCATGGCTTCGCGCGCCACGGTCACCAAGGGACCTTGCACGCGCACAGCAAAGTCAAAACGCGGCGCATCGAGGGGGCCGTGGTTGGGATCCATCCGGTCGTCGAGGATGTTGATGCCGCCGCAGAAGACAATTTCCCCATCGATCAAACAAAGCTTGCGATGAAGCCGCCGCCAGCGGCTGGGACGCAGCAAGGACAGCCAGCGCAGCCAGGCCCCACCGGGCTTGTACAAGCGCCAACGCACTCCCGCAGCGCTCAAGCGGTTTGCCCAGGCCGCGGGCAGTTGGGGCGTACCGACGCCATCGGCCAGCAGCGAGACCGACACCCCTCGCTCTGCGGCACGCACCAAGGCGTCCACGATCAGGCGCGCGGCCTCGTCTTGCCAAAAGATGTAGGTTTCAAGCCGGACTTCGCGCCGAGCCCCATCCATGGCTTCCACCATGGCGGGGAACAGTTCCGCACCGCCTTGCAGCAAGTGCACCCGATGACCTGGCCGAGTGGTCACCAGACGGGCCGCGCGGCGCACCAGGCGGCGCAAGGCACGCTGGGTCGCGCGGCGGCGGATGGCCCATTCACGCAGCGGCCGCAGGCCCCGCCTCGATGGCGTCACGGGAGACACGGCTGCGACCTCATTGCGGCAGGGTGAATTCGGCGATCAACGGCAGATGGTCAGACATGCGCCACCACGCGCGTCCACGCGGCACCACCACGCGCAAGGGCGTCAGACCGCGCACATAGACATAGTCCAATTGCACCAGCGGCAGCCGCGCGGGAAAGGTGGGGTGCGCCGCGGGTTCGCAGGTCTGCAAGCCCATGCGCTCGAAATGCCGATGGACTCGCTCGCCCCAGTCGTTGAAGTCACCGGCCACGATGAGCGGCGCCTCGGTTGGAATCTCGCGACGGATGTATTGGTCCAGTTGCGCGGCCTGACGCACGCGGCTGGCCCGGATCAACCCCAGATGCACGACCAGCACGTGCACGCTCTGTCCGTGCACGGACACCACGCCGTGCAGCAGGCCACGCTGCTCGAAACGATGGTCCGACATGTCTTCGTGCCCAGCGCTCAACACCGGCCAGCGTGACAGCATGGCGTTGCCATGTTCACCATGCCGGGTGTAAGCATTGGTGCGATAGATGGCTTCATACCCCTCGGGAGCGAGGTAATCGGCTTGCGGCAACTCGGGCCAACGGCTGAAATGCGCGGCCTCGCGGTGATTGAGCTTGCGCACTTCTTGCAGACAGACGATGTCTGCGTCGAGCTGTTCAACGGCCAGGCTCAGGTTGTGAATCTCCAGGCGCCGCCTAGGGCCCAGGCCCAGCACTCCCTTGTGAATGTTGTAAGTGGCCACCCGCAAGGTCGCGGCCTGGTGACCGGCCATCGGCTCGGCGGAATCTGGACGTATGGCGGGCGGCATGGCCCGCATTTTTTCACGACTTCTGCCCGAGGCCGCCAACGGACTCCGCAAAGCGCGGCAAAAGCAGGCACGCCTCGGCGTTGCTGGGTGAAGCGCACACCTGGGCAGCTTCTCGCCAAGGCAGCCATCGGTAGGCTCGATGCTCGCGGGGCGAGAGCCTGACCGGCGTTCCGGCGGGCACGCACAGGCTGAACAGGTGTTCGGTGTTGTGCGTCACTTCCGGTGCGTAACGCTTGCGCCACCAGGGATAGATTTCGTAGACATTCTCCAGCCCCCAGTCCCTCAGCCCCTGGGGCCATAGACGGGCGTCGATGCCCGTTTCCTCCTGCACCTCGCGCCAGGCGGTCTCCGCGTACGACTCGTCCACATGGTCCTTGGAGCCCGTGACCGATTGCCAATAGTCTGGCCAGGTCGGAGGCGTGTCCGCGCGCTGGATCAGCAACACCTCCAGGGCCGGGGTATGGATGACGACCAGGACGGATTGTGGAATCTTGTATCCGCCACTCGTCAGCTGATCCATGACCGCGCGCTCCCTCTTCCTGCGTGCAAGGCGCGGCCGCGTCTCAGCCGACCTGCAGATTCAGGCCCGATCGCGACGCCGGAGTGACCGAAGCCGCGACTCTGGCATGCTGCACCTGAGCACCCAGCTTGCCATGAGGATCGCCTTGATGCCCCTTCAGCAAGGCGTCAAGGTCTTGGGGTTGAGCGGAGGTCTCCAGTGCGCCCGCTGCGCACTGTTGGAGCCAAGTGGACGACAGTCGGCACAGCATGCCGGACGTCCTCGAAGAGCCTTGGGGCGCAGCCACCGGCACGCCGATGACCGCGTCAATCAGCGCAGTCTGCCCGCCAAAACCCACGGGCTGGAATTGACGCCGGTCGAGGTCGAGCATCGGGCCCAGTGCGTCAACACGCAGCGCCAACTCGCGCTCACCGCCGTCGTCCAGCACCACCTTCACGATGATCAATTGCCTGTCCGGATCGGCCTCCCGTTGCATCTGCAAGGCACGGCCCTGCAATGCTTCCAAGGCGTCACCGGCATGCTCCGGGGCGGAACCCACACCATTCGTCGACGCCAGCGAGGCATCATTGCGCACGATGGAGCGCAGATCCAACAGGGGACACACTCGGTTGCCGATGGGCGCGAGCCCCAGGAAAGGCGGACGTGCTGGCCCCGCCCCGCGCGCGGTGACATCGGGCGCGGCGGCGACGACTTGCGCCGCGTCGATGCCCAGCCAGTACGAGCCCAGCATGAAAGTCGCCATCTGCACCCTCTGCGCCATGTCCACGCGCGCGCCCTGGGTCTGTGCCGTGGGCACCGTCGCGCGTGCTGGCCTGCGCTCGCACAGGTGTCGCAATGCCAAACAGCTGAGCCCATGGTCATAACCGTCCTGGGCGCGAAATTCGCGGTAGCCCGCACCCCGCGCTACTCCCACACCATGGAGATGCCCCGCCAGGCTGACCATGCGCCCGCCCGTGCGGCAGGACTCGATCGCGCCATCTCCGTGCAACAAGGCTTGGACATCCTGTCGGCCATGGGCCAGCACCAGCTGGTCTCGGCTGTCGATGAACGCCAGCAGGTCACGCTCGCCGCCACCCTCGGCACAATCCTTGAGGATCGACTGAAGTTGCTGCGCCGCGTCCCAGACGATGGCAATGCCTCCTAGATTCATGCCGGCATTGTGGCTGCTGGCGGCCGTGGCGTCACGCACGGCGGCCGCGTAGATGAAGGTGGGACCGTGGTCGTAGAAGCGGCTGGGAGCAAAGGCGCTGACCACATACTCCTGCGCGCTGGACAGGCGCAGGCAACGCGCCACCCACTCCTCGTCCAGGACGGTGCCGATCAGGGCTTGCTGTGCGGGGTTGGACACCGCCATCACTCGCCCCTGGCGATCGAACAGAACCAGGCTGCTGTACACCGTGTAGAGCGCGTTGATGTCACTCAGCACCCCGGTCGCTTGCTCGCAACCCACCCTCCCCGCGGCCAGGGTCTCGCTGAATTGCGGAGTCAGCGCCCACCAGCGGCAATCATTCGCGCGCTCGTAAAGGTTGCGGTCCAGGATCTGCATGGCCAGATCAGCGCGGCTCTGTCCGTCGCGCAGGATCGAGCGGGTCACCACGCCATAGAGATCCTCGAGCGCGCTGGAAAACGCACGCGCGGTCTTGCGCGCCGTGGCACCGATCTCCGACAGCAAGGTTTTGGCGAACAGCAGGTCACGCGGCGCAGCCACCTCGCTGCGACCCAGCGCCGCCTCCTGCATCTGGTTGAGCTCAAGCAGGCCATTCCACACGGAGCGCTCCAGCGCCGACTGGATGGCCACCGAGCGCCGCGGAATTTCACGCAGCTCGTCGGACAGGAAATCCGCGTTGCCGGCCAACTCCTGGGTCAGCGCGCTGTGTTCGGAAGCGGCGGCATCGTCAAAAGCGACGTCCAGAGGCAACAAGGCCAGACCGCGCCAACCGGGGCCGGCATAGCCTTGGAAACTGCGCGCCTCACGCACGACGGCAAGGTACCTGCGGCTGAAATGTTGCAGCATGAATGCGCCCGAGGCCTGCCCCGGCGGCAGATCCCAGCGCACGGTCCAGCTCAAGGGCAACTGGTGCGTGTCACTGGACGCCAGCACGCTCCCCTGTGCGTCCACCAAGGCGAGCACCACGTCCCCGCCATGCTCACGGTCGTTGCCTTGGATGGACTGGAACAGGGCCGGCATTTCGTCCGACAACTTGAAGACCAGCACGACAACGCCGACCACGCGGCCTTGTGACTCGACCCGATGGGCGTAGGACAGGGCGGCATGGTGCTGCCCGGTGTATGCACGGACGGCGTAGTCTTCAGTGTGGGCCGCCTCGCTGGCCATGACCTGCCGCAGGAAGTCCGCGTCATCGCCCCTCGCCTCCTCGCCAGGCGACAGGCCACCGCCCTCGCGCAAGACCGCCGCGAGCCGGCACTGCGCATCGAACAGGTAGATGTTGTCGTACACGGTGTACTTGCTGGCGTACTGCCGCATGCGACTGGCGATCACCTCGGGCTGGCGCTCCGACGCCGGCATGCGAAGAAAATCAGCCAGGACAATGTCGGTCGAAAAAAAACCGATGTCGGCGGTGCGCTCGAAAAGGTTGCGCACCAGCACATCAATGCAAATCTGCGCCCTGCTGTGGAGATCGTCCACGCAGTTGTGCACGGCCTCCGCAGCCAGGCCATGCATCAACTCGATGGAGAGTGAGGAAAAGTCCTGCCGCGCGCGGGCCAGATCACTGCCGGACGACGCATTCGATGAGAGCAGCGACAGCGACGACAGCAGGGACAGATGATCCCAGGCGTTTTCGACGAGGCGCAACTCCTGTCGCTGGCGCTCGACGCCCGGCATGTAGCGCAACCATTGCTCCGGCGCGGGCAAGGTGTGGGTGGATGACATGAAACCCCTCCCTGGGTTTTCTTAAGTGATTCAGCATGCTAATTGTGATGAGAGGCTCCGTCCAATACCGTGAACTGACGGGGGCATCCATGCCTTCGCAGCCCGGATGCGCGCGTACTCCAGCAGAGCTGCCCACCTCAGCGACCAAGATCAGCAACAGATCCGCTCATGCACCACGCCACGCATGCACAAGCCATGCCCACTCAGGCAATGTCGACACACCAAGAAAAAAGGCGTCCGAAGACGCCTTTTTGCCATGCATTTGTCACTTTTACGTGCAAGCACCTCCTCACCCCTCATCCCCCCGGGAGGGACGATCGGAGCGAGCCAACACCCCTACGAGCGTCAAAGTGAACAGGTTCAGGCCGCTTGCTGATTGCGCAAGCGGATGTGAAGTTCGCGCAGCTGTTTCTCGTCCACCGGGCTAGGTGCCTGAGTCAACAAACATTGTGCACGCTGGGTCTTGGGGAAGGCGATCACGTCACGGATGGATTCGGCGCCGGTCATCAAGGTCACGATCCGGTCCAAGCCAAAGGCCAAGCCGCCGTGCGGAGGCGCACCATATTGGAGCGCGTCCAGCAGGAAGCCGAACTTCAGACGCTGCTCGTCGGGGCCGATCTTGAGCGCATCAAAAACCTTGGCCTGCACATCGGCGCGGTGAATACGCACCGATCCGCCACCGATTTCCCAGCCGTTGAGCACCATGTCATAGCCCTTGGCGATGCACTTTTCGGGATCGGTGACCATCCAATCCTCGTGGCCATCCTTGGGGGCCGTGAACGGGTGGTGCACGGCGCTCCAGCGCTGCTCGTCCTCGTCGTACTCGAACATGGGGAAGTCCACCACCCACATCGGCGCCCAGCGGGCCTCGAACAAGCCGCTCTTCTTGCCGAACTCGCTGTGGCCGATCTTGATGCGCAGCGCGCCAATGCTGTCGTTGACGATCTTGGCTTTGTCCGCGCCGAAGAAAATCAGGTCGCCATCCTTCGCACCCGTGCGCTTCAGGATCTCGGCGATCGCGGCGTCGTGCAGGTTCTTGACGATGGGGGACTGCAGACCGTCGCGACCCTTGGCCACCTCATTGACCTTGATCCAGGCCAGGCCCTTGGCGCCATAAATCTTGACGAACTCGGTGTAGCCGTCGATTTCCCCACGGCTCATCTCGCCGCCGCCCGGCACGCGCAGTGCGACCACGCGACCGCCTTTGGCCTGCGCCGGTGTGGAGAAGACCTTGAAGTCCACATCCTTCATCACGTCGGTCAGCTCGGTGAATTCGAGCTTGACGCGCAAGTCAGGCTTGTCGGAACCGAAACGGTGCATGGCCTCGGAATACGCCATGACCGGGAACTCGCCCAGGTCGATGCCCAACACGTTCTGGAACACCGTCTTGATCATGCCCTGGAACATGTCGCGGATGTCCTGCTCGGTCAGGAAGGAGGTCTCGATATCGATCTGCGTGAACTCGGGCTGACGGTCAGCGCGCAGGTCTTCGTCACGGAAGCACTTCGTGATCTGGTAGTAGCGGTCGAAGCCGGCCACCATCAGCAGCTGCTTGAATAGCTGGGGCGATTGCGGCAAGGCGAAGAACATGCCATCGTGCACGCGGCTGGGTACCAGGTAATCGCGCGCACCCTCAGGGGTGCTCTTGGTCAGCATGGGCGTCTCGACGTCGATGAAGCCGTTCGCGTCGAGGAACTTGCGAACTTCCATCGCCACGCGGTAGCGCAGCATCAGGTTGTTCTGCATGTAGGGCCGGCGCAGGTCCAGCACGCGGTGCGTGAGGCGCGTGGTTTCGGACAGGTTCTCGTCGTCCAGTTGGAACGGCGGCGTCACCGAGGGATTGAGCACGGTCAGCTCGTGGCACAGCACTTCGATCTTGCCGCTCTTGAGGCCGTCGTTGGTCGTGCCAGCGGGACGCGCGCGCACCAGCCCCTTGACCTGCACGCAGAACTCGTTGCGCAGATCCTCGGCGACCTTGAACATCTCGGGGCGATCCGGGTCGCAGACCACCTGGACATAACCTTCACGGTCGCGCAGGTCCACGAAGATCACGCCGCCATGGTCACGCCTACGGTTGACCCAGCCACACAGGGTGACAGTCTGGCCCAGCAGGGCTTCGGTCACCAGACCGCAGTAATGGGAGCGCATGGACATGGAATTTTTCTCTTTCTGGCTTGTTCTGATAAGGGATGGATCGGGGATCGGGAGGGGCCGTGCACGAGCTCAGGCGGGATCGGAAGGGCCGATCTGCAGCTTGGAGCCGGGCGCGATCACCCCCATGGAAATCACGTAAGTCAGGGCTTCGTCCACGTTCATCGCCAGCACCACGCAGTCGGCGCGAGGCAGCATGACGAAATACCCGCCGGTGGGGTTGGGCGTGGTGGGAACGAAGACACTCAGGTAATCACCCTGCAGGTGATTGACCAAGTCGCCCCCGGGCGTGCCGGTGACGAAACCGATGGTCCACATGCCAGGACGGGGCCACTGCACCAGCACGGCTTGCCGGAAGGCATTGCCTTTCTCGGAAAACAAGGTGTCCGAGACCTGCTTGACGCCGGAGTAAATCGAGCGCACCACGGGGATGCGCTGCAACAGCGCATTGCCCCAGGCAATCAATTGGTTTCCGATGAAGTTGGACGCCAACGCACCGATGACGAGCACCACCACCACGGCGAAGATGACCCCCAAGCCGGGAATGTGCAAGCCCAGCAGGGTGTCCGGATGCCAGGCCCTGGGCAGGATGCGCAGGGTCTGATCCAGCGTGCCGACGACCCAATTCAGCACCCACAGGGTGATGATCAGCGGCACCAGGACCAGCAGGCCCGCGAGCAGCCATTTGCGAAATTTCGCCATCACGGAAGCACTCCTGCCATCTTGATCTTGAATGTCTTTGGTCATGTCAGCTGCCGGACCCTGTCATCAGGCTCAGGCGCAACCGCACCCCGTTCCACAGCTGTGCCCCGAGGCTGCGGCTGCCGTGCTCGTGCCACCGCCCTCCGATGAACTTGAGCCACCCCCACCCCCACTACCACTACTGCCTCCGGAGTCCCCGGATGCACCGCCGGAGCCGCTGCCGGAGGATTCGGAACCCCCGCCCCCCGAACCACCGCGGAAGTCAGTGACGTACCAGCCACTGCCCTTGAGCTGGAAGCCCGCCGCGGTCACCTGCTTGCTGAAACTGGCCTTGCCGCAGTTCGGGCAAACCGTCAGTGGCTGATCGGAAATCTTTTGCAGCACGTCCTTGGCAAGGCCGCAGGCGCTGCACTTGTAGGCGTAGATGGGCATGGTGTGATGTAGCTCTGAAACGGTAACGAGGAAATCGGAACTGACGATCAGCGGTCCACCTTGAAATTGGTGAAGGTGCGGGTGATCAGGCGCATGGTGGCCGCGTCGGGAGTGTCCGGCGCGATCATGGAGGCCAGTCCCGCGGCGTCCGGGAACACCGCAGGATCCTTGGCCAGCAGCGGATTGACGAACTTCATGCTCGCCTTGTTGGGGTTGGCGTAGAAGACGGCATTGGTCAAGGAGGCATGCACCTCCGGACGCAAGATGTAGTTGATGAACTTGTGCGCGTTCTCCGGGTGCTTGGCGTCCTTCGGGATGGCCATGGTGTCGAAGAACAGCAGACCGCCCATCTTGGGCAGCATCACTTGCAGGTTTTGGGGCTTGCCGGCCTCGTTGGACTTGTCCTTGGCGATCATGATGTCGCCAGACCAGCCAACCACGGCGCAAAGCTGGCCGCTGGCCATCTGGTCGATGTAGTCAGAGCCCGAACCGGCGAATCGGCCCACGTAGGGGCGGACCGCCTTCAGCATCTTGCCGGCTTCGGCGTAGTCCGCGGCGTTCTTGCTGCGCGGGTCCTTGCCGATGTACTTGAGCGCGATCGGCAGGATCTCGGAGGCGGTGTCCATGAAGGAAATGCCGCATTTCTGCAGCTTCGCGGCGTACTCGGGCTTGAACACCAGATCCCAGGGATTCGCGGGCATGGGCGTGCTGCCCAGGGCTTTCTTGACTTGGTCGGCGTTGATGCCCACCGTGGTGTACCCCCAGAGCCAATCGACCAGGTGTTCATTGCCTGGGTCCACCTTGGCCAGTTGGGCCTGGATGGCAGGGTCCAGGTTCTTCAGGTTGGGGATCTTGGACTTGTCCAGCTTCATCAGCAGGCCGCCCTGGATTTGCAGCTTGGCGAAGTGCGAACCCGGCACCACGATGTCGTAGCCCGACATGCCCGCCATCAGCTTGGCGTGCAGGGCTTCGTTGCTGTCGAAGTTGTCGTAATTGACCTTGATGCCCGTTTCCTTCTGGAAATTGGCGATCGTGTCCTCGGCGATGTAGTCAGCCCAGTTGTAGATGTTGAGCACCGGCTCCTCGGCAGCCTCCACGCTGGAGACCACACCTGTGAAACCGGTGACTGCCAGTGCCATGGCCGCGACGAATCCGCGGAACCGAGGGGTCAAAGTCTTCATGTCCATCAATCCTTTCGAGGAACGAGCAGGCTGTGAAAAAACGGAATACTGAAAACGGCGAGCGGTTTCAGGTGAAACCCCGGGATTATCCGGTGAAAACCTAGCGGCCCTGGAAAAAACCGCTGAAGGCGTTGGCCATGGCTGACCAGTTCCAGAGGACCTGCATCAGCAGCACCCCTGTTGCAAAACCGATGCCCGCTGCCAGCAGCATCTGCAGCAGCCGGCGGGTGGCGCGCTGCTCGACGAGCAAGGCCTCCAGGGTCCGCCGCCCGCCCCCCATCGCCGCGGGCCCCTGCCGTTCCCGAAGGAAGTCGTGCAGCAGACGCGGCAACTCCGGCAGCAACTTGGCATAACGCGGCGCCTGGTTCTTCAGCTCCGCCCAGAGGCGCTTGGGGCCGATCTGATCGGCCATCCATTTCTCCAGGAAAGGCTTGGCCGTGCTCCAGAGGTCCAGATCCGGGTCCAAGTCGCGTCCCAGCCCCTCGATGTTCAGCAGGGTTTTTTGCAGCAGCACCAGCTGAGGCTGGATTTCGACGTTGAAACGGCGGGAAGTCTGGAACAGGCGCAGCAACACCATGCCCAGGGAGATTTCCTTCAGCGGACGGTCGAAATACGGCTCGCAGACGGAGCGCACCGCCGCCTCCAGCTCGTTGACGCGGGTCTCAGGCGGTACCCAGCCGCTTTCGATGTGGAGCTCGGCCACGCGCTTGTAATCCCGCCGGAAAAAGGCCGTGAAGTTTTGCGCCAGGTATTCCTTGTCGAATTCCGTCAGCGTGCCGACGATGCCGAAATCCAGTGAGATGTAGCGCCCGAAAGTGGCCGGGTCCGTGCTCACGAAGATGTTGCCCGGATGCATGTCCGCGTGGAAGAAGCCGTCACGGAACACCTGGGTGAAGAAGATCGTCACCCCGTCACGGGCCAGTTTCTTCAGGTCCACGCCGGCCTCGCGCAGCCGCTGCGTCTGGCTGATCGGGATGCCGTGCATGCGCTCCATCACGATCACATCGTTGTGGCAGTAATCCCAGAACATCTCGGGGATCAGCACCAGGTTCAGCCCGGCCATGTTGCGCCGCAGCTGCGCGGCGCTGGCGGCCTCGCGCACCAGGTCCAGCTCATCGTGCAGGTAACTGTCGAACTCGGCCACCACCTCCCGGGGCTTGAGGCGCCGGCCATCGGCGGACAGGTTCTCCACCCACGCGGCCATCCAGCGCATCAGCGCCAAATCTTTCTCGATGACCGGCAGCATGTTGGGGCGCAGCACCTTGACGGCCACTTCGCGCCCGACATGTCGTCCATCCTTGCCGCGCAGGCGAGCGAAATGCACTTGAGCAATCGAGGCACTGGCCACGGGTTCGCGCTGGAACTCGCTGAAGATGCTGTCCAACGGCTGACGGAAAGAGCGCTCAATGGTCGCCACCGCCACCTCCGAACTGAAGGGCGGCACGCGGTCCTGTAGCTTGGCCAGCTCTTCCGCGATGTCGGGCGGCAGCAGATCACGCCGCGTGGACAGCACCTGCCCGAATTTGACGAAGATCGGCCCCAGACGCTCCAGGGCCTCGCGCAGGCGGACACCACGCGGCTTGTTCAGGGGCCGGCCAAAGGCCACGATGCGCGCGGCCACCCGCAGCCAGGGCTTGCGAAAGCTGGAGAGCACCAGCTCGTCCAAGCCATAACGCAACACGATCCATAGGATGTAGGCGCCGCGCAGGAAACGGCTGACCACCCCGGTCATGCCGGCGCTCCAGACCCGGCGGAATGTCCGGCTGCGCCCGAACGGGCGGGCAACCAGGCGCGCAAGGCCTGCCCCGCACGCCGCGCGGCCTGGACCAGACCGTGGGCGGGCGCATCACCGATCAAACGGGCCAGATCTTCTTCGATGTCCCAGCGCAAGTGCTCGGCCAGCCAGTTCAGCTCGGAGGCCAAAGCCACATGCCCTTCGATGCGCACGGGGGGCTGCTCCCCCGCGAACAAGTTCTGCGCCACGGTCACGGGTGAGGTCTCGGTGACCGTCAGCGTCAGGTCCGGCGCAGGGGCATCCACGGCGGGCTTGGGATCTGACAAGTCAAACAGCCCCGCAGGCGTGCAACGGAGCATGAAACTGAAATCACGCCACTGGAACAACACCGCCCGTCCCTGCTGACGTGCCAGGCGCGTCATGGCCTCGGGCTCCTGCATCAGGACGTGGTTGAGCAGCAGCACCACCCTCCGCTGCACCTCCCGGACCGCCCAAGCCGGGGGCTGGGGCAGACGATCCAGTGAGGGAAGAGGAAGTGGCGGGGGAAAAGACGGCTTCGGCAAGACACCGAACAGCTTTTGCGCGATGCCTTCAAGCATGGACAAAGGGGACGACTGCATAAGCCTCCGATTATTCCCGGTTCTGCCCTCAGCCCGCCCGCGCCGCTCACAATTCAAGCAAGGCACTCATGGTGCAGGCCTCGGTATGCCGTCGGGGTAGCCCTGAAGGTCCAAGAACTCCGGCCCTCGGCCACGCCGCTCAGCTTGCGAAAACCAAGCAGCCAGGGCTGGCGCCCGGGCTCCAAGGCACAGCACACCCAGGCGTAGCGATGCCGCCGAGAACAGCGGCTGATTACTGCAGGGCCTGCACGCCCGCAACCAACCAGCCACGGCTACCATCACGCGGCTTGGTCATGTTCCAGACCTCGCGGAAGGGGCTGGGGCCGCTGTGGCGGTCTTCGCGCACCATGCCGGAGAACTCCACGCTGGCCATGTATTCGCCACCGAGGTCCTCGATGCCCAGCAACTGGGCCTGCAGCATCTGCACCTCGGTCAGGTTCGGCTCGCCGCTGGACAGGCGCTCGCGCTCAGCCAACTGCGCGCTGATTTCGGCGAGCATCTCGTCGGTCATCATGGAACGCAGCGTGACCATGTCAGCCTTGTCCCAGGCCGCTTGGAGGTGGATGAAGTTGCTCTTGGCGACCTTGAGGAAACTCTCGACGTCAAAGCCGGCAGGCACGCTCCAATCCCCTGGCTTGCCATTCAAGGCCGATCCAATCACGACGCCTTGCGCAGCGCCAGCGGCGGTCGTGCTTGCGCCTTGTTCCCAGGGGCGCGCGGAAGCGTCATTGCCCACGTTCTCGGGAAAATAGGCGGAAGGAATCGTGGCCACGCCGGAGCCTCCGGCCCCCTGGAAGGCGTAACTGTTGCGAGGTGCCGTCGCGGGGGCACGAGGACGCAGCAGCCAGCGCAACACGACGACGGCCAGCAAGACGACGAGCGCGATCAGCAGAAACTGACCAAAAGCCGGGCCAAGACCCAGACTGCTGGCCAGCCAGGCCAAGCCCAAGCCTGCGGCCAGGCCACCCAGCAAGGCCA
>NZ_AEGR01000025.1 GCF_000211835.1 Hylemonella gracilis ATCC 19624 | reverse complement strand
GAACTCCGCGACCAACGCCCAGACGGTGGCTTCGGGTGCGACCTGGGGCGCCAACGCCATGGCGGCTGAGACTTTCGCGATCAACGCTGCCGCCGGCGCCGCGACGATTGCCACGGTGCTGAACGAAACGGCCCAGTCGGTCGCGTCCAAGGTGAACCAGCAGACTTCCGTGACGGGTGTGACGGCCGAAGCGCGCGCCAAC
>NZ_AEGR01000026.1 GCF_000211835.1 Hylemonella gracilis ATCC 19624 | reverse complement strand
CTGCCCGCTGATCACCAGGCTGCCCGCGTCGATGCTGCTGCCTTGCCAGATGCTGGCCGTCTGCGTGGTGCTCGTCGTCGTCACTTCCGTCTGGGCGCAGGCGTTCGCGTAGAAGCCCATGGTGGAGGATGCACCGGCAGCCCCCGCGATGGACGCACTACTTGCGAGAACTGCGAAGAATCTGACGAGCAAGACAAGCCACATGATCACCAAGCACTGCGTGCGCTTCTCTTTAAGCCTCTGCCCAAAGCAAGCCAAGGGCGCCACCGGCGTGCAAGGCACCGTGCGCGCCGAGCCCATGACGATCCCCCAGGGCAAGGAAAAGTTCACTCTGCGCTTCGACTGCAAACCCTGCTAAATGCACGTCATGGGCAAGATCAAACCTTCGGTGATCAAGCGGCAGGAGCGGGAAGTGCCGTTGACGTTTTATCGGACGCGGCCTGGGATGTCGGTCTAGTTCACAGGTAAGTCGTTCACCTCGAACACAAAATTCAAGACAGGCTCCCTTTTGCGGCTTCAACTCCCCGGCGGCAACAGCGGGAACATAACCGGCGTCCCGCAATGCGGGCAGCTTTCTTGAAACTGTCGCCCGACTTTGTCCAGGTATGGCTTCAGGTTTTGCCGACACTTGAAGCACAGGTGGGTAGCATAGTCGTGCTCCAGCGGCGCACCTTCCTGGATGTCACGCCGTTTGAACTTGGCGAACCAACCGCTGCTTCGCAACGACCGGCGCAACGGATCGAAGCCGATCTCTCCTATGACCTGAAGCCCATCGGGATCGCAAAGGCTCAAGTGCTGCCCTACGCGCAAACGCACTTGATGCAGGCTGAGACTAGCCAGCGTCCCATAACCCGTTAGGTCGAGATGAACTTCGTCCGGCAAGGCAGGTGAAACCTCCAGGCAATTGAAGTCTGCATAGATCAGCATGAGGCGCTCCAACGGTGACGGCTACTTGTTCGGATTCTTAACAACATTTTTGAACAGATCGGCGGCCTGTTCCGCAGTGATCCCGGACACATTGGCGTGGTTACCGTGATCGTTGTCCACCTGGCCACCAGCTGCACGGATATCCCCGACAGTGGTCACGCCTACTTTTGTATGCGGAATATTCTGGGAAGCTGATGCGACTGAATCGCCGATTCCGGTGGAAATGCCGCTCAGATTGCCTGCAGCATCCGACGTCACACCGCGTCCGTTCTTGAATGCATCGGCAGTGCACGAGCCACCACGACATACGATGGTGGAGTCTGGGATGTCATTCCCTGCCCTCTCCGAACCTAGTGAATATTTTCCACTGCCCGTCGGAATCAGCCCTGTCATCGTCCCAAGCAAGGTCAAGCCAAGCCCAGCACCGGCCACCTGTTTCTGACCTTCTGCGCCGATGTCTAGAGAAAACTCCTCACTGTCGGAGCCCCAAGACCAGGCCGCAATCCCTACAGATGCTTGATTCTTCCATTCATCCACCGTATCCCCAAGAGTAGCGCTGTAAACCTGATTGGCTGCCTCGCCAATCACGTACTTCGCGACACCCCCGCTCATTAGGGATACCAAGCTCATTGCCTGATCTACTTGATCTTTAGGCAAGTCATTCAGTAGGTACTGAGCATCCCCCAGGGTGGAGACTGTTCGATCTGCGTAAGTTCTCTCTCCCGGTTTTGCGGTCACCACAACCGGATCCAGTTCCCCATCGGCCTTTTGCGCAACTGTGTTCTCCGTTTTCTCAGGCGGAGGATTACCTTCTTTCGCAGCCGCCGCTGCCCTCGCTTTCTCGGCTTCGAGCCCCTGATTCAATGCAGCAGCGTTGGTGATGAATTGGTCCAGTTGCTGCACCTCTTCAGACGAGAGGCCGTCAATCAGCATCTTGCGGTACAGCGCCTTGCCATCGGCGCCCAACGCCTCCTCGATTCCAGGCGGCAGCTCCTTGGTGTAGGCATACACGGTGTTCTTGATCAAGGAGAACACCTTGTTATCGATGGTCGCGCTAGCGTTCAAGCCCGCCGTCTGCTGGTCCAGCGTCGTGATCTGGGCTTCG
>NZ_AEGR01000027.1 GCF_000211835.1 Hylemonella gracilis ATCC 19624 | reverse complement strand
TGCGCGCAGCGCGGTCTGGACCCGGTGCGAACCTACGCGGAGCTGACCGCGCGTTACCCAGCGCCGCGCCTGCACCGGCCGGACAACCTCGACACACGCCGGGCCAGGTGTTTCTCCGAGGCCGAGCTCAAGGCGCTTGAGACCGCGGGCCCCGAGGTTTTGGCTGATTTGAGAGAATGACTGTCAGGGGTTCCGAGGCCTGGGAGGTCCAAGGACATACCCGGATGCGGGCAAGGGGTCAGCTGTGATCCAGTGGCCCTTTCCGACCCGCAGGCGTTTCCGCGTTGGGGCGCCGATTACAAACAAAGAGGCATCGGCCAGGACGACAAGATGAAATTCTCCGATTTGAAGATAGGCACGCGCTTGAGCGTCACCATCGGTATCCAACTCCTTCTGATGGTGGCCATGGCGCTGGTGGGCTTTGTCAGCCTCTTGAAGATGAACGAGGCCTCGTATGCGGGCTACCTGGCCCAAAAGCGCGTGGCCTTGGCGACCGACTGGATGCGCACGATCGAGGTCCACCAGGAAGTGCTCACGGCCTATGTGCGTACCTACAACCCGGTGGAGAACCAGCGCCTGGAAGCGCTGATGACGAGTCATACCAATCGCATGCTGGAATTGCAGAAAGCATCGCAAGAAATCGCCTCGCCTCAGGGGCGCGAGATGCTGGATCGCGTCAATGTTCAGGCAAAGGCCTACCGCGAGGCGCGCAACGAGCTGAACGCTTTGAAGCAGCGCAACAGCACCGAAGACCTCTACCTCATGCACACCCTCAATGAGCAGCGCCTGAGCCCGGGCTTGCGCGCCTATGCCGCCGAGGTGCAAAAGCTCAGTGAGGTGTCTCAAGCGGAGGCCGAGGAGGCGGCCACGACCGCGCGCGCCACCTGGGAGCGCAGTCGCGTGCTGCTGCTGCTGTGCAGCGCGATTGCCTTGAGCGCCGGCGTGGCGCTCGGCCTGACCATCGCCCGCAGCATCACCCGGCCCATTGCCGAGGCGGCGCGTCTGGCCGATGCCGTGGCCGCGGGCGATCTCAGCCAGCGCCTGGAGTCGAACGCCAAGGACGAGACCGGC
>NZ_AEGR01000028.1 GCF_000211835.1 Hylemonella gracilis ATCC 19624 | reverse complement strand
GCGTAGGTTCGCACCGGGTCCAGACCGCGCTGCGCGCAGGCCCAGGCGGACCAGCGGTTGCCGGTGACGACATGACCGATCTCTTCACGCAGGATGAGGTCCAGGATTTCATCGCCGCGCGCGTTACCGATGGACACAAGTTTGGCCTTCAAGGCGGGCGAGGCGTCCAAGCCCCGCGCCTGCAGGGTGCTCGGCACCAGAGCCACCCGCGCCAGCAGGTCGTCCCGGATGCGCTCGGCCATCTGCGCCACGGGCCGCCATGGGCTGGAAAGTCACCGTCGTCGAATCCCAGTGTCCGCACATGCGCGCGCAGCAGGGTGGCTTGACTTGCGGACACGCAGGCCGGCCGACCAACGACAGGCCCGCCGTGCCAGCGGGCCGATGGCAGTTCGCAGTTCGCAGAGCGACCTTGGGTCAGAAGCTTTCCCAGCT
>NZ_AEGR01000029.1 GCF_000211835.1 Hylemonella gracilis ATCC 19624 | reverse complement strand
GCGCTGCGCCAACGCGCGCACCTCGCCCGCCACCACGGCGAAGCCACGACCTTGCTCGCCCGCGCGAGCGGCTTCGACCGCCGCGTTCAAGGCCAGGATGTTGGTCTGGAAAGCAATGCCGTCGATGACGTTGATGATGTCGGAAATCCTGCGAGAACTCTCGCTGATGCCCTTCATGGTGCCCACCACCTGCGCCACAACCTCGCCACCCTGCACGGCCACGGTCGAGGCGCTCTGCGCAAGCTGGTTGGCCTGCTGGGCATTCACCGCGTTCTGCTTGACCGTGCTGCCCAATTCGTCCATTGACGCGGCGGTTTGTTCGAGAGCGGCCGCTTGGTTTTCGGTGCGCGCGCTCAGATCTTGGTTGCCCTGGGCGATTTCCACGCTGGCCACCGAGACCGACTCGCTGCCCAAGCGAACCCGGCCCACGATGCTGGACAAGTTCTGCTGCATGCGCAACAGAGCGCGCAGCAAATGCGTCACTTCATCCGCGCTGGGGGCTTGGTTGGCAAGATGCCCATCGGCACCCTTGAGCAAGGCAGCACGTTGACGGTCATCCAAGCGCAGATCCCCCTCGGCGATGCGCTGAGTGACCTCGTAAGCGCGCCGCACCGGACGAACAATGGAACGCGTGGCCAATATGGCCAAAACGATGCCCGCCAGTATCGCCGTCACGGCGCCAACGATCTGGATGATCTGACTTTGCCATGCATTCGCCTGGGCCTCGGTCTGGGAATCCACCAGCATCTGGCTGGTGTACTTGGCCACCTTGCGCGCATCGCGCAGGTACAACGCTGCCAAGGGCTGCAATTCGCTGTCGATCGCGATCAGCACATCCTTGCCGGCCTGCTGCTGCTTGATCAGTGCCGCCCGCGCGTTGACGTATTCACTGCGCCGACGCGCGACGTCACGCAGCAGGGTCTGGCCCTGCTCGTCACCGGCCAGCAGCTTCTCCAGCTCCTCCTGGTCGGCGCTGATGGCCTTGGAGGTGACGTTGATCGCATCCTGAAGCTGATCACGAAAGTAACCGTTGCTCGTCTTGAGCGCTGCCTCGGCCCGGGTCCAGTTCAGCTCGATCAGAGCCCCCCAGCGCTCGGCGAGCAGACTGCGCCGCATCTCGAGGGTCGAGACCTTCTCACTGGCATTCTTGAGCGTATTCAAGCGCCAGATGCCGACACCCGCCACGGTGGCCATGATCAGCAGCAGCAAGGCAAAAGCCAGCCCCAGTCGCATGCCGATGGGCATGCGCGATCCGAAACTCTGGATGTTTGTTTTCTTGCTCTGTGTCATTGTCAATATCCGCCCCATGCCAATTGCCGGATTTGCAGCTTCCCCGGGAATGTCACACATCTCCCGACCGCCAGATTCATGCAAAAAAGGGGCCAGAAATCATGTGTGGGCCGTGCCACATCGGCAGCCTGTCAAGAAAAAAACATGAAAAAAGGGCGCCGATCAGCGCCCTTGTGCTTTGCCTATTCGAGCCCTGTTCGTCAGCCCGAAACGGAGGACAGCATCCCCATTTCGGCACTGCCCATCAGCGCCTCCATGTTCATGATGATCAGCATGCGATCACCCACGTTGGAGAGGCCAGTGATGAACCGCGCGTCCAGCGTGGTGTCAAACTGCGGCGCGGGAGAAATTTGGTCTGCCGAAAGCGTCACCACGTCGGAGACAGAATCGACCACCACGCCAATCACGGTCCCTCGCACGTTGAGGATGATGACCACCGTGAACTCGTTGTAGGCCACCTTGTCGAGTTGCAGCTTCATGCGCAAGTCGATGATGGGCACGATGACCCCGCGCAAATTCACCACGCCTTTGACGTAAGCCGGCGCATTGACCATGCGGGTGGGCTCCTCGTAAGACCGAATCTCCTGCACACGCAGGATATCGATGGCGTAATCTTCGTCACCCAGGCGCAGCGTCAGGTACTGGCCGGATGTCGTGGAAGCGATCGCGCCGATGTGGGTCTGAGTTTCGCTGAAGGACATGATGAAAGCTCCTGGGCGGGCGCTGCGCGCCGTGGTGAGGAAACGGGAAAACCGGACAGCTGCACAGCCATGATACACGCCACGGCGCCGCCGTGGCGTGCCTTGCCCTGGCCTTGCTTCAGGCCAGGGACTTCTTGTAGGCGGCGACCCCGTCCATGATTTCCTTCTTGGCGGCCTCGGGACCTTCCCAGCCCTGCACCTTGACCCACTTGCCCTTTTCGAGGTCCTTGTAGTGCTCGAAGAAATGCTCGATGGTCTTGAGTCGCATGGGGTTCATGTCTTCGGGTTTCTGCCACTGCGTGTAGAGCGACAAAATCTTGTCCGTCGGCACCGCCAGCACCTTGCCGTCAACGCCGGCTTCGTCCTCCATTTTCAGGATGCCGATGGCGCGGCACGGCACGACCACGCCAGGAATCAAGGGGACGGGCGTGATCACCAGCACGTCCACGGGATCGCCATCACCCGCGATGGTCTGGGGCACGTAACCGTAATTCGTGGGGTAGTGCATGGACGTGCTCATGAAGCGGTCCACGAAGATGGCGCCGGTCTCTTTGTCGACCTCGTACTTGATGGGATCGCCGTTCATCGGGATTTCGATGACCACGTTGAAGGCTTCGGGGATGTTCTTGCCGGCGGGGACGTTGTCGAGAGCCATGATTTCCTTTGTGTTTCCTTGGGTTGCGTCAGGAGTAACCCCGATTCTACCGGCGCACTCCGCCCCCCAGAATGGTCGCGTTGGCCAATCGTCATGCCTCTGCTCACTGGGCGGCGGCGCGGCGAGGAAGCAACGCAGCGGCGGCCCCGCCTCGCGTTGCCGCCCCTCACGCGTCCACTCACAACATCACAGAGGAGTTCGACATGACAGGCAACAGTGCACTGATACTGGCGCTCATTTGCGGTCTGATTGCCGTGGCCTACGGCATCTGGGCGCGCAGCTGGATCCTCGGCAAGGATCCCGGCAACCCCCGCATGCAGGAGATCGCCGCCGCCATCCAGGCCGGTGCCGCGGCCTACCTCGCGAAGCAATACAAGACCATCGCCATCGTGGGCGTGGTGCTGGCCGTGCTGATCGCCCTCTTCCTGGACCCGACCACGGCACTTGGGTTCGTGGTGGGTGCGGTGCTGTCAGGCGCCTGCGGCTTCATCGGCATGAACGTCTCGGTGCGCGCCAATGTGCGCACGGCGCAGGCCGCCACGCAAGGCATCGGCCCAGCGCTGGACGTGGCCTTTCGAGGTGGCGCGATCACCGGCATGCTGGTCGTGGGCCTCGGGCTGTTGGGCGTGACCACGTTCTACTGGCTCCTGGCCGGTGATGGCACGCCCGTGCAAGGGCGGTCACTGGCTCAGTTGCTCAACCCGCTGATCGGCTTTGCCTTTGGTTCCTCCCTGATTTCCATCTTCGCGCGGCTGGGCGGCGGCATCTTCACGAAGGGCGCCGACGTGGGCGCCGACCTCGTGGGCAAGGTCGAAGCCGGCATCCCGGAGGATGATCCGCGCAACCCAGCGGTGATCGCCGACAACGTGGGCGACAACGTGGGCGACTGCGCTGGCATGGCGGCCGACCTGTTCGAGACCTATGCAGTGACCTTGATCGCCAGCATGGTGCTGGGCGCGCTGCTGGTGACTGCCGCTCCGCTCAATGCCGTGCTTTACCCGCTGGCCCTGGGCGCGGTCTCCATCATCGCGTCCATCATCGGTTGCTTCTTCGTCAAGGCCAAGCCCGGCATGAAGAACGTGATGCCAGCGCTTTACAGAGGTCTGATCGTCGCTGGCGTGCTGTCGCTGGTCGCTTTCTATTTCGTGACCCAATGGCTGATCCCTGACAACGCCCTGGGTGGCACCGGCGCGCAGATGAAGCTCTTCGGTGCCTGCGTCGTGGGTTTGGCGCTCACGGGCCTGCTGGTCTGGATCACCGAGTTCTACACCGGTACGCAGTACAGCCCCGTGCGTCATATCGCGCAAGCCTCCACGACAGGCCACGGCACCAACATCATCGCGGGCTTGGGCGTGTCCATGCGCTCCACGGCCTGGCCAGTGCTCTTCGTCTGCGCGGCCATCTGGGTGTCCTACGCGCTGGCGGGACTGTACGGCGTGGCCGTGGCCGCGATGGCCATGCTCTCGATGGCGGGCATCGTGGTGGCGCTGGACGCCTACGGCCCCATCACCGACAACGCGGGCGGCATCGCCGAAATGGCCAACCTCCCCGACAGCGTGCGCGCCGTCACCGACCCGCTGGACGCCGTGGGCAACACCACCAAGGCCGTGACCAAGGGCTACGCCATTGGCTCGGCTGGCCTGGCTTCCCTGGTGCTGTTCGCTGACTACACGCACAAGCTCGACACCCTGGGCCAGAGCGTCAAGTTCGACCTCTCAGACCCCCTGGTGATCATCGGCCTCATCATCGGCGGCTTGATTCCCTACTTGTTCGGCGCCATGGCCATGGAAGCCGTGGGACGTGCGGCGGGTGCGGTCGTCGTTGAGGTGCGGCGCCAGTTCCGCGACATCAAGGGCATCATGGACGGTACCGGCAAGCCTGACTACGGCGCCGCCGTGAGCATGCTCACCGGTGCAGCCATCAAGGAAATGATGATCCCAAGCCTGCTGCCGGTGGTCGTGCCCATCGTCGTCGGCTTGGTCCTCGGCCCGGCGGCCCTGGGCGGGCTGCTGATGGGCACGATCGTCACCGGCCTGTTCGTGGCCATCTCGATGTGCACGGGGGGCGGGGCCTGGGACAACGCCAAGAAGTACATCGAGGAAGGGCACCACGGCGGCAAGGGCAGCGAGGCGCACAAGGCCGCCGTGACTGGCGACACCGTGGGTGACCCCTACAAGGACACCGCCGGCCCAGCCGTGAACCCCTTGATCAAAATCATCAACATCGTGGCCCTGCTCATCGTGCCGCTGGTGGTGAAATTCCACGGCTGAGCTGAGCCCCGTCATCGCCCGCCCCGAAGCGGCGGGCGGGGCAGGCGTCGGTGCGACAAGCCCGAACGCCCCCTTCTCTTCGCTCTGTCAGAACCCGCACGCGACCGACAGCGCGATCCTGGCACAGGCCAGGAAATCAGCTCTGGCGCACGCCCCAACTGGCAGCGGCGCTCAACCGCGCCCGTGCGCAAAAAATCAACGCCCGTGTCACCGGGCTCGTGGGGCGATGCCCGACTGTGTGTCGGTGGAATGCAACATTCCCTGCGTTCACCCACCGAGCAGCACTAGACGGCCCACGGCCGCTGGCCTCCGGGCGGCGCAGCACAAGCCGCACCCCCGCGACGCACAACCAAAAAATGGAAGGTGACCATGCGCAGTCGGCGTTTGTCGCAAAATAGGACTATTCCAAATGCGAATACTGCGCACAAGAGAGTCCGTTTTGAAAATTCTCGTCGTTGACGATCACGCCCTGATCCGAGAAGGTTTGCGCCAAGTCCTGCGAGGACTCGATACCACCGCTTGTGCAGCAGGGCCTGATTGCCCGGTTGAAACCCCGGTAGCGGAACCACTTCAAGTGCTTGAGGCGGCTTCCTGCGCCCAAGCATTTGAGCTCGCCAAGGAAACTGACCTCGACTTGGTGTTGTTGGACTACCACCTGCCGGACATGAACGGACTGGAGGCCCTGGACGTCTTTGCGCGCCGCCATCCCGACTTGCCCATCATCATGTTGTCGGGCTCCGTGAATCCGCGGGTGCGCCAACAGGTCATGGAACGTGGCGCGGCCGCCTTCCTCACCAAATCGGGCATGAGCGATGAGCTGCTCTCCGTCACGCGACTGGTGCTCGCTGGTGGTTCACCCGCGACACCCGCGCCCGCACCAGCTCTTCCCGCCCTGACACCCCGGCAGGAAGAAGTTCTGCGATTGCTCCTGGACGGTCTGACCAACAAGGAAATCGGCCGCCTGCTGGACCTCTCAGACGAAACGGTGAAAAACCACGTCAGCAACATCCTGCGTTGCTTCGGCGTGGCCACCCGGACGCAAGCGGTTTTGGCCGCGCGCAAGCACGGCTACTACCCCCGCATGGAAGATCCCGGGCTGTCCTCGGAAAATGGGCTCTAAACCATTCATGCCCAATTGGGCATGAGTAACTGGGCAGATCACATGTCCAAGGGTTGATGGCGGCTCAGGCGACGCAGCAAGGTGCGCAACTTGGCGGGTCGCACGGGCTTGTGCAGCAGGGGAAGACTGATTTCACGGCACAGCTGGATCAAATCAGGGTCCGTGTCGCCACTCATCAAGGCTGCGGGCAGGTCACGATCCAGGTACTGGGCTGATCCCGCCTGCCGCCGCATGTGCTGGCGCAGACCCTGCACGGCCCACATGCCGTTTTCACCGGCGCGGAGCCGGTAGTCGCTCAGCAGCACATCCGGCTCGAAGCCATCGTCGATGACCGACAGCGCGTCGCGCAAGCCATCCACCACGGCCACAGCGCAGCCCCAGGACTGCAGGAGATCTTCCAAGGCTTGGGCTGACGCACCGTCATCCTCGATCACCAGCACACGCAAGCCCCGCAGATCATCGGGCGCACGCGCGGGTTCCACGGTGGGCGGAACGAACTGACGCTCCCCTTCTGGCGCGAGAGGAACCTCCAGCGTGAACCGGGTACCCCGCCGCAGCCGAGACGTCAGGCGCAGAGGATGCCCGAGCAGACGGGCGGTGCGATGCACGATGTTCAGCCCGAGACCCAAGCCCTTGGCGCGATCCCGCTCGGGGTTACCGATCTGATAGAACTCCCGGAAAATGTCCTCCTGGTGCTCGGGCGCGATGCCCACGCCCGTGTCCCAAACCTCGATGAGCACCACCCCTCTCTCCCAGGCCACGGACTCACCGCCCTTGGGCAGGCGGGCGCGACACGACAGCAACACCCCACCTTCCCCGGTGTAGCGCAGCGCGTTGCTCAAAAGATTGAGCAGGATACGGTGCAGCAGCGCGGGGTCGGTATGGACCCAGAGCTCCGTGTCGCGGGGCTGACGCACCCTGAACTGCAGGCCCTTGTCTTGGGCCACCGGCAACAGTGCACCGCGCAGTTGGGCGAGCAACGGGGGCAGAGGAACTGGCCGAATCTGGGCCTGCACGGCATCGGCGTCCAGACGAGAGACGTCGAGCAAGGCGTCCAGCAGGTCCTGCATGGCGCGGACCGAGGCCTCCAGATTGCCAATCAGGCGACGCGTTTCCGAATCATGAGGCAGCTGCGTGAGACGTGCCACGAACATGCCCAGCGCGTGGATGGGCTGGCGCAGGTCGTGACTGGCCGCCGCGAGAAAGCGGGATTTGGCTTGCGTCGCCAGTTCCGCTTCCTCCTTGCGCGCTCGCAACTCCGTGGTCGCCTGGGCCACGCGCTGCTCAAGTTCCTCGTGGTGCGTTTGCAAACGCTGCGCCATCTGGTTGAGCCCCGCCTGAAGCTCGCGCAGCGGGTCATCGGGCCGGAGTTCACCGCGCACGGACAAATCACCTGCACCAATGCGTCCGATCATGCGTGACACCCGCAGCACGGGAGTCACGACGCCTCGCCCCAAAGCCCAGGCCATCAACAAGCCCAGCAAGAGCCCCCCCACCATCACGGCCAAGCCGATGCCCAGCATGAAACGGCTGCGCTCGGCCACGACCTCGCGCGAGATTTCCACCATGACATAGCCCAGCACGCTGGGCGTGCCCAGATCCATGGCGATTCCCTCGCCCTCGTACACCTCATCCAGGCGCAGGCGGGAAGACCATACGGGCTGGACCAGGAATTCGTCGGCGCTGGAGGGATCGATCCAGCGCCATTCACGGCCGGACAGAGGCAAGAGATCGGGAGGCAGGTACAGGTCCTCAAGCCGCATGACGACGCGCGGCGCGAGCGTGCTGGGATCGACGCGGGCACCGCCAGATGCGGCCAACACCTGTCCCCGGGGGTCCAGCACCAGGGCCATGCGCACGCCCGATTCACGCAAGGCGCCGGTCGTCAACGCTTGCAGGTTTTCAAGATTGGCGGAAAACAGTCCGTACTCGCTGGCACTGGCCAACTGGCGCGCCAGCGTACGTGTCCACTGCTGATGAGCCTCATCAAGATCGTCATAACGGCCGGTCAGAAACACCGCCGACAGCACCAAGGTCACCAGCGTGACCGGCAGCATGGCGGCAACAGCCATGCGGGCGCGGATGTCGCGCAGCAGTCTGAAGGGAATCAGGCGCCGCAACCACGGACGAAGATGGGTCGCGCAGAAACGGGCCAGGATTGGCGGCAGGATAAAGCGACTGCGGCTCAGCATCACCGACTCTCCTCTTGCGCACCGGTCTGCGCAAGGTGGTGTGAGGAATCCAGTGGCCACGCCGATGACTTGCGCTCCTGCCCCCCTCTGGATTCCAGACGGCGCAGGCGTTCGGCCAGGTCCGCGGCGTCGAGTTGTAAACCCAGAGAGCGCGCCACGTGCGCATTCACGCTCACTTCGAACCATTGCGTGTACTGCGGCAGCCCCAAGCCGCGCGCTTTTCCATTTTGTTCGGTCAGGGCATCGCGAACCAGCAAGGCCACCTGCGCGCCGATTTGTTCCGGTGTGGCGTACAAAGCCAGGAGCGCACCCGCGCGGACGTACGCTGGCGAGAACGCCTGCATCGGTACCTTGGCGCGGAAAGATGCCAGCAGGATGTTCTGGATGGTGTGGCTGTTGTAGATTTGCGGGTCCGCCATGGCAAGCAGCACGTCGGATTCGTCCAGGACCTGCTTCAAGCCAGGGAAAATGGGGTCATTGACTCCGAGGCGCGCGCTGACCAAGCGCAGACCACGTTCACGCGCCAACTCGGCGAGTTGCTCCTCCATTTGCAGTGCCCCAGGCACCGTGCCCACCAGCACGCCAACCCGACGGGCCTGCGGCAGGGCCAAGCGGATCAAGTCCAATTGACGTGCCAAGGGTTGGTTCAAGTACAGGGCGGAAAACTCCGGTCCAGCACGGCGACCGGCCTCGCGCATCAGGTATTCGAAGCTCTGCCTCGGCAACAAGGTGCACAGCACCGGGGCGCCAGCGAGCGCGGACAGGGTCTGTCGAGCCAATTGGGCACAGGCTTGAACGCCAAGGGCGATGTGAAGCCGAGGTGGTGGCTGCATTGGTGTAAGCGGCAAGTTATCAGCCGGTACGTTCGACCGGGCAAAGACAGCCACCTTGCCGTCCTGGCGCAAGGCCTGAGACAGAGATTTCTCAAAGGCTTGCGCGGCTTGCTCATAAGCCTCGCCGGTACCGCTGTACACCGCGACCACCGTGGAACCCGCAGGCGACGTGGAGATCGGGGCTTGGGGGGCGGCAGCAGGTTGCGCGCCCACGGGCAGCAAGGTCTGCGCCATCCAGAACAGCACGATCAGCTTGCCATGCCGCTGGTGTTGGACAGCCGCAAGGCCGTGAGAATGGGGGCGCCAGTTCCACACGGCCGTTCAATATCCCAGTTCCAGGGTGAGAAAAACACGACGCTGGTAGCGGATCTCTGGCACGTCGTCCGCGTCCGCACCGTCGATGTTTTGCAGGGTCAAGGCCAACTCCGCTTGCCGCCTCACGTCCTTGCCAGAGCCCCAATTGAATGTCCTTGCCACCCGCATGTCGACCCGACTGTGTGGGGGAGCGACCTCGATATTGTTCGGATAGATTCGCTCGTCCATGTAGTAGTCCCAGAGGCTGAAGCTCCAGCCTCTGGAAAGACGTTGGGTGAAGAGCAGGCTGTGACTTCGGTAAACCGGCTGCTCCGAACGGCCTATGACTTGGTCGCTTGTGAACTGTGCGTGGGCATAGCGCAGTTGCGCGCCACGCCAGGGTTGCCAGATCAGTTGCGCCTCCGCCCCTTGAAGGTCGAAATCCTCGCCGTTGACGTACGTGAACACCCTGCCACGCCTGGCCAACTGCCCTCCGATCTTGCTGGCGCGGCGATCGACGATGACGCCACGCACCCTTTCCTGGAAAACGCGCAAGTCGAAGCTAAACGCCGTGCCAGCATCCGCCAACCAGCCCAGCTCCGCGCTGTCCACACGCTCGGGACGCGACGGGTCTCCCAGGGCCGCGTCGTATTCATAGCCGACTTCCTGTCCGGTCCGCGGGTCGTGGTAGCGCACATCCGCCTCGCGCTCGAACATGCTCGCTGGACGGAAAGCCCGGGAGACGCCCGCGCGCAACGTGTGCGTGGCCGAGCCCGTTTTCCCGACGTTCCAATTGAGCATGAGGCGAGGCGCCAATTCGTTCTCCTCAACGAGGCTACTGTGCTCGATCAAGGCACCGGCATTGAGCAACCAATCGTCGGCGAAATGCCATTCGACATTGCCGAACAATCGGGCGAAATCCTCCACATAAGGCTGGTAGGTGGCATACAGGGCGTAGGAGTCCGAGGTCTCACGACGCAACTCAGCACCCCACACACCGCGCAACGCCGGGCTGAGACGCCGGGTCTGCTGGGCCAGCAGATTGGTGCTGCTCGTGCGCCCACTGCGGTCGTACAGGACGCCTTGCCCATCCGAGCCCTGCGGGGGATAGGGCATGGTTCCGCGCTCGCGCTCGAGCACTTGCTCATCGGTGTGCGAGAACTGAATCCACAGATCGGCGTTGACGTCCAGGTTGCGATTCCAGTCCACCTGCGCATAGGAGGTTGTCATGCCCCTGGTGTGCAACCCTGGAAAATCGTAATGCTCGCCGATCCAGCTTTCGATCCAGCTCTGCCCGGCCCGAAAACTCAGTTGGTCCTGTTGGCTGACATAGGCATCCGCGCGGGCGTTAACGCGCCGCACTTCCACAGGGCCTCCCGCACCTTGCAAGCCGTCGTCCAACCGCCGGTCCGCGCTCAACCGCCAACCGGTGAACCCGAGTCCAGACACCTGATCACCCACGATGGACGCGGGATCGCTGTCCGCGACACCGCCAAATCGGACGCCCCAATCGTTGATGCCCGCGCCATCGCCGCCTACGCCCCGCGTGAGCCTGACCATCACCCCCTGCGTGTCCACCAAATCACGGGTGATGATGTTGATGCTGCCCTTGAACGCCCGCGCACCGTAGGTGGCGGAGTTCGGGCCGCGGAAGATTTCAATGCGTTCGATATCGTCCAGCGCCACGGTCTGCAAGCCTGGCCCCACGCTGCCGCCCAGATGGAGGGAATACACGGAACGACCATCGACCAACAATTGCATCTGGTTCGGAAAAGTGGATCTCAAACCGTGGTAACTGCCTGCGGACGCGCCTTCTTCGAACGAGTTGGAAACCGAGAAGCCCGGCACCAAGCGCAGCAGATCGGCCACGTCACGCGCTCCACTGGCGCGTAGGGTCTCGCGGTCAATCACCGTGACAGCGCCCGGAACCTCATCAAGCCGCTGAGGCAGACGCGAGACGGTCAGGACCACGGGCACCTGCGGCTCCAGGTAGTCCCGCTCCGAAAGCAAGCGAGACGACGGGTCTTCCGGATTCTGTCGGATTCCCGGCGCGGATTCGGACACGGGTGGCTCGGGTTTGAGGGAGTCTTCTGAAGCCGACGCCGGAAGCGTCTTGAAAACCAGCCCCCCCAGCAATATCACCGACGCAGGCAAGGCGCGGAATGGCCGAGGCCTGCGGGCCGATAAAAGCGGCGAAAACTTGATCAACGCGAACATCTGCGACTTCCACACTCCCTATGTCGCTCATTTTGCCCTGGGACCTCCGAAATTCGTCCACCCTGCGCAAATCCTCCGAACGTCACCCAGTGCTGGTCAGTCATGCCCCGGCGCATCTTTTGCGTTCTCGCCCCATCCATCGCGATGCGCAGAGGGCAGACGGCTCCAGGGCGATGTCACGCGCTGCGATCGCCGCGACGCCGCAGCCTGCGCACGAGGCTCCATTGCGGTCGCCTCAATACCCCAGCTGAAGCGTGAAAAAAACGCGGCGCTGGAAGTACCGCGGGTTGTCCTCGCTGTAGTCAACGTCGTCGCCATCGATGTTCTGCCAGGTCATTGCCAGCTCGGCGTTCCGCCCCGACCACCAGCGGTCATCCAGGCGTAACGCCTTGGCCAGCCGCAAGTCCACCCGGCTGTAGGGCTGCGCGTACTTGATGTCGTTGGAATAGATGCGATCGCCCATCTCGTAATAAAACGCGCTGGCGGTCAGACCCCAGGGCAGGCGCTGGATGTAAAGCAGGCTCTGGCTGTAATGCGTGGGTACAGCAGTGCCTTGGGCCGCCGGCGACAAACGCATCCGTTGCTCGCTTTCAAACTGAGTCCAGGCATAGTGCAGCTGCGCGCCCGACCACGGCTTCCAGCGCAGCTGCGCCTCCGCGCCCCGCACATCAAAGTCCTCTCCATTGACGTAAGTGAAGACCTTTCTGCCTCTGTCCGCAGTACCTCCCGCTTTATTGACCCAGTTGTCTATCACCACATCGTGCAACCGCTCCTCAAACACACGCAAGTCGAGACTCAGCGCCGATCCGGCTTCCACCAGCCACCCCAACTCCTTCACGTCTATGCTCTCGGGCTCCACGCCACCGCCGAGTGAGGCGTCATACATGTAGCCAATATCCGCGCCTGTGTTTGGATCCTTGAAGCGAATATCGGCATTGCGTTCAAAAACACTGACCGGGCGGAAGGCCCGCGACACCCCTGCGCGCAAGGTATGGCGCGAGGTATCCGTGTCGGCCACCCGCCAATTGACCATGAGACGCGGAGCAATTTCGTCCTTGTCGGCAAGGCTGCTGCGCTCGGCCAATGCCCCCGCGTTGAGCAGCCAATCCTCGGCAAAGCGCCACTCGATATTGGTGAACAGACGGGTGAAGTCCTCGATGAAGGAACGACTCGTGTCGTAGAGCGGTTCGGAGGTAGTTTCCTCTCGTCTCAGCTCCCCACCCCACACCCCGCGCAAGCTTGGGCTGATGCGCACCGTATGCTGGGCAAGGAGGTTTGTGCTGCGCGCACGGCCACTCAAGTTCCAGGCGATGTCCGAGTAATAACGCCGATTCAGTGGCGATCGAGAAGAGAAATAGGTCAGTTCATCCACATCCTCGTCCGTATGTGACAACTGCACCAGCAGGTCGCCATCCTCATTCAGGGCGCGGCGCCAGTCGATTTGCGCATACCCCGTGGTGATCGTGCGCGTGTGGGGGCCTGGAAGAGGATTGTCTTCTCGCCCCAACCAGTTCTCGATCTGGCTCTGTCCCGCGCGCAATTCAAGTTGATCCTGCACGCTGATATTCAGATCGGTGCGCAAATTGATGCGCTGCACGGTCAAGGAACCGCTAGCACCTCGAAGGTTGTCATCGCGTCGACGGTCGGCACTCAAACGCCAGCCTGTCATGCCGAAGTCACTGTTCTGCATGACCTGACCGCTGCCCCCCAGACGCAGGCCCCAATCCTCCACGCCCGCGCCATGCTCGCCCACGCCCCCCGAGAGGCGCGCCATCACACCATGCGTGTCCACCAGATCGCGCGTGACGATGTTGATGCTGCCCAGAAATGCGCGAGCGCCATAGGCGGCGGAGTTGGAGCCCCGATAGATTTCAATGCGCTCGATATCGTCCAGCGCCACCGTCTGCAGGCCCGGCCCGACACTTCCCGCCAGATACAGGGAGTACACGGAACGCCCATCCACCATGAGCTGCATCTGGTTAGGAAACATGGTCCGGATTTGGCTGTGATAGCTTCCCGCAGCGGTGCCATCCTCGAATGCGTCGGAAACGGCAAAACCCGGCACCAGTCGCAGCAGATCCGCCACATCCCGCGCCCCGCTCGCATGGATCATCTGTCGGTCGATGATGGTGACGGACCCGGGTATTTCATCCAGCCTCTGGGGCAGGCGCGAAACGGACAGCACCACGGGAACCTGCGCATCCAGATAGTCCCGCTCGGAAGGCATCAAGGCAAGCAGGTCGTCTTGCCCTCGGGTATCCGGCGCATATTCAGGCGCGGGCGCGCTCGGCTGCTGGGCTGGCTCGGCCGCCGAAGCCGCAAGGGATCTGAAAATCACCCCCCCGACCAGCGTCAATGCAGGGAAAGCACGGAGCCACTGGGCCATGTCGTGTAAAGAAATCGGGGGAAACTTCATAGGCAGGCGTACCAGAGGCAAAGGCGGCTGAAAAAGAGGCGGCCCTTGCGCAAAGGCTGGGTCTTCCCAAGCATGGACCGGCTTTCCGCTCGTGCACTGTGACTTCCACACTCCCTGTGCCGGCTATTTTGCACCGCGCCCCTTCTGAAAATGAATCCCGCTGCACAATCTGACGTATGCAGGTGCCGCCCCGGATACCTTTGCCAAACCCATGACTTCTCCGCGCGTTATCCCCATCGTTGACCAACGCCCCCCGCGACCGAGCCGCGGCAGAGTACCTGCGCCAATGGCTTCCAGCCGGACCGGTGACTTGCTGTTGCCGGACTCCTTGCACGCCTTGCCGCCACTCGATCGCCTGAAGCGCCCCCTGCACGATCTGCGCATCAGCGTCACCGACCGGTGCAACTTCCGCTGCAGCTATTGCATGCCCAAGGAGGTCTTCACCAAGGACTACCCCTATCTGCCGCACGGTGACCTGCTCACCTTTGAGGAGATCGCTCGCCTTGCCCGGGCCTTCGTATCCCTGGGGGTGCGCAAGATCCGCTTGACCGGTGGCGAGCCCTTGCTGCGCAAGAACATCGAGGCCTTGATCGAGCAACTGGCCGACATCCGCACCCCGCAGGGACAGCCCCTGGAGCTCACCCTGACCACGAACGGCACCCTGCTGGCGCGCAAAGCCGCGTCGCTGAAGGCGGCCGGCTTGCGCCGCGCCACCATCAGCCTGGACGCCCTGGACGACACCATCTTCCGCCAGATGAACGACATGGACTATCCCGTGGCCGGCGTGCTGGAAGGCATCGCGGCGGCGCGCGCGGCGGGATTGGGCCCACTCAAGATCAACATGGTGGTCAAGCGCGGCGTCAACGACCACGAGATCGTGCCCATGGCACGGCATTTCCAGCGCGAGGGACTGACCCTGCGTTTCATCGAGTACATGGACGTGGGCGCAACCAATGGCTGGCGCATGGACGAAGTGCTGCCCAGCGCCGCGGTGCTGGAGCGCTTGCAACACGCGGCGGCGCAAGGCATGCTGCCCGCGCTCGCGCCCCTGGAACGCGCGGCCCCCGGTGAAACAGCCGAGCGCTGGGGCTATGCCGATGGCAGCGCCGAGGTGGGCTTCATCAGCAGCGTGACCCATGCCTTCTGCGGAGATTGCAATCGCGCCCGTCTTTCCACCGAGGGCCAGCTCTACCTCTGCCTCTTCGCCCACCAAGGCCATGATCTGCGTGGCCTGCTGCGCGCTGGCGCGAGCGACGAAGACATCGCCGCGGCGATCTCGGGCGTCTGGCAGGAACGCACGGACCGCTATTCGGAACTCCGCGCGTCCCTGCCTCCCGAGTCTTTGGGCGCGATGCGGCCGCGCATCGAGATGAGTTACATCGGTGGCTGACGCGGACATCACCGGCCTGATCCTGGCTGGCGGGCAAGGCAGCCGCATGGGGGGCGTGGACAAAGGCCTGCAACCCTTCCAGGGCGAGCCCTTGGTGTTGCATGCTTTGAGGCGGCTGCGCCCCCAGGTCTCGGCCGTGGCCATCAGCGCGAATCGCCATCTCACGACCTACGAGGCGTATGGCGTGCCGGTCTGGCCGGACCCTCTCCCAGGCTACCCCGGTCCGCTGGCAGGCCTGCTGAGCGGGCTCACGCGGGCGACCACGCCTTGGGTGCTCACTGTGCCCTGCGATGCACCGCGTTTCCCAACGGATCTGGCTTCCCGCCTGTACCACGCGGCCCAAAGGCAGGGGGCCGAGATCGCCTTGCCCGTGACGGACCGGCTTCAACCGGCCTTCTGCCTGGTCGCCACATCATTGCGCGATAGCCTGGCCAACTACCTCAACGCGGGTGAACGCAAGGTCGAAACCTGGGCCCGACAACATCGCTGGGTGGAAGTTCCTTACGGACTGCAGGGAGACGATGCCCTTGCCTTTGCGAACCTCAACACCGAAGAAGAGCTGAAACTGCTCGAGCAACGCGACACGCCTGGGTACCCGAAGAAGCAAAGTGCATGACAACGGATACCGTCAGCGCGTGCGATCCGAGGAATGGCGAGCACAACAATATGTAACAAGCCCGTTCTCGAATGGCATAATCGAGGACAAGCTATCAAAAATGGAGCGCTCCTCGTGCGAGGCTGCGCTGCCCTCCCCGGATCAGAAGGATTTCCATGGCATTCATCACCACTCCGAGCGGCCTGCAATACGAAGACACCGTCGTCGGTGAGGGCCCTGCGGCCCGACGTGGCCAAGCTGCGACGGTGCATTACACCGGATGGCTCTACAAGAATGGCCAGCAAGGCCCCCAATTCGATTCCAGCCGCGACCGCAAGGAGCCTTTTGAATTCGCGCTCGGCTCTGGCATGGTGATCGAGGGCTGGGACCAGGGCGTCACCGGCATGAAGGTCGGCGGCAAGCGCACCTTGATCATTCCCCCGGGGCTGGGCTATGGCCTGTTGGGCGCCGGTGGCGTGATTCCGCCCAACTCCACCCTGAAATTCGACATCGAACTGCTGTCCCTCGCGGGCTGAGACCCACGGACGGAAGTTCGGCGCTGATGCCGTCTCGGCCAAACTGGCCGGGTTTTGGGCCAAAACCTGGCTTTTTTCGGCGATCAAAGCCGTTTGAGCCCTTGAAAATATAAAAGCCGCCCCCATCTGGGCGGCTATTGTTTTCTTTTGTCCTCTTTTCACCGATGACCGACCCCCAAGCCACGCCCTCCACCGAGAGCACCCATGTTGATCTGAATGGCGATCCGCTGGCTCAGGCACACGCCGAGTTGGCCGAGTTGAAGGCCAAGAGCGCTGAATTGGCAGACCAGTACCTGCGGGCCCAAGCGGATGTGCAGAACGCCCGACGCCGGGCCGATGAAGAGATTTCCAAGGCTCGCAAGTTCGCCATCGAGGCCTTCGCGGAAAGCCTGCTGCCCGTGGCCGACAGCCTCGAGGCGGGTCTGGCGATCAAGGACGCGACGCCGGCCCAAATCCGCGAGGGCGCCGAAGCCACGCTGCGCCAGTTGGCGGCCGCATTGGAACGCAACAAAGTGATCGCCATCGCCCCCGCGCCGGGCACGAAGTTCGACCCGCACCAACACCAAGCCATCAGCATGGTGCCGGCCGAGCAAGAAGCCAACACGGTGGTGAGCGTGCTGCAGAAGGGGTACACCATCGCGGACCGCGTTTTGCGCCCGGCCTTGGTCACGGTGGCCGCGCCCAAGTGAGGCCTTGAAAGCCGGCGACTTATCCACAAGTAATCCTCACCCGAATTTCACACCATTCCAGGAGTAAGCACATGGCCAAGATCATTGGCATCGACCTCGGCACCACGAACTCGTGCGTCGCCATCATGGAAGGCAACACCACCAAGGTGATCGAGAACGCCGAAGGCGCGCGCACCACCCCGTCCATCATCGCCTACCAGGAAGATGGCGAAGTGCTGGTGGGTGCGTCCGCCAAGCGCCAGGCGGTCACCAACCCGCGCAACACGCTGTACGCGGTCAAGCGCCTGATCGGTCGCAAGTTCGAGGAAAAGGAAGTCCAGAAGGACATCGACCTCATGCCCTACACCATCGCCAAGGCCGACAACGGCGATGCCTGGGTCGAGGTGCGTGGCAAGAAGCTGGCCCCTCCGCAAGTCAGCGCCGAAGTGCTGCGCAAGATGAAGAAGACCGCCGAGGATTACCTGGGCGAGCCGGTCACCGAGGCCGTCATCACCGTTCCGGCCTACTTCAACGACGCCCAACGCCAAGCCACCAAGGACGCGGGCCGCATCGCCGGTCTGGAAGTCAAGCGCATCATCAATGAACCCACCGCCGCGGCGCTGGCCTTCGGCCTGGACAAGGGCGGCAAGGGTGACCGCAAGATCGCCGTCTATGACCTGGGCGGTGGCACGTTCGACATCTCCATCATCGAAATCGCCGATGTGGATGGCGAGATGCAATTCGAAGTGCTGTCGACCAATGGCGACACCTTCCTGGGCGGCGAGGACTTCGACCAGCGCATCATCGACTACATCATCACCGAGTTCAAGAAAGAGTCTGGCGTCGACCTGACCAAGGACGTTCTGGCCCTGCAGCGCCTGAAAGAAGCCGCGGAAAAGGCCAAGATCGAGCTGTCCTCGAGCACGTCGACCGACGTGAACCTCCCCTACATCACGGCCGACGCCTCGGGCCCCAAGCACCTGAGCATCAAACTGACCCGCGCCAAGCTGGAAAGCCTGGTGGAAGAGCTGATCGATCGCACCATCGCTCCCTGCCGCACGGCCATCAAGGACGCAGGCGTGGCCGTGGGAGACATCCAGGACGTGATCCTCGTCGGTGGCATGACCCGCATGCCCAAGGTGCAGGACAAGGTCAAGGAGTTCTTCGGCAAGGAACCGCGCAAGGACGTGAACCCCGACGAGGCTGTTGCCGTCGGCGCGGCCATCCAGGGCCAGGTGCTCAGCGGTGACCGCAAGGACGTGCTGCTGCTCGACGTCACCCCGCTGTCCCTCGGCATCGAGACCCTGGGCGGCGTGATGACCAAGATGATCAGCAAGAACACGACCATCCCAACCAAGTTCGCGCAGACCTTCTCCACCGCCGACGACAACCAACCGGCCGTGACCATCAAGGTCTTCCAGGGCGAGCGCGAGATGGCCAGCGGCAATAAGCTGCTGGGCGAGTTCAACCTGGAAGGCATCCCGCCGGCGCCGCGCGGCCTGCCGCAGATTGAAGTGGCCTTCGACATCGACGCCAACGGCATCCTGCACGTGAGCGCCAAGGACAAGGGCACGGGCAAGGAAAACAAGATCACCATCAAGGCCAACTCGGGATTGTCCGAGGAGGAAATCCAGAAGATGGTGAAGGATGCGGAACTGAATGCCGCCGAGGACAAGAAGAAGCTGGAAATCATCCAGGCCCGCAACCAGGCCGACGCCACCGTGCACGGCGTGAAGAAGAGCCTGGACGAGCATGGCAGCAAGCTGTCCGAGGCGGAGAAGTCCGAGATCGAGACGGCGATCAAGGAAGTGGAAGAGGCCATCAAAGGCGACGACAAGGCCGCGATCGACGCGAAGACCGAGGCCTTGCTCAAGGCCAGTCAGACGCTGGGCGAAAAGCTGTATGCCGAGCAGCAGGCCGCCGCCGCAGGTGCAGCCGCCGCCGGACATGCCACGGACAAGGCCGAGCCGCAAGGCACGTCACGCCCCCAGGACGACAACGTGGTGGATGCCGAAGTCAAGGAAGTCCGCAAGTGATGCGGGGCGGCGCCCGTCCTGGCTCCTTGGACGGGACGTCGCCGCCCTGGACGGTTGACGCTGCCGCGTCGACGAACGGGTCCGCCCCGTGCGTCGGCGCGGCGGTTTCGCTTGAAAGAACATCGGAACAAGCAGATGGCAAAGCGTGACTATTACGAAGTCCTGGGCGTCGCGAAAGGCGCCAGCGAGGACGACATCAAAAAGGCTTACCGCAAGCTGGCAATGAAGTACCACCCCGACCGCAATCAGGGTGAAGGCGCCAAGGCTGCGGAGGAAAAATTCAAGGAGGCCAAGGAGGCCTACGAGATGCTGACCGACGCGCAAAAGCGCGCGGCGTATGACCAATACGGTCATGCGGGCGTCGATCCGAACATGCGCGGCGGCGGGGACAGTGGCTTTGCCGCGGGCGGTTTCGCGGAAGCCTTTGGTGACATCTTTGGCGACATGTTCGGCCAGCAGCGCGGTGCGCGCGGCGCGCGTCAGGTCTACCGGGGCGGTGACCTGAGCTACGCGATGGAAATCACGCTCGAGGAAGCGGCGCGCGGCAAGGACGCGCAGATCCGCATCCCGAGCTGGGACGGTTGCACCACCTGCAGTGGCACGGGCGCCAAGCCCGGCACCCAGGTCAAGACCTGCACCACCTGCCACGGCTCGGGCCAGGTGCAGATGCGCCAGGGCTTTTTCAGCGTGCAGCAGACCTGCCCGCATTGCCAGGGCACGGGCAAGATCATTCCCGAACCCTGCCCCAGTTGCGCTGGCCAGGGCCGTATCAAGCGCCAGAAGACGCTGGAAGTGAAGATCCCCGCCGGCATCGACGACGGCATGCGCATCCGCAGCACCGGCCATGGCGAGCCGGGCATCAATGGCGGGCCGCCGGGCGACCTTTACATCGAGATCCGCATCAAGAAGCACGATATCTTCGAGCGCGACGGCGACGACCTGCATTGCACCGTGCCCATCAGCATCGTGACGGCGGCGCTGGGCGGAGAGATCGAGGTGCCGACCTTGCAAGGCAAGGCGGCCATCGACATCCCCGAAGGCACTCAGACGGGCAAGCAGTTCCGCCTGCGCGGCAAGGGCATCAAGGACGTGCGTTCCAGTTACCCGGGGGACCTGTATTGCCACATCAGCGTGGAGACGCCGGTCAAGCTCACCGAGGCCCAACGCAAGCTGCTGCGCGAACTGGACGATCTGCTGAAAAAAGGCGGCGCCAAGCATTCCCCCAGCCAAGGAGGCTGGGCCGACCGGCTGCGCAGCTTCTTCAGCTGACCGCGTTGACCCGCGCCGCTCGCCCCCGGCGGGCGGCATGGCCCACGCACCAAGGGCCACGGGGGCTGCCATGGCCCCTCCTTGAAAATTACGTTCGCTGCAGGGATTAACGCCTTGTTACCCCAAAGCCGTAGGAAAGTTGGATGAACGGGACCACAATGCCTCGCCATGGCTCTGCGTCTCTTTCACGTCACTGAATTCGCGCAATCTTCCATCTCTCCGGCGGCTCAGCGTTCATCTTGGCACCCCACCACGGTGCTGGTGCTGATCAACCTCTGGATCACCGTGGCGGGCAATGTTCCCTTGTGGCGCGCGATCTCGCGCGCTCCGGAAGCCGCACTGGCAGGACACAGCGTCTTCGGCCTGACCCTGTATTTCGCCCTGCTTTGCGCGACGTCCCTGGGCTTGCTGCTGACCGCATTCAACTGGTCCGCCCTCTTCAAGATCGTGGCCACCATGTTGCTGTGGCTCACCGCCCTCAACACAGAGCTACTCTGGACCGGGCAGACCGCGCTGTTGCTGGACGTTGGTCATCTGAAAAGCGATCTGGGCGGCTTGATCACCCACGTCAGCCAACGTCCGTGGTGGCAACACCTTGTGTTCTTGGGACTGCTCGCGGCCCTGCCAACGCTCTGGCTGTGGAACCTCAACATCCGCCGGGTACGGCTGGGCCGGCGCTTCCCGCAAAATCTGCTGCTGGCGCTGTTCTGGGCCACCGCGCTCGCAGCGGTCTGGTTCATCGGACGGAATTCCTTCCTGCCGGTCTTGCAGAGCACCCCTTGGATTGACTTGCTCACCCCTTTCAACACCTTGCTCAGTCTGGTGCGCTGAGCCCAGCAGGAACGACATGACCCTGTTGGCATCCTGAATTTTCAGTATTTACTGAAAATTCAGCAAGGACATGACAGAATGTCGGCATGTCAGACAAGCACTCTCTTGCCCCTCTCTCGCGCCAGTTCGTCTCGCATTTCGGCGAAATGGGCAGCCGCTGGGGGATCAACCGCACGGTGGGCCAGATCTATGCGCTCATCTTCATTTCTCAACGCCCGCTGAACGCGGATGATATCGCCGAGACCCTCGAGTTCTCCCGATCGAACGTCAGCATGGGGCTGAAGGAACTGCAGGCCTGGCGCCTGGTTCATTTGCGCCACCAGCCCGGCGACCGTCGCGAGTACTTCGAGGCACCGTCCGACGTATGGGAAATCTTCCGCGTGCTGGCCGAGGAACGGCGCCGCCGAGAGATCGAACCCACGCTGTCCATGCTGCGCATGGCCCTGCTGGAGGAACCCAGCAGCGAGGCGGAACGGCATGCCCAGGAACGGATGCGCCAGATGCACGAGCTGATCGACCGGCTCATGACCTGGTTCGACGACGTGCAAAAGCTCAGCAACGAGACCGCGCTGCAGCTCATGGGCATGGGCAGCGCCGTGACCAAGGTGCTCGAATTCAAGGACCGCGTGACGGGACGCACCCCCCGGCGCGACCCGGACAACCAGAGGACATGACCATGGACGCCCTGCTCGCCGCGCGCATACAGTTCGCCGCCAACATCAGCTTTCACATCCTGTTCCCGACCATCACCATCGCCCTGTGCTGGCTGCTGCTCTTCTTCCGCATCCGTCAGTCCCTGGCCACCCGGCGTGAAGGCGCGGAGAGCGCCAATGCGCTGGCCTGGGAGCAGGCTTATTACTTCTGGACCAAGGTCTTCGCCCTGACCTTCGCGCTGGGCGTGGTGTCGGGCATCACCATGAGCTTCCAGTTCGGCACCAACTGGCCCGGCTTCATGGAGCGTGCTGGCAACATCGCCGGCCCGCTGCTGGGCTACGAAGTGCTCACGGCCTTTTTCCTCGAAGCCACCTTCCTGGGCATCATGCTGTTCGGACGCGGACGGGTCTCCGAGCGCACGCATTTCATCGCCACGCTTTTGGTGGCCTTGGGAACCACGCTCTCGGCCTTCTGGATTCTCGCGCTCAATTCCTGGATGCAGACACCAGCCGGGTACACGCTGATCGATGGCCGCTTCCATGCGCAGGATTGGTGGGCCATCGTCTTCAACCCGTCCTTCCCCTACCGCCTGGGCCACAAATTGCTGGCCTCGGCGCTGACCGCTTCCTTCCTCGTGGCGGGCCTGAGCGCCTGGCAATTGCTGCGCCGCACCGCCACGCCCGGTACGCACAAGGCCTTGCGCACGGCCATCGTGACGGCGGCGGTCGCCATTCCCTTGCAGATCTGGATGGGCGACTTGCATGGCCTCAACACCCTGGCCCATCAGCCCGCCAAGATCGCCGCGATCGAAGGCATCTGGCACACCGAGCGCGGTGCCCCACTGACGCTGCTGGGCTGGCCCAGCGAGAAGGAAGGCCGCACTCTGTACGCCGTGCAGATTCCCAAGGGGGCCAGCCTCATCCTCGCGCACGACGCCAACGCCGAACTGCAAGGTTTGGAGGCCTTCGCCGGCAAGCATCCGCCGGTGGCACCGGTCTTCTGGAGTTTCCGGGTGATGGTGGGCATCGGCCTGCTGATGCTGGCCGTGGCCTGGTTGTCGGCCTGGAAGCTGTACCGCGTCGGCAGCGCCGGCCTGCCCCGTTATTGGCTATGGACCTTGGCGGCGATGACCTTCTCCGGCTGGGTCGCCACGCTGGCGGGCTGGTACGTGACCGAGATCGGCCGCCAGCCCTGGATCGTCTACGGCCTCGTGCGCGCGGCCGACGTCGTGGCCGACCACGCCACCGGCATGGTGGTGACCACGCTGGTGGCCTATCTGGTGGTCTACGCCTTGCTGCTGCTCGCTTACATCGGCGTGCTGAAGTACATGGCCGAACACCCAACGCCTTCATCCCCTGTCACGCCCCATACCCAGCCCAACCGCGCATCGGTGAACCCGCGCGCGCCCCAAGCCTGACGAAAGAGACGACCATGGACTTGTCGCTGAACGGGGCCACCGTGCTCCCCTTGATTTTCATGGCGGTGATGGGCTTGGCCCTGCTGGTCTACGTCGTCCTGGACGGCTACGACCTGGGCGTGGGCTTGTTGCTGCCCTTCGCCACCGAGGCGCAGAAAGACCTCATGGTGTCGAGCATCGGCCCGTTCTGGGATGCCAACGAAACCTGGCTGGTCCTGGGCGTGGGCGTGTTGCTCGTGGCCTTCCCCCTCGCCCACGGCATCGTGCTGTCGGCGCTGTACCTGCCGGTGGCGGTGATGCTGATTGGCTTGATCCTGCGTGGCGTGGCCTTCGATTTCCGCGTCAAGGCGCCGGCCGGCCACAAGACCTTGTGGAACCGCCTGTTCGCGTTGGGTTCTCTGCTGGCCTCGCTGGCACAGGGTTGGATGCTGGGCAGCTACCTGACCGGTTTCGACTTAGCCCCCTTTGCGTTGCTGTTCTCGGCCGGCATTGCCATCACGCTGCCCACGGCCTATGCCCTGCTGGGCGCGGGCTGGTTGCTGATGAAGACCGAGGGCGAGCTGCGCTCGCGTGCCATGGCGTGGGGCCGACGCGTGTTCTGGCCCATGGCCGCGGCGCTGGGCGCGATTTCCATCGCCACCCCGCTGGCCAGTCCAGCGGTCTATGCGAAGTGGTTCGTGCTGCCGGAGTTCTTCGCTCTGCTGCCCATCCCCTTGGCCAGCGCCGCCGCGCTGGCCGCGGCCTGGCTGGTGCTGCACCGCCCGCGCGTGGTGGAGGCAGGCTATGGCTGGGTCGTGTTCGTCGCGACCGTCATCGTCTTCGTGCTCGCGTTCTTCGGCCTGGCCTACAGCCTCTACCCTTACATCGTGGTGGACCGGTTGACCGTCTGGCAGGCCGCGAGCGCGACCGAGTCACTGGTGGTCATCCTGATCGGCGTGGCCATCACCCTGCCGGCCATCATCGCCTACACCATCTTCATGTACCGCGTGTTCTGGGGACGGGCGGGTGCCTTGAGCTACGGCCCGTCCACCGGGTCTTGAATCCAAGCCCTTGATGCCAGCGCCCAGAACCTGAGCGCCCCACCATCGCTGGCCACGGTCAGACCGGGCGGGGCGCCTCGCGATTCACACGCGCACCCCAGGCCAGCAGGGCCAGCACGATGGCGATCAAGGGCAGCATGAGGGCATTGATGACATCCCAACCCGCGCTGCCCAGCAGACTGCCGGAGCCGAAGGACGCCACGGCCACCACGCCAAACATCAGAAAATCGTTGAAGGCCTGGACCTTGGCGCGTTCGGCCGCGTTCTCCTGACGGTACACCTCGGTCAAAAGCGCCGTGGCGCCGATGAAGCCGAAGTTCCAACCCACGCCCAGCAGCACCAGCGCTCCCCAGAAATGCAGGAGTTCCAGCCCGGCCAGCGCCAGCACGCCGGAAGCGGCGATCAGCAACAGGCCCGCCGCAGTGACCTGGGTCTTGCCAAAACGCGTGATCAAACGACCGGTGAAGAAACTGGGCGCGAACATGGCCAGCACATGCCACTGGATGCCCAGTGCCGCCTCGCCCACGGTGTGGCCACAGCCCACCATGGCCATGGGCGCCGCCGTCATGATGAAGGCCATCAGCCCGTAGGACACCACCCCCGCCGAGAGGGCGACGATGAAGCGCGGGCTGCGCGCGATCTGGCCGAGGGAACGAGCCTCGGCTTCGAGCCCCTTCGCCGAATCGGCGGCCTCCGAGCCCTTGGGTATGCGCAACGCGATCAGCAAGGGCAAAGCCAGCAGCGCCAGCACGGCCTGCGCCGCGAAGCTGCCTGCGAAAGGTGCGTCGGGCCAGGCATCACGCGTCCAGATCACTGCCTGCGGTCCGATCACGGCGGCCACCAGCCCCCCAATCATGATCAGCGAGATGGCCTGCGCGCGCAGCGGTGGCGCGACGGTGTCAGCCGCCGCGAAGCGGTAGCTCTGCACATTGGCGCCGTAATACCCAGCCAGGGCCGTGCCCAGGCAAAACAGCAGGAAGCCGCCTTGCACGATCCCGGTCGCTGCCACGCCCCCGGACACCACCGCCAGCAACGCGCCCAGCACATAAGCCACGCGGCGCCCCAGACGACGCATCAGGAAAGCAGCAGGCAAGGTGGACAAAGCCAGCCCCAGGCTGTAGAGACTCACGGGCAAAGTGGCGAGCGCGGGACGACTGGCCAGCATCTGTCCCACGATGCCGCCCAGGGAGATGATGATGGGCGCGGAAGCCGCGCCCAGGGACTGAGCGGCGATCAACAAGCCCAGATTGCGCCGCGCGCTCACGGTCATGGCAGAAGAGTTCATAGGGGCAGCTTAAAGAGAATGCTGAAACAGGACTTGGCATTGTCCTCCTCGGTGGGCAGACGCACGGAAGCCATCCAGGCCGGTGTGCATCTTCCCGGCGGCGGGGCATCATGGAACAGCTTGCCGCCGCGCGCGGCTTCACCCAAACACCCACAGCGCTGCGCTGCTTTCAACAGCCGCCTCGCACGCCCAGGCGGCGCAGGATGAACTCCATCAGACACCACTGCGTGATGCCGCTTTGCAGCAGGTTGAGGCCGACGAAGGCGGTAAAGGCCAGCCACCAAGGGCTGACAAACAGCGGACTGCTCGGCACGCCCAGGGCCAGGGACAGCAATACAAAAAGACCAGCAATGATGCGGACGATGCGCCAGGAAGTCATGAGGTTCTCCTTGATGAAGTGGCAGTGAAAACAGAGGTGACAGTGAAAATGGATGGGGATCAGGACGCCGTGGTCGCATTGGCCACGTGGGGGGCGAACGGGGTCGGCTCGTACGTCTTGCGGTAGGCCGCGTAGTACAGCGTCGGAATCACCACCAGCGTGAGTACGGTGGAGACCAGGATGCCGAAGATCAGCGCGATGGCCAGACCGTTGAAGATCGGGTCGTCCAGAATGAAGAAGGCTCCCGCCATGGCGGCCAGACCCGTCAACAGGATGGGCTGAGCCCGGGTGATCGCCGACTGCACCACCGCCTCGGCAAAGGTCACGCCCTCGGCCAAGCGCAGGTGGATGCAGTCCACCAGCAGGATGGAGTTGCGCACGATGATGCCGGCCAGCGCGATCATGCCGATCATGCTGGTGGCCGTGAACTGCGCGTTCAGCAGGGCGTGCCCGGGCATCACGCCAATGACCGTGAGCGGGATCGGCGCCATGATGATCAACGGCGTGAGGTAGGAACCGAACTGCGCCACCACCAGCAGGTAGATCAAGACCAGGCCGACGGCATAGGCCAGGCCCATGTCGCGGAAGGTTTCGTAGGTGATCTGCCATTCGCCATCCCACTTGATCGCGTAGCCGCGCAGCGTGTCATCGGGCGGGGCCACAAAATACTCGTTCAGCGCGCCACCACCCGGCGGCGTGATGCGCGATATGTCAGCGCGGGCCGCGAACATGCCGTAGATCGGGCTGTCCAATCGGCCGGCCATGTCGGCGACGACGTAGTTCACCGGCCGCAGGTCCTTGTGATAGACCGGCTGCTCGCGCTGAGCGTCCACCACGCGCGTGAGCTCGCGGATGGGCACCAACTGGCCCGCGTTGCCATGCACCTGCAACTGCAACAAGGCGTCCAGATCACCATGGCGCTCAGCAGGCAGTTGCAGCACCACCGGCGTCGGGTACTTGCTCCCATCCCGCATCCAGGTGACGGATTCCCCCGCCAGCCCCGCACGCAACGTCGCGACCAGGTCGGCCTGGGCAACACCCGCCATGGCCGCCTTGGCGCGATCGACCAGCAGCAACTGCCGGGGTGCCGACGCGAGGGCGCTCTCGTCCACATCCACCACGCCCGACGTGGCCTTCAGGATCTCGCGCACCTGGCGCGCCACGGCTTGGCGACCCTCGGCCTCGGGGCCGTAGATCTCCGCCACGATGGGCGCCAGCACCGGCGGACCGGGCGGAACCTCCACCACCTTGACGTTGGCGCCAAAACGCGCACCGATTTCCTGCAAGTTGGGCCGCACCCGCGTGGCGATGGCGTGGCTCTGGGCCTTGCGATGGGCCTTGTCCACCAGATTGACCTGCACATCCCCCACGTCACCGCCCGCGCGCAGATCGTACTGACGCACCAGGCCATTGAAGTTGATCGGTGCGGCCGTGCCCGCGTAAGCCTGGTAGTCGCTGACCTCGGGCACGGTGGCCAAGTAGGCCCCCATTTCACGCAGCGCGGCGGCGGTGTGCTCCAGCGGCGTGCCCGCGGGCATGTCCACCACGACCTGGAACTCCGACTTGTTGTCAAAGGGCAGCATCTTCAGCTGCACCCAGCCGACCACCGGCAGCAGCACCGACACGGCGATGAGCGCCAGGATGCTCAGCCAAAGTTTGCGGCGCTGTCCCGCGCCGCGCCGCGCGTCCAGCAGCGGCGCGAACAGCCGGCGGAAGTAAGGCGCCAAGCGCGCGCCCAAGCCCTGCGGCGGGCCCTCGGTCTGAACGCCATGGGCAGGGGAAGACCTCATCCACAAGCGAGCCAGCCAAGGCGTGACGACAAAGGCGATGACCAGCGAGAGCAGCATACCCATGCTGGCGTTGATGGGGATGGGACTCATGTAGGGGCCCATCAGCCCACTCACGAAAGCCATGGGCAACAAGGCCGCGATGACGGTCAGTGTCGCGAGGATCGTGGGACCTCCCACTTCGTCCACCGCGCCGGGAATCAACTCGGCCAAGGTCTTGTCGGGGTAGAGGGTCTGATGTCGATGGATGTTTTCGACCACGACGATGGCGTCGTCCACCAGGATGCCGATGGAGAAGATCAGCGCGAACAGCGACACGCGGTTGAGCGTGAAGCCCCAGGCCCAGGATGCGAACAGCGTCACCGTCAAGGTCAACAGCACGGCCGATCCCACGATGGCCGCCTCGCGTCGACCCAGGGCCAGGAACACCAGGGCAACCACCGAGGCCGTGGCGAACAGCAGCTTCTGAATCAGCTTCTGGGCTTTGTCGTTGGCGGTGGCGCCGTAATTGCGCGTCACGGCGACTTCCACGTCCCCGGGGATCAAGGTATTCTTGAGCGATTCGACCCGCGCGATGGCGGCATTCGCCACATCGATGGCATTCTCGCCGGGCTTCTTGGTCAGAGTCAGTGTGACGGCCGGGTATTCGCCACCGGTCACACCCGCCTTCTCGGCGGGAATGCCATGCCAGACGTAGGACTGGGGCGGCGGTGGTCCGTCGGCGATGACGGCGACGTCACGCAGGTAGACCGGGCGACGATCACCAGCGACACTTCGCGCAGCGACCACCAGCGACCCGACGTCCTCGGCCCGCTCCAACCAGGGGCCGGCTTCGAGCGCCACGGTCCGATTGCCCGCGATCAGTTCGCCGACGGACGCGCCCGCGTTGGCCGACAGCAGCACGGCGCGCACATCCGACACGCTGACGCCCGCGGCGGCCATGCGCGCGGCGTCGATTTGCACCCGCACGGCGCGACCCGGTCCGCCGAGGGTGCGCACGTCCTTGGTTCCTTTGACGCGCTTGAGCTCCACTTCCATGGCGTGGGCCACACGCTCCAAATCCAAGGCGCTGGCCTCGGGCCGCCGATCGAACAAGGTCAGGCTGACGATGGGAACGTCGTCGATCCCCTTGGGCTTGACGATGGGCGTGAGCGCGCCCAGGTTGGCCGGCAGCCAGTCGGCATGGTCGCGCAACGTGTCGTGCAGCCGGACCAGCGCCTCGCTCTGCGCGACACCGACCTTGAATTGCACGGTCAACACCGCCAGACCAGGACGCGAGACCGACATCACGTGCTCCACGCCGGCCATGCGCGACAGCACCTGCTCGCCGGGCGTGGCGATGACCTGTTCCACATCCCGCACCGAGGCGCCCGGGAAGGGCACCATCACATTCGCCATGGTCACGTCGATCTGCGGCTCTTCCTCCCGCGGCGTGACCGCCACGGCGAAAACACCCAAGAGCAGCGCCACCACGGCCAACAGCGGCGTGATCTGCGCGGACTGGAATAGCGCCGCCACACGGCCGGAGATGCCAAGCCGGCCGGCGCCTGAAGCGCCGGTTCGGGAATCAGGGGAAGGATTCGACATGTCTGACCTTTCGATTTCAGGGCAAACGCAAGGCGCGCTGTGCGTCGGTGACCACCCGGTCGCCGTCCGCCACGCCACTGAGGATTTCAACGCGTTCGCCTTCCGCCGGTCCTGGCCGCACTTGGCGCAAGCGTGCCTGGCCACCCGCGCCCACCACGTAAACGCCGGTCATGTCACCGCGCCGCACCAAGGCCGTCGCTGGAACGAGAATGCGACCCGCGGCCTGTTCCGGCGCGGCCAGCCAGACCCGGACGTACATGCCCGGAACCACGCCCGAAGCCGACTTCGGCAAATCGAAGCGCAGCTGCGCCGTGTGCGAGACCGGGTCCACGGCGGGCAGCAGACGTGTCGACTCCACGATCCGTGAGGGCTGGCCATTGAGTTCATAACGCAACACCGGTTCGGTGCCCACGCTCGACAGCAGGGCTTGGGGCACCGAGACCGTCACGCGCAGAGCGGCCGGGTCATACAGCACCAGCAACGGTCGCCCCGGCATCGCCATGTCACCCAGCGCCACCGGCACCTCGCGCACCACGCCGGCATAGGGCGCGGTGAGCACATGGAAATCGGTCTGCACCTGGCTGGCACGGGCCTGCGCCAAGGCCCGGTCCAGCGCACCCTGGCTGATGAATTGCTGATCGAACAACTGGCGCTGGCGCTCATATTCCTTCGCAGCCACATCGCGCTGGACCTGGGCCGCCTCGCCATCGATGCGCACAAGGGGCTGACCGGCCCGCACGGTGTCACCAGCCTTCACGCGCAACTCCAGGATGGCCCCTTGCACCTGGGCCGAGACGGTAGTCTCCCGCACCGCCTCGACCGTGGCTTCGAGGCTGACCCAGCGCGGCTGGGCCGCTGCCCGCACGACGATCGAGGGCGGCGGCGACGCCTGCACATCCTGCGGGACCGCCTGCGCACCCTGAACCGACAGCGGCCATATCGCCACCGAGAGGGCCGCAGCCACCCAGGCGTTCAGGCTGGCGCGCCGAGAGAAAGTAGAGCGGTAGTGCATGGTTGAAACTCCCTGCCAAACATCGATGAGCGGCATTATTCCATCATTTGCGCAATTGCGCAAATGATCGAATAAAGTTATCATCCGCCCATGTCCAAGAACAAGCTCGCCATGGAATCGATGCCGCTGGAGGCCCTGCGGGACGTCGCTGCCTATTTCCAGGCCCTGTCGGAGCCCACGCGCTTGATGATCCTGAATCAGTTGCGCGGTGGAGAAGCCAATGTCAGCGAACTGGCCGAAGCCTGCGCCTGCAGCGTGGCCAACGTGTCGCGGCACCTGACCTTGCTGTCCAAGCATGGCCTGGTGGAGCGCGACAGCCGAGGTGCCAACGCCTACTACCGGATCGCCGATCCCTCGGTCAATGCCTTGTGTGACCTGGTCTGCGGCAATATCGCGCGCCATCTGGAACGCGGCGAGGCGCGCCGCAGCGCCTTCCAACGCCAGGCTTGAGCATCAACACCGCCGCGCCAGCGGCGGCACTCGCACCCCAAAACGGCCATCTGAAATGAAACGGCCCGGTGAACCCGGGCCGTGAAGCGACAGCGAAAGGCAGTGTGCCCGCTCAGACCGCCGCGTTCGCAAGGTCCAGCAAGCGTGCTCGCGCCGCTTGGTACTCGCGCGCCAACTGCGCGACGTACTCCGCCGCGCCTTGCACACGATCAATGGCGCCGATGCCCTGACCGGAGCCCCAGATGTCCTTCCAGGCCTTCTTGGCATCGCCGCCGAAGTTCATCTTGCTCGGGTCGCTCTCGGGCAAGTGATCCGGGTCCAGCCCCGCCGCGCGGATGCTGGGTTTGAGGTAATTGCCGTGCACCCCCGTGAACAGATTACTGTAGACGATGTCGTCGCTCGTGCCCTGCACGATGGCCTGCTTGTACGCGTCCACCGCGCGTGCCTCGTGCGTGGCAATGAAGGCCGTGCCGATGTAGGCGAAGTCCGCGCCCATGGTCTGCGCCGCCAGGATGGAGGCGCCGGTCGAGATGGAACCTGACAAGGCCAAGGGCCCATCGAACCACTGTCGGATTTCCTGCACCAAGGCGAAGGGGCTCTTGGTGCCCGCATGCCCGCCCGCGCCCGAGGCCACGGCGATCAGGCCGTCCGCGCCCTTCTCGATCGCTTTGTGGGCAAAGATGTCGTTGATCACATCGTGCAACACCACGGCGCCATAGCTGTGCGCGGCCTGGTTGATTTCCTCACGCGCGCCCAGCGAAGTGATGTAGAGCGGCACCTTGTACTTGACGCACAAGGCCATGTCCTGCTCAAGACGCTCGTTGCTCTTGTGCACGATCTGGTTGATCGCGAAGGGCGCGGCGGGACGATCCGGGTGGGCCTTGTCCCAGGCAGCCAGGGCTTCGGTGATCTCGGCCAGCCACTCGTCCAGCTGCGAGGCAGGCCGTGCGTTCAAGGCGGGCATGGAGCCAACGATGCCGGCTTGGCACTGGGCGATCACGAGTTGCGGATTGCTGATGATGAAGAGCGGCGAGCCGATGACGGGTAGGCGCAGCTTGCTGAAGACAGCGGGAAGTCGGGACATGGGCGGAGCGTCTCCGTGGATGTTGTTCGTGGCTCTGAGACGAATCTGCCTCAGAAGGCTTCCAAGGGCAGCGCGGTCACGCTGGCCGCGCCTTCGACGATGGCAGCGCGCTGGCCAGCCGTGCGCGTCAGGATGTGCTCGGCGTAGAAGCGTGCCGTCGTGATCTTGGCTTGCATGAAGGCCGCGTCTTCTGACAGATTCGCCTGGGCGGCCAGCAGGGCACGGGCAAGTTGCCAGCCTGCCATCAGGTTGCCCGCCAGCATCAAGTAGGGCACGCTGCCCGCATAGACGGCGTTCGGGTCTTGCTGAGCCACGAGGAAGTCCACCACGTCCACGAAGGCCGCGCGCGCGGCAGCCAGGTGCCGGGCGACGGCCAGCGCGTCCACGCCGCCCTGGCGCTTGAGCTCGGCCTCGGTGGCCTCGACCTGCGCGGCAATCGCCTTGGCGGTCTGACCGCCATCGCGCAGGGTCTTGCGGCCCACGAGGTCATTGGCCTGGATGGCGGTCGTGCCTTCGTAGATGGTCAGGATCTTGGCGTCGCGGTAGTGCTGGGCCGCGCCGGTCTCTTCGATGAAGCCCATGCCGCCGTGCACCTGCACGCCGAGCGACGTCACTTCGAGGCTCATCTCCGTGCTGTAACCCTTGACCAGGGGCACGAGGAATTCGTAGAAGGTCTGGTTCTGCTTGCGCGCCTCGGCGTCCGTGTGGTGGTGCGCGGCGTCGTAAGCGGCAGCGGCCACGCTGGCCATGGCACGGCAGCCCTCGATGAGTGCGCGCGAGGTCATCAGCATGCGCCGCACGTCCGGGTGGTGGATGATGGCCGCACTGGCCTTGATGCTGCCATCCACCGGACGGCTTTGCACGCGGTCCTTGGCGTAGGCCACGGCCTGCTGGTAGGCGCGCTCGGCCACGGCGATGCCCTGCACACCCACGGCGTAGCGGGCCGCGTTCATCATGATGAACATGTACTCGAGACCGCGGTTCTCCTGGCCCACGAGGTAGCCCACGGCACCGGGCCCGGTGCTGCTCGCGATGCTCGCCACCATGCCGTCGCCGTACTGCAGCACGGCGGTCGGCGACGCCTTGATGCCCATCTTGTGCTCGATGCTCACGCACTGCACGTCATTGCGCTTGCCGAGGGAACCATCCGGGTTCACCAAGAACTTGGGCACCAGGAAGAGGCTGATGCCCTTGATGCCCTCGGGCGCCCCCGTCACGCGTGCCAGCACCAGGTGGGCGATGTTGTCCGCCATGTCGTGCTCGCCATAGGTGATGAAGATCTTGGTGCCGTAGACCTTGTAACTGCCATCGGGCTGCGGTTCGGCACGGCTGCGTACCAGGGCCAGGTCAGAGCCGGCCTGTGGCTCGGTCAGGTTCATGGTGCCGGTCCACTCGCCGCTGACCAGCTTTTCCAGGTAGATCGCCTTGAGTTCGTCCGAACCCGCGGTCAGCAGGGCTTCAATGGCGCCGTCGGTCAGCAAGGGGCACAGCGCGAAGCTCAGGTTGGCGCTGTTGACCATCTCAATGCAGGCCGCACCAATGGCCTTGGGCAGGCCCTGGCCGCCAAAGTCCACCGGGTGTTGCAGGCCCTGCCAACCGCCCTGGGCAAATTGGCGGAAGGCATCCTTGAAGCCCGGCGTGGTGGTAACGGTGCCGTCCTTCCAACTCGAAGGCTGGACATCGCCCGCGCGGTTCAGCGGGGCAACAACCTGCTCATTGAACTTGGCGGCTTCTTCCAGCACGGCCTGGGCCGTCTCGAAACCCGCGTCTTCGAAGCCGGGCAGGCTGGCGATCTCGTCGATCCGCGCCAGGTGACGCAGATTGAACAGCATGTCTTTCAGGGGCGCCTTGTAGCTCATGGTCTTTGTCTCCGGAAACAAAAAAGGGGCGTCACGGCGACGTGACGCCCCGTGTGCACTCGATCAGAGCGCCTTCACCAGTTCGGGCACGGCCACGAACAGATCGGCTTCCAGGCCGTAATCGGCCACGCTGAAGATCGGGGCCTCGGGGTCCTTGTTGATCGCCACGATCACCTTGGAGTCCTTCATGCCGGCCAAGTGCTGGATGGCGCCGCTGATGCCGGCCGCGATGTAGAGCTGGGGCGCGACGATCTTGCCAGTCTGGCCCACTTGCAGATCGTTGGGCGCGTAGCCCGCGTCCACCGCCGCGCGCGAGGCGCCGATGGCGGCGCCCAGCTTGTCGGCCAGCGGGGTCATCACTTCGTTGAACTTCTCGCTCGAACCCAGGGCGCGTCCGCCGGACACGATGATCTTGGCGGCGGTCAGGTCGGGGCGGTCGTTCTTGGCGATTTCCGAGCCCACGAAGCTGCTCTTGCCGCTGTCCGCAGCCGCTGCAGCGCTTTCCACCGCGGCCGAGCCGCCGGTGGCCGGCGCCGGGTCAAAACCCGTCGTGCGCACGGTGAGCACCTTCACCTTGTCCGCGCTCTGCACGGTGGCGATGGCGTTGCCCGCGTAGATGGGTCGCTCGAAGGTGTCGGCGCTCACCACCTTGGTGATGTCGCTGATCTGGGCCACGTCCAGCTTGGCCGCCACGCGCGGCGCCACGTTCTTGCCCGAGGCCGTGGCCGGGAAGAGGATGTGGCTGTAGTTGCCGGCCCCACCTTGAACGAGCGCCAGGACCTGGGCGGCCACGTTCTCGGCCAGGCCATGTTCCAGACCCGCCGCATCGGCGTGAATGACCTTGGCCACGCCCGCGATCTTGGCGGCGGCTTCGGCGGCGGCCTTGGCGTTGTGGCCCGCCACCAGCACATGCACGTCCCCGCCCAGTTGCGCGGCGGCAGTCACGGTGTTGAGGGTCGCGCCCTTGATGGACGCATGGTCGTGTTCGGCAATCACGAGAGAAGTCATTTTTTGATCCTTGACGTATCTGGTTTCCCTTTCAGGGCTCCCGAGGAACCGGCTGGGCCAGGCCACGGGAGCGTCCCCTTGAGGGGAAGGCGCGCAGCGCCTCAGGGGTGTTAAATCACCTTCGCTTCATTCTTCAGCTTGGCCACCAGGGTGGCCACATCGGGCACCTTCACGCCGGCGCCGCGCTTGGGCGGCTCGCTGACCTTGAGGGTCTTGAGGCGCGGCTTCACGTCCACGCCGAGGTCTTCGGGCTTGAGCGTGTCGAGCTGCTTCTTCTTGGCCTTCATGATGTTGGGCAGCGTCACGTAACGCGGCTCGTTCAGGCGCAGATCGGTCGTGATGATGGCGGGCAAAGTGATCGAAAGCGTCTCCAGGCCACCGTCCACTTCGCGGGTCACCTTGGCCTTGCCATCGGCCACTTCCACCTTGGAGGCGAAGGTGGCCTGCGGCAAATCGGCCAGGGCGGCCAGCATCTGACCGGTCTGGTTGGCGTCGTCGTCGATGGCCTGCTTGCCCAGGATCACGAGCCCGGGCTGTTCCTTGTCCACCAGGGCCTTGAGCAGCTTGGCCACGGCCAGGGGCTGCAGCTCCTCGCTCGTCTCGACCAGGATGGCGCGGTCGGCGCCAATCGCCATGGCCGTGCGCAGGGTTTCCTGGCACTGGGTGACACCGCAGGAGACTGCAATCACCTCGGTCGCGACGCCTTTTTCCTTCAGGCGCACAGCCTCCTCGACGGCGATTTCGTCAAAGGGGTTCATGCTCATCTTGACGTTGGCGATGTCCACACCGGTGCTATCCGCCTTGACGCGGACCTTGACGTTGTAGTCCACCACGCGTTTGACGGGGACGAGGACTTTCATGCGCGCTCTCCTGCAAAATTAAGAAAATAGAACGACCGTGCGATTTCTGTGAGGCCGCATTCTAAACGGAGCTTTTGCCCCCGCCATCGGTCCGTGTGGGATGCGAAGGGGTTTCGCCCCGCCAATGCACCACACGCTGCGGGTAGGGAATGTCAATCTTCGCCGCACGCAAGCCCTCCAGGATGCCCAGATTGATGGCGGAACGCAGGGCGCCGTGGCCCAGTTCCGGATCGTCGATCGCGAATGTGAGCGAAAAATCCAAACCATCGGCCCCAAAGTTGTCCAGGGTGGCCACGGGCACGGGATTGCGACGCACGCGCGGCTGGTTCAATGCGGCATCCACCAGAATTTGCATCACCTGCGCTGTGTCGCTGTCATACCCAACCGAGATGTTCAGGGTCAGCGATACGTAGGTGCCCGGCGACAGGTTCTCCACGCGCTGGGTGATGAAGAGTTCATTGGGCACGACGGTTTCGCGGCCATTGAGCGCGCGGATCAGGGTGTACCGTGTCTTGATATCGGTGACCACGCCCTCGAAGCCATCCACCCGCACCATGTCGCCGATGCGCAGGGAACGTTCCAGCAGGATCACGAAACCGCTGACGTAGTTGGCCGCCAGTTTCTGCAGGCCAAAACCCAAACCGACCCCCAAGGCGCCGCCCAGCACCGAGAGCGCTGTCAGGTCCACCCCCACGGCGGACAAGGCAAACAGCAGGCCGATGAACAGCAGGCCAGCGCGGATCGCGTTGGCCGCGATCTTGCGCATGGACAGATCGCCCACCCCGCCGCGCAGGATGCGCTTCTCCAGGGTGGCGGAAATCCACAGCACCACCACCAGCATCACCGACGAGGAAATGGCACCTTCGAAAATGGTGCGCAGGCTGATGCGCGTCTGTCCGAAGGCGAAGGTGATGTCCTCCATTTCGGCCTGAACCGCGGGCAGCAAGCCCGTGATCCACAGCACGGCGCCGGCCCAGGCCAGCCAGGACACGGACTGCTCGATGAACTTCACCGAGGCCGACTCCGGGAAGGACGCCCGCAGCACGCGCACGAACAGGCGGATCACCGCCAGCGACACGAAGATGGGCAAGGCCACCTTGAGCAGCAGCACGGGCTGGTAGAGCGCCACGCCGTGCCGTGCCGCGTAGATCAGCAGCAAGGTCAGCAAGGGAAACAGCAGGCCATCGATGGTGTGCTGGCCAAACCACACCGACTCGAAACGGTGCGACTCTGGCTTGTGCTCGGAGTTGCTCGGCACGTTCCCACGCCCCACGCGGTACCCCGCGTACCGGGTCACGCCCCAGGCCAGGCCCAGGCAGGCCAGCAACACCAGGGCCTCGATCCAGACGACGGCTTCGTCCCACTCTTTCAACAGATTGCGCAGTTCAGTGATTTCCATATCCGTCCATTACACATCCGCCAACACGCGCACATGGGCTTCCACGCTGCGGCCGAGGGCGCTGAGGTTGTAGCCGCCTTCCAGGCAGGACACGATGCGTCCCTTGCCATGGCGGCGGGCCACGTCCATCAAGCGCTCCGTGATCCAGGCGTAATCGGCCTCGACCAGTCCGAGCTGACCCATCTCGTCCTCGCGGTGCGAGTCAAAGCCCGCGCTGATGAAGATCATCTCGGGCCGATGCGTCTCCAGTCGAGGCATCCAGTAAGTCTCGACCAACTCTCGGATTTCCATGCCCTTGGTGTAGGCCGGCACGGGGATGTTGATCATATTGTCCGCGCTCGGCGGCTCCCCGCTGTGCGGATAGTAGGGATGTTGGAAGAAGCTGGCCATCAGAATGCGCTTGTCGCCCGCGATGATGTCCTCGGTGCCATTGCCATGGTGCACGTCGAAGTCCACGATGGCCACCCGCTTGAGGCGGTGGCGCTCCAGCGCGTACTTCGCGGCCACGGCGACGTTGTTGATGAAACAAAAGCCCATGGCTTTGTCGCGCATCGCATGGTGGCCCGGCGGGCGCACGGCGCAAAAGGCGTTCTGGAACTCACCCGCGATCACCGCGTCGGTCGCCGCCATGGCCGCACCCGCGCTGCGCAGGATGGCGTCCCAGGTGGCGGTGTTCATGGAGGTGTCGGGATCGATCACGGCGTAGCGCGGACCGCCCGCGGCCTCGTCGTCGGCCAAGGTCGCGCTCAGGCCGCGCAGCGCGGCGATGTGCATGCGCTCGTGCGCCAGCTCAAGCTCGTCGAGCGAGGCCAGCGGCGCTTCCACGCGGGTGAGGGCGACGTCCAAGCCACTGGCGATCAGCCGGTCCTCGATCGCGTCCAGGCGCTGCGGGCACTCGGGATGGTCCGGCCCCATCTCATGCTTTCGGCAGTCGCCGTGGGTGTAGTAACCGGTTCCGCTCATCGCCGCTTGCTCCTCGTTTGTCTTTGCCGACCTGGCCGGCCTAGGGCTCAGGCCACGGCACGCGCCATATCGCCGGATTAAAACACCTCAGGCCCGCGCCTGCCCCCCGGACACGGGCAGCGCCAGAGCCCAGCACGCATGCTCCCGCAACAAGGCTGACACCTCCGCCGTGGGGTCTGCGTAACGCTGCAGCGCCGAACGAACCACAGCCGAATCGGTGGCACCGAGCAAGCCACTGCGCAAGGCATTGCCCAAGGCCACGAGGATGTTGCGCTGCCAGCGCTCGTGACCGATGCGCCGGATGGCGCTGCCCTCGGTGCGGTGCAGGAATTCCGCCTCATCCCAGGCCAGCAAGGTCAGCAGTTCGCCCCCCGCCATGCCCTCGCGGACATCGAAATCCGGCAAGGTGCTGCGCTGCGCGTACTTGTTCCAGGGACAGACCAATTGACAGTCGTCGCAGCCGTAAATGCGCTGCCCCATCAGGGGCCGCAGGTCTTCCGGGATCGCCCCAGGGTGCTCGATGGTGAGGTAGGAAATGCAGCGCCGTGCGTCCAGGCGGCCCGGCCCCAGGATGGCCTGCGTGGGGCAGGCGGCGATGCAGGCACTGCAGCTGCCGCAGTGAGGACTGAGGGGCTCGGTCGGCGGCAAGTCCACGTTGAGGAAAATTTCACCCAGGAAGAACATGGACCCCGCTTCGCGGTTCAGCACCAGGGTGTGCTTGCCACGCCAGCCCAAACCGCTGCGCGCCGCCAACTCGGCCTCCAGCACCGGAGCGGAGTCGGTGAAGACGCGGTACTGGAAAGCCTCCGACGCGTCCTGGTCCGCCCCGCCGGCCACGCCGCGCAGGTCCTCAGCGCTGCCGGACGCGGCCGACTGCTCCCGCAGGTACAGCGCCATGCGCTCGGCCAGCTTCTGCAGGCGGGACCGCAGCACCTTGTGGTAGTCCCGGCCACGCGCATAAATCGAAATGACGCCCTCGCCTGGCGAGGCCGGAGATTGAACGCGGGCCAGCTCGGCGGCCTGCCAGCCCTGCGGGGTATTGCGGGGCAGGTAGTCCATGCGCGCGGTGATCACGCTGACCGTCCCCGGAACGAGTTCGGCGGGCCGCGCGCGCTTCATGCCATGGGCGGCCATGTAGGCCATCTCGCCGTGGAAGCCATGCGACAACCAGTCCTTTAATCCCGGCTCGGCCGAAGATAAATCCACGTTGTGCACGCCAATTTGCGAAAATCCAAGCTCACGAGCCCAAACCCGGACTTGCGAGATGAATTGCCCCTTGTCGATGTGACTGTTGACCTGCACGCACCCATTGTAGAAAACCGCTTCTTGCGTGACGAGGCCGCCACGCAGGCCCTCGCATCCACGCTCGCGACGGCTTACGCGGCCTTGCCGGCCGCATCCCTCGCGGCGCGCGGCGCCATCGTCGAGTTACATGGCAACCTGGGCGCGGGCAAGACCACGTTCGTGCGCCACTTGCTTCGCGCCCTCGGTGTCACGGGTCGCATCAAGAGCCCCACCTACGCCGTGGTGGAACCCCACGAGGCACCCGCCACCGCGACCCAGCCCGCGCTGCCCATCTGGCACTTCGACTTCTACCGCTTCAAGGACCCGAACGAGTGGGAAGACGCGGGCCTGCGAGATCTGTACGCCAGCCCTGGACTGAAATTGGCGGAGTGGCCTGAGCAGGCCGGTGGCCTCTTGCCCCCGCCCGACCTCGAGATCACCTTGGCCCCTCTGCCCGACCCCAGCCAAGATGGGGCCGGTTCAGAAAGCACGGCCCGCCAAGCCACGCTGACCGCGCGCAGCGCCACCGGCGCCACGCTGCTGCGTGGCATGGCCAACATCGAGACCCCCGCATGACGCAGCGACGCGAGCTCCTCCATGCCGGTGCCGTGGTCCTGCTGCTCGGCCGTTCCGAGCTGGCGCACAGCGCCATCACGCGCAATGCCCCATCCATCGTGGCCGTGCGCGTCTGGCCCGCCCAAGACTATTCCCGCGTCACGCTGGAGTCGGATGCGCCCCTGCACGCCAAGCAAACCTTCATCAGCCAGCCGCCGCGCTTGGCGGTGGACATCGACAACCTGACGCTCAACCCCACCCTGCGCGAGCTGGTGGCCAAGGTGCAGGCCGATGACCCGAACATCGCCGGCATCCGTGTCGGCCAATACACGAAGAGCGTGGTGCGACTGGTGATTGACCTGAAACAGGCGATCGAGCCCCAGGTCTTCGCGCTCAAGCCCATCGAGCCCTACCAGCACCGCCTGGTGTTCGACCTGTACCCCAAGGTCAGCACCGACCCGCTGACCGCCCTGATCGCCGAGCAGTTGCGTCAAACCCAGGAAGCCGACCAGAAGCTGCCTCCGGTGGTCAACGGCCCCACCGGCGGCAAGGGCACCGTGGGCACCGGGCATGCGGTGCCCGAGGTCATCGACCCGCTGGCCGAACTGATGGCCAAACAGGGCAAGGTGCCCTCGCCGGACGCGCAGAGCACCAATGCCACGTCACCCGCGCAGCCGGGCAGCATTCCGCCGGAGCTGGTGCGCGAGAGCACCAGCGGCACCAATCGGCTCATCATCATCGCGCTCGATCCGGGTCACGGAGGCGAAGACCCTGGTGCGATTGGTCGGCGCGGCACGCGCGAAAAGGATGTGGTGCTGCGCCTGGCGCGCCAGTTGCGCGACCGCATCAACGCCGCCCAGGTCAATGGCCACACCCTTCGGGCCTTCCTCACGCGCGATGGAGACTTCTTCGTCCCCCTGCACGTGCGCGTCAACAAGGCGCGCCAGGTCAAGGCCGACCTGTTCGTGAGCATCCACGCCGATGCCTTTTACACGCCGCGCCCCCAGGGCGCGAGCGTGTTCGCGCTCAGCCACGGCGGCGCCTCGAGCAGCGCGGCGCGCTGGATGGCCGCCAAGGAGAACAAGGCGGACTTGATCGGCGGGGTCAACATCGAGACGCAGGACGTCCAAGTGCAGCGTGCGTTGCTGGACATGAGCACCAGCGCGCAAATCCGCGACAGCCTGCAGCTGGGCGGCGCGATGCTGCAGGAGATCGGCCGCGTGGGCAAGCTGCACAAGCCGCAGGTGGAGCAGGCCGGCTTCGCGGTGCTGAAGGCGCCGGACATCCCGAGCGTGCTGGTGGAAGCGGCCTTCATCAGCAACCCGACCGAGGAAGCCCGGCTCAACAGCGCGAGCTACCAGGCCCAACTCGCCGATGCGCTGATGAAGGGCATCGAGGGCTATTTCGCGAAGAACCCGCCCCTGGCGAGGACGCGCAGCCTTTGAAGCACCCCGTCGGGGATGCAAAGGCCTCGGGCTTCAGTCGTCGAGGTGGGGGCGAGACTGCCCTTCGGCCGGCTCGCCGGTTTCCGGGTCAATCCAATCGGCGATGCCCAGTTCGCTCTCAGCCTCTTCCAGGCTTTCGCCAGGCTCTGGCGCATCGAGGTCGGCCGCGGCTTCCATGTCGGCCTGGGCTTCCGCGAAAGTCTCGTAGGGACCGTACTCCCGACCTTCCTTGCCCTCTGCGTCGGCCAAGCTCCAGTAGTAACCGCCCGGTCGCTTGATGACCTGCCCCACGAATTGCTCTTCGGCCTCCGGCACGGCTTTCATGCAAGACGTGACGGGGACCGTGTTGTCTTCGAGGGGGAGCGATTTCTTGCTCGGCATGGACGGATATTCACGCAGCACAGCCTGATCCGCAAGCTGGACATTCATCCACTGCCGTAACGTTCGTATCAAATCATGGAATGACCTGAGCGCGTGCAAGAGACCTCATGTCGCCACGGCACGCTGGCGCGCGCGCCAGGCCCCGATGAGCACGATCACCCCTGGCAGCAGGATCATCCCCCAGATGATGAATTCCAGGTTCTGCTTCACCCAGGGCAAGCTGCCCAGGAAATACCCGGCCGTGCAAATACCCAACACCCAGATCACCGCGCCCAGGATGTTGTAGAGGGTGAACTTGATGCGGCTCATCTCCGCCACGCCGGCGACAAAGGGCACAAAGGTGCGCAGAAAAGGCATGAAACGCGCCACCACGATGGTGATGCCGCCGTACTTCTCGTAGAAAGCATGCGCGCGTTCGAACGCTTGCCGGTTGAAGAAGCGCGAGTTCTCCCATTGGAAAACCCGCGGCCCCACCCAGCGACCGATCGTGTAATTGCACTGGTCCCCCAGAATCGCCGCGGCCAGCAGCACGGCGACGGCGACCGGGTAGCTCATCAGGCCGGCGCCCGCCAGGGCCCCCACCACGAACAGCAGGGAGTCCCCCGGCAAAAAGGGCATGACGACCACGCCCGTCTCGACAAACACGATCAAGAACAGCAGGGCGTAGACCCAGACACCGTAGGCTTGAACAAAGGCTTGGAGATGCTGGTCGACATGCAGGATGAAGTCGATCAGAAAAGAGAGGAATTCCATGCCTGGGATTATCCCCGGCGATGCAACGGCATCCCGATGTGGCGTGGGGATTTAACCCACGCCTGGAGCTCACTTGATGAAGCGCACCTGCGCATTGATGCGCTCTAGGATCGGTTTCTTCTTCTCGTTGAACACCTTCTTGTTTTCCTCGATCAGATTGCGTCCCTGGGTGTCGATCGAAATGATCAGGGGACCGAACTCCCGCACGCGGTTGACCCACAGTGTCTCGGGCATGCCCAGGTCTTTCCACTCGGCCGCCTCGATCTTCTCCACCTTGGTCGCCGCGAGCACCGCGCAGCCGCCGGGAAAAATCGCGTGCACGGCCTTGTTCTCGGCGCAGCCTTCCTGGGTCTCCGGCCCCATGCCGCCCTTGCCGACAATCAGCTTCACGCCGGTCTGCCGGATGAACTCCTTCTCGAATTTCTCCATGCGCATGCTGGTCGTCGGGCCGATGGACACCATTTCATACTCGCCATTGCCCTTGTCGCGCACGATGGGACCCGCATGGAAGATGGCACCGCCCTTGAGATCGACGGGGAGTTCGCGGCCCAGTTCGATGAGGCGGCGGTGCGCCACGTCGCGGCAGGTCACCAGAGTGCCTGTCAGGTAAACGACGTCGCCAATAGTGAGCGACTCCAGGTCCTCGTCCTTGATGGGCGTGGTCAGGATTTTCTTCACAGCTTGAATCCTTGGTGCGAGATGACTTCGTAAGAGATGTCGGACTTGATCTTGATCTTGCCGCGGCGATGGGCCCAGCAGCCCGTGGACACCGCGACGCCGATGGTGGACGGATGGCGCGCCGACGATTCGATGTTCACGCCCATCACGCTAGCGTTGCCGGTCAGGCCCTGGGGACCCAGACCCAGTTCGTTGAGGCCCTCGGCCAGCAGTTCTTCCATCAGGGCCGCGTTGTCATTGGCATTGCGCGAAGTCACGGGGCGCAGGATGGCCTTTTTCGACAGGCGCGCGGCAGTCTCGGCCGAGGTCGACACCCCCACACCCACCAGCAGCGGAGGGCAGGCGTTGACGCCGCGCGAGGTGATGACGTCGAACACAAACTCCGCCACGCCCTCGTAACCCTGCCCCGGCATCAGCACCTTGGCCGCGCCCGGCAGGGTGCAGCCGCCACCGGCCATGTAGACGTCGATGGTGACCGTGTCGTCGTCGGGCACGATGTCCCAGTCCAGCCAGGGAATCTTGGAGCCCGTGTTGGTGCCCGTGTTCTTTTCCTCGAAGGTCTCGACCGCGTTGTGGCGCAGCGGGCCATCGCGGGTGGCACCCAAGGTAGCGTTGCGCAGGATGTCCTCCAACTCACCCAGCAGCGGAAAGCGCGCGCCGGCGGTGAGGAAGTACTGGATCACGCCCGTGTCCTGGCAACTCGGACGGTCCAGCTTGTCAGCGGCTTCCTGATTCGCCCGCATGGACTCATAGACCTCCTTCGCCAGGAAATTCACTTCCTGCGCGCGCAGCTCACCCAGCTTGTGCGTCACGTCCACCGGCAGGCGCTTGCCGATGTAGGCCGTGAATCTGGCCATGAGATGGGTCAGGTCAGCGACCGCTGCTTCTTTGTTCACGAGAGACTCCTGCATTGGGCAAAAAAATTCAATCCAGCGTGATGTTCGCGGCCTTGATCAGGCTGGCGAACTTCGCGGTTTCTTCCTTGATCTGACGCGCCATCTCCTCGGGCTTGTCGCCCACCGGCTCGGCGCCGATGTCGAACATCTGCTTCTTGAAATCGGGCGACTGAATGATCTTGACCAGCTCGCCGTTGAGTCGCGTCACCACACGCGCGGGAGTACCCGCCGGGGCCAGCAGGCCGAACCAGGTGCCGATGGCGATGCCGGGCACCCCGGCCTCCTGCAAGGTGGGCACGTCGGGCAAGGCCGAGGAACGCTTGGCCGTGGTCACGGCCAGTGGACGCAGGCGGCCTTCCTTGATGAAGGGCAGGACCGGCGTGACCGTGTCGAAGGACATGTCGACTTGACCGCTGATCAGATCGGTGGTCAGAGGCGCGCTGCCCTTGTAGGGCACATGCAGGATTTGCGCGCCCGTGATCTGCTGGAACTGGGTGCCGATCATGTGTTGCGCGGTGCCATTGCCATTGGAGCCGTAAGAAAGCTTGTTCGCGGCACTCTTGGCGATGGTCACCAAATCCTGCACGTTGGCGGCGGGGTTCTGCGCATTCACCACCAGGACATTGGGGACGATCGCCACGGTGGTGATGGGGGCGAAATCCTTCTGGAAGTCATAGGGCAACTTCCTGAACACGCTTTGAGCGATCGTGTGATGGACCGCGCCCATGAGCAGGGTGTAGCCATCGGCGGGGGCCTTGGCCACCAAGGACGCGCCCAGCGTGGCGCCAGCACCCGGCTTGTTGTCCACGATCACCGGTTGTCCGAGCACGGGGGACAACTTGTTCGCCACGGCACGGGCCAGCACATCCGTGGTCCCGCCCGGGGGAAAGGGGACGACGATGGTCACGGTCTTGGCGGGCCAGCCTTGTGCAGCGACCAGGAAGGACGCGGCAGCCAGTTGAACGGCGACCAGTCCTCTGAAAAAACACTTCAACATGGGTATCTCCTCGGGTTTTTTATGAAGCCAGCCGTTCACAGGCTTTGGGCTGGCTCGAACTCTAGAACCGCTGGAAATAAAAATTAACCGCGAAAGTAAAATATTTGATAACTAATATTCAACAATCCATCGATGCCCCAAAGTGTTCATCCCGCTGATCTGAGCTTCTTTTCCACGCTCGTGCTGGCGGGCAGCCTGAGCGGCGCAGCCCGCGAACTGGGCGTCACCACACCCGCCGTGAGCAAGCATCTGGCTCAGATGGAGGCACGCCTGGGCCTCACCCTGATCAATCGGACCACCCGACGGATGAGCCTCACCCCCGAGGGCGAGGTGTATCTGGAGCATGCGCGCCGCATCTTGGGCGACATCGACGATCTGGAGCACCAGCTCAGGGGCGCGAAGAGCGAACCGCAGGGGCTGCTGCGCGTGAACGCGACGCTGGGCTTCGGCCGCATCCGCATCGCTCCCCTGATCTCCGCATTCGTGGAACGCAATCCCAAAGTGGACATCCAGCTGCAGCTCTCCGTGAACCCACCCCCGATCACGGACGACGCCTGCGACGTCTGCTTCCGCTTCGGACACCCGCCCGACTCCCGCGTCATCGCTCGACTGATCGCGCCGAACCGACGCATCGTCGTCGCCTCACCCGCGTATCTGCGCAAACACGGCGAGCCGCGCGCACCAGAAGACCTGGTTCGGCACAACTGCATCGGCATTCGCCAAGGTGACGAAGCCTATGGCGTCTGGCGTTTCAGCAGCCCCAAGGCAAGCAAGACCCCCAGCGGTGGTGGCAAGCAGGTAAAGATCCGGGGCAACCTCACCACCAACGACGGCGAGATCGCCGTCAACTGGGCGCTGGATGGCCGGGGCATCCTGCTGCGCGCCGAATGGGATGTGGCCCGCTACCTGCGCAGCGGGCGCCTGGTTCAATTGCTGCGGCCTTGGACCACCCCGGACGCCGACATCTACGCGGTCTACGCGCAGCGGCACAAATCCTCCGTGCGCATCCAGGCCTTGATCGACTTCGTGGCCGCCGCCTTCGAACGCGAGCAGCGCAAGCACTGAGTGCACTTGCCCAGTCACCTGCACCTTCTGCCCGCGCCCATCGCCCTACAATTCCGCTGGTGAACGCCCCCCTTTCCGCCCCACCCCGACGCCCCATCCGCGAACTGCCCGATGAGCTCATCAGCCAGATCGCCGCGGGCGAGGTCGTGGAGCGACCGGCCTCGGTGGTGCGCGAGCTGGTGGACAACGCGCTGGACGCGGGCGCGAACCAGATCACCGTGCGCCTGCTGGCCGGGGGTGTGCGCCTGATCACGGTCGAGGACGACGGCGGAGGCATCCCGCCCGGTGAACTGGCGATTGCTCTGAAGCGCCACGCCACCAGCAAGATCGCCAGCCTGCAAGAACTGGAATCGGTCGCCACCATGGGGTTTCGGGGCGAGGCCTTGGCGGCCATCAATTCGGTCGCCGAACTCACCCTGCTCTCGCGCTCGGCGGATCAAGCCACTGCATTCATGCTCGATGGCCGCACGGGCGAGATCCAGCCGGCGGCGCGCGGGCCCGGCACCACGGTCGAGGTGAAGGAACTGTTTTTCAGCACGCCCGCACGCCGCAAATTCCTCAAGACGGACGCCACTGAGCTGGCCCACTGCATCGACGCCGTGCGGCGCCACGCGCTGGCACGGCCCGAAGTCGGCTTCGCGATCTGGCACGAGGGCAAGCTGGTCGAGCAATGGCGCGCCTGCGGGAAGGATGGAACGGTGACGTCAGATGACGCTGACGAGGCCGCAGGCAGCCGGGCCTTCGACCAACGGCTGGCCGACGTCCTGGGCGCGGACTTCATCACCGCCTCCGTCGCCGTGGACTACCGGGGCCGCGACGCCAGCGGCAGGGCGATCCGCGTGCGCGGTCGGGCCGGCGTGCCCGACACCGCGCGCAGCCGCGCCGACCAGCAGTTCAGCTACGTCAACGGCCGTTATGTGCGCGACAAGGTGTTGACCCACGCGGCCCGCAGTGCCTACGAAGACGTGCTGCACGGCCAGCGACAGCCGGTCTACGCCCTGCACATCGAGATCGACCCAACCCGGGTGGACGTGAACGTGCACCCCACCAAGATCGAGGTGCGCTTTCGCGACAGCCGCGAGGTGCACCAGGCGGTGCGCCATGCGCTGGAGGATGCACTCGCCGCGCCGCGCGCGCAGGCCGCCGTGAGTGGGGACATTGCTCCCGCCTACGCGCAACTGAGCGCGACGCTGTCGCCCCCCGCACCGGCCTGGACACAACCCGCCATGCGCTTCGACGCCTCCGACACCGAGGCACGCGAAGCCGCGCCCCGGAGTTACGGGGCTCCTTGGAGCGGTGCGCGTGCGGACGCCCCCCGTGGCCACCCGATTCAGGACCTGGCCGCGCTCTGGCAACCGTCCACGGTTCGCACCACGCCAATCGGCGACGCACAGGCGATGACGAACGACGTGTACAGCACGGGCGGTACGATCGGCGCGGACGCCCAGGCATCCGCGGTGATGCGAGACAGCTCCACGCAAGAAGGCTCGGACGGATCGGACTGGCCCCTGGGCAAGGCCCTGGCGCAGTTGCAGGGCGTCTACATCTTGGCCGAGAACGCGCAGGGCTTGGTCATCGTCGACATGCACGCCGCGCACGAGCGCATCGTCTACGAACGGCTGAAGCAGCAGCTGGACTTGCACACCCTGACCAGCCAGCCCCTGCTGATCCCGGCGCCTTTCGCCGCCACGCCCCAGGAAGTGGCCACGGCCGAGGCCCACGCGGACACGCTGAACAGCCTGGGCATGGAAGTCAGTGCCCTGTCGCCCAAGACCTTGGCGGTGCGGGCCGTGCCCAGCACCCTGGCCCAGGGCGACCCGGTCGAGTTGGCTCGCGGCGTGCTGGCCGAGCTGGCCGAGTTGCCCCACGGCGAAGGCGCGCGGGTGATCGAGCGCGCCCGCAACGAGATCCTGGGCACCATGGCCTGCCACGGTGCGGTGCGCGCCCACCGCCAGCTCACCCTGGCGGAAATGAACGCGCTGCTGCGCGACATGGAGCGCACCGAGCGCTCGGACCAGTGCAACCATGGTCGCCCGACTTGGCGCCAGGTCACGCTCAAGGACCTGGACGCGCTCTTCCTGCGCGGACGCTGAGCGGATGCCCCCACGGCAGCAGGCTCCTCATCCGGCAATGCATCATCGGCCTCCATGAAAAACCGGCGACTCTGGCTCATTCCCCTGCTGCCCCTGCTCCTGCTGTTGACGTTTCTCGGGCTGCTCGCGGGCTGCGGCACGCTCGACGAAAAGCAACGCGGCTGGATCTTCCAGCCTTCCGACCGCAGTTGGTGGGGTGGCGAAAGCGCCGCGGAAGGGATGAGCGAGGTCTGGATCGACTTCATGGCGCGGGAGCATGACGATGACGCCGGGACGCCTCGACCCGCCCGCCTGCACGGACTCTGGCTGGCCCACCCCGATCTGTCGCGACGCCATCTCAAGCCCGACGAAGCCCCCGTGTTGCTCTACTTGCATGGCGCGCGCTACAACGTGGTGGGCTCGGCCCTGCGCGCGCGTCACATGCAAGAACTGGGGTTCTCGGTGCTGGCGATCGACTACCGGGGTTTTGGCAAAAGCACGGCCGCCCTGCCGTCCGAGGCGAGCGCCTACGAGGACGCGCGTGCCGCCTGGGACTGGCTGGCGCGCCAGTACCCGGATCGGCCGCGCTACATCTTCGGCCACTCACTCGGGGGCGCCATCGCCATCCACCTGGCGGCCGAGGTGCCCGACGAGCGAGGCACCCTCGTCGAGGGCACCTTCACCTCCATCCCCGACGTGGTGAGCAGCTACAAATGGGGCTGGCTGCTGTTCTGGCCCTTGGACCGCGCGCTGATCACCCAGAAGATGGAAGCCATCCAGCGTGTCGGCCACATCGGCTCGCCCCTGCTGGTGGTGCATGGCAGCGAGGACAGCACAATCCCGCCCGCGCTCGGACGTCAGTTGTTCGACGCCGCGACCGGCCCGAAGCGCTTCGTGCTGGTCGAAGGCGGCACCCACCACAACACCAACACCATCGGTCGGCCGTATTACCGCGAGGCGCTGGCGGAGCTGTTCGGTCTGGGCGCCGCCGTGAGCAACTCCGGCACGCTCCATTCGCCGCGTCAAGCCAGCCGCTGAATCCAAGCACCGCTTCGGACTCCGGGCGAACCCGCTGATCTGCTAGCCTTGCGGCGATGTCCGCCCGCAGCCCTTACTCGCCACCGCTCCGCAGCACCGACTTGGGCAGCCCGCTGCCGGCCACGCTGGCCATCGCCGGCCCGACCGCCAGCGGCAAGACAGCGGCCGCGCTGGCCATCGCACAGGCCCTGGCAGACACCTGCCCCGTGGAAATCGTCAGCGTGGATTCGGCGTTGGTGTATCGCGGCATGGACATCGGCACGGCCAAACCTGACGCGGCGGAGCAGGCGCTGGCGCCGCACCACCTGATCGACATCCTCGACCCCTCGCAGGCCTACAGCGCTGCGGAGTTCGTCCGCGACGCGACACGGCTGATCCATGACATCCACGCGCGCGGCCATCTGCCCCTGCTGGTCGGCGGCACCATGCTGTATTTCAAGGCCCTGCTGCAAGGCCTGGACGACCTGCCCCCGGCCGATGCCACGGTGCGCGCCGCTCTGGAGGCCGAAGCCCGGACGCGGGGTTGGAACGCCTTGCACGCGGAGCTGAGTCGCGTGGACCCGGTGACCGCGGCGCGCCTGCCACCGGGTGACACGCAGCGCATTCAGCGCGCGCTGGAGGTGCAGCGTCTGACGGGGCGCCCCTTGTCGAGTTTCCACACGCGCACGGAGAGCCCCGCACCACCTGACACGTCGTCCCCCGCGACGGCCATCACCTTGATCGCGCTGGAACCGCGAGACCGGGCCTGGCTGCACGAACGCATCGCGCAACGCTTCGACACCATGCTGCAAGCCGGTTTGCTCGACGAGGTGCGGGCCTTGCGCGCGCGCGGGGACCTGCACCCCGACCTGCCTTCCATGCGCTGCGTGGGCTACCGTCAGGCTTGGGAATTCCTGGACGCCCAGCTAAGCCATGAGGCGAGGGCCGCGCGAGACACCGACGGCGCGCACGGGCAGGCCCAGGTCAGGCCGCGCAAGCCTGCCTCCGCGACGCCGCTGGACGAGCTGCGCGAACGCGGCATCACCGCCACGCGCCAACTGGCCAAGCGCCAGATCACTTGGCTGCGCGGCCTGGCCCAAGATGGCCTCGTGCGCCATGCGGTGGCCTGCGATGCACCGGATGCGCAAGCCCGCGTGCTGGAGTTGGCGACACAGTTCGTCGCGACGCGCGGCCCATCCCACCCCTCGATGGAAGGAAGAACGGCATGAACAGGCACCGTCGCCTGCTGCTGGGCGCGGCCGGCTCCGCGGGCGTGACCTTGGCCCTCTCGGGGTGCAGCACCCAGCAGGCACTCAACATCGCCATGGCCAAGGACCCCAAGGCGGCGCTTCAGACCCTGGCGGAAAACCGGGTCGAGGCCTACAAGACGAACCCCGAACTGCTGGTGGCCGACATCAAGCGCGCGCAAGCCGAGTACAACAAGCTCATGGAGGCCTTGCGCAAGAACAGCGGCAAGCAATGGGGTGAGCGCGAATCGAACACGCTGCCCAGTCGCACGCGCTACGTCAAGTACACGGACGACTACAAAAGCCGCGTGGTGGTCGACTACGACGCAGGCACCCTCCTGATCGAGCATCTGGACGATCCCCAGGTGCGCGACAAACTCCGGCGCGCCAGCGTCGTGGCCCTGCTCACGCCCAGTGATCCGGGCGCGGTGGACCTGTTCTCCGACAAGGAAGTGGTGTTGAGTGGCACGCCTTATCTGCAGGGCTTGGTGGTCAACCAGAACAACGCGGTCATCGACACGCGCCGCGAAGCCGAAGCCTATGCCGATTGGCTGAGCACCCGCAGCGTCCAACAGCGCCAGATTGATGTCAATGGCAAGCCCAAGACCGTCCACTACGTGCAGATGAAGATGGTCAACGCGAGCATCGACCAGCGCGCGCTGCGCTACGCCAGCGTCGTGCGCAAGCATTCGGAGAAGAACGAAGTCAACCGCAGCCTGATCTACGCCATCATCCGCATCGAGAGCGCGTTCAACCCCTACGCCGTCTCCAGCGCGCCCGCTTACGGGATGATGCAGCTCGTGCCCTCCAGCGGCGGTCGAGACGCCTACCGCAAGGCACGCGGGGAGGACTTGGCGCCCAGCAAGGAGTTTCTCTTCGTGCCCGAGAACAACATCGAGCTGGGCACCACCTACCTCGGCCTGCTGCTCCATGACAGCCCCTTGAACGACATCCGGGACCCGCTCGCGCGTGAATACTGCGCGATCGCCGCCTACAACACGGGCACCGGCAATGTGTACCGTGCCTTCAGCGAGAAGGCTGGCAAGGCCCGGCAGGACGAGGCCATCGACCGCATCAATGCCATGCGCGCGGACGCGGTCTACAACGCCCTGCGTCTGAAACTGCCTTACGAGGAGACGCGCGGCTACATCGTGAAGGCCGTGCAGGCCAAGAAGGCTTACACGGCCATGTGAGCGCCTTCAGACGGCCCGGCTCACACCGTCCCAGCGCGGGTAGTCGGTGTAGCCCGCCGGGCCCTCGGTGTAGAAGGTGGCGGGATGGGGTGCGTTGAGGGGAGCACCAGCCCGCAGGCGCTCGGGCAGGTCGGGGTTGGCCAAGTAGGCGGTGCCGAAGGCCACGGCGTCGAGCTTGCCCTCGGCGATGGCCTGGGCGGCTTCCGCTCCGCTGTAACCCATGTTGCCGATCAGCACGCCCTTGTAGGCAGCACGCGCCGGGGTCATCAGGTCGCCCTTTTGCAGGCCCTTGAAATCACCCCGCATCAGGTGCAGGTAGGCCAGGCCGAAGCGGTTCAACTCTCCGGCCAGCCAGGTTGTGAGGCCCACGGGGTCGCTGTCCTTCATGCTGTTGAAGCTGTTGAGGGGCGACAGGCGCAGGCCCACGCGGTCGGCTCCCCACACGCCGATGGTGGCCTCGAGCACTTCGAACAGGAGACGGGCGCGGTTCTCGCGCGAGCCGCCGTAGGGGCCCGTGCGCTGGTTGGAACCATCGCGCAGGAACTCATCCAACAGGTAGCCGTTGGCGCCATGCACTTCCACGCCGTCAAAGCCCGCCGTCTTGGCGTTCCGGGCAGCCTGGCGGAATCCCTCCACGATGCCAGGCAGTTCATCATCACGCAGCGCGCGCGGGGTGGCGTAGGCCACCTTGCCCTTGGGGGTGTGCACCATGTCGCTGGTGATGGGAATCGCGCTGGGCGCCACGGGCTGAGCACCGCCATTCAGATCGGGGTGGCAGGCGCGGCCACCATGCCAGATTTGCAGGAAGATGCGCCCGCCCGCCTTGTGGACGGCGTCAGTCACCAGCCGCCAGCCTTCGACCTGGGCCTGGGAATGCACGCCCGGCTCCTTCCAGAAGGCCGAGTTGCCGTCCAGGGCCATGGTGGCCTCGGCGATCAGCAGGCCGCCGCTGGCACGCTGAGCGTAGTGCTCGGCCATCAGGGCGTTGGGCAGATGGGCCTCGCCGGCCCGGGCGCGGGTCAGGGGCGCCATGAAGACACGGTTGGGCACGGTCAAGGCGCCCACTTGCAAGGGAGAAAAAAGAGCAGCGGTCATGGTGTATGGATGGTCAAAACGGGTTGAAGAGCGGGACAAGAATCCAACAGCGTCGATGGTGCATCAAGCACACGAACCGCGCAGCCCTGTGCACCGATGCCCCGATCGGGTGTTTGGCCGTTCACGCCGTGGCTTGCGCGGATTCGGACAGTGGTTTAGGCGCAAGCAGTGACGCCTTCGCACCGTTTCTGATGCAGATGTGTCAATTTATCCGCTCTGAACTTGCTTAAACTCTTGCCGTTGTATTAGGCTGGTGCCTCGTCGAGGCTCCTAGGCCAAGAACAAACCGCAAAGGACACTCCCATGAGCTCCCCCGCAGCATCTGCTGGCTCCTTGAACCCAAGCCAACACCAGGGCCAGTCGAGCAACAACCGTTTCGAACTGCTGCTCTTTCGCCTCGGAGAAGCCGCGGACAGCGATCGACGCGAGCTGTTTGGCATCAACATCTTCAAGGTGCGCGAGATCATGACCATGCCCGCGCTGACCAAGATGGTGAGCGCGCCGCCCCATGTGCTGGGTGTGGCGAACATCCGCGGGCAGATCATCTCGGTGATTGACCTGCCCGCGCTCACGGGCTGCAAACCGCAGAAGGAAGACCGCATCCTGCTGGTGACCGAGTTCGCGCGCACCACCCAGGGCTTCGCGGTGGAGGAGGTGACCGAAATCGTGCAGGTGGACTGGAAGCATGTGCTGACCGCGGCCGGGCGCGGCGGTCAGTTCGTCACCAGCATCGCAAGGGTCGATGGCGATGCCGAAAACTCCCGCCTGGCCCAGGTCATCGACGTGGAGCGCATCCTGCACGACGTCCAGCCTGAGCACGCCAAGTTTGACCAGCCCACGGGCGGCCGCATCGCCTTGCCGCCGGGCGTGGTGATGCTGGCCGCCGACGACTCCGTCATGGCCTGCGAGCTGATCCAAAAGGGCATGGAGGCGCTGGGCGTTCCCTGCGTCATGACCCACAACGGCAAGGAAGCCTGGGAACAGCTGCAAGTCTTGGCCGCCCAGGCGGCTCGGGAAGGCAAACGCGCCAAGGACAAAGTCGCCCTGCTGCTGACCGACCTGGAAATGCCTGAACTGGACGGTTTCAATCTGACGCGTCTGGTGAAATCGAACCCGCAGTTCAGTGACATCCCCGTCGTGATCCACTCCTCGCTCACGGGCAGCGCGAGCGAGATTCAGGCCAAGAGCGCGGGGGCGGACGCCTACATCACCAAGTTCGACATCGACGAACTCGCGGACAAGCTGCGCGAGGTGTTGGCCAAGCGCTGAGCACGCCGTTCCCGACCGCGCGTGGGGGTCTATCGGCGGATGGTGCCCCTGCCGGGGGCAACACAAGCGGCACGGTGGCCGCGAAGCACCTGCCAAGCCCGCGCGTAACCGTGCGCGGCCACGGACACAACGTCTACCCGCAACACATTTCACGCCAGGCGGCTATGCTCTGCCGCCATGCCCGACACCGCAACGCCCCCGCCCTCCGCCACCCCCTCCTCTTCTGAGCCGCCGCGCGCTCGCCCTCAGTCCTTGAGTGGGCTCGGGCCATTTCTGCGGCCCTACCGGGGTCGCATCGTGTTGGCCCTGGTCTTCCTCGCCTTGGCCGCGGCCGCCACGCTGGCTTTTCCCCTCGCCCTGCGTGCGCTGATTGACCAAGGCCTGAGCTCCCCCGCCTCGGCGCAAGGCCGCGGCGAACAATTGCTGGCCTTGCGCGAGCATTTCGCCCTGCTGTTTGGCGTGGCAGCGGCCCTGGGCCTGTTCTCCGCCGTGCGTTTCTACCTGATGAGCTGGTTGGGTGAGCGCGTCACCGCCGACCTGCGCAACGGCATTTATGCCCACGTGCTGCGGCAAAGTCCCGAGTTCTTCGAAACCACGCAGACCGGTGAGGTGCTCTCGCGCCTGACCGCTGACACGACCCTGGTGCAAACCGTGGTGGGCTCGTCTTTCTCGATGGGCCTGCGCAGCGCCGTGACCGGCCTGGGTGCGCTGGCCATGCTGATCTGGACCAATCCGTGGATCATGACCCAGGTGCTGGGCGTGCTGGTGCTGGTGGTGCTGCCCAGCGTCTGGTTTGGCCGCCGCGTGCGGCGACTGTCACGCGCCAGCCAGGACCGCGTGGCCGATTCCAGCGCCATCGCGGGCGAGGTGCTGAATGCGATCCCCGTGGTTCAAGGCTACACCGCCGAGGCGCGTGAAACCCGCCGCTTCGCAGACGCCACCGAAAACGCCTTCATGACCGCCCGCCGGCGGGTCCGGGCGCGCGCCACGCTCATGGGCTTCATCATCATCGCCACCTCGGCCGCTCTGCTCTGGGGTCTGTACCAGGGCACCCAGGCCGTGCTGGCCGGGCAGATCAGCGCCGGGCACCTGGGCCAGACCGTGGTCTTCGTGATCATGCTGGCCAGTTCCTTCGCCGTGCTGGGCGAGGTGTATGGTGAGCTGCTGCGCGCGGCGGGTGCGACCGAGCGACTCATGGAACTGCTGAACCTGCGCTCCCCCATCCGCTCACCCGCGCAAGCCCAGCCCTTGCCCCCGACCGATGGCCCCAGTCACGTGCGTTTCGAAGCCGTGACCTTTCATTACCCCTCACGCCCCATGCAAGCGGCCTTGCGAGACTTCACGCTGGAAGTCCGCCCTGGCGAGACCGTGGCCCTGGTCGGCCCCAGCGGCGCGGGCAAGAGCACGGTGCTGCAACTGCTGCTGCGTTTCTACGACCCGCAGGCCGGCCGTGTCATGCTGGACGGCACACCCCTCACGAGCGCAAACCTGCGAGCATTGCGCGACCGCATGGCGCTGGTGCCGCAGGAGCCGGTGATCTTCTCGACCAGCGCGCTCGAAAACATCCGCTACGGCCGCCCCGATGCGAGCGATGCGGACGTGCATGCCGCCGCGCACGCGGCGCACGCGGACGACTTCATCCGCGCCCTACCCGAGGGTTATGACACCTTCCTGGGTGAGCGCGGTGTGCGCCTGTCGGGAGGGCAGCGCCAGCGCATCGCCATCGCTCGCGCCATGCTCAAGAACGCGCCCTTGCTGCTGCTGGATGAAGCGACCAGCGCATTGGACGCCGAGAGCGAGCGCATGGTGCAAGCCGCGCTGGAATCCGCCATGCGCGACCGCACCACCCTGGTCATCGCCCACCGTCTCGCCACCGTGCAAAAAGCCGATCGCATCGTGGTGATCGACCAAGGCCGCATCGTCGAGCAAGGCACGCACGCGGAACTGACGGCAGCGGGCGGGCTGTATGCGCGGTTGGCGGCGTTGCAATTCAAATCCTAGAACCTCGCCAGCCTTGGAAGCTTCACCTCCATGCGACACCCAACTCAAAGATCCATGCCACGACGCTCACTCCCCGCACAAGTTCTTGGCCTGATGGCTTGGCTGGCGCTGGCCTTCACGACGGCGGCCGTGGGCGCGGTCGCCTCGGTCGAAGCCGGCAGTTTCTACCGCCAGTTGCTGCGCCCCGAATGGGCGCCGCCCGCCTCGGCGTTCGGGCCAGTCTGGACCGTGCTTTACCTGATGATGGGAGTGGCCGCCTGGCTGGCCTGGCGGGAACGAGGCGCCGCGCGGCTGGGCCTTGCACTGGGCATGTTCGTCGCGCAGCTGATCGTCAACGCGCTCTGGTCATGGCTGTTTTTCGTCTGGCACCTGGGCGCCTGGGCCTTCTTGGACGCGCTGCTGCTGCTCGCGCTGGTCGCGGGAACGATGACCCTGTTCTGGCGCATCCACCGCTTGGCGGGACTGCTCTTGCTGCCCTATCTGGCCTGGGTGGGTTTTGCCTCGGCCCTCACCTGGTCGGTGTGGCGGAACAATCCCACGCTGCTGTTCTGAGCGAGGGCTGCGCTGCTCACTGCAGCGGGCCTTCGATGCCCTCGGGCAGGAACAAGGGCATCACGCTGATGCCCTCCTCCAGCAAGGCCTCGGCTTCCTTGGGCGAGGTCTTGCCGCGTATGCCCCGCTCCTCGCTTTCCCCATAGTGGATCTTGCGCGCCTCCTCGGCGAAGCGTTCACCCACGTCCTCGGTGTGCTGGGCCACGTGACGGGCAAACTGCAAATACGCCGCCTGCATGGCCTGCATGGCCTGTAAGGGGTCCGCGCTGCTGACTTCGCCCTTGTTCGTGGCGTCTTTGCCTTCGGTGTCGGCACGCGCCGGGCTGTCATCGGCCGCTGCCGTCGGCTTGGCACCGAGGTTGAGGCGGGGAGCGCTCGGCAATTTGTGCACGGCGTGGTCACCGCAGACCGGGCATGCGAGCAGGCCGCGCTCGGTTTGACTGGCGTAGTCCTCCTCCGAGGCGAACCAGCCCTCGAAGGCATGGTTCGCGCCACAGCGCAAGTTGAGGACTTTCATGAACGGGATTCTCCAGCGTTCCCGTTCATCCTGCCGGCGTGGGGGCGTTGCCAGGAAAGGCTTGCCAATCGAGGCCCCAGGCCCCCGACAGCACGTTTTGCAGCCAGAGCAAGCAACTCAGACTCTTGGCGTCGGTGAGTTCGCCGCTGCGACTCCAATCCAGCAGCTGGGCGGGGGTGGCGGTGGACACGTCGAGGAATTCGCCCTCGTCGAGCTTGCGTTCGCCTTGCCGCAAGCCACGCGCGAAGTAAATGTGCAGCACTTCGGTGGAATAGGCAATCGCCAGATGCATCTGCCCCGCCTTGGCCCATTCGCGAGCGGTATAACCGGTTTCCTCCAGCAATTCGCGCCGGGCGCAGACCAGGGGATCCTCGCCAGCGTCCAGCTTGCCGGCGGGAAATTCGATCATCACGCGGTCCACGGGGTAACGGAACTGCCGCTCAATGACCACACGGCCATCGTCCAACAGGGGCACGATGACCACGGCACCGGGGTGAACGACGTACTCGCGGGTGGCGGTTCCGCCATCCGGCAGGGCCACGGTATCGCGGCGGGCATCGAGGAAATTGCCCCGAAACAGCGTCTCGCTGGCCAGCGGCCGCTCAATCAGGTGCTGGTCAACCGGGGGCATGGTGATGGATGGGCGGGCATGCGTGCAAACAAGGCATTTTCTTGACCAGGTCGGCGACTGAGGTGCGGCCCGATCAGGCAACTCAGGGTCGCCTCCTGAGATAACGCCACACGAAACCCGGAAACGCCAGGGTCAGAAAAAGCGTCGCCGTGACGGCATAGAACTCCCAGCCCTGCTCAGCCATGCGGCCAGCGCGCTGTTCCAACCCAAGGCCGATGCCACCGACCAAAAAGTACAGCAGCAACAGTTCCAGCAGGCGCAAGCCCAGATTCTTGGGGGCCAGGGCCGTGGGCAAGGGCAGGACGGCGAGCAGGCGCTCGGTGAAGAACGGCAGATTGGCCGCCAGCAGCGCGAGCACGATCAGGAACCAGATGGCGCCGCTGGAGGAGCTCATTGAATTTCCGGTCAACCGCGGTCAGGCGCTGAGCATCTGTACCACCGCACGGGCGCAGAGAATCATCAGACCACCGGGCAGGATGCCGAGCACCAGCACCAGCAGACCGTTGACCGTCAACACCGCGCGCGTGCCGAAGGGCGCACGCACTCCTTCACTCGCCGGGCCCTGTGCCACGGGGGCATCGAAGTACATGACCTTGACCACGCGCAGATAGTAGAAGGCGCCGATCAAGGACATGATGACCGCGAAAATGGCAATGCCCAAGTTAACCAAGCTGCCCGACGCAATCAAGGCTTGCAGCACGGACAGCTTGGCATAGAAGCCGACCATGGGCGGAATGCCAGCCAAGGAGAACAGGCAGATCGCCATCACCGCCGCGTACAGAGGACTGCGCTGGTTCAGGCCGGAGAGATCGGCGATCTCTTCGCTCTCGAAGCCCTCGCGCGCCAGCAGCAGGATGATGCCGAAAGCGGCCAGGGTTGTCAGCACATAACTCAGGATGTAGAACATCGCCGAGCTGTAAGCGTTAGCGGCGAAACCGGCATGGCCGTTCACGACGCCAGACATCAGACCCAGCAGCACGAAGCCCATCTGCGCAATGGTGGAGAAAGCCAGCATGCGCTTCAGGTTGGTCTGGGCGATGGCGGCGAAATTGCCCACCAGCAGCGAGGCCACGGCGAGGATCATCAGCATCTGCTGCCAATCGAACCACAGCGGGAGCATGCCCTCGACCAGCAGGCGGATGACGATGGCAAAAGCCGCCAGCTTGGGCGCGCCGCCGATCATCAACGTGACCGCGGTGGGTGCGCCTTGGTAGACATCCGGGATCCACATGTGGAACGGGGCCACACCCAGCTTGAAGGCCAAGCCAGCGACCACGAAGACGACACCGAAGGTCAAGACCTGGGGATTCACCAAGTCCGAGTTGGTGACGCGAAAAACCTCGTTGATGTTGAGCGTGCCGGTGGCGCCGTACATCATGGACAGGCCATAAAGCAATAGGCCGGAAGCCAGCGAACCGAGCACGAAGTACTTCATCGCCGCCTCGGTGGATTGCCCATGATCACGGCGCAGGGCCACGAGGGCATAGCTGGACAGCGTGAGCAACTCCAGGCCCAGATAGATCATCAGGAAATTGTTGCCACCGATCATGATGAACATACCCAGCAACGCGAACAACGACAGGCTGAACAGCTCACCGCCGCGCAACATGTCGCGGTCACCCGCGTAAGCACGGCCGTAAATGAGCGTGATCATCACGGCGAAGGCGGAGAAGCACTTGAGCCAGTTGCCCATGGGGTCGCTGACCACCGTGTTGGACAAGCCGTAAACGGTGGCGCCCGTGTTGGCATAAAACGCCTGCAGGATGGCCACGGCCCCCAGGGTGATGAGGGTCAGCGCGAAACTGCCCGTGCGCAGACGGCTCTTGACCAGCAGGTCCAGCAAGGTGATGGCGCAAGCCATGACGAGCAGGACCAGCTCGGGAAAGACCGCGATCCAGCTAAAGGCATCAATCATTTGGGTACTCGCTAATCGTTTTGATGCGGTAGTTCAATGCGTCGAGGGCACGCGCTCAATTGCCCAGCACGCCGCCCGGCAATGGCAGCTTGGAAACGGCCACGTGCTTGAGCAGTTCGGCCACCGAGGCATCCATCACGTCGGTGAAGGGCTTGGGGTCGACGCCCATCCAGAGCACGGCCAAGGCCAGCACGGTCAACATCAAGAACTCGCGCCCATTGATGTCCGTCAGCTCCTTGACGTGATCGTTGGCCACCGGGCCCAGGTAGACACGCTTGAACATCCACAGCGTGTAAGCCGCGCCGAAGATCAGGGCGGTGGCGGCCAGCAGGCCGACCCAGAAGTTGGCTTTGACCGCACCCAGGATGACCATCCATTCGCCGACGAAACCCGCCGTCGCCGGCAGGCCGCAGTTCGCCATCGCGAACAACAGTGCAAAGGCCGTGAACCTGGGCATGGTGTTGATCACGCCGCCGTAGTCCGCGATCTGACGCGAGTGCATCCGGTCGTAAAGCACGCCGATGCACAGGAACATGGCGCCCGACACGAAACCGTGGGCGATCATCTGAACCAGTCCCCCGCTGATGCCGAGGTCATTGAACAGGAAGAAGCCCAGGGTCACGAAACCCATGTGCGCCACGGACGAGTAGGCCACCAGCTTCTTCATGTCCTGCTGCACGAGGGCCACCAGGCCGACGTAGATCACCGCGACCAGCGACAGCGTGATCATCAGCCAGGACCATTCGTGCGCGGCATCAGGGGCGATCGGCAGCGAAAAGCGCAGGAAGCCGTAGGCACCCAGCTTGAGCATGATGGCGGCCAGCACAGCGGAGCCGCCGGTGGGCGCCTCGACGTGCACGTCGGGCAACCAGGTGTGCACCGGCCACATCGGCACCTTCACCGCGAAGGCCGCGAAGAAGGCAAAAAAGACCAAGGTCTGCGCCGTGCCTGTCAAGGGCAGTTGGTGCCAGGTCGCGATGTCAAAGCTGCCACCCGAGGCGAGGTACAGGTAAATCAGCGCGATCAGCAACAGCAGCGAGCCCAGCAAGGTGTAGAGGAAGAACTTGAAGGCCGCGTAAATCTTGTTCGGGCCGCCCCAGATGCCGATGATGAGGTACATCGGGATCAGCGTCGCCTCGAAGAAGACATAGAACAGCAGTCCGTCAAGCGCGGAGAACACGCCAATCATCAAGCCGCTGAGAATCAGGAAGGCGCCCATGTACTGGTTCACGCGCTCGGTGATGACTTCCCAGCCCGCGATCACCACGATCACCGTCATGAAGGCGGTCAGCAGGACGAACCACAGCGAGATGCCGTCCACGCCGACCTGGTAATTGACGTTGAAACGCGCCATCCAGACCGTCTGCTCGACGAACTGCATGGCTGCCGTGCTGTTGTCAAAACCAGCCCACAGCGGCAGCGTGACCAGGAAGCTCGCCAACGCGCCGATCAAGGCAACCCAGCGCACCGCGCGCGCTTGACTCTCGCGCCCGAGCGTGAGCAGCAGCACGCCGAAAGCAATTGGCAACCAAATTGCCAGGCTCAGCAAACCCATTCTGTTGTTCTCCAGTAATACCAGGCCGACGACTCAGAGGCCGAACATGACGCGCAGCGTGGGCCAGGTCACGAAGTACGACATCAACACGACGATACCGACAATCATGAGCAGCACGTAGTGGTACAGATAGCCGGACTGCAGCCAGCGCACGACGCCAGCCACCTTGCCCACCAGCTTCCAGCTGGCATTGACCACGCCAGTCTCGATCACGCCCTGGTCTCCGCCCTTCCATAGGCCCAGGCCCAGACCCCGCGCTGCGCGCGCGAGGATGTTCTCGTTGATCCAGTCCATGTAGTACTTGTTTTCCAGCACGACACGCAGCGGCTTGAAAACGCGGTCAAGAGCAGCCGGAATGGCCGGCGCCAGCATGTAAAAGACCCAGGCCGTCACCACGCCGGCCAGCGCCAGCCACAGGGGCGCGGTGCTGAGGGCATGGCTCGCCATGGCCGCGGGCCCGTGGAAGATCGCGCGCAGCTCTTCCATCACCGGGTGCTTGGCCGCGTCGACAAAGATGGCATCCTTGAAGAAGTCACCGTAAAGCAGCGGCTCGATGGTGAAGTAGCCGATCAGCACCGAGGGGATGGCCAGCAGAACCAGCGGCACGGTCACCACCCAAGGCGATTCGTGCGGTTTGGCGTCATGACCGTGCCCATGGTCATCGTGATGATCGTCATGCCCATGCGCCGCGTGGTCATCATGGTGCGCATCGGGGTTTTGGTCGTAGCGCTCCTTGCCGTGGAACACCAGGAAATACATGCGGAAGGAATAGAAAGCCGTGACAAACACACCGGCCAGCACCGCGAAACTGGCGAAACCGCTACCCCAGAGATGGCTCTCATGCACGGCCTCGATGATGCTGTCCTTGGAATAGAAGCCCGAGAACAGCGGCGTGCCGATCAGCGCCAAAGAACCCAACAGAGAAGTGATCCAGGTGATGGGCATGTACTTGCGCACGCCGCCCATCCAGCGGATGTCCTGGTTGTGGTGCATGCCCATGATGACCGAGCCCGCACCCAGGAACAACAGCGCCTTGAAGAACGCATGCGTCATCAGGTGGAACACCGCCACGGAATAGGCCGATGCGCCCAGCGCCACCGTCATGTAACCCAGCTGCGACAGCGTCGAATACGCCACGACGCGCTTGATGTCGTTTTGGATGATGCCCAGGAAACCCATGAACAGCGCCGTGATGGCCCCGATGACCATGATGAAGCTCAAGGCCGTGTCGGACAGCTCGTACAGCGGGGACATGCGCGCGACCATGAAGATGCCAGCCGTCACCATGGTGGCGGCGTGAATCAGCGCGGAGATCGGGGTCGGGCCTTCCATCGAATCCGGCAACCAGACGTGCAGCGGGAACTGCGCGCTCTTGCCCATGGCGCCGATGAAGAGGCAAATGCAGATCACGGTGATCAGCATGGCGTCCTGACCCAGGATGTACCAGGGGAACTCGATAGCGCCCAGCTGGTTCGCCTTGGCGAAGACTTCGCTGTAGTTCAGGGTGCCGGCGTAAGCGGCGATGAGGCCGATGCCGAGGATGAAGCCAAAGTCGCCCACGCGGTTGACCAGGAAGGCCTTCATGTTGGCGAAGATGGCCGTGGGCTTGTTGTACCAGAAGCCGATCAGCAGGTAGGACACCAGGCCCACCGCCTCCCAGCCGAAGAACAGCTGCAGCAGGTTGTTGCTCATGACCAGCATGAGCATCGAGAACGTGAACAGCGAGATGTAGGAGAAGAAGCGGTTGTAGCCCTCATCTTCCTCCATGTAGCCGATGGTGTAGAGGTGGACCATCAGGGAGACGAAGGTCACCACGCACATCATCATGGCGGTCAGACCATCCACCAGGAAGCCCACCTCCATCTTCAGGCCGCCCACAACCATCCACTCGTAGAGGGTGGCGTTGAAGCGTGCGCCATCCAGCGCCACGCTCTTCAGCGTGAGCGCCGACAGGATGAAGGCCACCAGCACGCCAAGGATGGTGACGCAATGCGATGCGCGGCGGCCCAACAGATTGCCGCCGAGCTTGGTGCCGAAGATGCCGGCCAGCGCGGCGCCGACCAGCGGCGCGAGCGGCACGGCCAGCAGGGTGGATGCGTTCAGGGTTGCACTCATGTCGTTCTTGCCTTTTTCTTGCCCCGTTGGCCTGTCAGCCCTTCAGCTCGTTCAGTTCTTCCACGTTGATGCTGCTCTTGTTGCGGAACAACAGCACCAAAATGGCCAGGCCGATGGCGGACTCGGCCGCGGCGACGGTCAGGATGAAGAACACGAAGACCTGGCCATGCATGTCGCCCAGGTAATGCGAGAAGGCCACGAAGTTCGTGTTCACGGCCAGCAGCATCAACTCGATGGCCATGAGCAGAACGATGAGGTTCTTGCGGTTCATGAAGATGCCGACCACCGCGATCGCGAACAGCGCGGCACCCAGCGTGAGGTAGTGACCCAGCGTCAATGTCATGCTTTTTTCTCCTCCGTCGCGGCCGCATCGGCCATGGGCTCCGCGGGGCGCGTGGGCTCCACCTTGACGAGTTGCAACCGGTCGGCGGCGCGCACGCGCACCTGGATGGATGGATCAATCGCCTTGCTGTCCTTGCGGGCACGCAGCGTCAGCGCGATGGCGGCGATCATCGCCACCAGCAAGATGGCGGCGGCGATCTGGATCGGCCACACATAACGGGTGTAGAGCAGGATACCCAGCGCCTTGGCATTCGACTCCTCGGCCACGCCAGCGGGCAGCTGAGCAGCCACCTGCGGATCGACCATGTCAAAACCAGTCAGCAGCACCGCGGCCATTTCGACGACCACGATGCCGCCCAGCAGCAGGGCCAGCGGGAGGTGCTTCCAGAAACCCTGTCGCAGCTGGTCGATGCGAATGTCCAGCATCATGACCACGAACAAGAACAACACCATCACCGCGCCCAGGTAAACGAGCACCAAGGCCACGGCCAGGAACTCGGCCTGCAACAACAGCCAGATGGCGGAGGCTTGCGAGAAGGCGAGCATCAAGAAGAGCACGGCGTGCACCGGGTTGCGCGCCGTGACGACGCGCAGCGCCGCGATCAGCAGCACCGCCGAGAACAGAAAGAAGAAACCGGTTTTGACGTCCATGGTCGTTGGAATGATCCGTTGCGTTTCAGGCCTGAAAGGTTGGGCGTGTCGGGGGTGTCCGCGTGACGCCTAACGCCAAGCGCACGAGTTTCCTCAGCGGTATTTGGCGTCCGCCGCCTTGGCCGCGGCGATTTCCTTTTCGTAACGGTCGCCCACGGCCAGCAGCATGTCCTTGGTGAAGTACAGATCACCGCGCTTCTCGCCGTGGTATTCAAGGATGTGCGTCTCGACGATGGCATCCACCGGGCAGGCTTCCTCGCAGAAGCCGCAGAAGATGCACTTGGTCAGGTCGATGTCGTAGCGCGTGGTGCGACGCGTGCCGTCGGCGCGCGCATCGCTCTCGATGGTGATGGCCATCGCCGGGCAGACCGCCTCGCAGAGCTTGCAGGCAATGCAGCGCTCCTCACCGTTCTCGTAGCGGCGCTGCGCGTGCAGGCCACGGAAGCGCGGGGACAGCGGCGTCTTCTCCTCGGGGTACTGCAGCGTGACCTTGCGCGCGAAGGTGTAGCGCCCAGTCAGCGCCATGCCCTTCAGGAGTTCCACGAGCATGAAGCTCTTGAAGAAATCCTTGACCGAGAAGGCGCGCACGGCGGCCGGCGAGGCGGCTGCGGAAGTTGTCGCAGCGGAGGCTTGCATGACCACTCCTTAATTCCAGATGTTCCAGGGCGTCTGCATCCAGATGCCGACGACGAGCAGCCACACCAAGGTGACCGGGATGAAGATTTTCCAGCCCAGACGCATGATCTGGTCGTACCGGAAGCGCGGGAAAGTCGCGCGAATCCAGATGAAGCAAGAGACGATGAAGAAGGTCTTCAGACCCAGCCAAATCCAGCCGGGGATGAAATCCAGCGCGGCCACTGGCGCGGACCAGCCGCCCAGGAACATGACCACCGCCAGGATGGACACCAGCCACATGCTGGCGTATTCCGCCAGGAAGAAGATGGCGAAGCCCATGCCCGAGTACTCGACCATGTGACCGGCCACGATCTCGGCTTCGCCTTCCACCACATCGAAAGGATGGCGGTTGGTCTCGGCCACGGAGGAGATGAGGTAAACCACGAAGATGGGCAGCAGCGGCAGCCAGTTCCAGGACAGGAAGTTCAGGCCCATCGCGGCGAACTGGCCCTGCTCCTGCGCCTGCACGATGTCGGTCAGGTTCATGCTGCCCGTGACCATGAGAACGACGAGGAAGCAGAAGCCCATCGCGATCTCATAGCTGACCATCTGCGCCGAGGCACGCAGCGCGCCCAGGAAGGCGTATTTGGAGTTGGAAGCCCAACCGGCGATGATGACGCCATAGACCTCGATGGAGGTGATGGCCATGATCAGCATCAGGCCGACGTTGACATTGGTCAGCGCGACATCCGGTCCGAAGGGGATCGCCACCCAGGCCGCCAGGGCCGGCATGATGGCCAGCATGGGACCGAGTACAAACAGGCCCTTGGCCGCCGCCGTCGGCTGGATGATTTCCTTGGTCAGCAGCTTGAGCGCATCGGCAAACGGCTGGAACAGACCAAAAGGGCCGACACGGTTCGGACCCAGGCGCACCTGCATGAAACCCAGCAGGCGACGTTCCCACAACGTGAGGTAGGCCACGGCGATCAGCACCGGGAGCAGCACGCAGACGATTTTGATCAGTGTCCAGATCACAGGCCAGGCGATGTCGCCCCACCAGCCCGCGGCGATCAGGTTCAGGCCGCCGTTGTAGAGCGCGTCTATCATGCGGCGGCTCCCTCGTTCGCGCGTTGTTGGCTGGCTTTGGCATCGGCCGTCAGTTGCAGCGACGTGGCGCGGCGCACAAGCCCATCCAGTTGATAAATCGCCGCGCTGACCGGTTCACCGGCGGACGCGGACAGGTTGATGGCAGCGCCGGTGGCGTTCGACAGAGGCGCAGGCTTGGCCGTGGCTACCGCCAACACGTCCTGCGACGTATTGAAATCGAAACCCGGCAGCTCCAGCAGATTGCCCAGCACACGCAGCACCTTCCAGGCCGGACGCGTCTCGCCCAGAGGCTTGACCACGGCGTGGAAACTCTGCACACGGCCTTCGGCGTTGACGAAGCTGCCCGAGGTTTCGCTGAATGGCGCGATCGGCAGCAGCACGTCACTGAAAGCAAGGTTGGTCTTGAACGGCGACAAGGTCACGACCATCTCGGCCTTGCCCAGACCCATCGCGGCCACAGGCCCCGCCACGGTGTCCTCGGGTTCGACGTTCAACAGCACGACGGCCTTGCTTTGGCCGGCCAGGATCTGCGCCGCGTTCAGGCCCGCGCCCTGAGGCTGCGCGCCGACCCACTGCGCGCCCACGGTGTTGGCCGCCTCGGTCAGGTAACCCACGGAAGCACCCGTCTGGGCGCCGATCCAATTCGCCAGGGCCAGCAGCGTCGAGGCATTGGCCGCGTGCGCGGCAGCGTTGCCCACCAGCACCGCCTTGCGCTCGCCACCCAGCAGGGACTTGGCGATGGCCGTCGCCTCGGGCGTGGCCTGCACCGACACCGGTGCGGCGACGCCCTTGTCCGCCGCGACGGCGGCAGCCACGGCGGCCAGGGCCTGCGCCCATTGCCCGGCCTCGGTCACCAATGCGTTCGCGACGGGCAGAGCCCAGGCGTCCGCGCTCTTGTAGAGCTTGGCCGAGGTGATGGCGCTGACCTGTGCACCATGGCGCGCGGCCTGGCGGATGCGCTGGGCGAACAGAGGATGGTCCTTGCGCAGGTTGCTGCCCACAACCAACACCCGTTGGAGCTGGCTCAATGCAGCGATGGGCAGACCCAGGTGGCGCACGCCCTCGCTCTTCGTGAACTCGGCATGGCGCAGGCGATGGTCGATGCTGTCGCCGCCCAGGCCACGCACCAGATTCGTGGCCAGGAACAACTCTTCCAGCGTGCTGTGCGGACTGACCAGGGCGCCAATGCTGTTGGCGCCATGCTGAGCCTTGACGTCACGCAGGCCGGTGGCCACGTACTCGAGCGCGGTCTGCCAGTCGACTTCTTTCCATTCACCGCCCTGCTTGAGCATGGGCATGGTCAGGCGGTCCGGGCCGTTCAGGGCTTCGTAGGAATAACGGTCGCGGTCGGCGATCCAGCATTCGTTGACCGCGTCGTTCTCCAGCGGAACGACTCGCATGACCTGGTTGTTCTTGACCTGCACGATCAGGTTGGCACCCGTGCTGTCGTGCGGACTGACCGACTTGCGACGCGACAGCTCCCAGGTGCGGGCGCTGTAGCGGAAGGGCTTGCTCGTCAGCGCGCCGACGGGGCAAATGTCGATCATGTTGCCGGACAACTCGGAATCCACCGACTTGCCGACGAAGGTTTCGATCTCGGAATGCTCGCCGCGGTGGCTCATGCCCAGCTCCATCACGCCGGCCACTTCCTGGCCGAAGCGCACGCAGCGGGTGCAGTGGATACAGCGGCTCATCTCTTCCATGCTGATGAGCGGGCCCACATCCTTGTGGAAGACCACGCGCTTTTCTTCCTCGTAGCGCGAGGCCGAGGCGCCATAACCAACGGCCAGATCCTGCAACTGGCACTCACCGCCCTGATCGCAGATCGGGCAATCCAGCGGGTGGTTGATCAGCAGGAACTCCATGACCGACTGCTGGGCCTTGATGGCGCGGTCGCTCTTGGTGCGCACGATCATGCCCTGGGTCACGGGGGTGGCACAGGCCGGCACCGGCTTGGGCACCTTCTCCACATCCACCAAGCACATGCGGCAGTTGGCGGCGATGCTGAGTTTCTTGTGATAGCAGAAATGGGGGATGTAGGTTCCGGCCTTCTCGGCGGCATGCATGACCATGCTACCTTCGACCACCTCCACCTTCTTGCCGTCGAGTTCGATTTCAACCATAGCTACTTTCAGGCCGCGGTAACCGACTTTTCAGTCGTGGGCTTGGGAATCAGCGCCTCGAATTCGGGGCGGAAGTGCTTGATCATGGCGCGCACCGGCATGGCCGCTGCGTCGCCCAAGGCGCAAATGGTGCGCCCCATGATGTTGCCGGCCACGGAGTCCAGCGTGGCCATGTCCTCGGGGCGACCTTCGCCGCGCTCGATGCGGTCAACCAAGCGCCAGAGCCAGCCCGTGCCTTCACGGCACGGCGTGCACTGGCCGCAGGACTCGTGCATGTAGAAATACGACAGACGCTTGAGCGACTCGACCATGTCGCGGGTCTCGTCCATCACGATGACCGCACCCGAGCCGAGCATGGAGCCCGCCTTGGAGATGGAGTCGTAGTCCATCGTGCATTCCATCATGATGTGCGCCGGCAGCACGGGTGCCGAGGAACCGCCAGGAATCACGGCCTTGAGTTTCTTGCCACCCTTCACGCCGCCCGCCAGTTCCAGCAGCTTGCTGAAAGGCGTGCCAAGGGGAATCTCGTAATTGCCCGGACGCTCCACGTCGCCACTGACCGAGAAAATCTTGGTGCCGCCGTTGTTCGGCTTGCCGATCTCCAGGTAGGCCTGACCACCGTTGCGGATGATCCAGGGCACGGCCGCGAAAGTCTCGGTGTTGTTGATCGTGGTCGGCTTGCCATACAGACCGAAGCTGGCCGGAAACGGCGGCTTGAAGCGCGGTTGGCCCTTCTTGCCCTCGAGCGACTCGAGCAAGGCGGTTTCTTCGCCGCAGATGTAGGCGCCGAAACCGTGGTGGGCGTGGAGCTGGAAGCTGAAACCGCTGCCCAGGATCTTGTCACCCAGGTAGCCGGCAGCCCTCGCCTCTTCCAGCGCGGCTTCGAAGCGCTCGTACACCTCGAAAATCTCGCCGTGGATGTAGTTGTAACCCACCGTGATGCCCATGGCGTAGGCGGCGATCGCCATGCCCTCGATCACGATGTGGGGGTTGTACATGAGGATGTCCCGGTCCTTGCAGGTGCCGGGCTCGCCCTCATCCGAGTTGCAGACCAGGTACTTCTGGCCCGGGAACTGGCGCGGCATGAAGCTCCACTTCAGGCCAGTCGGGAAGCCCGCGCCGCCACGGCCACGCAAACCCGATTCCTTGACGGTGGCGATCACCTGGTCCTGGGTCAGGCCTTCCTTCAGGATTTTTTTCAGCGCCTCGTAGCCGCCGCGCGACTCGTAGTCCTTCAGTCGCCAGTTCGCTCCGTTCAATCCCGCGTAGATCTGCGGGCCGATGTGGCGGTCATGGAAGCAGGTCTGCACGCCGGTGGCGGCGAACTGCGACAGGATTTGTTCTGCGTTCATGCCACGACTCCTTTGGAGTCGCTGCCACCAGCCACTCCTTTCAGCCCGTCGATCAGCTGATCCAGCTTGTCACCACTCATGAAGCTGCACATGGTGCGGTCGTTGACCAGCATCACGGGCGCGTCGGCGCAGGCACCCAGGCACTCGCTTTCCTGAAGGGTGAACAGGCCGTCGGCCGTCGTCTCGCCCTTGGAGATGCCCAGCTTGGCGGCCAGATGGTTCAGCGCCTTTTGACCATCGCGCAGCTGGCACGGCAGGTTGGTGCAGACGTTGAGCTTGAACTTGCCCACCGGCCGCTGGTTGTACATGTTGTAGAAGGTCGTGACCTCGTGCACCGCCATGGCAGGCATGCCCAGGTAGGCGGCGATCTCGGCCTCGGCCTCGCTGCTCACCCAACCTTGCTCCTGCTGCACGATGGACAGGCAGGCCATCACGGCGGACTGCTTTTGCTCTGCGGGGTACTTCGCCACTTCCTTGCTGAATCGGGCAAGGGTCGCCGCCGACAGCGGCGACGTGCGTGCTTTGGTCGCGTCGGAAATCATCGGTCGATTTCTCCAAAAACAATGTCCAGCGTGCCGATGATGGCCACCGCATCGGCCAGCATGTGCCCGCGCGCCAGTTCGTCCAGCGTGGCCAGATGCGCGAAGCCAGGGGCACGAATCTTCAGGCGATAGGGCTTGTTCGCGCCATCGCTGACGAGGTAGATGCCGAACTCGCCCTTGGGATGTTCCACCGCCGCGTAGGCCTCGCCGGCCGGCACGCGGAAGCCCTCGGTGAAGAGCTTGAAGTGGTGGATCAGCTCTTCCATGTTGGACTTCATGGCCTCGCGCGAGGGCGGCGCGACCTTGTGGTTGTCCGTGATCACCGGGCCGGGGTTGGCGCGCAGCCAGTCCACGCACTGCTTGATGATCTTGTTCGACTCGCGCATCTCGGCCACGCGCACGAGATAACGGTCGTAGCTGTCGCCGGTCTTGCCAACGGGGATGTCGAAGTCCACGCGGTCATAGGCGTCGTAGGGCTGCTGCTTGCGCAAGTCCCAGGCGATGCCGCAACCGCGCAGCATGGGGCCGGTCATGCCCAGGTTGAGCGCGCGCTCGGGCGTGACCACGCCGATGCCCACCGTGCGTTGCTTCCAGATGCGGTTGTCGGTCAGCAGGGTCTCGTACTCGTCCACGCATTTCGGAAAACGCTGCGTGAAGTCGTCAATGAAGTCCAGCAGTGAGCCCTGGCGCTTGGCGTTGAGATCCGCCAAGGAACGGTTGCTGCGCACCTTGCTGGCCTGGTGCTGGGGCATGCTGTCGGGAAGGTCACGGTAGACGCCGCCCGGACGGAAATAGGCCGCGTGCATGCGCGCGCCTGACACCGCCTCGTACATGTCGAACAGATCTTCGCGCTCACGGAAGGTGTAGATCAGGATGGTCGAACTGCCACAGTCGTTGCCGTGCGAGCCCAGCCACATCAGGTGGTTGAGCAGGCGCGTGATCTCGCCGAACATGGTGCGGATGTACTTGGCGCGCAGCGGCACTTCGATGCCCAGCATCTTCTCGATGGCCAGGCAGTAGGCCTGCTCATTGCACATCATCGAGACGTAGTCCAAGCGGTCCATGTACGGCAAGGACTGGATGTAGGTCTTGCTTTCGGCCAGCTTCTCGGTGGCGCGGTGCAGCAGGCCGATGTGCGGGTCAGCGCGTTGCACGACCTCACCGTCCAACTCCAGCACCAAGCGCAGCACGCCGTGCGCAGCCGGGTGCTGGGGACCGAAGTTCAGCGTGTAATTCTTGATTTCTGCCATATGCCGTCTCGCCTTACTTCAGGCCACCGTAGTTGTCTTCACGGATGATGCGCGGCGTGATCTCGCGCGGCTCAATGCTCACGGGCTGGTAGACCACGCGCTGCAATTCGGCGTCGTAGCGCATCTCGACATGCCCGGAGAGCGGGAAGTCCTTGCGGAACGGATGACCGATGAAACCATAGTCCGTCAGGATGCGGCGCAGGTCATCATGCCCCTCAAAGACGATGCCGAACAGATCGAAGGCTTCTCGCTCGTACCAATTGGCCGCCGCCCAGACACTGGTCAAGGAGTCCAACACGGGGAATTCGTCGTCCGTGGCATAGACCTTCAGGCGTACGCGCTGATTCAAGCTGACGGAGAGAAGGTGCGACACCACGGCGTAACGAGCACCTTCCCAGGCGCCGTCACCATAAGCGGAATAGTCCACGCCGCACAGATCGATGAGCTGCTCGAATTGACAACCCGGCGCGTCACGCAGCAGCATGGCGGCCGTACGGTAGTCCTTGGGAGCAACTTCCACGGTGACTTCGTCCAGGCGCACCTCAATGCGGCGCACCAGCTCGCCCAGCGCGGCGGTCACGGCGTTTTTGAGAGCCTCGGGGTTCACGGCGACAGCGGTCATTTGTTTTCCTTCAGGCGCGGGCCTTGTACAAGGCGACTCAGACGCGCGCAATGGTCTGCGTGCGGCGGACCTTCTGCTGCAGCTGGATGATGCCGTAGATCAACGCCTCGGCCGTGGGCGGACAGCCCGGCACGTAGACGTCCACCGGCACGATACGGTCACAGCCGCGAACCACGGAATAGCTGTAGTGGTAATAACCACCGCCATTGGCACAGGACCCCATGGAAATGACCCAGCGCGGCTCACTCATTTGGTCGTAGACCTTGCGCAAGGCGGGAGCCATTTTGTTGCACAACGTGCCGGCGACGATCATCAAATCGGACTGACGCGGGCTGGCGCGAAACACCTCGGAACCGAAACGCGCGATGTCGTAGCGCGCCGCAGCAGCGTGCATCATCTCCACGGCGCAGCAAGCCAGACCGAAGGTCATGGGCCACAACGAACCCGTCTTGGCCCAATTCACCACGGTGTCGTAGCTGGTGGTGACGAAGCCTTCTTTCAACACGCCTTCAATCATGGCTGCGTTCCTTGCAAAGAATCAGTTGTCCCGCGTCGTGTCCGGTGGCCTGGCTGCGGAACGTTACTCCCAGTCGAGAGCACCCTTCTTCCACTCGTAGACAAAACCCACGACGAGGATGGCGATGAACACCATCGCCGCCCAAAAACCGACCGCCCCAACATCCTTGAGCGCGACAGCCCACGGAAAGAGGAAGGCGATCTCGAGATCGAAAAGAATGAACAGGATGGCGACGAGGTAATAACGCACGTCGAACTTCATGCGCGCGTCCTCGAAAGCTTCAAAGCCGCATTCGTAGGGGGAGTTCTTGGCCGCGTCGGGGCGATTGGGCCCGAGCACATAGCCGATGACCTGGGGCAGAACGCCCACGGCAAGACCGACCAAGATGAACAACAGAACGGGAAGGTACTGGTCAAGGCTCATCTTGCTGCTCTGCCTCTGCTGCTCTGGGTTAGGTCACGCATTCGACCAGCACCGCGCGAGGGCCGCGGGCCAGGCCGACTTCTGTTTGGTGCCGTCGGCGAGACTCGAACTCGCACAGCTTTCGCCACTACCCCCTCAAGATAGCGTGTCTACCAATTTCACCACGACGGCTGATTTGTCTGCCGGACTTGCATGAGGAGTTGCGTTCGACCAGCAGCTGGAAGTTTACCCGGAATTCCCCCACTTCCGGGGACGGCAAACAGAGAAGTTATGAAAACTTGATTCTGGACAAGGGGCGTCTGGACCCGACGATCCTGCTCGCGTGAGTGATGCTGCCCACCCGCGGACAGGACAAGCTCACGCGACAACGCTCGCTCAGCAGGACGCTCGCGTCCCTCGCTGAGTTATTGCGCAGGAATCTGCGCGGCGCCACCCGCGGCGGGCGCCGCATCCTTCTTCACTGGCGCAACCTGACTCTCAGCGGACGCGGCAGGCGCGCCTCCCGGAATCTGCGCGGCGTTCTCGGACGAAGCAGGCACCACCGCAGCCGGACCTTCCAGCACGCTGCCCGAGCTCGTCGGCCGCGCATTGCCGAAGTACGCGAGGGCCAGCGTCACAGCGAAGAACACGGTGGCCAGCACCGCAGTCGTTCGCGAGAGAAAATTCGCGCTGCCACTGGCGCCGAAAAGACTGCCCGACGAGCCGCTGCCGAAAGCCGCGCCCATGTCGGCGCCCTTGCCGTGCTGGATCAGCACGAGACCGATCATGACCAAGGCCGTGATGATCTGCACCGTGACGAGTAGGGTGACGATGAAACTCATGCGATGAACTCCTGAATTCGAGACAAATGTCGTGAGACTGAGAGCTTGGATGCGGCGCCGAACGGTGTCGCTCAGCTCGCCGCGTTGATGATGGAAAGAAAATCCGTCGCCTTGAGCGACGCGCCGCCGATCAGGCCGCCGTCGATGTCGGGCTGCGCCAGCAGGCTGGCCGCGTTGGCGGCATTCATGCTGCCGCCGTAGAGGATGCGGATGCGTCCGGCTTGGGTCGAGGCGGCCTGCAGCTGTGCACGCAGCACCGCGTGCACAGCCTGGGCCTGCTCCGGTGTGGCGGTCTTGCCCGTGCCGATGGCCCAGACGGGCTCATAGGCGACAACGATCTCGCTGATGCAATGGCCATTGAGATGGATGACGGCCGCCAGCTGGCGCTTGACAACCTCTTCGGTCAAGCCGGCGTCGCGCTGCGCCAAGGTCTCTCCGACGCAGACGATGGGCGTGATACCGGTGGCCAGGGCGCGCTGAGCCTTCTCGGCGACGACCAAGTCCGTCTCGCCATGGTACTGGCGACGTTCGGAGTGCCCCACGATGGCGTAACGCACACCGAAGTCGCGCAGCATCAGTGCGGAGACCTCGCCCGTGTAGGCACCGGCTTCGTGCGCCGACACATCCTGCGCGCCCAGTTCAACCGAGGTTTCCGAGAGCAAAGCCTGGCATTGCGCCAGATAGGGCGCGGGCACACATACCGCCACAGCACAGGCTGGCTGCCGCACGCCCGACAGGATGGTCTGAAGCAAGGCCGCATTCGCAGCCAAGCTGCCGTTCATCTTCCAATTGCCAGCAATCAACTTGCTCGTCATGGCCGATTCAATTCCATGTCAGCACGATCTTGCCGATGTGCTGGTTCGACTCCATCAACGCGTGGGCCTGGGCAGCTTGCGCGGGCGGGAACGTGCTGTGAATCACGGGTTTGATCTTGCCAGCCTCGATCAGCGGCCAAGCATGCTGACGGCAGGCTTGAGCGATGGCGGCCTTGAAGGCCACGGGGCGCGGACGCAGCGTGGAACCGGTGATGGTCAAGCGCTTGCGCAGCACCAGGCCAGCGTTGAAGCTACTCTTGGTACCGCCCTGGACCGCGATGATGACGATGCGGCCATCCTCGGCCAGGCTCTCGACCTCGCGGGCGACGTATTCACCCCCCACCATGTCGAGGATCACATCCACGCCCTTGCCATCGGTCAGCCGCTTGACTTCTTCCTTGAAGTCCTGCGCCTTGTAGTTGATGGCGTGATCAGCACCCAAGTCCAGACAGGCCGCGCATTTGTCGTCGCTCCCGGCCGTCACGATGACGGTCGCGCCCCAGGCTTTCGCCAATTGGATGGCCGTGACGCCGATGCCGCTGGATCCGCCTTGAATCAGCAGGGTCTCACCCGGTTGCAGGCGTCCACGGTCGAAGACATTGCTCCAGACCGTGAAGAATGTCTCGGGTAGCGAGGCCGCCTCAACATCGCTCAACCCCTTCGGATACGGCAGGCACTGCGCGATCGGGGCGGTGCACAACTCGGCGTAGCCACCACCAGCCACCAAGGCACACACTTTGTCACCCAGCTTCAAACCGGCCGCCGCGAGTTCCTTGGCATCGCCGCCAACGATCTGGCCCGCCACCTCCAGGCCCGGGATGTCGGACGCTCCCGGAGGCACCGGGTAGTTGCCTTGACGCTGGAACACGTCGGGCCGGTTGATGCCACTGGCCGCGACACGGATCAGCAACTCGCCAGCGGCAGGCACCGGGTCTGGGCGCTCGCCCAGCACCAGCACCTCGGGCTCGCCATAACGCGTGATTTCAACGGCCTTCATGCCCGCACCGCCTCAGGCCTCAGCCTTGTTCGCCGCCGTTCGCGGGGGCTTCGGCGCGCTCCGCGCGTTGCGGCTGCTCCGGACGCTCCAGCAGCGCCTTCATGGACAGCTTGACGCGACCCTTTTCGTCGGTCTCCAGCACCTTGACCTTGACGATCTGGCCCTCGGACAGGTAGTCCGTGACCTTCTCGACGCGCTCATGCGCGATCTGGCTGATGTGCAGCAGGCCGTCCTTGCCGGGCAGCAGGTTGACCAGGGCGCCGAAGTCCAGGATCTTGGTGATCGGGCCTTCATAGACCTTGCCGATTTCAACTTCAGCGGTGATCTGCTCGATGCGGCGCTTGGCCTCCTCGGCCTTGGCGGACTCAGTCGAGGCGATGGTGATGGTGCCGTCTTCCGCGATGTCGATCTGGGTGCCGGTCTCTTCGGTCAGGGCGCGGATGGTCGCGCCGCCCTTGCCGATCACGTCACGGATCTTCTCGGGGTTGATCTTCATCGTGTACAGGCGCGGCGCGAACTGGCTCACCTCGGCCTTGGCCTCGCCCACGGCGGCCTGCATCTTGCCCAGGATGTGCATGCGCGCTTCCTTGGCCTGGGCCAGGGCGACCTGCATGATCTCGCGCGTGATGCCCTGGATCTTGATGTCCATCTGCAGGGCCGTGATGCCATTGGTGGTACCCGCGACCTTGAAGTCCATGTCGCCAAGGTGGTCCTCGTCGCCCAGGATGTCGGTCAACACGGCGAACTTGTTGTCTTCCTTGATCAGGCCCATGGCGATGCCAGCCACGTGCGCCTTCAGGGGCACGCCCGCATTCATCAGCGAGAGGCAGCCGCCGCACACGGAGGCCATGGACGAGGAACCGTTGGACTCGGTGATCTCCGACACCACGCGCATGGTGTACGGGAATTCTTCCTTGGTCGGCAGCACCGCGACCAGGGCACGCTTGGCCAAGCGCCCATGACCGATTTCACGACGCTTGGGGGTGCCCACGCGACCCGTCTCGCCGGTGGCGAAGGGAGGCATGTTGTAGTGCAGCATGAAGCGGTCTTCGAACTCGCCCGCCAGCGCATCGATGCGCTGGGCATCGCGTTCGGTGCCCAAGGTCGTGATCACCAGGGCTTGGGTTTCGCCGCGCGTGAAGAGCGCGGAACCGTGGGTACGCGGCAGCACGCTGTCGCGAATTTCGATGGGGCGCACGGTGCGGGTGTCGCGACCGTCGATGCGCGGCTCGCCGGCCAGGATCTGGCCGCGCACGGTGCGCGCCTCGATGTCGAACAGCAGGCCTTCGACCTTGACGTCATCGAACTCCACACCCTGCTCGGCCAGGCCCGCCTTGACGGCGGCATAAGCCTCGCGGCAAGCCTGGGTGCGGCTTTGCTTGTTGCGAATCTGGTAGGCGGCGCGCAGCTTTTCCTCGCCCAGCGCGACCACCTTGGCGATCAAGGCCTCGTCCTTGGCCGGGGCCTTCCAGTCCCAGGCCGGCTTGCCAGCGTCGCGCACCAGATCATGGATCGCGTTGATGGCAATCTTGCCTTGGTCGTGGCCGAAGACCACGGCACCCAGCATGATTTCTTCCGACAGCTGCAGCGCCTCGGATTCCACCATCAGCACGGCGGTTTCGGTGCCGGCAACCACCAGGTCCATCTGGCTGTCCTTGCGCTGGGTCTGACCCGGGTTCAGGACATATTCACCATTGATGTAACCCACGCGTGCGGCACCAATCGGGCCGTTGAAGGGAATGCCACTGATGGCCAGGGCCGCGCTGGTCGCGATCATGGCCGGGATGTCGGCATCGACTTCGGGGTTCAGCGAGACCGTGTGGATCACCACCTGGACTTCGTTGAAGAAGCCCTCGGGGAACAGCGGGCGGATCGGACGGTCGATCAGGCGGCTGGTCAGCGTTTCGTACTCGCTGGGGCGGCCTTCGCGCTTGAAAAAGCTGCCAGGGATCTTGCCCGCCGCGTAGCTCTTTTCCAAGTAGTCCACGGTGAGTGGGAAGAAGTCCTGACCGGGCTTGGCGGACTTGGATGCCACCACAGTGGCCAGCACCACGGTGTCATCGACGTTGACGAGCACCGCGCCGCTGGACTGGCGAGCGATTTCGCCGGTTTCCATGGTGACGGTGTGCTGACCCCACTGGAAGGTCTTGGTGATTTTGTTGAACATGCTCATGTGCTGCTCCTTTAGGTTGAGCGTGAAAGAAATGCTCTTTCCGCTTTCAGTGAACGGAGGGCGACTCCCCCGCATGGCTCGAAGCAGGCCTCACAGAACACGATGCCATTCCAGAGCGACTCCCCCGCAGGGAGGGGCTTTGGAATGACACAGCTTCGCTCTGTGCTTGCAGGCTCCGAAGTGAACAACGCCTGAATCAGCAGACCATCTTTGCGGATGGGCACCAACTCAGGCGTCGTTGTTCATGATCTGGTCTTACTTGCGCAGACCCAGCTTGGTGATCAGCGCAGTGTAGCGCGCGGCATCCTTGGACTTCAGGTAGTCCAACAGCTTGCGGCGACGGCTCACCATGCGCAGCAGGCCACGGCGACCGTGGTGATCCTTGGCGTGGGTCTTGAAGTGCGGGGTCAGCTCGTTGATGCGAGCGGTCAGCAGGGCAACCTGGACTTCGGGGCTGCCGGTGTCATTGGCGGCACGGGCATTGGCCTTGACGACTTCGGCCTTGACATTGGATGCAATCATTTTCTTTCCTTTGAGCGGAATGGACGAAGCGCAGGCGGTACTCGCCAACAATCGGAGAGCCTGACCACAACGTCCCGGGTTTCAACTTGCGCCAGCGGCTGGAACTGCTTGCCGGCGTGCGTTCAGCACGCCTGACCGCCCTGCTTCCAAGGCTTCCCGACATGCAAAACCGGCCAATTATAGCGAAAACCTCATGGCAGTCTGCGACGGAGCCATGGACGAGCCCCAGACCGAGCCACGCTCAGGCCTTCATCCAATCCTGAAGACGCCCCACGCCTTGCGACAAGCGCGCCAGGTCTCGTGAGGCAAAGCACCAGCGCAGCCACCCCGCGGACTCCGGGCCGAAGGCCTCCCCCGGTGCCAAGCCCAATCCTGCCTCGGCCACCAGGCGCTTGGCCAGAGCCACGCCATCCGCGAACTCGCCCGCGCCGCCCGCGATGCGGAAGAAGGCGTACATGCCTGCCCGCGGCATGGCCAGTTCAACGCCCGGCACCGCCTGCAGGAGCGGCACCAAGGTGTCGCGGCATTGCTTCAAATGCGCCACCACGCGAGGCGTGATCTCGTCAGCGCGCTCCAGGGCGGTGATGGCCGCGCGCTGAGTGAAGACGCTGGCACACGAGGTGTTGAACTCGATGAGCTTGCCCACGTCATGCGTGCAGGACGGCGGCAGCACCAGCCAGCCCAGGCGCCAGCCCGTCATCAGGAAGGCCTTGGAGAAACTGCCCACGACCATCAGCCGGTCCTCCGGGGAGGCAATGTCCAGAAAGCTGGGCGCAGCGCCTCGCGGCCCGCCACCTTCAGCGTCGTAATAGAGCTGCGAATACACCTCGTCGGCCAGGATCCAGGTGCCGGTTTGACGACAATGCGCCAAGATGCGCTGCTGCTCGGCCCGCGTGAGCGCCCACCCCGTGGGGTTGGACGGCGCGTTGACCACGAGCAGCTTGGTCGCGGGCGTCACCGCCGCCAGCAGCGCGTCCATGTCGAGCATCCAGGCGCCATCGCTGGGCCGCAGCGGCACGGGCTTGAGTTTGGCGCCCAATATCTGCGGCTGAGCCACCAAATTGGGCCAAACCGGCGTGACGATGACCACCTCATCGCCCGCGTCCAGCAGGGCTTGCATGGCGATCATGAGGGCATTGACGCCCCCCGAGGTCACGGCGATGCGGTCGGCGCTGACCGCGCCGTGCAGGCGACTCAGATGCCCAGCCAACCCCTGGCGCAGCTCGGGCAAGCCCAGGTTATGCGTGTAGAAGACCTCCCCTTTTTCCAGCGAGTTGACGGCCGCTTGGCGCACGAAGTCTGGCGGGGTTTCGTCACTCTCTCCAAACCAGAACGTCAGGAGATCAGCGCGCCCCAGACCGGCGTTGGCCACTTCGCGAATTTTGGATTCTTCAAGATTTCGGATGATGCGTCGCATGGTCGACCACGGTGCTAGAGCGGTTGTTGAAACAAAGGAACGTGAAGAAAGGGAACTCAGGCGCGCGGAGCGAAGCGTAAAGGGTCAGGGCCGCACCATCTGACAGGTCGTCGGCTGCTCGGCCTGTTCCGCCTTCAACTGGCGGATCACGCGGAAACCATAACCCGAGCCTTCCACGTCGAACTTCACGCCATCCTTCTCGCCATCACCAGCCTGACGTGCCATCACCCCCACCACCAAGGGCTGCTGGAATTGATGATCGCCCGCGCGCATGCGGCCTCGTTGGCCGGACAGGGTCACGTCCGCCTGCTCCAAGGCACGGGCCACCGCCGTCGCGTCCGTGGAACCCGCCTTTTGGATGGCTTGCGCCAGGGTTTCCATCATCAACTGCATGCGCATGTGCACATAGTCGTCCTCGGGCCGGGGGAAGCGCTCGCGGAAGGCGCGGTAGAAGACCTCACTCTGAGCGCCTGGCACATTGGGCAACCAATCCGCCACGGCCACGACCTGCCCGACACCGGCCGCGCCAAGGGCGGCAGGCGCGCCGAGGGCATTGCCGTAGAAGGTGTAGAACTTGCCGTCATAGCCTGCCTCGCGGGCTGCCTTGATCAAGAGGGTGAGGTCATTGCCCCAATTGCCCGTGATCACGGCCGAAGTGCCACGCACTTCAGCCGTCCTGGCCTTGATCTTCTGCGCGTAGGGCAGGAAGTCCTTCACTCGTCCGATGGGATGAAGCTCCTCGCCCACGATCTGAATATCGGGCCGCAAGGCGCCGAGTTGACGCCGAGCCTCGCGCAGCACCGCCTGGCCGAAGCTGTAGTCCTGACCTATCAGGTAGACCGAGCGCACGGTGCGGTCTTCCTGCAGCACCCGCATCAGCGCGGCCATGCGCATGTCGGCATGCGCGTCAAAACGAAAGTGCCAGAAGCTGCATTTCTCGTTGGTGAGAATGGGGTCGACCGCCGAGTAATTGAGGAAGAGCACGCGCCGCGCCGGATCGCGCTCGTTGTGCTTGTCGATGGCGTCGATCAGAGCCGCCGCCACGGAAGAGCTGTTGCCCTGCATGATGAAGCGCGCGCCATCGTCGATCGCGGCGCGCAGGGCGGCCAAGGCCTCCTCGGTCTGGCCCTTGCTGTCGTAACGACGCAGATCCAACTGCAGACCGCCCCGAGCATTCACCCGCTCGATGGCCCACACCAGATTGCGGTGCACCGCCTCACCCGCATTGCCCAGTGGCCCGCTCAAGCCTTCGATCATGGCGATGCGGACGGGCTGCGCGGCAGATGCCTGCGCGGCCTGAGGCGCTGGCGCGGCGATTTGGGCGTATGCCGAAACCGCGACAGATAGGGCCGCGATGGCCAGCTTCAAGACCCGGGAAAACATGCGGTGGTGCACGGAGGAGCTCTCTTGAAAAACAGGGCCGCGCCAACAGATGTGGACCAAGCGGCAATCGTGGTTGAAAGCCGCGCAGTGTAAGGGTTGCAAGCACGCGAGTCGCGTGCCGTAGCCCGCCGATTTTCAACTCAGGAGTTGACCATGTTGTTCGTTCCCGCTCTGCGTCGTTCCACCTTCGTTCCCTCTCTGCGCGCTTTTGACCGCTCGCTTGATCGGGTATTCGACCATGCCGCGCGCGGCCGCTTCTTCGGCGAAGCCGCCGAGGCCACGCAAGACGACAAGTTCATCGAACTGACCTTCGACATGCCTGGCGTCTCTCGCGAACAGCTGTCCATCGGCATCGAAGGCAATGTCGTGCGCATCGAGACGCTGGCCGAAGCCAAGCGGCAGTACAAGGCTGTCTACGAACTGGCCCAGGACATCGACGCCAGCGCCAGCGAAGCCAAGCTCGAGCATGGCGTACTCACGCTGAAACTCGCCAAGGTGCAGCCCCAAGACCGCAGCGTCAAGCTGACGGTCAACTGAAGACGCCCCTGGGCCCGCCAGCCCAGGCGAGTGTTGCGATGCAGCACCTCACCGTGTCCGATAGGGCGTTTTTGCTGACGCACCGTCATTCGCCAGTCCACTGGCCCTGAGCCGCACGAGTGGCTCAGGCCGTGGCGACGGTGATTGCGTCGAGCGGCCAGCGTGGCTTGACCTCGAAGCTGGCGGCAGGCAGCGCCCGCTGCTGACCAGATTGCAAACGCATGGCGGCAGCCAAGGCGATCATGGCGCCGTTGTCGGTGCACAGGTGCAATTCGGGGTAATGCACGCGCACCACCCCCCCCCTGCGGCGGGGGTTGGCACAGGCTGCGTTGAGTTGCGCGCGCAGTGCCTTGTTGGCCCCCACGCCACCGGCCACGACCAGGCGCTTGAGCCCGGTGGTTTCCAGAGCGGCCAGTGACTTCTTCACCAGCACGTCCACGATGGCCGCCTGTGTCGACGCCGCCAGATCGGCCTTGCGCGCCTCGAATTCCTCGTCGGAGACCTGCCGCAGGCGCTGCGATTGCGTGAGCACCGCCGTCTTCAAACCCGCGAAGGAAAAGTCCAGGTCGCCACTGTGCAGCAAAGGGCGCGGCAGCTTGAAGGCCGCGGGGTCACCTTGCTCTGCCAGTTTCGCCAAAGCCGGCCCGCCCGGGTAACCCAAGCCCATCAACTTGGCCGACTTGTCGAAGGCCTCGCCCGCTGCATCATCGATGGTTTCGCCCAGCAGCTGGTATTGCCCCACCCCATCCACGCGCATCAGCTGAGTGTGTCCGCCCGAGACCAGCAAGGCCACGAAGGGGAACTCCGGAGGGTCGGCACTCAGGAACGGCGACAGCAGATGCCCTTCGAGGTGGTGCACGCCCAGCACCGGCTTGCCCAGGGCCGCGCCCAGCGCGCAGGCCACGCCTGCCCCCACCAGCAGGGCGCCAGCGAGGCCAGGGCCGCGCGTGTAGGCCACCACGTCAATGTCGGCCAGCACATGACCCGCTTCGCGCATCACCTGCGCCGTCAGCGGCAGTACCCGGCGGATGTGGTCGCGACTGGCCAATTCGGGCACCACGCCCCCATAGGCCTGGTGCATGGCGATCTGGCTGTGCAGCGCGTGGGCCAGCAGTCGCGGCGCGGCCTGGTCGCGGGTTTCGACCAAGGCCACGCCGGTCTCATCACAAGAGGATTCGATGCCAAGGATGCGCGTGACAGCATCAGGCGACGAGGAAAGGGGGTGGTCAGGCATGGCGCGCAGTGTAGGCCCTCCCCCAAACCCGCGCGGACTCAAGCGAATGCGAGGATTTTCTCGAGGTTGATGCTGATCTTGATCTCGCTGCGCTCCACCGCGCGAGCCACCCGCTGTCCAGGCAGCGCGGTGTCTCGCGCAATGAACCGGGAAAGGGCGACGCCATCGCCATTGGTCAGGACCAGCACCTTGGGCGTGGTCGTGATCTGCCCACGCTTGACCACGATGGCCACTTCCCCGGTCTCCAGCTGAACGAAAGACCCGGGCGTATGGATGCCCACGGCTTTGATGAGGGCCGCACCCGCCGGATCGATCTGCTTGTTCTGATCAAAATAAATGGACTGCATGGCGCGCGCGGCGACGAGGGGCGCGCGCGTGGCGCGGGGCGCTCGACGCGCCCCAAAGGAATCCGCGCGCTGGATCAGGTGCGCCATGCGCTCGGCCCATGGCACTTCGGCGCCCAGGCCACCGGAGAACGTGGCGTGGTGCATGCGCACGGCTTCCAGCCACTCCGGGTCGGTCACTCCCGCGCGGTGCAACAGGCTCATCGACCGCGACGAGTGGTTGGCCACCAGCACTTTTTGATCCGGCGCCAGCACGGTGGTCTGGCGTGCGAGGGTGTCCTGCAGCTCTGTCATGCCGACGTTCATGGACAGGGCCGCGAGGCTCAGCGTGCGCTCCTTGTCCTCGGGCCAGTTCAACACATTGCGAGCCGCCAGGCCACACATCACACTGACCAACATGGCGTGCGTCGCGCTGTAGAAGCGCACCTCGATGGTCGACAGATAAAAAAGCGCCAGCAAGGCCGCGTCAGGGTTGGCGATGGCGAGTTCGCGCAGGTGGTCGTGGAAACGAGTCAGCCTCGCCAAGAAGCGGGGATCCTCGGGCAGCCGCAGCAGGACGTTGGCTTCCTCCTGGTAGTCATACCAGTTCTGCCCGCGCGGCCGCAAGATCGGGCCGTTGCCGCTCGATTCGTCCCAGGCGCCGGAATAGTCCTCCGCCGCGTCGATGAACAGCTGTCTACCGCGAAAAATCAGGCGCTCCAAGACGTCGCGCTGCGCCAACTGCCCCCGGTAAGCCAAGATCTGGCCATCTTCGTTGCGAAGGTGAAAGGGCAAAGGCTCACCCTCCCGGATTCCCGAGATATTCACGGGAACCAATGCTTTCTCTGCAGCCATCGTGTCCAGACCTTTCTTATGTGCCGATCCCTTTGCCCATGTCTCGATCAGCTCGCACGTTTTTTGGGCGAAAAGAATACATCAAGGCGCTTACAGGACCTGGCGGGCAAGATGAGACAAATCAATCGCCAATCGTAATCAGATTGACGGTAACACCGAAATCATTTTTTTAGCTCCTTCGGTCGGCCGACACCGATCAACAACGTCGACCTACGTCCATTCCTTGGCGTCGCGAGTGCGAAGGAGCATGGCACTTACACTGCCGCCCCATGCAGCAATTCGATGTGGTGGTGATCGGGGCAGGTGCGGCCGGCCTGTTTTGCGCGGGCGTCGCGGGACAACGTGGCCTCAAAGTCTTGCTCATTGACCACGCGGTCAAGGTGGCCGAAAAAATCCGCATCTCTGGCGGCGGGCGTTGCAACTTCACCAATCGCGACCTGGACCCGCGCGCCCCCCACAAGCATTACCTCGGTGAAAACCCGGAGTTCTGCCGGTCCGCGCTGGCACGCTACACACCGGCAGACTTCATCAACCTGCTGCAAGGCGCGGGAATTCCCTGGCATGAAAAGCACAAGGGCCAGCTGTTCTGTGATCGCTCGGCCGACGACGTCGTCCAACTGCTGCTGCGCGAATGCGCGGCTGGCGGGGTGACGCACTGGCAACCCTGCGCGGTGCGGGCGGTGCGGCACGTTGCAAGCCTTGCCGGGGGGACGACCTATGAGCTGGACACCGAACGCGGCCCGGTGCAAAGCCATTCCCTCGTGGTCGCCACGGGCGGCTTGTCCATTCCCAAGATTGGCGCCACGGACTTCGGGCATCGCCTCGCGCGGCAGTTCGGCCTGCGCGTCGTCACACCGCGCCCAGCCCTGGTGCCCTTGACCTTTGACAGCTCGGCTTGGGCGCCTTACGCCGAACTGGCCGGCCTGGCCCTGCCCGTGAAGATCGAGGCCGAACCGCCAGCCGCAGCCCCAGCCCCAGCCCCAGCCCCAGCAGGCGACACTGCGGACGGCGCCCCAAAGCGTCCTCGCGGCAAGAGCCAACACACCGGCATGGCATTTCTGGAAGACCTGCTGTTCACCCACCGAGGCCTTTCGGGTCCCGCGGTTCTGCAGATATCGAGCTATTGGCAAGAGGGCACGCCTTTGCACATCGACCTGCTGCCAGGGCAGGACATCGCCGCCCACCTCGCCGAGGCCAAACAGCAGTCGCGCAAGCTGCTCTCCAAGGAACTGGCCCATCTCCTGCCAACCCGTTTGGCCGAAACCTGGACCGCGCAAGACCCCGCATGGCAGCGGCCCGTGGCCGAAACCAGTGACAAGGCCCTCTCCGCCCTCGCCGAGCGCTTGAGGCGCTGGACGCTCACCCCCGCCGGCAGCGAGGGGTATGCCAAGGCTGAGGTGACCGCCGGTGGCGTGGACACCCGCGAACTGAGCAGCCAGACCTTGGAGGCTCGTGCCCAGGCCGGCCTGTATTTCATCGGTGAAGTGGTGGATGTGACGGGCTGGCTTGGGGGCTACAACTTCCAATGGGCCTGGGCCAGCGCCCATGCCTGCGCAATGGCCCTGACGCCGGGGCCACGTTGAGCACGGAGGCGGCATGCACGTCCGAACCGATGCGCCCGCGCCCGATGGACGGCGCCGACCCAACCCATGGTTCGAGCGATAGGTCCAGCCACCCTGGATGGGACTGCAAGGCGCTGGTTTGGCCGAATCCAACTTGTCGCGCATGGCAAACCGGCTATAATTAGCGGCTTTGCTGGCATAACCCCGTCGGCCAAATACTAGTTAAGACCATAGACGGGGGACTCTTCGCGGTGCATGGCTGACAGGCCCGATCTTCCTGCCTTCCCTCTGACCGCACATTTCGGAACGATTGAATGACCACCATCCGTGTCAAAGAAAACGAGCCGTTTGACGTGGCCCTGCGCCGCTTCAAGCGCACCATCGAAAAGCTGGGCCTGCTGACCGACCTGCGCGCCCGCGAGTTCTATGAAAAGCCCACCGCCGAGCGCAAGCGCAAGAAGGCCGCCGCCGTCAAGCGCAACTACAAGCGCATCCGCTCGATGCAGTTGCCCAAGAAGCTGTATTGATTCGGTACGGCAGGACTGAACGCCGCCAGGCCTACAGTCCCATGAAACCCGCGCCGGGGACGCTTGGCGTGGGTTTTGTTTTTTCCGGCTTCCCTTTCCTTTCCAGATGGAGATGACCATGAGCCTCAAGGACCAGATCAACGAAGACATGAAGAGCGCCATGCGCGCCAAGGACATGGAGCGCCTGGGCACCATCCGCCTGCTGACGGCCGCGATCAAGCAGAAGGAAGTCGACGAACGCATCACGCTCGATGACGCCGCGGTCGTCGCGGTCGTGGACAAACTGCTCAAGCAGCGCAAGGACAGCATCGAAGCCTTCGAGAAAGCCGCACGCCAAGACCTGGCGGACAAGGAAAAAGCCGAGGTGACGGTGCTCCAAGCCTACCTGCCCGCGCGCCTGTCCGCCGAAGAAGTGGCCGCCGAGGTCAAGGCCATCGTCGCGGAACTCGGAGCCAAGGGGCCAGGCGACATGGGCAAAGTCATGGGCGCGGTCAAGACCAAACTCGCCGGCAAGGCCGAGATGGGCCAAGTCAGCGCCGCCGTGAAGGCCGCGCTCAACGGCTGAGCCGCCTGTCCTACCCCAGGGTCCGGGAAAAACAAACGGCCACCATGTCGGTGGCCGGATCGGAAAAAAGTCCGCCACCGTCAGGTGGCGGTCGTGTTGGATACAGCGGTGGGGGCCTCTCGCTCAGAGAGGCCGACCCTGCCGTGCCGTGAGCCAAGCGGGTGCGTCCTGCAGAGCCACCGGACGCAGGAAGCGCGCCAGTGCCGCGTCACCGACCGAGGTGCTCTCGGGGCGGCTGCTGCTGGGCCAGGGGCCACCATGCTGCTGCGCTGCCGTCACGGCCACGCCCGTCGGCACGCCCGCGAACAGCACGCGGCCCGCAATCGCCATCGCGCCACGGACCAGGCTCTGCACCTCGGCGCTTTCAGCCTGCGCGCCCCAGACGGTCACGGTCAGGCTACCGCCGACGGCTTGCAACACTTGCAAAGCCTCGGCCGCGCTGGCCGCGCGCACCACCAGGCTGCTGGGGCCAAAGACTTCCTCGCGCAGCACGGACTTGGCGATGAACTGCGCGGCAGTGACCTGCGCCAATTCTGGATGGGGCGGTTGCTCCAGCGGCGCGGGCTGGTGCAACACCAGGGTGGCGCCCGCCTCGGCCCAATGTTCCACACCTGCGGCGAAGTTCTTGCGCATGCCCTGCGTCAGCATGGCATGGGGCTTTTGCCCGCCCAAAGCCTGGGCCAGCTGAGCGACAAAGCCGTCGTTGATGGACTTGCCATCGGGCAAGAGGCCATCGATCAACACGATAACGCCGGGGTTGGTGCAAAACTGGCCCGAGCCCAGGGCGATGGAACCGGCCAAGGCGGTCGCCAGGTCGGCGCCCTTGGCCTGGAGCTCGGCCGGCAAGGCGATGACCGGGTTGATCGAGCCCAGTTCACCGTAGAAGGGAATCGGGCGCGGACGGGCCGCAGCCTCGGCGGACAAGGCAGCGCCGCCGCGCGTGGACCCGGTGAAGGCGGCTGCAGCGATCGCGGGGTGGCGCACCAGTTGCACGCCCACTTCGTTGCTGATGCCCTGCACCATCCCCACGAGACCTGCCGGCAAGCCCTGAGCGCTCAGCGTGCGCTGGATGATGTCGAACACCTGGCGCGAGAGCCGCGGATGGCCCGGATGCGCCTTGACCACGACGGGGCAACCCGCCGCCAGGGCCGAGGCCGTGTCGCCACCCAGTACCGAGAAAGCGAAGGGGAAATTGCTGGCCGCATACATGGCCACCGGACCCAGCGGCACGCTCCAGCGTTGCATGGCCGGATGGCCCGCCGGCGGAGCGCCGGCTACGGCGGGGTCGTCCACGAACTCGAAAGGCACGCCACGCTCGGCGATGTCGGCGAAACGGCGCAGTTGGAAGGCCGTGCGGTCCAGCTCACCCGACAGGCGCGGCAGTCCCAGCGCAGTCTCCTGGTCGGCCAGTGCGATCAGGGCCTCGCGTTCGGTCTCTAGCCCCTGGGCCAAGGCGCGCAGCAAGGTGGCGCGCTGCGCGCCGCTGCTGGCTTGCCAGAGCGGGAAAGCCGCGGCGGCGGCCGTGCAGGCAGCGTCGATGTCCTGCGCCGTGGAGGCATTCAGGGTGGACAGCACCTCACCGGTGCGAGCGTTGTAAGAGGAGAAAGTGGTGCTCATGAGAAGTCCAGGAAAAACGCGGCAGTCAGGCCGCGGGAATGTGCATCGTTGTCGCGAACCGGCAATCAGCGCACGAGGCAGGGACGCTTATTGTCGAACTTCCAGCCAGGAACCAGGTACTGCATGGCCACGGCGTCGTCGCGCGCGCCCAAACCATGTTGCAGGTAGAGCTGGTGCGCCTTTTCGACTTCGGCCATGTCCAACTCGACGCCCAATCCCGGCTTCGAGGGCACGCGCACATGGCCCCCAACGATCTGCAGCGGGTTCTTCGTCAAGCGCTGGCCGTCCTGCCAGATCCAGTGCGTGTCGATGGCCGTGACCTTGCCCGGCGCCGCGGCAGCCACGTGCGTGAACATCGCCAGCGAGACGTCGAAGTGGTTGTTGGAATGCGAGCCCCAGGTCAAGCCCCAATCGCGGCAGGTCTGGGCCACGCGCACGGAGCCGGCCATGGTCCAGAAATGGGGGTCGGCCAAGGGAATATCAACACTTTGCAGCGAAAGCGCGTGCACCATCTGGCGCCAATCGGTCGCCACCATGTTGGTGGCCGTGGGCAAGCCCGTGGCGCGTCGGAACTCGGCCATGACCTCACGGCCACTGAAACCCTCTTCCGCGCCACAGGGATCTTCAGCGTAGGCCACCACGCCGCGCATGCGCTGACCCAGCCGGATCGCATCCTTGAGCAACCAGCCGCCGTTCGGGTCCAGCGTCACGCGGGCCTGCGGGAAACGCTCGTGCAAGGCAATCACCGCTTCGACCTCTTCGTCGCCACGCAGCACACCGCCCTTGAGCTTGAAGTCATTGAAGCCGTACTTGGCGTGCGCGGCCTCGGCCAGTCGCACCACGGCCTCGGGCGTCATCGCGACTTCATTGCGCAGACGGAACCAAGCGTCATCTGAACGCGACTCCTCGCGGTAGGGCAGGTCGGTCTTGCGCCGGTCACCGAGGAAAAACAGGTAACCCAGCATCTCCACCGAGGCGCGCTGCTGGCCCTCGCCCAGCAAGGCGGCCAGGGGCACGTTCAGGTGCTGCCCCAGCAAATCCAGCATGGCGCTTTCCACCGCGGTCACGGCGTGGATGGTGGTGCGCAGATCGAAAGTCTGCAGTCCGCGCCCACCCGCGTCGCGGTCGGCGAAACGCGCGCGCATGGCGTTGAGCACCGCCTGCACATCACCCAGCGGCTGGCCGACCACCAATTCCGCGGCGTCTTCCAAAGTCTGGCGGATCTTCTCGCCCCCGGGCACCTCGCCCACGCCCGTGCGACCCGCGCTGTCGCGCAGGATCAGCAGGTTGCGCGTGAAATACGGTGCGTGCGCGCCCGACAGGTTGAGCAACATGCTGTCCTGCCCTGCGACGGGCACGGCGCGCAATTCGGTGATGACGGGAGTGGAGTGCTTGGACATGGGTTCGACAATGGGATCCAGGGCGATTCGAAAAAAACCGTGGTGATGGACAAGGAAATCAGTTGGCCGTGATCTTGCGATCCGCGATCAGCTTCTTCCAGCGAGCGAACTCGGCGGCTTGGTAAGCAGTGAATTGGGCGGGCGTGTTGCCCACGATCTCAAAGCCCAACTCCAGCAACTTGGGTTTGACATCCGGCTCGTTGAGCGCCGCCACGATGGCCGCATGCAACTTGGTCTTGATCGCGGCGGGCAAACCCTTGGGCGCTGCGATGGCCTGCCAAGAATAGACATTGGCATCCTTGATGCCCGATTCTTCCAGGGTGGGTACCTCGGGCAGCAGCGGAGAGCGCTTGGCGCTGGTGATGGCCAAGGCCTTGAGCTTGCCCGCCTTGATCTGCGGCATGGCGGTGTTGATGTTCATGAAGGACGAGTCCACCTGGGCGCCCAGCAGGTCCGTCATCACCGGGCCACCGCCCTTGTAGGGCACGTGCACGCCGGAGGTTTTGGTCTGCTGCCAGAAGAGCTCGGCAGTCAGGTGGTCACTGCTGCCGCTGCCGGACGACGCGAAGGTCATCTTGTCCGGATTGGCGCGCAGATAGGACAGCACATCCTTCAGGGAATTGTGCGGCGAAACCGCCGGCACCACGAGCACATTGGGGGCCTGCACGGCGACCGTGATGTAGTCGAAGTCCGTGAGCGCGTCATACGGCACCTTGGCCAGGAGGTGCGGAGCGATCACATACGGGCCGAGCGAAGCCACCAAGATGGTGTGGCCGTCCGGCGCTGAACGCGCGACCTGGGCGGCACCGATGGTGCCAGTGGCTCCGGCCTTGTTGTCCACGATGAACGTGCCGCCGAGCTTTTCTTGCAACTTGGCCGCGAGCGTGCGCGCGATCAGGTCGGTGGAGCCTCCCGGCGGGAACGGCACCAGCAGGGTGACCGGCTTGTCAGGCCAGGCCCAGGCGCCAACACTCGCGCTGATCGCCAACAGAAAAGTCAACAACGTCTTTTTCATGGTGTTTCTCCGGTTGAGCGCCAGGGCCGCTTCATTCGACAGTGATTTTCTCGTCGTTCACGATCTTGGCCATGGCCGGAATCTCGGCCTTGAGCCAGGTGCCGAACTCGGCGGGACTCATCTGCGAGGGCTCGAAACCCAGGGTCTGGAGTTTTTCACGGATTTCGGGCAAGGCCGTGATGCGCAGCACTTCGTCGTGCACCGCGCGGATCACGGCAGGCGGCGTACCCGCGGGTGCCAGCAGGCCCTGCCAGCTGCCGGTCAGGAAACCAGGCAGGCTCTCGGCCACCGCGGGCACGGTGGGCAGTTCACTCCAACGCTTGGCACTGGAAACGGCCAGCAGCTTGAGCTTGCCGGACTTGACGTGCGGGTAGGTGGCGACCATGCCGTTGAAGGTCACGTCCATGTGCCCCCCCACCAGATCGGTCATGGCCTGGGCACCGCCCTTGTAAGGCACATAGCTCCAATCAATGCCCAGGCGGCGGGCGAACTGCACGCCCGCCAAGTGGGTGGCGCTGCCCATGCCCGCTGCCGCGGCGAAATTGAGCTTGCCGGGATTGGCCTTGGCGTACTTGACGAAGTCAGCGAGGTTGTCAGCAGGCACTTGGGTGCTCACCACCAGCAAGTGGGGCGAATAACCGACCATGGCCACGGGCGCGAAGTCGCGCAGCACGTCAAAGGGCAGTTTGTACAGCGCGGGGCTGATGGTCAGGTTGCCCACGTCCATCAGCACAAAGGTGTGCCCATCGGCTGGCGACTTGGCCACCAGATCGGCACCCAGGTTGCCCGCGCTGCCCGGGCGGTTCTCGACGATCACGGGCTGGCCGAACTTCTCGCTCATTTTGACGCCGATCAGACGGGCCAGCACGTCCGAGGTGCCTCCAGCGGGAAATGGCACGACGATGCGGATCGCCTTGCTGGGGTAAGCAGTCGGCTGCGCGAACACCGATGCGCCGGCCAAGGCCAGCGCGGTGAACAGGCCGAACAGGAATGCACGTTTCTTCATGATGGCTTGTCTCCTTGTCTTTGTCTGAGGCGATGGTTGGCGCGGCGGCTCTGACCGCGGCTGGATCCAGCGCGATCAAGCACGGCCGAGGGGGGGCGGATGAACCGCCCCACCCTGGCTTATTGCGGGCCGAGCTTCTTGATCAGCGCGGCGAGTTCTTCCATCTCGGCCGGCGTGAGGTCGGTCAAGGGCGCGCGCACCGGACCGCCGTCGTGACCCACGATCTTGGCTCCGGCCTTGATGATGCTGACGCCATAACCCTCAACGCGGTTGCGGATGTTCAGGTAGGGCATGAAGAAATCCTTCAACAGGCGATGCTGGGTCGCCATGTCGTCGGCGGCCACGGCCTTGTAGAACTCCATCGCGGTCTTGGGAATGAAATTGAACACAGCCGACGAATACACCGGCGTGCCCAGCGCCTTGTAGGCCGCGGCATAGACCTCCGCGGTCGGCAGGCCACCCAGGTAGGCGAAGCGGTCACCCATCTTCATGTAGATGGAGGACATGATCTCGATGTTGCCCACGCCGTCCTTGAAGCCGATCAGGTTGGGGCAACGCTCAGCCAAGATGGCCAGCGAGTTGGGCGTGAGGCGGGTGCGGTCGCGGTTGTAGACGATGACGCCGAACTTCACGCTCTTGCAGACGGCCTCCACGTGGGCGATCAAGCCCTCCTGCCCCGCTTCCGTCAGGTAGTGCGGCAGCAGCAGGATGCCGTGCGCGCCCAGGCGCTCGGCTTCCTGTGCATGGGCGATGGCGGTGCGGGTCGGGCCGCCAGCGCCAGCGATGATCGGCACCTTGCCGCGGCAGGTGTCCACGGCGGTCTTGATGACCTGGCCGTACTCGGGACCGGACAGCGAGAAATACTCACCCGTGCCACCGGCGGCGAACAGCGCGCTCGCGCCGTACGGGGCCAGCCACTCCAGGCGCTCGATGTAGGTCTTGGGGCGGAACTCACCCTGCGCGTCGAAGTCCGTGATCGGGAACGACAACAGGCCGTGAGACATGATGGATTTGAGTTCTTGCGGATTCATGGGACTCCTGAGCTTGTACGAATGCCCGCGAGGTACGCGAGCGGTGAGGAATGGGGAATGCGAGACGGGATGTGCGATAGAACGCACAACTTATCAGTCATCGTACAACATGAACACCATCTGTCAACCTCAGGCAAACCCTCGGGCAAGCACCGAGCACCCCTTGAACCGGCTGGCACCCGGTCTTTTTCTCTTATTTAGCGCCAGATTCCCCGGACAGCTGGGCCACGCGGCGGCGGCGCTCCCGGCTGTTGGCCAAGTGGGTGCGCATCGCGGCGCGGGCCGCTTCCGGGTCTTGGCTGACGATGGCGTCGTAGATGTTCTCGTGCTCGCCGTTGGCGCGCCGCAGATAGCGCAACGCCTCCTCCTGCGCGTCCTCCCCCGCACCCAGACGCGCCCGCGGGATGATCATGGCCCCCAAGGTGCCCATGAATTCAGCGAAATGCGGGTTTTGCGTGGCGCGCGCGATTTCCAGATGAAACTGGAAATCGGGCCCCACGGCGTCGCGCCCTTCGACCAAGGCCGCCGCGAAGGCATCCAGCGAGGACCGCATTTCCTCAAGATTGCGCTGGGTGCGGCGGGTGGCCGCCAGCGCCGCCGCCTCGGTCTCGATGCCGATGCGCAGCTCCAGCACGGCGATCACGTCGCGCAGCGTGCCCAGTTGCTCCGGCGCGATGCGAAAGGCCGCGCTGTCCCCCAAACCGACCACGAAAGTGCCGATGCCATGCCGGGTCTCCACCAAGCCGGCCGCCTGCATCTTGGAAATGGCTTCGCGCACCACCGTGCGGCTGACACCGAACTCGGCCATGATGGCCGCCTCGGTCGGTAGCTTGTCACCGGAAGCGATGCGACCGTCGCGGATGCGGTCGCCGAGCGACTCGACCAACTCCAGGGCCAAGGTTCGGGGACGACGACGGAAAGCAGTGTGCACTGGGGATTCCCCTGAGTTACTTGGCATTGACAAGCCTTCTGTGAGGCACGAAGATTGTTGTACGACAACTGATAACAAATTGCAAGTTGTCACGCGACTTTATCTGATCCATCCTGCGCTTTAAACCGCCACATCCCCTCGCTTCCCCTTATGTCCGCTGCCCATTCCACTTCCCTGCGCTTTCCTCGCCTGCTGTTGACCGGTGCCGCCGGCGGCCTGGGCCGGGAGTTGCGTCGCCGCCTCAAGGCCTACTGCGACGTGCTGCGCCTGTCCGACATCGCGGACCTGGGTGCCGCCGGACCTGGGGAGGAAGTCATGCCCGTGGCCCTGGAAAACAAGGCCGCCGTGGACGCTCTGCTCAAGGACGTCAGCGCCGTGGTGCACCTTGGCGGCATCTCGACCGAGCATTCCTTCGAAGAAATTCTGCCCGCCAACATCACGGGCACTTTCAACGTCTACGAAGGCGCGCGCCGCCATGGCGTCAAGCGCATCGTCTTCGCCAGCTCCAACCACGTCACGGGCTTCTACCGCCAAGACGAAGTGGTCGGTACCGACGTCCCCATGCGCCCCGACGGCTACTACGGCCTGTCCAAGGCGTTCGGCGAGAACTTGGCCCAGTTCTACTGGGACCGCTACGGCATCGAGACCGTGTCCATGCGCATTGGTTCGTCCTTCCCTGAGCCGCGCGACCGCCGCATGCTCGGCACTTGGATGAGCTACGACGACCTGGAACGCCTGGTCGTGTCCTCGCTGACCGCACCAGTGGTCGGCCACAGCGTGATTTATGGCATCAGCGACAACGCCACCGCTTGGTATGACAACAGCAAGGCGCGGCACATCGGCTATCGCCCGCAAGACAGCTCGGAGCGTTTCCGCGCCGCCGTCGAAGCCCGCCAGCCCGTGATCGACACGAAGGACGCTGGCCTGATCCACCACGGCGGTGGCTTTGTCAAGCAAGGCCCCTTCGACAAGACCTGAGTTTCCCTTCCCTCCACTCACAACCAACCAGGAGACAACCATGATGAAGAAATCCTTGCGTCCCCTCGTCGCGCTGCTGGCCGCCATCGGCCTGGCCGGCGCGGCGTCCGCCGTCGAGCTGCGCTCGGCTGACGTGCACAACAGCGACGACTACCCCACCGTCGCGGCCGTGCGCTACATGAGCGAACAGCTCGACAAGCGCAGCGGCGGCAAGTACAAGATCAAGGTCTTCAACAAGAGCGCCCTCGGTTCCGAGAAGGAAACCCTGGACCAGGTGAAGATCGGCGCGCTGGAAATGAACCGCGTCAACATCAGCTCGCTCAACGCCATCTGCCCCAAGAGCCTGGTGCCCACCATGCCCTTCCTGTTCCGTTCGATCTCGCACATGCGCAAGTCGCTGGACGGCCCGATCGGCGAGGAAATCCTCAAGGGTTGCGAACACCAGGGGCTGGTCGGCCTGGCCTTCTATGACAGCGGCGCGCGCTCCATCTACTCCAAGAAGCCGGTGCGCACCCTCGCCGACGTCAAGGGCATGAAGATCCGCGTGCAACCGTCGGACCTGTGGGTGGCCGTGGCCAGCGCCATGGGCGCCAACGCCACGCCCATGCCCACCGCCGAGGTCTACACGGCCCTCAAGACCGGCGTGATCGACGCTGCCGAGAACAACGAGCCCTCCTACGAAGGCTTCAAGCACTACGAAGCGGTGAAGTTCTACTCGTACACCGAGCACTCGATGGCCCCGGAAATGCTGGTGATCTCCAAGGCCTTCTTCGACAAGCTGTCGCCCGCTGACCAAGCCCTGTTCCGTGAAACCGCCAAGGAATCGGTGAAGTTCCAACGTCAAAAGTGGGACGAGCAGACCGCCAAGGCCATCGACATCGTGACCAAGGCCGGCGCCACGCTCGTCAAGGACGTGAACAAGGCCGAGTTCCAGAACGCCATGAAGCCGGTCTACGACAAGTTCATCACCACGCCTGACCTGCAGCGCCTGGTGAAGGCTGTCCAGGACACCAAGTAACCCCCAAGACTGCGACTCAAGGCGCACGTCCCACGCAGCCGTAGCTGCACAGGACGTGCGCCTGTTTCCCTCTCCGTCCTTCCGACGACGCCCCCATGACTTTCACGCCCAACGCTGGCTCGCCCCATCGCCCGCCAGCCAAACACCTCTACACCCGATTCTGTGCCTTGCTCAGCAAGACGAGTCTGATTCTGGCCATCGTGGGCCTGATCATGCTGATCTTGTCGGTGCAGACCCAGGTGATCGGCCGCTACATCTTCAATGACACCCCCACCTGGACCGAAGCGCTGGCGTTAGAGCTGGTGCTCTACATCACGGCCCTGGCCGTGGCCGTGGGCGTGCGCGACGCGGGCCACATTGGCCTGGAATCGCTGGTCACGCTGCTGCCCGAATCAATGCGCCTGAAAGTGGAGGTGCTGATTCACGCCCTGATCGCCCTGTTCGGCGCCATCATGGTCTCTAGCGGCTGGCTCTGGACCCGTCTCAAGTGGGACGAACTCGATCCCCTGCTGGGCGTGCCCGCGGGACTCGACTACCTTGCGCTGGTCATCGCCGGCGTGCTGATCGTGATGTTCTCCTTCGAACACATCCTGGCCCTGCTGCGCGGCGAAGAAGTCGAGCCCGCCTGGTACTGATTCGCGGCATCGGCGAATCACGCAATCGATTGCTGCACTGAAATTTTCCCGACAAGGCGCTCTTCATGGAACTGGCCGTACTCTCAATCACATTCATTGCCCTGCTGCTCGTCGGCGTGCCCGTGGCGTTCTCGATCGGCCTGGCCTCGGTCGCCACCGTGCTCTACGCGGGCGTGCCGGTACCCATCGTCTTCCAAAAGATGGTCGGCGGCATGCAGGTGTTCTCCTTCATGGCGATCCCTTTCTTCGTGTTCGCCGGTGAGCTCATGCTCTACGGCGGCATCGCCGACCGCATCGTGCGCTTCGCCAACAGCCTCGTGGGCCACGTGCGCGGTGGCCTGGGCATGAGCAACGTCGTCGGCTGCACGCTGTTCGGCGGTGTCTCGGGGTCCGCCTTGGCAGACGTGTCCGCCATGGGCTCGGTGATGATTCCGCTGATGAAGAAGGAGGGTTACGACGCCGACTACGCCGTCAACGTCACCACCCACGCCGCCCTGGTCGGCGTGCTGATGCCCACCTCGCACAACATCATCATCTTCACGCTGGCCACCACGGGCATCGCCTCGGTCAGCGTGCTCGCCATGATCCTGGCCGGCATCATCCCCGCCATCTTGCTGACGCTGTGCAATCTGGGCGCGGCCTATTACGTCGCGGTCAAGCGCGGCTATGCCACCCGCGGCAAGTTCCCCGGCTGGCGCGAAGTACTGCGCACCGCGTTGGCCGCCGCTCCGGGCCTGCTGATCGTCGTCATCATCTTGGCGGGCATTCTCTCAGGCATCTTCACGCCCGCCGAGTCGGCGTCGGTCGCGGTGCTGTGGGCCTTGCTGGTCACGGCCTTGGTGTACCGCTCGCTCAATTGGCAGGACTTCATGAAGGCCTGCGCGAAAGCCTGCAAGACCACGGGCGTGGTGTTGCTGCTGATCGGCATCTCCTCGGCCTTCGGCTACTTCATGGCCCTGTACGAAGTGCCGCAGAAGACCGGCGAGCTGATGCAGAGCATCAGCAGCGAGCCCTGGGTGATCTTCCTGATGATCAACATCTTGCTGTTCCTGCTCGGCACCTTCCTCGACATGGCCGCCACCATCCTGGTCTGCACGCCCATTTTTCTGCCCATCGCGGTTCAGTTCGGCATGGACCCGGTGCAGTTCGGCATCGTCATGCTGATCAACTGCGCGCTGGGTTTGAACACCCCGCCGGTGGGGGTGACGCAGTTTGTCGGCTGTGCGATTGGCGAGATATCGGTCGGGCAGGTGATGCGCTCCATCCTGCCCTTCTACGGCGCGCTCACGGTGTGTCTGATGCTGGTGACCTACGTGCCGGGCTTCTCGCTGTGGCTACCGCACATGCTGATCAAGTGAGCCCCCAGAACATCCTTCACGTTTTCCGCGCTTCATGAGTACCTCGCACGCCATCCGGCATGTCCGCATCACGCCCATCGCCTTCCGCGACCCGCCGCTGCTGAACGCGGCGGGCATCCACGAACCCTGGGCGCTGCGCTCGATCATCGAAATCGAGACAGCCGCTGGTCTGGTCGGCATCAACGAAAGCTACGGCGATCTGCCCATGCTGGAGGCGCTGGCCAAGGCCGCGCCCGCGCTCCAAGGTTTGTCCCCCTGGTCGCTGAACGAGATGGAAGCGCGCGTGCGTGCCCTGGTCACGCCCCCGAAGCAAACCACCTCGGAGTTCCTGACGCAACAGGTCTCGCTGGCGCCCGGCACGCATGTCTCCAAGACCGTGGCCAAGGTGATCAGCGCCTTCGAAGTGGCCATGATGGACCTGCAAGGCCAGATGGCGAACGCGCCCGTGGTGGATTTGCTGGGCGGCGCGGCGCGTGACCGCGTGCCCTACTCGGCCTACCTGTTCTACAAGTACGCCGAGCACATCGAAAAGCCCTATGCGCCCGATGCCTGGGGCGAGGCGCTGAAGCCTGAGCAGCTCGTCGCGCAAGCGCGGCGCATGATCGACCAATACGGCTTCCAGAGCATCAAGCTCAAGGCGGGCGCGCTGCCGCCCGAGCAGGAGGCCGCGGGCATCCTCGCGCTGGCGCAGGCCTTCCCCGGCACGCCGCTGCGCATCGACCCCAACGGCAATTGGACCGTCGAAACGAGCCTGAAGATCGTGCAGCAGCTGCACGGCGTGCTGGAGTACTACGAAGATCCGGCGCCTCGCCTGGACGGCATGGCTGCCGTGGCGCGCGAATGTGACGTGCCCCTGGCCACCAACATGGTCGTGACCGATTTCGCGGAATTCCGCCGCAACGCCGACATGGGCTGCCCGGTGAAGATCGTGTTGAGCGACCACCACTACTGGGGCGGCCTGCGCGCCACGCAGCAGTTGTCGATGCTCTGCCGCACCTTCGACCTGGGGCTGTCCATGCACAGCAACTCGCACCTGGGCATCAGCCTGGTGGCCATGACGCACCTCTGCGCCAGCGTGCCGCTGCTGACCTACGCCTGCGACACGCACTACCCCTGGCAGGACGAGGAGATCGTCACGGGGGGCCGTCTGAAGTTCGAGAACGGCAGCCTGCGCGTGCCCACTGGCCCGGGCCTGGGTGTGACCATTGACCGCGAGGCCCTGGCCCGCCTGCACGACAACTACCTGCGCTGCGGCATCCGCAACCGGGATGACCTTGGACAGATGAAGAAGTACGACCCGGCCTTCACGGGAGTGCAGCCGCGCTTCTGAGCCCCAATCCCGTGACGCTGATTCCCACAGATGCCACACTCAGCGTGCCACCCAAGACCGTCACCCGAAGCGGTCGTGATACGCCCGGACCCCATGCTTTCAACCACGTCGACAAGGAGACAATCATGCAACGCCGCAACCTGATCCGCCGTTCTCTGGCTGCCAGCACCCTGCTACTGAGTGGCGCCTGCGCCAGCTTGTTCGCTGCCTTGCCCGCCGCCGCGCAGGGCAGCTGGCCCACGGGCAAGGCCATCACCTACATGGTGCCTTTCGCACCTGGTGGCAATACCGACACGCTGGCTCGCCTGATTGCCCCAGCCTTGAGCACGGCCTTGGGCACGCCGGTGATCATCGACAACAAGGGCGGCGCGGGCGGCAGCGTGGGCTCCGCGATCGCGGCCCGAGCGCCTGCGGATGGCTACACCATCCTGGGCGGCACCATCAGCTCGCACGCCATCAATGTGAGCATGTACGCCAAGATCGACTACGACCCCATCAAGTCTTTCACGCCCGTGGCCATGCTCGGCTCTGGGCCGCTGGTGTTGGTGGTTCCCTCATCCAGCCCCTACAAGACACTGGCCGACGTGATGGCCGCCAGCAAGGCCCGCTCAGGCGGCCTGTCGGCAGCCTCAGCGGGCACGGGCACCTCCATGCACATGGCGCTGGAGCTGCTGGCATTCCAGTCCGGCGTGAAGTTCACCCACGTGCCCTACAAGGGCAGCGGCCCAGCCGTGCAGGACGTGATCGGAGGTCAAGTGGACATGATGTTCGACACCACGCTGATCGTGGGACCGCACATCGAGTCCGGCAAGCTGCGTCCCATCGCCGTCACCAGCTCCAAGCGACTGGATTCGCTGCCCAATGTGCCGACCATTTCAGAAGCCGGTCAGAAGGGCTTCGACATGGGCTCCTGGCAAGCCGTGTTCGCGCCGGCCGGCACGCCCAAACCCATCGTGGATCGACTGCACGCTGAAATCATGAAGATCATCGCCACGCCGGACATTCAGGCGCGCCTGAAGAGCTTTGGCATGGTCTCGTCCACCATGACGCCGGCCCAGCTTGCCGACTACCAGAAAGCGGAAGTTGCGAAGTGGGCCCAGGTGATCAAGGCGGCGGGCATCAAGGCGGACTGAGCGATTTGGAGGGCCGAGCACGGCCTCCCAATCGCCGAGCTGAATTCTCTGAAACGATTGCAACGATGACCACCTGGAGTCTTGTTCCATGTCCTTCCCTAAACTCTTCTGCGGAGCCGCCGCGGCGGTTTGCCTGATGCTGCAAGGTTGCGCCACTTCCACCACCGCCACGGCTTATGTCAGCAACGCCGACAGCCGCGAGATCAGCGTGCTTGAGTTGAACAAGCGTGAGGGCACGCTGCGTTCATTGCAAACCGTGTCTGTCGGCGGGACCGCCATGCCGCTGGCCTTGAGCCCAGACCAGAAGAAGCTCTACGTCGCCCTGCGCTCTGAGCCCTACACGGCCGCCGCCTTCACGATCGATGCAACCACGGGACAGCTGAGCCCGCTCGGCAGTGCCGCGCTGCCCGACAGCATGGCCAACATCGCGACGGACCGCAGCGGGCGCTGGCTTTTCGCCGCATCCTACGGCGGCCATCGCGCCAGCGTCTCGCCCATCGATGCCGCTGGCAAGCCTGCCGCCGCCGTGCAGATCGTGCCCAATGGCAAGAACGCGCACGCCGCCATTCCAGATGCGGCCAACCGCAACGTGTACATCACCAGCCTGGGCACCGACCAGGTGCTGCAGTGGCGCTTTGACGCCGCCACCGGCCAGCTCACGCCCAACGATCCGCCGGCCATGGCCGCGCGCCCTGGCAGCGGCCCACGCCACTTGGTGTTTCATCCGAACGGTCGACACGCCTATTTGCTCGGCGAGCTGGACGCCAGCGTCGAGCTGCTCGAGGTTGACGCCGCCAAAGGCCAATTGAGCCGCAAGCAACATTGGTCCACACTCCCGGCTGGTTTCACGGGCAAGCCCTGGGCAGCCGATTTGCATCTGACCCCGGATGGTCGCTTCCTCTACACCAGTGAACGCACCTCCAGCACCCTGGCGATCTGGCGGGTTGACGCAGGCAGCGGCGCACTGACCCTGGTCGGACACCAGGCGACCGAGCAGCAACCGCGCGGTTTTCAGATCGACAGCTCCGGCCAGTGGCTGATGGCAGCCGGCCAGCTCTCGCATTCCGTGACGCTGTACCGCATCGACCCAGACAACGGCCGCTTGAGCCAAGCCCAACGCGTCCCCGTGGGCAAGGGGCCCAACTGGATCGAGATCGTTGATCGCCCCTGACCCCTCCTTCTCGCAGAAATCCATGCACGCCATCATCATCCGCATGCAGGCCACCGACAACGTGGCCATCGTCGCCAACGAAGGGGGCCTGCCCGCGGGCACCGCGCTGGGCGCCCCGCATGGTGACCTCACGCTGCGCGAGAAAGTGCCGCAGGCGCACAAAGTCGCGCTGGTCGACATCCCCCAAGGCGCGGCCGTGCTGCGCTACGGCGTGCCCATCGGCTACGCCAAGGCCGACATCCCGGCCGGCAGCTGGGTGCATGAGCGCCTGCTGGACATGCCGGCCGCGCGCGAGTTGCAGGGCCTGCCGATGGCCACCGTCAAACGCCCCACGCCCGAGCCTTTGACGGGCTACACCTTCGAGGGCTATCGCAACCCGGACGGCTCGGTAGGCACGCGCAACCTGCTGGCCATCACGACCACGGTGCAGTGCGTGGCCGGGGTGGTGGACGTGGCGGTGGAACGCATCCGCAAGGAGCTGCTGCCGAAGTACCCGAATGTCGACGGCGTTGTCGGCCTGGAACACACCTACGGCTGCGGTGTCGCCATCGACGCGCCGGAAGCGCCGATCCCGATCCGCACGCTGCGCAACATCAGCCTCAACCCCAACTTCGGCGGTGAGGTCATGGTGGTCAGCCTGGGCTGCGAGAAACTGCAGCCGGACCGCCTGCTGCCGCCCGGCAGTTTTCGCAACATCCCGATCCGCCAACCCGGTGAGTCCGGCAGCTCGGCCAGTGAACAGAACGACGACAAGCTCGACGTGGTCTGCCTGCAAGACAGCGCGCACATCGGCTTCATGAGCATGATCGACGACATCATGGTCACGGCCAAGAGGCATCTGGAACGCCTGAATGCGCGGCGGCGCGAAACCGTGCCGGCCAGCGAGCTGGTGGTGGGCGTGCAGTGCGGCGGCAGCGATGCCTTCAGCGGTGTCACCGCCAACCCCGCCGTGGGTTACATGGCCGACCTGCTGGTGCGCGCGGGCGCCACCATCATGTTCAGCGAGAACACCGAGGTGCGCGATGCGGTGGAGCAGCTCACCAGCCGCGCCGCCACGCCCGCCGTGGCCGAGGAAATCGTGCGCGAACTGGGCTGGTACGACCAGTACCTGGAGCGCGGTCGCGTGGACCGCGCGGCCAACACCACGCCCGGCAACAAGGCCGGTGGCCTCTCCAACATCGTCGAGAAGGCCATGGGCTCCATCATCAAGAGCGGCACGGCCCCCATCGCGCACGTGCTCTCGCCCGGCAACAAGCTGAGTCGTGAGCAACGTGGTCTGGTCTACGCGGCCACCCCTGCCTCCGACTTCATCTGCGGCACGCTGCAGCTCGCGGCGGGCATGAACCTGCACGTCTTCACCACCGGCCGTGGCACACCTTATGGCCTGGCCGAATGCCCGGTGGTCAAGGTGGCCACGCGCACCGAACTCGCCAAACGCTGGCACGACTTGATGGACGTCAACGCGGGCCGCGTGGCCGACGGCGAACTCACCATCGAAGAAGCGGGCTGGGAACTGTTCCGCCTGCTGCTCGACGTGGCCAGCGGCAAGAAGACCTGGGCCGAGCAGTGGAAGCTGCATAACTCGCTCGTGCTGTTCAATCCGGCGCCGATCACCTGAACTGAGAACAGCGACCGAAAGAGAGCTCGTCGAGAACGCAATTCGCAGGGCACATCAAAGCCGCGCCTCGCAGGACAGCCTCGGCTCCAGCCAGTCAGCGCGAGGCCGGTGCAGGTCCCTGCGGAGGTTCAATCCGAAAACCCTGGCCTGCCAGCATGGCGAGGGATCAAGCCACGGTTCGGATCGGAAGCGCGCGTATGCGCTTTCCAGTGGCGGCAAAAATGGCATTGCACAGCGCAGGGGCAACGGGCGGAACGGGCGGCTCTCCCACGCCGCCAGGCGGAAGGGAAAAATCGTTGTTCACGAGATGCGTGCGAATCACCCGCGGCGAAGCGGCATGACGCAGCACTTCGTAATCGTGGAAATTGCTCTGCTTGACCCGACCGTTCTCGAAGCTGATCTCACCCGTCAGTGCCAAGCTCAATCCCATGATGGCACCACCCTCCATTTGCGAACGAACACGCTCAGGGTTGATCTGCGGACCGCAGTCCATGGCCATGTCAACGGCCACGATCTGCACATTGCCCTGTGCATCTATGGCAACCTCAACCACCGTCGCCGTATAGGAAAGGAAGCTGTAGGCAAACGCCAGTCCCAGGCCATGACCTGGTGGCAGCTTGCGCCCCCATCCGGCGCCGCGGGTGGCCGCCTCGATCACACCACGATAACGTGCCGTATCCACCGGATAGAGCGTCGGGGACTCTGAGTAGTTGGTCTGATCCGACAATTCACCCGGGTTGATCTTGCGAGACGGCCCCAACAGCTCAAGCGCATATTGCTTGTGGTCTTTGCCCGCGCGATGCGCCAGCTCGGCAATGAAGCTTTGCACGGCGAAGGCATGCGGAATGTTCGACACCGAGCGGAACCAGCCGATGCGCGTGCGCGCCTCCACCTCCGCAACTTCAATTCGCACGTCGCGAATATCGAAAGGGATGTTGATGGCGGACATCCCCACTTCGAAGGGTTGTTGTTCTTTGGCACCCTGTACAAATAAGGATGCGATCGTGGGCGCGGCGGTGCGATGTAGCCAGGAGTCCGGCAGCCCATGGTCATTCAACACGGCCTGGAGGCGTTCGGCTGAAACAGTGTGCAGGTAGTCGTGATGAATATCGTCCTCGCGCGTCCAGACCAACTTGACCGGCGTACCGGGCATGGTCTTGGCTACGTGAGCAGCCTCGGCCACGTAGTCCGGCTTCGACTTGCGGCCAAACCCACCCCCCAGCAACAACGGGTTGAGCTTGACTTGCTCTGGCGTGTAGCCCAAAACGGCAGCGGCCAGCTCTAATGCACCTTGTGGAGCTTGAACCGAAGCCCAAATTTCGCAGCGATCGCCCTTCACCAACGCCGTGGCGACGGGTGGTTCCATGCTGGCATGGGCAAGATGAGGCAGGTAATAAAGTGCATCGAATTTTTTGGCGGCGGGGGCGGTGGCCCAAGTAGCCTGCACATTTCCTTGATCGCGCAGCGGCTTGCCTGGCGCGCTGACCGCGGCTTCCAGCGTGTTGCGATAAGCCACCGAGTCGTAGCTGCGATTCGGCCCTTCGTCCCATTCAATTTCCAGTGCGGCTCGTCCCTGAATGGCTGCCCAGGTATTGCGCGCAACCACGGCCACACCACCCAAGGGCTGGAAAGCTGGCGCCCCCGCAAAAGCGGGAATCTCGACAAGCTTGAGCACGCCTGGCACGGCCAGCGCCTTTTCGCTCCGGACGGTCCGCACCTTGGCACCGAGTACGGGAGCACGTGCAACCACGGCAAACACCATATTGGGCATCCAGGTGTCCATGCCGTAAGTGGCTCGGCCCTGGGTGATGGCTTCAGCGTCGGCGATGTGGATCTTGCCTTTGCCGATATAGCGAAACTCCTTCTGCGACTTCAGCTTCAGTGCTTCACCTTTGGGTACGGTCAGCTTCGCGGCATCCGCGGCCAGCTCGCCGTACCCCAGGCGACGACCGCTGGGCTGGTGTATGACCTGGTGCTGGACCGCTCGCACCTGGGACACCGGAACCGACCAACGCGCGGCGGCCGTGACCTCCAACATCTGACGGGCTGCGGCGCCGACGCGACGCATCGGCATCAGGAAATGGCGCATGCTGCGAGAGCCATCCACGTTTTGGCTGCCATAGCGCGCCTCGTTGGCTTCCGCCTGCACGACTTTCACCTGATCCCAGCGCGCCTCCATTTCGTCGGCGACGACCATGGGCAAGCTGGTGCGAATCCCAGTCCCCATTTCAACGCGATGGGCCACGATGGTCACGGTCCCATCCTGGGCGATCGAGACAAAAACCAAGGGGTCGTCCACCGTGCCACCGGGCATGGTGTCCGCGCCGTACTTACGAGCCGATTGCGCCCAGACTTCGCCGGTCGCGGTAACTGCCAGCGTCAATGCGCCCACGCTGCCCTGAAGGAAAGTGCGGCGAGAAATTGTTGCTGCCTGCGTCATCACGGTTTTGCTCCTGTTGCCAGACGGTTGGCTGCCAGCTTGATGGCAGCGCGGATGCGCGGGTAGGTGCCGCAGCGACACAGATTGCCGTTCATGGCGTCGTCGATCTGCTGCTCACTGGGCTTGGACGTCGTTTTCAGCAGACCCACCGCAGACATGATCTGACCGCCTTGACAGTAGCCGCATTGCGCCACATCCAGTTCGACCCAGGCTTGCTGCACCGTCCTGCCCACCCGGTCCGCCGCGAGAGACTCGATCGTCGTGACTGCAATCCCGCTGAGGGCCGAAATCGGCAGGACGCAGGACCGTGTGGGTGCACCGTCCAGATGCACGGTGCAGGCACCGCACAACGCCATGCCGCAGCCGAACTTGGTTCCCGTCATCCCGAGTTCGTCTCGCAAGACCCATAGCAATGGGGTTTCCGCCGCGGAACTGACCGACCGCGCTTTTCCGTTGATGGTGATGGTTGTCATGTTGGGGTTCTCTCCTGGATGTGCTGTGTTGCTCAAGACACCATAAAGCGAACATTGAAAATCGCTCTGATTCGTTCAGATTTCATGAAGGTCATGCATTCGATCTCGGCAGTCAGTCGACCCGAGAAATCGTTGCACGCATGGACCCTGGATGGCTCAGCACCTCAATTCCAGATGTGATCCGCCCTATCCGTATGAGTCCTGGCGCGTGGGGACCTTGTCGATAAAAGATGGCGAGATTTCCCCAGGGGGCATAGAGCGAAATGTCGCCCACGTTACCCGTGGACGCACTGGGTGCACCATCCCGTGTCAGCCTTTTCGGCAAATCGCTGATCTTCTCCGTGGATGCGTAGTCTTCAAGCTGCAAAGTCAGCGGAAGCAGAGCAGCGAAGTCCCGTGCCGTCGGGTTATCGTCCAGCGTTGCCATCACCGTTGAGGACTCCAGAGCAATTCGAATCTTCACGAGGTTCTCCTGTGCGCGGGCTGTCGGGACGAAGCACAGCATGGTCACCCAAAGCAACGGCCATGCGGCATTCGCCCCCATCGACGTCGTGAGAAACCGGACCTTCATCAACATTTTCCTCAGATGATCCATTACCAGGGCTGTTTGGCCGGGCCCACGGTGAATTCATTGACCGTGGTGTCCTGCGGCATGTCCATTGCAAAGGCCACCACATCGGCGATACGTTCCGGCGGGATGCCGTAGGTCGCGTACAGACCCTCCATCTGTGTCTTGGCCGCTGTGTCGGTGATCGTGCTCAACAACTCGGTGTTGATCGCCGCCGGATACAGGGTCGCGGTACGGATGTTGGTGCCTTCCAACGCCGACTCCATGCGCAGAACTTCCATGAAGTCGCGCACGAACCATTTGGTTCCACCGTAAACGGCACCCGCTGGATAAGCTTTCAGACCAGCCACGGAAGAAACGGCGATCACATGGCCGGACTTTTGCTTCACGAAGGTCGGCAACACCGCGGCAACACCGTTGAGGACACCCTTGATATTCACATCCACCATCTGGTGCCATTCGTCCGTCTTCATGGCCGATAGCGGGGAACTGGGCATGAGTCCCGCGTTGAGGAAGATGCTGTCCACCTTGCCAAAGGTGTCTTTTGCCAATTTGACGATGTTGTCGTTGTCCTCCCGCCGGGTCACGTCCAGGACTTGATAAACGGCGTCTCCACCACTTTGCCTGATTTCATCCGCGATGCGTTTCAACTTGTCCTCGCGTCGCGCGCCCAGGACCACTTTGGCGCCCTTGCGGGCAAGCAGTTTGGCAGTGGCTTCGCCAATTCCCGCGGATGCACCGGTAATCACAATCACGTTGTTCTTGATCATCTTCTGCTTCTTTCTGTTCGGTCAATGAACCTTTTATCTGAACGACAACTGCGCGGCCATTTCATCGCTCAACTTCAAATAGCCAGGTACTGAGCTTCGCTGACTGGCTCCAGCCAATCCACGGCCTTACCTCCCAGCATTTCGGTGATGGCAATGTGGCTCATGGCCGTGGCGTCGGTCGCGCCATGCCAATGCTTATGGCCTGGCGGACACCAAATGCTGTCGCCAGCGTTCACCTCCACGCGTTCACCGTGTTCGCATTGGGTCCACCCCTTGCCTGAGGTGACGATCAGCAACTGTCCAAGCGGATGCGTATGCCAGTTCGTGCGCGCGCCAGGTTCGAAGGTCACAAGACCCGCTGTCACGCGTGACGGCTCCTGCGCCTGAAGGTGTATGGGATCGATGCGTACCCGGCCTGTGAACCAGGCGGCTGGTCCCTGCACTGAAGCTTGTGAGCCACAACGTTTGTGTTCCATCTTTTTTCCTCTTTTTCCTTCCTCCAGTAGTGCCTGGCTGAAATTTTTGTCAGCGCCCCGCCGTGGAGGCCTGTTGCCGCTCCAGCGCGGCAAACGCGCGCGCGGCATCGGTGTCGGCGAGAGTGATGGAAAAGCGGTGCTTGTCTCCAACGGTCATCCACATGCGTCGCTCCTCCGATTTTCTGAGTGCCTGAGCGGACTCGGGAGCCACTGCCGACGACCCAGAACCGATGGCCTGGGCTGAATGGCCACCACACAGTGCCGTGAAAAGCAGTGACAGCCCCAGCCTGTAGATGGCCCGCGATCTCAAGACCCTCCAGCCGCTCGTCGTTCCAAAGGTTCTGTTGGGCATGGGATTGCCTTTCCACATGAACGAGCACTGAAAAACCGGTTGGATGTGATGTGCACCGCGCCCCGACTCCGGGGCCATCATGCCTATGCCAGGTGCTGCTTGAAAAAAGAAGTCAGCTTGTCGAACGGGATCACGTTCACACGGTCGTAGAGATCAACGTGGCTAGCCCCCGGAATGATCATGAGCTCCTTGGGCTCGGCCGCCGCCGCATAGGCGGTTTCGCTGAAGTAGCGCGAATGGGCCTTTTCGCCGTGGATGAACAAGACCGGCCGCGGAGAGATTTCCTTGATGTAGCTCAGTATCGGCATGTTCATGAACGACAGGGGTGTCGTTTGCGTCCACGCATTGAGGGAGTTGACCGCGCGCGGATGGTAGCCACGCGGCGTCGCGTAATAGTCGTGGTAATCCACCAAGAACCGTGCTTCGCCACCCTGCAGCTTGTTGTAGGGCGGTTGATAGGCAGGACTTCCCTTTTCCGCATCCTTCCAGCGCTGCCGACTCAACTGTTCCAGCAATTGCGTTCGCTGTTCGAGGGTCACACTGTCGTTGTAGCCCTTGGACATGACGCGTGTCATGTCATACATGGTGCTGGCCACGACGGCCTTGACGCGCTTGTCCACGGCAACGGCATTCAAGGCCATGCCGCCCCAGCCGCAGATGCCGATGATGCCAATGCGCTCGCGGTCCACGTTGGGCAACAAGCCGAGAAAATCCACGGCGGCGCTGAAGTCCTCGGTGTTGATGTCCGGTGAGGCGACATTGCGCGGCTCACCGCCGCTTTCTCCGGTATAGGAGGGGTCGAACGCCAGCGTGATGAAGCCGCGTTCCGCCATCGTTTGTGCATAGAGCCCCGACGATTGTTCCTTGACCGCGCCAAACGGACCGCCGACGGCGATCGCCGCCAGCTTGCCGCCCGTGCCCTGGGGCTGGTACAGATCGGCTGCCAAGGTGATGCCATAGCGGTTCTTGAAGGTGACCTTCTTGTGATCGACCTTGGCGCTCTTGGGAAACGTCTTGTCCCATGTGGTGCCGAGTTGCATCTTGGACTGCGCATGGGCTTGCCCCATCGCGGCCGCACCCACACTCAAGGCGGCAATGCCGCTCCCGGCCATTTTCAACAAGTCTCGGCGCGCTGAGTCGGGCGCGTCATGCTGGGCGATTGCGGTGTCCGTTTCACGTTGCTTGTTCATCGCGATTTCTCCGAATGGGCCGTGTTCAGACGGCGGGGTTGCGTTGTCAGTTGCGCGGCGGCCTTGCTCGAAAAGCCCCAAAAGTTCCAAGAGGCTGTCGGCTTGAGCCCAAACTGTAGGGACTTGGGTTGCAAGCAACTAGTCCATTTCGACTTGCATCAGTGACAAGAGAAAATTGATAATCGGCGGATGCCGATCAATGAATTCAAGGCCATCGCCACCTTCGCCAAGGCGGTCGAGTTGGGCAGCATCCGGCGAGCCGCGCTGGCGCATGGCGTGACGCCACAGGCTGCCAGTCAGGCCATCGCGCAGCTGGAGCAGCATCTGGGCGTGCGCCTGCTGCACCGCACCACGCGCAGCCTGGCGCTGACGGAAGAGGGACAGCACTTTCTGGAGAACACGCAGCCCGCGCTGGCGGCGCTGGACCGCGCACTGGCCTTGGCCCGCGATGCCAAAGACGAAATCGCCGGGCCGCTGCGCATCGTTGGCCCCAAATCGTGCTTCGCAGCCCTGCTGATGCCACTACTGGACGAGTTCTGTCGGCTGTACCCAGGCATCCAGCCCGACGTTCAGTTGGACGACGGCATCGGCAATTGGGTGAGCAGTCGCGTGGACGTGGGTTTTCGCATTGGTGCGACGGCGGAGGAAGGCGTCATCAGCCGCCAGCTGTTCCCCATGCAACTGATCGTCTGCGCAGCGCCCTCCTACTTGGCCACGCATGGCGTTCCGGCCACCTTGGACGATTTGGCGGCCCATCGCTGCAGCGTCTATCGGCTTCCGGCCACGGGCAAGGTGTTCCCTTGGTACCTCACTGTCCATGGCGACATCGAGCACCGGCACATGTCACCGGCTTTTTCGACCAATGACGCGGAGCTTGAACTGGAGGCCGTGCTGTGCGGTCAGGTGATGGGTCAGCTGGCCAACTTTCTGGTCGCGGCCCACATCCGCGCCGGGCGGCTGGTGCCCTTGCTGCTGCCCCACATCAGCCATCACATGGGGCTGCACATCTACTACGGCAGTCGCGCCGCGCAACCCAAGCGCGTGCGAGCCTTTCTGGATCTGGCGATCACCCGTTTGCTGGACAGCCCGGACTATGTGCTGTCCGACAAGGAGCTGGTCGCGGCTTCGCAACGAAGTGGGAAACCTCGGCGACGGCATTGAGCCGGAACTTCAACGATTCGCGATTGACCTGGAAGCGCATCTGTCCACGCCATGCGGCGTCTGTCAACAAAGTTCCACTGAGAGTGGGCGAGGTCGGCCAGCTGTGCAAGCCACGCTCACCCCTCCTCCAGCACCACCACGTATTGCCCCGCGCGCACGGGCGCGCCCGGCTGCACGCGCAGCTCACGCACCACGCCCTTGCAGGGCGCCTGCAGGGCGATTTCCATCTTCATGGACTCCAGCACGGCCAGCACCTGGCCGGCTTGCACGGCCTGGCCCACGCTGACTTGCAGCTGCCAGAGGTTGCCCGCGATGAAGCTTTCCACGCCCACCTGACCGGCAGACAGCGGCGCCTCGTCCGCCGCCTCCACGGCCGCTTCCGTGCTCTCGAAGTGCGCCTGTCCGGTGGCGATCCAGCGTTCACGCTCCGCGTTGAACGCGGCCTGCTGGTGCGCACGGAAAGCGGCGATGCCTTTGGCTTCGCGTTCGAGCAAGGCTTGGTAGTCGGCCAGGGCCAGTTCGGTCTGCTCGATGCGCAGCGGGTAACGGCCCAGCGGAAAGTCGCGCCGGATACGCAACAGCTCCTCGGCGCTGACCGGCTCGAAGCGGATCTGGTCGAAGAAGCGCAACAGCCAGGGCTGACCACCGAAAGCCGCCATGTCCTCGTGCATGTAGCGGTAGCGGTTCCACATCTGCAGGGTGCGGCCCACGAACTGGTAACCGCCTGGGCCTTCCATGCCGTAGACGCAGAGGTAGGCCCCGCCGATGCCCACCGAGTTCTCGGCCGTCCAGGTGCGCGCCGGGTTGTACTTGGTAGTCACAAGGCGGTGGCGCGGGTCCAGCGGCGTGGCCACGGGCGCGCCCAGGTACACATCGCCCAGGCCCAGCACCAGGTAGCTGGCGTCGAAGACGATGCGCTGTACCTCGTCGAGGCCGCCCAGGTCATTGATGCGGCGGATGAACTCCAGATTGCTTGGGCACCAGGGTGCGTCCTTGCGCACCGTGGTCATGTACTTCTCGATGGCCAGCTGGCAGGCCGGGTCGTCCCAGGACAGGGGCAGGTGCACGATGCGCGAAGGCACCTTCAAGTCCCGCGCGGCGCAGACGCCATCCCACAAGCCCGTGAGATCCTGGAGCAGTTGCGCCAGGGGCAGTTGGGTGGGGTCGTAGTGGACTTGCAAGGAGCGGATGCCCGGCGTGAGGTCGATCACACCCGGCAGGCTGCCCGCCGCGCGGCGGGCTTCCAGCGTCTGCATCAAGGCGTGGACCCGGAAGCGCAGCACCAGGTCCAGCTCCGGCGGGCCGACTTCGAGCAACAGGTGCGTATCGCCCGACAGCCTGGCCACGAGGCGCTGCGCGCCCTGCCCGAGGTCGAGCACGATGGGCGATGCCTTCAGCGGGTCGACGGGCGCGGTCTGCCATCCCAAAGCGGAGGGCTGCAGTGACCGCACCTCCTCGCGCCGCGCCTGGGCCAGCGCGCGCGCCGTGGACAGGTCCACCGGCACGAAGCGCAGCTTGTCGCCGGCCTTGAGCTGGCCGAGTTGCCACAGGTCGGCCTCGATCACCGTGACCGGGCAGACGAAACCGCCCAGGCTGGGACCATCGGGCCCCAGGATCACCGGCATGTCACCCGTGAAGTCCACCGCGCCGACCGCGTAGGGGTTGTCGTGGATGTTGGACGGGTGCAAGCCCGCCTCGCCGCCGCTGTCGCGCGCCCATTCGGGCTTGGGGCCGATCAGGCGCACGCCAGTGCGGCTGGAGTTGAAGTGCACTTCCCACTCGGTGGCGAAGAAGGTGTCGATGTAGGCGGGCAGGAAGTACTCGGGCGCGCCGTGCGGGCCGTAGATCACGCGCAGCGTGCGCACGCCGGGCAGCGAGGTCCGCAGCTCCGGCGGCAGCGCCGCGCCGACGCTGGGCTCTTGCATGGGATGCAGATGCAGCACGTCCCCGGCCCGCAAGGCCCGGCCGACGTGACCGCCGAACTGGCCCAGGGTGAAGGTGCTCTGGCTGCCCAGGTAATGCGGCAGGTCCAGGCCGCCGCGCAGACAGAGGTAGCTGCGCGCGCCCTCCCCGGCCATGCCGCCCAGGCGCAGCGTGGCGCCGGCAGGAATCGCGAACACCGTGTCCATCGGACGGGCCTCGCCATTCAGCGTGATGCTCAGCGTCGCGCCCGTGACGACCACCACGGCCGCGGCATGGAAGCGCAGCGTGGGCCCGTTCATGGTGATTTCGAGCGCCGCCGCGGACTCGGCATTGCCCAGCAAGCGGTTGCCCAGGCGCAGCGCTCGGTCGTCCATGGGCCCCGAGGGCGGCACGCCCACGGCCCAGTAGCCCACCCGGCCCGGCCAATCCTGCACCGTGGTCTGGGTGCCGCCCGCGATCACCTCGACCGTGTCAGCGCGGTAGACCAGTTGTTCGAGGCAACGCGTCCAGGGATGGCCGGTGGCGAAGGGTGCGTCGGCGAGGATCTGGCGCAGGTAGCCGCGGTTGGTCTCCACGCCATAGAGTTGCGTGCGCGCCAGCGCTTGGTCGAGGGCGAGTCGCGCCCGCTCACGGGCGTCCTTCGCGTCGGTCCCCTGCGTCCAGGTGATGAACTTGGCCACCATCGGGTCGAAGAAAGGCGGAATCTCGCAGCCCGCCTCGACCCAGGTGTCGATGCGCAGGGCGCGGCCATCGGCCTCGGGAAATTCCACCTGGGTCAGCAAGCCCGGCGAAGGCTGGAAGTTGCGCCCCGGGTCTTCGGCGTACAGCCGCGCTTGGATGGCATGGCCACGCGGCTTCAGCGTGCGGACCAGCTCCTGCAAGGGGGGCAGGTCCCCGGCGGCGAGTTCGATCATCCAGCGCACCAGGTCCACGCCCCAGACCTGCTCGGTCACGCCATGCTCGACTTGCAAGCGCGTGTTGACCTCGAGGAAGTAAAAGCGCCGCGCCTGGTCGTCGTAGACGAACTCCACCGTGCCCGCGCTGCGGTAGTTCACCGCCTTGCCGAGCCGGATGGCGGCGGCGCAGAGCTCCTCCGCCATGCCCTCGGGCAAGTTGGGCGCCGGGGTTTCCTCCAACACCTTCTGGTTGCGCCGCTGCACCGAGCAATCGCGCACGCCCAGCGCGATCACCTCGCCTCGGCCGTCGCCGAAAATCTGCACCTCCAGGTGGCGCGCGCGCTCGATGTACTGCTCGATGAACACACCCGAGTCGCTGAAATTGTTCTGCCCCAAGCGGCGCACGGCCTCGTAGGCTTCGCGCAGTTCAGAGGCGGAATGGCATACCCGCATGCCGATGCCGCCGCCGCCCGCCGTGCTCTTGAGCATGATGGGGTAGCCCACCTTGCGGCTGGCGGACAGCGCCGCGTCCAGCGTGTCCAGCAGTTCCGTGCCTTCGAGCAGAGGAAGGCCCTGCTGGCGCGCGATGGCGCGTGCGGTGTGCTTGAGGCCGAAGAGCCGCAGTTGCTCGGGCGTGGGGCCGACAAACGCAATGCCCGCCTGCTCGCAGGCTTCGGCGAAGGCCGCGTTCTCGGACAGGAAGCCATAACCGGGGTGGATGGCTTGCGCGCCGCTGGCGCGGGCCGCGGCCAGGATCTTCTCAACGACCAGGTAGGTCTGCGCCGCCGGGCCCTCGCCCAGGCTGATGGCCTGGTCGGCTTGGCGCAGGTGCAGGCTGGCCGCGTCGGCTTCGGAATACACGGCCACGCCCCGCACCTGCAAGGCGCGCAGCGTGCGCAGGATGCGGCAGGCGATGGCGCCGCGGTTGGCGATGAGCAGGGAATCGAACATGCGAGTAGCCCTCGAAGGTTCGCGGGCCGTCCCGCGCTGGGTATGACCGCGCCATGGCCGTCCATGGCGGGAGCAGTGACTCTGCTACGTCGGCAATTGCCAGGCTTAGGCTTGGACTTCAGTTCCAGACCAACACTTCGGCCGGTGTGGGGTTCCAACCGTTGCAGGGGTTGTTGAGCTGTGGGCAGTTGGAGATCAGCGTGATCACATCCATCTCGGCGCGCAGCTCCACGTACTTGCCCGGCGCGGAGATGCCGTCCTCGAAGGTCAGACCGCCCTCGGGCGTGACCGGCACGTTCATGAAGAAATTGATGTTCGCGCCGATGTCGCGCTTGCCCAGGCGCCCGTCGTGCAGGCAGGCGCAGAGGAAGTTGTCGCGGCAGCTGTGCATGTAACGCTTGCCCAGGGCGTAACGCACGCTGTTGCTCTCCTGCGCGCAGGCGCCGCCCAGGGTGTCGTGGCGGCCGCAGGTGTCGGCCACGATGGTCAGCAGCGGATTGCCTCGGTTGGAGTAAAGCACCGTTCCCGTGGTCAGGTAGACCTTGTTCTGGCGGCGCAGGGTGCGCTGCGCGTCATAGCGCTCGCGCGGGTTGGTCGCGCTGTAGAACAGGGTGTCCACGGCCTGGTTGCCTTCGAGGTCGAGGATGCGCAGGGTCTGGCCCTTTTTGACCTCGAGCAAATAAGGTTCGCCGGCCGGAATGACGTGGCGGAAATGGGCCTGCTCGGCCCGCAGGGTGCTGGCGGTGAGTGTCATGCGAGGCTCCTCACAGAAAAAGCCGTTCGGTGTTGTGGAAGGCGCGCGCGTTCTCGGGGCGCGAGGCGCGGCAGGCCGCGGCCGGGTCTCCGCCCTTGTCGGTGCGCCAATTCAGCCGCACGGGGCGGGGTGCGTACTCCGGGTTCGGGTCCATCGGGTGTTGCAAGGCCGTCAGCACGACCAGCGTGTCCATGGGCGCGTACAACTCGACGTAGTCGCCGGGCTGGGAGTGGTCGGGCACGAAATGGAAAGCGCCCTCGGCATCGACCGTGACCTTGCTGAACAGGTTGAGCACCATCAGCAGGTCGGGCAGGTCCAGGTTCCACTTGCCCATCTCGACCAGCAGGTTGTCCACGCCATTGCGGAAGAATCCATTGCGCAGTTCCTGGTAACGGCCGCTGCCGTACTTCTCGCGCACCTCGGCCGCGTCCAGCACGCCGCCCAGGCTGTCGTGCCAGCCGCAGCTGTCGGCGGTGATGGCGGCCAGCACGCGGCCCATGTCCGAGTACAGGCAATGACCCGCGGTGAGCTTGGCGGTGTGCTGGCCCTTGAGCGTGTCCGGCAGGTTCAGGCGTTCGCTGTGCTCGTGGGCGTTGAGCAGCATCAGGCTGACGTTGGCACCGCCGCTCAGATCGGTCACGCGCAGCGTCTGGCCGCGCTGGAGCACGAAAGACAGGTGACCGCCGCCGGGCACCGTCTCCTCGTAGAGTTCGGCGCGCAAGGCCGGTGCCTCGTCGCGCGGTTCAAGGTTCAAGTTCATTCAGCCTCCTGGCGATGTTCGTTCAGCAGATGCGGCGGCAAGGCGGCAATCGCCTCGCGGGCCGACTTGCGGTCGGCGTTGAGCCGGATGTCGTAGGTGATGCGCGCGCCGTAGGCCAGCGGCGCGTGGGGGTCGTGGCGCACCTTGTCGAAGACCAGCAGTCGCGTGCCCAGATGAAAGCCTTCGCTGAGATCGTGCGTGACCATGAAGACGGTCAGACCCGTCTCGCGCCACAGGTCCAGCAGCAGCGCATGCATGTCCTTGCGGATGCCGGGGTCGAGCGCGCCGAAGGGTTCGTCCAGCAGCAGCAAGCGCGGGCGTGCGATCAGCGCCTGCGCGATGGCCAGGCGCTGCTGCATGCCGCCCGACAGCTGGCTCGGGTACTGGCGCAGCGCATGGCCCAGGCCCACGCGCTCCAGCATCTGCGCGGCCTGCGCGCGTGCCGCCTTCTTGGCACCACCCCACAGGCGCCCGGTCAGGCGCGCGCGCGGCAGTTCCAGCCCCAGGGCCACGTTGTCCAGCACGGTCAGGTGCGGGAATACCGAGTAACGCTGGAAGACCACGCCCCGGTCGGCGTCGGGCTCGTCGCACAGCGGCCGTTCCTGCAGCAGCAACTGCCCTTTGCTGGGGCGCTCCTGCCCCAGCAGCAGGCGCAGGAAGGTGGACTTGCCGCAGCCGGAGGCGCCCACCAGAGTGCAGAACTCGCCTTCGTCCACGGTGAGGTTCAGGCCTTCGAGCACCACGTGCTCGCCGTAACGCTGCCAGACGTTGCGGATGTCCAGGTAGGCACTCATGTGCGCCCTCCTTCCGACCAAGGGAAGAGCCAGCGGTTGAGTCCGCGCAAGCCCCAATCCATCAACCAGGCCAGCAAGGTGATCCAGACCACGTAAGGCAGGATCACGTCCATGGCCAGGTAACGACGCACCAGGAAGATGCGGTAGCCCAGGCCGGCGGTGGCGGAAATCGCTTCGGCGGAAATCAGGAACAGCCAGGCCGAGCCCAGCATCAGCCGCAGCGACACCAGCAGGCGTGACAGCAGCTGCGGCAGCACCACGCGCAAGACCAGCGTCCAGCTGTTGGCGCCCAAGGTCTGGGCCTTGACGAACAGCTCCTGCGGGATTTCGCGCGCGCGCTGCTCCAGGTCACGCGCCAGGATGGGCGCGACGCCGATCACGATCAGCATGACCTTGGACAGCTCATCCAAGCCGAAGACGATGAAGAGGATGGGCAGCACGGCCAGCGGCGGCACCATGGAGACCACGGTCATCATGGGCGACAGCGGCGCGCGCAGCAGGGGGAACACGCCCGCGGCCACGCCGAACACCAGGCCCGTCAGGGCCGCGATGCCCAGACCCAGGCCCAGGCGGATCAGGCTGGCCGCGGTGTCGCTCCACAGCAGGTAGTCCCCACTGCGCTTGTCGGCCTCGAAGGCCATGCGCCCCATGGCATCCGCCATCTGTGTCAAGCCGGGCAGCAGTTTGTCGTCCGGGTTGTCGGCCAGGCGCGCCGACGAGGCGATGCCGTAGACCAGCACCAGCAGGATCAGCGGCAGCAGCGCGAGCAGCCAGCGCCCGCCCCGACCAGGTTGGCGGTTGATGAATCGCATGGGGACTTTCCTTCAGGCGTCAGCGAGGATCCGCCGGCATGTCGTTCGGCGGGCTGGCCCGACCGCGGTCAACGGCCGGGTGCGTCCGAAGCTCAGAGCTTGCCCTCGGCGGCCTGTTGCATGTAGCTCGCGTCGAAGCGCAGCTTCACGTTCTTGGCGTTGCCGTTGACCTTGCCGCCGGGGAATGCCACGCCGATCGCGTCCGCGCTCTTGGCGCCATCGCCCAGCAGGCCCTTCTCGAAGGAGAACTGAGAGACGCGCTTCATGATCGCGGGCAAATCGGCGCTGGTGGTGAACTTGCTCGCGTCAGCGGCCGTGTAGTACATGGCCGTGGTCTTGAGTTGAGCTTCATAGCCCGGCAGGTCCGTGCCCGAAGCCTTGGCCATGTGCGTGAGCGCGGCCGCGTTCTTGGCCTTCATCAGCGCCATCACCTCGTACCAGGCACCGGTCAGGGCCTTGCCGAGGGCGGGGTTGTCCTTGAGCGTCTGGGTGTTGACCACCATCAGGTCCAGGATTTCGCCGGGGATCTTGCTCGAATCGAACACCAGGGACGCGCCAGGCGCGGCCTTGATTTCGGAGAGCTGCGGGTTCCAGGCCACGGCCGCCTTGACCTGCGAGGTAGCGAAGGCGGCGACGATGTCGGCGTCCGAGGTGTTGACCACCTTCACGTCCTTCTCGGACAGGCCCGCGCTTTGCAGCGCGCGCGCCAGCAGGTAATGGGACACGGACAGTTCCACCAGGTTCACGTCCAGACCCTTGAGGTCCTTGACCGTCTTGCCTGCGCCCTTGAGCACGATGCCGTCGTTGCCGCTGGAGTAGTCGCCCACGATCAGGGCCGTGCTGTCCACGCCGCCCGCTGCGGGGATGGTCAGCGCGTCCATATTCGTCATGGTGCAGCCGTCGAACTTGCCCGCGGTGTACTGGTTGATGGACTCGACGTAGTCGTTGAGCTGGGTCACTTTGATCTCGATGCCGTATTTCTTGGCCCACTTGCTCACGATGCCCGAAGCCTGGGCGTAGTCCCAGGGCATCCAGCCCGCGTAGATGGTCCAGCAGACATCGAAGGTTTTCTTGGGCGCGGCATGGGCCGACAGGCCCAGCAAGGCGGCGAGAGCGAGCACGGAAACACCGAACAGGCGACGCAGATTCATGATGGCACTCCGGTAAGAGGTGGCGTTGAATGGACAAAAGAGCACGGCGCGGGAGCAGCACGGCACTGTGGCCTTGCTTCTCTCCCGGGCTTTTGTCCCGCCGTGTAACCCCGAACCGAGGTCGCCAGCTCTCGGACCAGACATCCGCATGCATGGCATGCGAACCGGAACCCTAGCCAACCATTGAGGTGATGCAGCGCTGAGGCTGCTCCCGTGTCATTCGGCATGCAAGCACCATGCCAGGAATATGCCGAGTCCGCGCAGTCAGAACGCACCGAGGCGGTGCACGGCGCGGTGACGCCTCGCCAAAAGAAGAGGCGTCAGCCCGGCTCGGTCGCCCCGTGGGTGACTTCAAAGACATCCCAGTTCTCCTTCAGGTTCATGATTTTCGGAAGGATCGCGAGGAAGTTGTCAATCAGGCGGGGATCGAAATGCGTGCCCGAACCCTCGCGCATGAACGCCACGACGCGCTCGACGGGCCAGGGCTCCTTGTAGGGCCGGCGCACCATCAGCGCGTCGAACACGTCGGCGATGGCGACGATGCGGGCCGATTCCGGGATGCCCTCGCCCGACAGGCCATCCGGATAGCCGCTGCCATCCCATTTCTCGTGGTGCCGCAAGGCGACTTCCGCCGCCATCTCGAAGACAGGTGAATGGCTCATGCGCAGGATGTCGTAACCGATGCGCGTGTGGGTCTTCATGATTTCCCATTCTTCGCCGTTCAGCTTGCCGGGCTTGCGCAGAATCTCACCCGGAATGCCGATTTTCCCGGTGTCGTGCATCGGTGCCGCCAGTTCAAGATCGCGGCAGGCTTCCGCGCTCCAACCGATGGCGAGGGCGAGCTCACGGGCGTACGAGGCCATGCGCCAAATGTGCACCCCGGTGTCGTTGTCGTTGTAATGCCCCGCCTTGCCGAGCATGGAGATTGCGTCGTGGTAGCTCTGCTCCAGCTGACTGGCCTGAACCAGTGAGAGATGGGTTTTGACCCGGGCCCGCGTCGTGGCGGGCGTGATGGGCTTGACGATGTAGTCGACCGCGCCGCACTCGAACCCCTTGGCTTCGTCCCAGACATCGGCCATGCTGGTGACGAAGATCACGGGGATGTGGGCCGTCGCCGGATTGCGCTTCAAGGCCAGGCAGGTGCTGTACCCGTCCATGTCTGGCATCTGGATGTCCAGCAAGATCAGGGCTGGGTGGTGCGCCAATGCAGCGGCCAAGGCTTCCTGGCCGTTGCGGGCGTACACCAGCCGGTGATCACGGCTGAGCACCTGGCGCAGTGCGTCCAGGTTCAAGGGCTCATCATCGACGGCGAGAATGGGACCGACATTCATGGCTCGATTTCCTTTTCTGTGTTCAAAGTCGCGGCCAGCTCGCGGACCAGGCCCTCGGCACCGCGAAAGTCGTAGGCCGCGAGCGCCGCTCGCAGCGCGCCAAGGTAGGCCGTTGGAATCTGCGACGACAGAGCGTCCAGCACGGGCTCGACCTGTTCAGGATCGTCGGAACGCAGGGCCACGCTGAGCCGCGCCAATCCCGCGCTCCCCCCACCCAGCAGGGCATCGGCGGGCTGCATGTTGGCCGCGCTCGTTGCTGCCTCCTTGGTCAGGGAGTCGGCACTGTAAGCCGCAATCGCCCGGAACGCCTCCTCCATCGCGGTTTGCAACGCCATCAGGACGTCCTGGGCATCCTGCCCGTCGCGCAGCAGAAGCTCCATGCGTCCCGCCAGGTCGGCGACTTGCTCCAAGCCGAGCTGCGCCGCCGCCCCTTTCACCTGATGGGCCAAGGCCGCCGCTGGCTCGGGCGGCAACTCGGCCAGACGCCCGGCCGTCGCGCGATGGCTGGCGGTGAACTTGCGCAAGTAGGTGATCAGATTGGCCGGTTCCCCCCACACCCGCAGCGCACGTTCAGCATTCAAGACCGTGGGGCCCGCCGCCGCGTGATCGATCTGCGGTGCCTGCGGCGGCGTCACGAGCTGGATCGGTGCGGACACCTCCGGCGCATGGCTGGAGCGGCGCACCAGATCCAGAATGGCTTGCACGAGCTGGTCCACCTCAAAGGGCTTGGCGACAAAGTCGTCAACGCCGGCTTCCAGCGCCAAGGCCCGCTGCGTCGAGAATGCGCCAGCGGTGAGGGCGATGACCGGCAAAGCGGCCAAGGCATCCATGCTGCGGATCATCCGGGTCGTGACATACCCGTCCATCACGGGCATCTGCATGTCCATCAGCACGACGTGGAAGGCATAGGGCTGCTCCCTGAGCATGGCCAAGGCCGTTTGTCCATCTTCCGCCGTGGCCACCAAGGCGCCTTCCCCGGCGAGGATGTTGCGCGCGACATCACGGTTGATCTCGCTGTCGTCCACCACCAGCACGCGCATCTCCTGAAGCCGTCGTGATGACCGCACGCGCACGATCTCCGCATCCAACTCTCCCCGATGGCGCCGAGCCTCCAGCACCGCGTTGTACAAACCTGAACTGGTGATGGGCTTGCAAATGATGGCATCGGTGGCTCGCGCCCCTTCTTGCCGCGCGAGGCGCTCTCGCTCGTAGGCGGTGACCATGACGATGATGGGGGCCGTCTCGCATTCGCTCAACTCACGGATTTGCACCGCGGCGACCAGGCCATCCATGCCAGGCATGTGCCAATCCAGCAGGAGCAGGTCATACGGTTCCGACAAGGCGCCGGTGGCGCGTGACACGGCCTCTTCACCCGTGGCCACGGCGTCCGCGTGCCAGCCGAGGCTGTGCGCGATGTCCACCAGCACCTTGCGCGTCGCTTCATGGTCATCCGCGATCAGGACCCGCAAATGCGCCATGTCTGGCAAGGCGCTGTCCATCGGGTTGCTGAGCTCAAACGGCAACTCGAAATGAAAGTTGCTGCCTTGCCCTGGCGCGCTGTGCACCTGCAAGCGGCCTCCCATCAGCGCCACCAGATGCCTGCTGATCGCCAGCCCCAAGCCGGTACCCCCAAAACTCCGCGTGGTCGAGGTGTCGGCCTGGCTGAAAGCATGGAAGATCATTTCCTGCTTGTCGGGAGCGATGCCGATCCCCGTGTCACGCACGCTGAAACGGAGCATGACACGGCCATTGCCCGTGTCCGGCAGGCGGTCCACGCGCACTTCCACCTCCCCCTGCCCGGTGAACTTGATCGCGTTGCTGGCGAGGTTGACCAGCACCTGCCCCAGACGCAGCCGGTCACCGATGAGATAGTTCGCGCCGTCCGGCGGCGGCCCCACAACGAGCTCCAGCGGCTTGCTCCCGAGGGACGCGGACATGATGCTGGCCAAGTTGTCCAAGACGTCGGAGAGACGGAACGGCACCTGCTCGATCACCATGTGCTGCGCCTCGATCTTGGAGAAGTCCAGCACATCGTTGATGATGGTCAGCAAGGTTTTCCCGGCTGCATGGATCTTCTGCACCATTTCGCGGGACGTGGGAGACAGCGATTGCTGTTCGAGCAGATAACACAGGCCGAGGATCGCGTTCATCGGCGTGCGGATTTCATGACTCATGTTGGCCAGGAAATCGCTCTTGGCCTGGGTGGCATCCTCGGCCTTCTGCTTGGCCTTGACCAGCGCTTCCTCGGCCTGCTTGAGCACGGTGACGTCCGTCGACACCACGATGTAACCGCACACCACGCCCTCCTCGAAAACGGGAAGAAAGTTGGCCAGGGTGTTGATCGTCTTGCCATCGGGCAGGGTCACGGCGCGCTCCATGACCTGAGGCTCGCCCCGAAGGGCGGCTTGAATATAGGGCTCGTTCAAACGGAACAATTCCTCACCCATCAGCTCCTGGCGTGAGATGCCATTCATTTCCTCCGGGGAGCGGCCGAACCATTTTTGGTAGGTTCGATTGGAATAGCGGCACCGCATGTCCGTGTCCCAGTAGGACACCAGTCCCGGCAAGGCATCGATCAGGGAATGCAAAAAGCGCTCACTGGCGGCCAGCCGGGCGGTTCTCTCCTTGACCTGCTCCTCGAGGGAGGCATTGAGTTCGAGCATGCTCTTGCGAGCAATCAACTCGTCGGTCATGTCGTGGAGGGTCGAGGCGGCACCGACCACCTGCCCATCGGCATCGCGCACCGGCGAAGCGGTGACCATCACGTCGATCAAGGTTCCGTTGCGCCGCAAGCGCTGGGTGGCGATAGGCGCCACGGTTTCTCCGCGTCCGATGCGCGCGAGGATGGACAGTTCCTCGGCCTGCCTGTCCGCCGGAACGATGAGCTCGGACAAGGTCTTGCCCACTGCTTCCCACGAGGCATAGCCAAAAATCTCGGCTGCGGCACGGTTCCAGCTCGTCACGCGCCCATGCAAATCCTTGCCAATGATGGCGTCGCTCGTGCCGTCCAGGATCGCGGCCAGCCTCGCATCCTCGATCAGAGCCTGCCGGCGCCGCTGGGCGCTGACGAGCGAGACGTACAGGAGCAAGGCGACGAGCGCCGACGCGCCGACCATGAGTCCCACCACGTACCGAGGCGAGTTGAGCTGCATCGCTTGGATGAATACCGGGGTCGCGTTGACTTCAACCAGCCACCGGCGCCCATACAACTCCAAGGGCACGGTCCGGGTCAAGCCTTCGGCCGCTGGCGCATCCAGGGCGGAAGAGGAGAAGAAGCGCCGAGGCCCGCCCTGTTCTTCCGCGTCATAGAGATTCACGGCCAACTGAGGCCAGGGCAAGTCCATTTGGAAAACGACCTCACCGATGACCAAGGGGGTGTAGGCCAGACCGATGGCCAATCGCAGGCGATCTTGGGGTGCTTTCGCACGGACGTCCTCGGAATACACCGGCAGGAAAAACAGGAAGCCCTGATCCAGCTTGCCCGCGGCCTGCACCAGCGTCAAAGGCTGAGACAGCGTCGCGCGGTTCTCGCGCATGGCTTCAACGGCGGCGAGGCGGCGACGGCCCTCCGATCCGATGTCCAACCCCAGCGCGGCACGGTTCTGCGCCATGGGTTCGATGTATTGGATGACCAGGCGGTCGTCTGAGTGCGCCGCCAATTCCTTGATCTGAAAATCCGGGCCATGCTCGCTGCGCGCCAGGCGCAGGAACGCAGCTTCATTCGCGCGTGGCACCCGGCGTATGAAACCGAATCCATGAGAGCCGGGGAACTCCAGAGCGATGTCGCGGGATTGGCTATAGCGGAAAAACGCCCCGCGAGAGACCTCGTTCACGCCCGCTGAAATCACCGCGCCCCGCGTCCCCCTCAGACCATACTGATACAGCGTCATCCGCTGCTTCAACTGATCGACCACCGTGCGCGTCAGGGCGTCGAAACGAGAGGCTGTTTCGGCTTCCTGCGCGGCAGTCAGGATGAACCACGTCAAAGCCGCGGCGATGCATCCCGTCGCGAAAACGGTCAAGGACCAGGTCAACGGCCCAGATTTCTTGTGCATGTCACCCCCTTACACCTCGCCCGAGGGTCAAGTGCCCACCACCGGGAGGCCATCGAATGCCCCACAGCCGTTGCCCTTGACCAGGAAATCAGTGCTTTTTTGCGCGCGCGGCGCTCGGCGTCGCACGCACCTGACGGGTCGGAATCTTCAGCCGGCCACCTCAGATGCGCTGACGGCGCGGTCAACCACGCGATGCGTCAGCCCATCTTCGCACAGTTTCACCCTGTAGCAAACGGGGGTTTTTTGCCGGAAAGGGCGCCAAAGCAGATCTGCTCGTGGCCGTTGACACGGATCAGGTCCTGGAGGCCCGTCTTGGTTTCATTGCCCGGACTCTGCCGACACAGGCATCTCAGGCGCCGTCCCCAAAGGCCAGGTCAAGGTGGTCGGAACGCCCAAAGACTGGGGCAGTTTTTTCAGTTTTTCAGCGACGGGCCAATCACAGCGGCCCTGCTCTTCCAGCCAATAGACGGTGTTGCCTACCAGGACAATGCTGCCAGAAACCACCGCAGTGCCGGCAGCGAGACCCGCATACAGGGTCAACAAGGCGGTGCATTCATCCGTTTTGGAGCAATTCATCGGCGGGTTGTCCGTCAACAAGGCAACGCCCAGCTTGAGATGCCTCTGAACAATCTGGCAGTCTTCGTTGAACGAGGTCGTCTGGCGCGGGACCACCACGCAGCCCGCGATCGTGAACACGCTCAGGATCAGCAAGGCGCGCACGAATGCTGCCACGGGACGGAATGAAAGAAGCGTCGGTATGCGCATGGAATCCCTCATCAAAAGCAAAGCCCCCCGCCCAGCCCTCCAATCTCAGCTCCCCGCGACCTTCAGGCGATTAAGCAAGATGGAGCCCACCGTCTTGGCGCCGTAGTTGTACGTGTCGGCGCCCAGGGCTTCGATGCCGAGCAACATGTCTTTCATGTTGCCAGCGATGGTGATCTCCTCCACGGGGTGAACGATGCGCCCGTTCTCGACCCAGTACCCGCTGGCCCCCCGCGAATAATCACCCGTGACGTAGTTCACGCCCTGGCCCATGAGTTCCGTGACGAACAGTCCCGTGCCCAGTTTTCTCAGCATGGCGTCCAGGTCATCGCCGGGCTGTGTCAAACGGGAACTCAGGACCAGGTTGTGCGACCCACCCGCGTTGCCCGTGGTCTTCATGCCCAGCTTGCGGGCCGAATAGCTGCTCAGGAAATACCCATGAACCCGCCCGGCCTCGATCACCTTGCGCGCCTTGACGCGCACGCCCTCCTCGTCAAAAGGCGAACTGCCCTTGCCGCGCGGCACGAACGGGTCTTCCAGCAGGTCAATGTGCGCGGGCAGCACCTGCTTGCCCAGCGAATCCAGCAGGAAACTGCTCTTGCGGTAGAGCGCGCCGCCCGACAAGGCTTGCACCAGGGCCCCCAGCAGGCCCGCGGCCAGCGGCGACTCGAACAACACCGGCACTTCACGGGTGCTGATCTTGCGCGCCTTGAGGCGGCTGAGCGCGCGCTCGGCGGCATAGCGACCAATGGCTTCGGGCGCGGCCAGTTCATCCGGGTGGCGCTGGGAGCTGTACCAGTAATCGCGCTGCATGCCGTCACCCCGGCCAGCGATGGGCGACACCGAGACCGTGTGGCGCGAACTGGCGTACCCGCCGCGAAAGTCCGGCGCGCTGCCGTCCATGGCCCGATGGGCGCTGAAGAAGTGGGATTGCTGGGCCGAGACCGAGGCGCCTTCGCTGTTGGTGATGCGTTTGTCCGTCTTGAAGGCCGCGGCTTCGGCGGCGCGCGCGATGTCCGAGGCCTGCTCGCTGGTGATGGCCCAGGGGTGGAACAAGTCCAAGTCACGCCCTGCCTCCGCCAGCCCGACCACATCGTCCCCATCGGGCAGTCCAGCGGCCGGGTCTTCCGCGGTGAAGCGAGCGATGTCATAGGCCGCTTGCACCGTTTGTTCGATGGCGGCCAGGGAAAAATCAGAAGTGCTGGCATTGCCGCGCCGTTGCCCCAGGTACACCGTGACACCCAGGGACTTGTCGCGGTTGCGCTCGACGTTCTCCAGCTCGCCCTGGCGCACCGAGACCGACAGGCCACAGCCTTCGGAAACCTCGGCACCGGCCGCGCTGGCGCCCAGTTTCTTGGCATGGGCAAGGGCCTGGTCCACCAGGCTCTCGAAGGTGGCGCGGCTGTAGCTGAAGCCGCTTTGCGGTGTGGTCGTCGAATTCATGGCGGGCAATGATACTTGCCCCCTCTTTTCACCACGGCTGGGCGCCCAAGGCCCCTTCAAGCCAGCAGGGCCTCTTCAAGGCGGTCGAGCGAGGCCGTCCAGCCCCCGGTCATGCCGGAACGCGCGTCGACGAAGGTCTGGATCTCGACCTCGCTGGCGTTCAGCGGCTCCCATTCGATGGTCACGCGGGTCTCGTTCAACCACTCTTCCGAGAAGGTCACAGTGGTGAGCAGGGTCTCCGGCCAGGTCGGCGCCAGGGGATGCCGCGCGACCTGGCCTTGTTCATCGGTAAATTGCTGCTCGTAGACGATGCGCGCTTGCGCTGCATGGACCTCTGACATGACCGGGGGAGAGACCTCGCGGTAGGTCGCGCGGCCGTGCATCGTCCCATGCTCACCCTTCATCGTGGAATACAGGCTCTTGCCCGGCGCGATTTCACCGCGCATCGTCATGTTCCCGCCCTTCGGGGCCATCCACTTCGCAAGGTGCTGGGGATTGCTCCACATCTCGAAGACACGAGTGATGGGTGCGTTGAACGAGCGATGAATGAAAAAGGCCCGCTTGCCACGACGCCCCTGACCATCGCCAGGATATTCGGCCAGGTACTCGGCCAGCCGGTCCCAGGTCGAATTGCCGCCAGCCTGCTTGATGAACTGCCGCGTCTGCGCGGCGGCCTCCGCCGTGGCCAGCGCCATCGTCATGTCCATCTGCGTTTTAGGCTGTGCTTGGCCTTGCACCTCGGAGAAAGTGACCGTGACGCGAAACAGCGGTGGCCCGTTCTCGTCGCTCGCGCCGTGGTCGTAGACCATCTTCGCGTGGGGCACGATCTCGAGGTAGCGCGTGTAGTTCGGCCAATCCTTGCCATCGGGACCGTGCATGGTGTAGCGCCAATGACCACCGACACGGAAGTCCTTGTGGTGCGTGGTCAGGGTGAAGCCACGCGGCCCCCACCATCGCGCCACATGCTGGGGATCGGTCCAGGCATCCCAGACCAGTGCGACGGGCGCGTCATAGACACGGACGATGCGGATTTCATTGGGCTTTGCCTGCATGGCGTTTTCCTTTTCTTTTGGGTTTGGCTTGGAGTTGGGGGGCCTGGCCGGGCTTTTGCGATTCCGAGGCCAGGGGTTGAGATGCCTGCAGTTCCTGTAGGTAGTCGCCCAAGCGGTCCAGGCTGGCCTCCCACATGCGGCGGTATTCCTCGATCCAGTCGGTCGCTTCCTTCAGGGGCTGCGGATTCAAAGAGCAGGTGCGCCATTGCGCGGCGCGGGTCTTGCGCACCAGGCCAGCGCGCTCCAGCACCTTGAGGTGCTTGGTCACGGCGGGCAGGCTCATGTCGCTAATGAACGGTTGCGCGAGATCGGAGACGTTCGCGTCCCCACGCGCGAGCTGCGCCAGGATGGCCCGGCGAGTCGGGTCCGCGAGCGCGGAGAAGGTCTGGCTGAGTCCGTCAGACATGAGTTTTGCACCTTGTCTAATTAATTAACCATTTGGCTAATTTACCTAAAGGTTAAATATAAATCACAAAGCCGTCAAGCGTCCGGCACCCCTGGCCTTGCTGAATGCAGGCAACGGGTCGGCCCCGCAGGGAAGTGACCGTCAGAAGGAAGCAGGGCAAGGTGTCGGCGCCCGAGGCCTGGCTTGGGGGCCTCGGTTGGGCGCGGCTATGATTCCGGGCTATGTCCCGCAAGCCCACCAAAGGTTATTACGTCAAAGGCCAGTTCGTCGCGGAAGGCAGCGAACTGGACCTGGAACTCAAACGCGAACTCAAGGGCGATGTCGACGTCAGCCGGACCGACCTCAAGCGCGAAAGCACGGAACTGCAGAAACTCGGCGAAGCCCTGCTCACGCTGCGCGCCGACCTCTTGAACCGGCTGGACCTGCCCGACAAGCTGCTGGACGCGCTGACCGAGCTGCAACGCATCACGAATTTCGAAGGCCGCCGCCGCCAGAGCCAATTTGTTGGCAAGCTGATGCGCCAGCTGCCGCCTGAGACGCTCGAAGCGGCCCGCGCCGCCCTGACCGAGCAGCATCTGCCCTCCGCCCAGGAAACCGCCCTGCTGCACACCGCCGAGCAGTGGCGCGAACAGCTGATCGCCGACGACGCGGCGCTTGCGCGGTGGATGAGCGATTTCCCAGACACCGACAGTCAGCAGCTGCGTGCGCTGGTGCGCCAAGCCCGCAAGGACGCCGTGCCCGCAGACCCGGCGGCCATCTCCCAAGGCAAGGCGCCGCGCCAGGGCCGCGCCTACCGCGAGCTGTTCCAGCTGCTGCGCGCGCAACTGGCAGGCGCGGTGGCGTCGGCGGACCCAGCCCCGGACGAGACGCCCGACGATGAGTGAGATCGCCCCCAACTCCTCCACGATCATCTCGGCCAGCTCCGCTGACCCGGTGCGGATCGGCATCGTCTCCATCAGCGACCGTGCCTCCAGCGGGGTGTACGAGGACCAGGGCCTGCCCGCGCTGCGCGACTGGCTCACGCGCGCGCTGAAGAACCCCATCACCTTCAAGTCACGCCTGATCCCCGACGAAGCAGCGCAGATCAGCGCGGCCTTGATCGAGCTGGTGGATGCCGGTTGTTCGCTGGTGCTGACCACCGGCGGGACGGGGCCCGCGCCACGCGACGTGACCCCCGAAGCCACGCTGGCCGTCGCGCACAAGGAAATGCCGGGCTTCGGCGAACAGATGCGCCAGATCAGCCTGCGCTTCGTGCCCACCGCCATCTTGTCGCGTCAGGTCGCCGTGATCCGGGGCAAGAGCCTGATCATCAACCTGCCGGGTCAACCGAAGGCCATCCAGGAAACGCTGGAGGGTTTGAAGGACTCGGAAGGCAAGTCGATCGTGCCAGGCATCTTCGCCGCCGTGCCCTACTGCGTGGACCTGATCGGCGGCCCCTACCTGGAAACCCGGGACGAGGTCTGCAAGTCGTTCCGACCCAAATCGGCGATTCGTCCCCCCGTCTGAGCCTGAGCGCGGCGGGACGCATCGCGTCTTCGCCGCCCTCAACGCGCGGCCTGGCTTTGCGGGACCAGTTGCCCGGCCTGAGCCAGCAGTTGCTGACGAAACACCTCCGCGATCGGCGTCATGCGCTTGCCCTTGGGGTAGACGATGTGCCACTGCGATGCGATGGGAAACCCCGCCACGTCCAGCACGGCCACGCCTTGCGTGCCCGGCCGGGGCGCAAGAGCGTGCACCGAAATCACCGCCAGGCCCAGCCCACCCGCCACGGCCTCGCGCACGGCCTCGTTGCTGCCCAGTTCCATCCTTAGCTCGGGTGCAAAACGCTGTTTGCGGAAATGCGCATCGGTGGCCAGCCGCGTGCCCGAGCCCTGTTCGCGCAGGATGAAGCGGGTGCCACGCACGTCCTGCAACTGCAGCCCTGGCTTGCGCGCGAGCGGATGGGTGGTGCTGGCGATCAATACCAAGGGGTTGGGCAGGAATACCTGATCCTCTAGATCCAGTTCAGCGGGCGGGCGGGACATGATGTAGAGGTCGTCCAGGTTCTCGCGCAAGCGCCCCACGACACCATCGCGGTTGAGCACCTCCAACGCAACCTCCACCTCGGGATGACGGCTGCAGAAATGCCCAAGCAGACGCGGAACAAAGTACTTGGCGGTGCTGACCACCGCGACCTTGAGCCGGCCGCGCGTCAAACCCTTGAAGCCGTCGATGGTCTGTCCAAAAGCGTCCCACTCACTGGCCATGCGGCGTGCCGTGCGCACCAACTCCAGACCGGCCTCGGTCAGGTGCACGCGGCGCGCCACCACTTCGTAGAGCGGCAGTCCCACGGCCTCGCTGACCTCGCGCAGTTGCATGGAAGCCGTGGGCTGGGTCACGTGCATGGCGCGGGCGGCGCCACTGACGCTGCCGGTCTCGGCCAAGGCGAGAAAGAGCCGCAGCTGACGGAAAGTCACATTCATAGATAAATCTCTATGCATCAAAGCCTGAATATCGATTTTACTTTTGAGATGGTCCCTCGCATCATCGGTGTCTCTGGAGTGAACCGATGCAGAACCTGCTTGACCCCGCCATCCTCTTCTTCGTGTTCGGCATGCTGGCCGGCGCACTGAAATCCAACCTCGAAATCCCCGCGCCGATCTCCCGCTTCCTGTCGCTCTACCTGCTGATGGCGTTGGGCCTCAAGGGCGGCTTCGCGCTCTCGCGCTCTGGCCTGACCAGCGAGGTCGCCATCAGTCTGGGCTGCGCCCTGCTGCTGGCCGTGACCGTGCCGCTGCTGGGCTACCGCCTGCTGCGGCAGCTGGTCTCGCCCTTCGACGCCGCGGCGCTCGCGGCCACCTACGGTTCGGTCAGCGCGGTCACCTTCGTCACAGCGACCCAGTTCCTCGACAACCAGCAGATCGCCTATGGCGGCTACATGGCCGCCGCCATGGCGCTGATGGAATCACCCGCCATCGTGCTGGCGGTGCTGTTGGCCAACGCCCACCGGCGGCAGGCCGGCGCGACCTTGTCGCCCGGCAGCGCACCGGCCAACGTGGGGGTGGGCATTGGCCCGATGCTGCGCGAATCACTGACCGATGGAGCCCAGCTGCTGCTCTTGGGCGCCATGGTGATTGGCATGCTGTCGGGCGAAGCCGGGAAGGTGGCGATGCAACCCTTCTCGGGTGATCTGTTCAAGGGCATGCTGGCCTTCTTCCTGCTGGACATGGGCCTGCTGACCGCCCGCAACCTGCGGCAGCTGCCACGCCAGTCGCCTTGGCTGCTCGGCTACGCGGTGCTGGCGCCCCTTGCCCATGCGGCTTTGGCCCTGCTGCTGGCCCGCTGGCTCAACGTACCGACCGGGGACGCGATCCTGCTGATGGTGCTCGCGGCCAGCGCGTCTTACATCGCCGTTCCCGCGGCCTTGCGGCATGCCATCCCCGAAGCCCAACCCGCGTTGTACTTCGGCATGTCACTGGGCGTGACCTTTCCGCTCAACATCCTGCTGGGCATCCCGCTCTACGCCTGGGTGGCACAATCGACGCTGAACTGAAGCGGCGGGCCTGGACGCTAGCCCGCCACCCGCGTCTCCACCGCCCGCCTGAACTTGCCGCTCTCCCATCTCCTGCTCGCCCTCGCCGTGGTTGCGGTCTGGGGCACCAACTTCGTCGTCATCAAGGTCGGGCTGGGTGAGATGCCTCCGCTGCTGTTCGCGACGCTGCGTTTCGCGCTCAGCTCACTGCCGCTCTTGCTCTTCGTACGGCGGCCCGCCGTGGCGTGGCGGCACCTGATTGGCTACGGCCTGTTCATGGGCCTGCAATTCGCCCTGCTCTTCCTGGCCATGCGGCAGGACCTCTCGCCGGGCCTGGCTTCCCTGCTCATGCAGTCGCAGGTATTCTTGACCCTGCTCCTGGTGGCCGTGCTTCAGCACGAGCGCATGGCCTTGCCCCAGCTGGCGGCGCTGGCCATCGCGACCCTGGGGTTCGTGCTCATCGGCTGGCGGAGTTTCGACCAGAGCCATGCGGACGTGACGCCCTTGGGTCTGACGCTGGCTCTTGGAGGAGCGCTGTCCTGGGCCTGCGCCAACCTGATCTCGCGCAGCATCGGCAAGGTGGACATGCTGGGCTTCATGGTGTGGAGCAGCCTCTTCGCCATGCCGCCCTTGCTGCTCTGCGCACTGTGGATTGAAGGCCCCGCACAGTTGGCCGCAACGCTGCCCCACATCAGCCTGGCGGCCTGGGGGGCGGTTCTGTGGCAAGCCGCAGGCAACACCTTGTTCGGATATGGCGCCTGGGGCTGGCTGCTGGCGCGCCACCCGGCCGCCACCGTCACGCCGATGGCCTTGCTGGTCCCCATCTTCGGCATGGGTGCGTCCAGCCTGCTGTTGGGTGAGGAACTGCAGAGCTGGAAACTGGCGGCGACCGCATTGGTCATCGGCGGGTTGGCGCTGAATGTGCTGGCAGCCCGGCTGCCTCGCAAGAGGTGAGGCAAGAGCGCTTGGCACTTCACCATTGCCTCACCGCCTGAGTGCTTGGGGCAAAGACTGCACTCATCATGTCCCCCGCCCAAGCGACGCTTGGGCTCCTGCTTTACTTCGCTCCGCATTCACCCCAAGCACTCAGGCTCCGCCAGCAGGGCTGGATCACCGAGCCTCAGAAAAGAAGTGGGAGTGGGATCACAAGGGCGCTAGAACGCCGCTGCCCGAGGGCGCGGGGTGATTGCGCAGCTGCATCAAGGGGGAATTCAAAGACCGGGAGGTCTTTGAAGGAGGACAGCCGCGGAGCAATCACACCGCGTCCTCGGGCTACGCCAACGGCGCTGGATTGCCTGTCACCAAAGCGGGCGGACCCGACGACCCAGACGTATCGCTCTCTTACTTACCCACCAACTGACTCAGCTTCTCGCGCTCGAAGCATTCCTCACGCGCGGCATCGTCGGGCACGCAATCCCGAGCCTTCTGTCCAGCCGACACTTTCTCGATCGCCTGCCAGAGCAGAGCGATCTGATGGTCCTGACCGGCCGCGTTGTCGATCAGCCCGCGCAAGGCCTGCGACAGCGGATCATCGTTGTTCGTGACGCCGTAGGCGGAGAAACCCATGCGCGACGCAGCCTCCTCGCGCTTGGCATCGCCCTGCGCTTCGATGATGCGTGCCGGATTGCCCACGGCGGTGGCGCCGGCCGGCACGGGCTTGGTCACCACGGCCAGCGAACCGATGCGCGCACCCGCGCCGACCGTGAAGCCACCGAGCACACAGGCGTTAGCGCCGACGATGACGCCAGCCTCCAGCGTCGGGTGGCGCTTGGCGCCCTTGACCAGCGAAGTGCCGCCCAGGGTCACGCCCTGGTAGATCGTGCAGCCGTCACCGATTTCCGCCATTTCGCCGATCACCACGCCCATGCCGTGGTCGATGAACACGCGCTCACCAATCGTCGCGCCAGGATGGATCTCGATGCCCGTGAGCCAGCGGCTGCAGTGGGAAATGAAGCGCCCCAGCCACTTGAACCCGTGGGTCCAGCACGCATGCGCCCAGCGGTGGAACATCAGCGCATGCAGGCCGGGGTAGCAGGTCAGCACCTCCCAGGCGCTGCGCGCGGCGGGGTCTCGCTCGAGAATGCACTGGATGTCGGAACGCAGGCGGGCAAACATGAGGAATTCTTCTTTGCTTATGCGGGGGAGGAATTATCCCTTGGCCCGGGCGGCGGTTTCGAGCATGGCCTTGGCGACACCTCTGAGAATATGGACTTCCTCCTGCGTGAGCTGGGCTCGATTGAACAAGGCATTCAGACGCGGCATCAGCTTCTTGGGCGCGGCCGGGTCGAGGAAATCCACCGCAACCAGCGCCTGCTCCAAATGGGTCAGCAGGCCAGCGATCTGCGGTGCGTCAGCCAGCACGGATGGCGCCGTGGCGGGCGCGATCTCAAAGCCACCGAAGCGGGCCGAGAGCGCCTGTCGCCATTCGTAGGCAATGACCTGCAGCGCGGCGGCGAGGTTGAGCGAGCCGAACCGCGGATGGGTCGGAATGCTCAGGCAGACATGGGCGCGGTACACGTCCTCATTCTTCATGCCGTAGCGTTCAGACCCGAAGAGAAAAGCGATGCCTTGGCTCTCTTCTGTCGGCGCCGCGGCCACGAACTGCGCGAAATGTTCTCTCGGCGCGCGCGTGGGCGGGCCGAAGTCGCGCGGCGTCATGGCCGTGGCACAAAGGTGGGTCATGCCGTCCAGGGCTTCGTCCAGAGTCTCGACGATGCGGGCCCGGTTCAGCACGTCGTTGGCGCCGCTGGCGCGCTCGATCGTTTCCTGTCGCCGCAGCACATTGGCCCAGCGCGGGCGCACCAGCACCAGTTCTTCGAAGCCCATGGTCTTGATGGCCCGGGCGGCCGCGCCCACATTGCCGGCGTGGCTGGGTTCGATGAGGATGAAGCGAGTTCGGAAAGGCACAGTCATGGCGCCGATTGTCGCTGGCCTGGAATGACTGGAACAGGATGTCAGCATGGGAGGCGTCGCGGGAGCCGTGTGTGGCGACCCAGGCGCTCATGGGTGATGGTCGGCTTGCAGCCGACTGCGCGTTGACGGACGAGTATCAGCCGCTCCGGCATAACTCACTGCGCGCCCCTGGCGCTCCGTTCAAACACGATGCCGGAGATCAGAAACGAAGCGTTACGCTCACTGCGTGTAGCGTAACGCTGCGGCCTGATACCCGTCCGTCAACGCCATCACCCCGAAATCGCGCCTGGGCCGCCACACCCGACTCCCGCATGGGCACTGTGTCAGCATGCCACCCTGTGTGCGCCGACACTTTTGCCAAGCGCAAGCCGTGGCCCTGGGGCCGGGGCGCGATTTTGGGAGCGGCATCGTCAGGGGCATGACTGCCGCCGCGCCGCTACACGCAGTGAGCGGCGCATCGTTCATCTGGCTTCCGGCATCCTGTCTGAGCGTAGCGCCGCAGGCGCGCAGCGAGTTATGCCGGACAGGTGGTCATGCCCCTGACGATGCGCAGTCTGCGCAGCAGACCGCTCCCGCATGAGCGCCCCGGCCCCAGGGCCACGGCTTGCGCGTGCCAGGAGCCCCGGCCAAGCACGCCACTGGCTGGCAAAGTAGAATACCGCCCCTCACAGGCTTGCATCGCCAAGCCCTCCCGGCACAGCCGCCGTCACGCTCCTCCCCACAATCCATGTCGTCCACCCTGCACCCCATGCTCAACGTGGCCATCAAGGCCGCACGCGCCGCTGGCGCCATCATCAACCGCGCCGCCCTGGATGTTGAGTCCGTGCGGGTCTCGCAGAAGCAGGTCAACGATTTCGTGACCGAGGTGGACCATGCGAGCGAGGAAGCCATCATCGAGACACTGCTGACCGCCTACCCCGGCCACGCCATCCTGGCCGAGGAGTCGGGCCGCACAAAAGGCGCGCAGGATTCGGATTTCGTCTGGATCATCGACCCGCTGGACGGCACGACCAACTTCATCCACGGCTTCCCGGTCTATTGCGTCAGCATCGCGTTGGCGGTCAAGGGCAAGGTCGAGCAAGCCGTGGTCTACGACCCCACGCGCAACGACCTGTTCACCGCCACCAAGGGACGCGGCGCGTTCCTGAACGAGCGTCGCATCCGCGTGAGCAAACGCACCCAGATGGAACAGAGCCTGATCGCGACCGGATTCCCCTTCCGCAAGGGCGACGACTTCCCCAGCTACCTGGCGATGATGAGCGACATCATGCAGCGCTGCGCGGGCCTGCGCCGTCCGGGCGCGGCCGCCTTGGACCTCGCCTACGTGGCTGCGGGCCGCACCGATGGCTTCTTTGAAACCGGTCTCTCGCCCTGGGACGTGGCCGCGGGCTCGCTGCTTGTCACCGAGGCCGGAGGTCTGGTGGGCAACTTCACTGGCGAACCGGATTTCCTGGAGCACAAGGAATGCTTGGCCGCCAACCCGCGTATTTATGGCCAGATGGTGCCGCTGCTCAACAAGTACAGCAAGTTCGCGGGCGCCGAGGAAAAGTCGCTGGCGCGGCAAAACGCCGAGAAGCTCAAGCTGTCGCGTCCAGCCGTCTGAATGCCCAAGACAAGGCTCGCCGCTGTCGGCGGGCGCCTCCATCCATCGCGGGGACAGCGGGGACGGCGAGCACCGCTTTAGCGCATCGATGCCGTCAAAGACCTCGTCGGCGCTCTCGGGTGAAGACCCAAACGCTGCGATGAAACGCCTTGCGCGACGGTTTCGTGTGTCAGAGAGCCGCCAGAGCCTGGGGCGCCCGGCGCCCAGTCCTGTGACCCGGTCTTGAAGATGGCCGCCGAGTCCACCAACTCTTGGGCCTGACTCTTGAGGCTGTTGGCGGCAGCCGCCATTTGCTCCACCAGCGCCGCGTTCTGCTGGGTGACTTGGTCCATCTGCTGCACAGCCTCGCCAATCTGCGCCATCCCCTGGCTTTGCTCGGTGCCGGCCGCACTGATGTCACCCATCAAATCGGTCACGCGACGGATGCTGGTGACCACCTCTTGCATGGTGCTGCCCGCCTGATCCACCAAAGCGGCGCCCGCGTCCACGCGGTTCACGCTGTCGGAAATCAAGGCTTTGATCTCCTTCGCCGCCTCCGCGCTGCGCCCCGCCAAATTGCGCACCTCGCTGGCCACCACCGCGAAACCGCGGCCCTGTTCACCTGCGCGGGCCGCTTCCACGGCCGCGTTCAGCGCGAGGATGTTGGTTTGAAAAGCGATGCCATCGATCACGCTGATGATGTCGGAGATTTTCTTGCTCGCCTCGCTGATGCCCTTCATGGTCTCCACCACCTGCGTGACCACCTCTCCACCCTGAACGGCGACGGACGAGGCCTTCTGCGCGAGCTGATTCGCCTGACGAGAGTTGTCGGCGTTCTGCGTCACGGTGGAGGAAAGCTCCTCCATCGAGGCCGCGGTCTCCTCCAAGGCGCTGGCTTGGCTCTCGGTGCGCGAACTCAGGTTCTGATTCCCCTGCGCGATTTCGGCGCTCGCCATGGAGACCCTTTCGCTGCCATCACGCACACGCACGACCAAATTGGCGAGGTTACGCTGCATGACATCCAGGGATTGCAAAACCCGGGCGACTTCGTCGCGCCCCCGGACGTGAACCTCCCGGGTCAGGTCGCCTTGGGCCACCGCCTCCGAGAGCGTGACCGCCTGGTTCAAGGCACGCGCGATGCTGCGGATCAGCGTGATTCCGAACAGCCATGCAAAGGCGATGCCCAGCACGATGACGAGGACAGCCGTCGTGGAAATGGTTCTATAACGCGCCACCGCCGCCTCATATTCCTCCTTGGCCACGTCCAACTGGATGTTGATCAATTGCTGCGACTGCTGATTGGCCTGCTCATACAGCGGCAAGACCTTGTCCTTCACCAAGGACTCCAGCTGCGTGAAATCCCCCGCGCGCATGGCGGCGATGGAGGGCCGCAAGCCCTCCGCGACATAACGACCGCGAACCTCGGCGAAACGCTTGGCCACCTGGGACTCTTCCTCGGTCAGCATGGTCGCCATGTACTGCTGCCAACTCTTGGTGATGGTCGCGATGTTCGACTCGATGGACTCGGAGTTGGTTCGGACGCTGTCCGCGTCACGGGACATCACGGTCATCAGAACGAGCGTTCGGTTGCGCTGCATCAAGGCATCGATCCGGGCCAACTGGAAGACCGGAACGGTTCGGTCTTCGTAGACCGTCCTCAGTCCGTCACTCGTTCGATTCAAACCGTACAGCCCGAGGGCCCCAATCAAAGCCAACAACGCGGACAACACGGCCAGCAAAATCAGCAGCCGGGTCGAGATCTTGAAGTTGCTCATGAAGGCGCCCCCTGAGTTCGCCGCCCTCCGCGAAACCGGAGGTAAAGCGCCACTTCATTGCAGCTCAGGGACATGCCCCTGTCAATGCACCTCAATCTTTATGCGGAAACATCCAGCGCGTTCTGATCTGAGCCGAGCGATAGCCGCCGATCCAGCTCTTCCACGGGCAATGGGGGGGCGAACAGATACCCCTGGAAGGCATCGCACTGCCCCTCCAGCAGGAATTGCCACTGCTCCTGGTTCTCGACCCCTTCGGCGATCACCTGCAGCCCCAAGTTGTGGGCCAGGCCAATGATGGCGGCGCCAATCGCCGCGCTGTTCGCATTGTCCGGCAGGTCACTCACGAAGGATTTGTCGATCTTGAGCCGATCCAAAGGCAGACGTTGCAGATAGCACAAGGACGAATAACCGGTTCCGAAGTCGTCGAGCGAGAAGCCGATGCCATGCCTCTTGAGCGCGGCCATCTTTTCAATCACACCTTCCACGTCGAGCAAGAACATGCTCTCGGTCAGCTCCAGCTTGAGCCGACTCGGAGAAGCACCGGTGCGGCGCACCGTCTCGAGAACCTTCACCACGAAGTCAGGCTGGCTCAGCTGACGGGCGCTGATGTTCACCGCAGCGAACAATTCGGCCGTGGACGCATGGGCCGCCCAGGCCACCAACTGGCGGCAGGTCTGCTCCAGCACCCAATCACCCAGCGGCAGGATCAGGCCGCACTGCTCGGCCACGGGAATGAACCGGGCTGGCGACACCATGCCCATCTCGGGATGCTGCCAACGCACCAGGGACTCGACGCCGATGATGCGGCGCTTGCGATCCAGGATGGGCTGGTAATGCAGCAGCAGCTCGCAACGCTCCAGCGCCCGGTGCAGATCGGACTGCAGTTGGGCGTTCGCGCTGGTGTGGGCCTGCATCTCAGGCTCGAAGAAGCTGAGGGTGTTTCGCCCCTGGGCCTTGGCTTCGTACATCGCCATGTCGGCTTGCCTCAGCAAATCGTCCAGCTTGCTGGACCCGCCCGCGAACAGCGTGATGCCCAGGCTGGGCGTGCTGTAGATCTGCCTGTCCGCGAGATGGTAGGGATGGGACAGTCGCTGCAGCAGATTGCGCCCCAAGGTCTCCGCGTTGCGGCGGGCTTCAGCCCAGCTGCCGCCCAGCGACTCCAGCAACAAGACAAACTCGTCACCCCCAAGCCGGGCCACCGTGTCCTGGGCCCGCACGATCTGGCGCAAGCGCGCGGAGACAGAGACCAGCAGCTGATCACCCAGATCGTGTCCCAAGGTGTCATTGAGACTTTTGAAGTTATCCAGATCGATGAGAACAATGGCGCCGATCTGCCCGCGTTCCTCGCTGGCCACCAAGCCACGGTCGAGCCGCTCGTGCAACAAGCGCCGATTGGGCAGACCGGTCAGGCTGTCATAGAAGGCCAGGCGCTCGATTTCAGTCTCGTGCTGCTTGCGTGCGCTGATGTCCATGCGCGTGCCCAGGACGTGCAGCGGTTGTCCGGAAGCGTCGCGCTGGATCACGCGGCCGAGACACTGCACCCAGACCCAGCCCCCGTCCTTGCGGCGCAGACGACATTCCACCTCGAACTTTGAAGTGTTGCCCCCCAAGTGCTGGGCAAACTGCTGAAGGAAAAAGTCCGCATCGTCGGGGTGGAGGTCGGCGCGCCAGTCGAACCCGCGCGCCTCGATCTCACCAAACTGGTACCCCTGGATGGCCGCCGCGCGGGCGTCGACCCGCATGTGATCGTCGGGAATGGAAAGCTCCCACAGGCCGAGAACCGCCCCCTCCAACGCCAGTTCCATGCGCTGCAAGTGTTCGATGCGCTCGTGGTCCTGGGCGTGCATCAGCCCATCCCAACGCGCGCGCCGGATTTGCGCCAGGCGCAGCATGCCGCAGCCCGCCAAAATGAGCACCGCCAGAGTGATGGCGTACACGGTCGCCAATCGTTGCCAAGGGCCATCCAAGGGACTGAGTTCACGGCTCAAAGTCAAAACCAAGGGCTGGTCGAGCATCAGCTCTCTTGAGCCCACGGTACGCCGCACCAGCAAACGGCGCGGCTGTCCAGCGACGTCAACGATATGCACCCCGGGCACGGGGCTGCTGCGCACGGCCGACGCGGTCGTGTCCAAGCGCCAGGTCGCCGCGGCTTGCGCGGTCCGCGGATCGCTGGCGAGCAAGCCAAGCAAGGTGCCGTCGGCCATGCTGAGGGAACTCCAGGTGTCGTCGGTCTCCAGCGCCATGCGTTGGAGCATGTTGAAGTAGTCCGCGCTCAGTTCAGCCACGACGAAATGCCGCGGCCGCCCCCACGCATCCAAGATGGGCAGGATCAGCCTCAGCGTGCCCCCGCCAGTCTGGGAGTCCGTCAGCACCCGCGTGTAGACCGTGTCAGCATCCTTCATGTCCGCCAAGCCCCGCAGGTCATCGGCCTCTGAGATCCTTGAGGGGGCCATGCGGCCGCCGCTGAGCAGGACCTTTCCCTCTCGATCCATGATCACGGCGCGCCGCACGCCATGCACCAGGGAACTGAATGCGGTGAGCAAGACCGTGCTGGCCGCGCGGTCAGAGGATTGCCACGCCTCGCGAATTTGGAACAGCGTCGCGCGGGCACTCTTCATGCGCCTCAGAAGCCCCCCTTCGATCGCGAGGGCCTGTCCGGTCAGGCGTTCAGAAGCCAGGGAGTGGACCAGATTTCGCTCGCTCAGCACCGAAAAAACGCACAGCAGGATGCTGAGCAAGACCAGCAGGCCCGCCACGATCCATTCGATGCGGCTTCGCTGGGCACTCGCGTTGAGGGGCATGCGCTCGCGTGCGTGGTTCATGCCAGCACGCTCCCCGTTGTGAAAAGGCCTGTGCATCGTTCGCTGAATGGGCGGATACCGTCGCCCACGACGCAGTCCTCCCCTCCCCCCTGTCTTTCCTTCGATGTTTGGGTGGAGTCTAGGTCCGGGTTCTGCGGGGGGGAAATGAAGAATCGGCATGCGGGGCATGCGATGCGGGAATGGAAACCCAAAACCGTCATTTCAAGTCCCCCGCCAGCTCGGCAAAGGCATGCACGGACCGGGCCACCGCGATCCAGGTGCGTGCCGTGGGAGAGAGACGCGCCGCCCGGGCCCAAGCCAAGGTATAGATCCACTGAGGCTGGAAACCCTCGAGCGGCAAGGCGACCACCATGGGATGCAGGCGGTTGAGCGCCAGTGCCCGAGGCAAGAAGCCTATGCCGATGTTCTCGGCCACCAGCTCATGGATGAGGCCGACCTGCGAGGTCTTGATCGCCACGGGCGCCAGAATGCCGGCCTGGGCCAGGGCACCCACCACCATCTCATTGAGTTGACATTTCTCCTCGAACAGCACGAGTTGCTGATCCTTGAGGTCAGCTATGCCGACACGGGTACGCAGGGCCAGCGGATTCTCGCGCGACACCACCACGTAGACCGGCTCACGCTGCAACTCCAGCACTTCCAGCCCTGGGTCACGAGGCGACACCAGCCCCGCAAGGTCCAAATCCCCCTTCAGCAAGCGACGCACGATCTGGCTTTCCGATTCGACGGCGATGGAAATTTCCACATCGGGATAACGACGGCGGAACTCCGCCAGCGCCCGACCAAAGAAGGTGCTGGTCTCCATGCGCGAAAACCCCAGTTTGAGGGTGACGTATGGGCTGCCCGCCAAGGCGTGCAGTTCGTCCGCGAGCAGTTCGCGCTGCGCCAACATGACCTGGGCACGGCGGTAGACGATTTCCCCGACGCGGGTCAGCTCGATGCCACGCCGGTGGCGTCTCAGCAAGGGCTTGCCGACTTCGTTCTCAAGTTGACTGATGACCTTGCTGACCGTCGATTGCGTGGCGTGGATGACTTCCGCCGCGCGCGTGAATCCTCCATGCCGTACCACTTCCGCAAAAACACGCAGGTGGCGGAATTCAACGTTGGGCCGCCTGGGAAAACCAATGGAATTCATTGCCGGTACCGATGTGCGAATGGGTTTCTCAACCTTCACGGACAGCGGCGTCCCGGCCGCAACCGTCTGAAATCTGCCAGTGCATCGGACTCGGATCGGCGGGCGCATGCACAGAGCATGTGACGCGCCGTGACACCCCGTGCCTACCTTGAAGCAGGAGCGCGCCGAGTCTAGATTTGCGCGTCGCGTATGAGAAGTGAAAAGTTCGAATGCTTTCAATTCCAATTTGGAATAGAGATGAATAACCTCCGTTGGAACACTCCGCACGATCGAGCTGACGGCTTATCGAACAAGACGCAGCGCACGCCGAGCTTGTGCCCCTGCCACTGTGGAAGGACTGTGTTGGTGCACGATTTCAGATCGGGTGTTACGAATTTCAACCGCAACACAGCGCGGGGCCAGGCGGCCGAGAGAAGTGCAACAAAGTCGTAACAGGCACGTTGACAAACGAGCTACGGCCTCGACCCAGGGTCGAGCCATCACGTTCAAGATCCGTGCTCGACCGGGTGGTGGGTTATTGCAAACAACGGGTGTCTGGCGGGCGTGCTGGGGAGCTGGGGCGGGCGATTCAGCGCGCCTCGCCGGGGTCGGAGGTGTGGGCGCCGTCACCTTCATGTGGCGCCCACACCGTGTCGACGCGAGCCCGACGATCGCTCGCGGACTTCAGCACCCGGGCGATGCAGACCGCGATGTCCCGCGCCGAGACGGGCTTGTGCAGCACGGCATCGATGTTGACGGACTGGATGCGCGGCTCCAGACCCGCGCCGCCATGGCCCGTCATCAAGACGACGGGCAGCAGGGGCCGCAAGACCCTGAGACGCGCTATGAGCTCGGCACCACTCAACTCGGGCAGTTGCTGATCGGTCAGGACCAAGTCGAAGCGGTCGGCATCGGCCTGGAAGGCCTGCAAGGCCTTGGTGCTGGAGGTGTAACCCACGGCCTCGTACCCCAGCGCCGCGAGCGAGTCCTCGAGCAACTCGACCAAGGCCGGCTCGTCGTCCACCACCATGAGCGTTTCACCCCGCCCCATCGGCGGCGGGGGTGGAGGCTCTTGCGGCACGGCATCCAGCTCTCCTTGCGAGGGTAGCCAGATGGTGAAGGTCGAGCCTCGGCCCAACTCCGAGACGACGTCGATCGTGCCGCCCAGCTCCGCGACGATGCCGTGCACCACGGACAGGCCCAGCCCAGCCCCCTCGCCCACGGGTCGGGTGGTGAAGAAGGGATCAAAGGCCCGATCCAGGGTTTGGGCCTCCATGCCTCGACCGGTATCCTGCACTTGGAGTCGGACATAGTCGCCGATCTTCAGAACGCCATGACAACAATGCGTGTCCGTCTGAATGTGCTGTTGCGACAGCGAGACCGTCACGGTGCCCTGGCCATCAATGGCCGCGATGGCATTGGTGCACAAGTTCATCACGATCTGGTGCAGCTGGGACACCTCGCCCAAGATGGCCGCCCGAGGGGCCGACAGGCGAGGCCGCAGCTCGACGCCCTCGGGCAGCGTCGGTGCCAGCAAGGTCATCGCTTCTTCCACCAGGGGCTGAACGGCAACCCGCGTTTTTTCTCCGTACCCGCTGCGGCTGAAATCGATGATGCGCCGAACCAAGGCCTTGGCCCGCTGCCCTGCTTGCATCACGCGATCCAAGTAGCGAGCCTGCGTGCTTTCTGGCTCGGCAAGGCGCTGTGCCATCTCGCCGTAACCCAGGATGGCGCCCAGGATGTTGTTGAAATCATGGGCGATGCCGCCTGCCATGGTTCCCAGCGACTCCAGGTGGCGGGCTCGCAACAGCTTGGCTTCCAGCTGGCGCTTTTCCACCTCGGCCGCCTTGCGATGACTGACGTCCCGAGTCGTCCAGTAGAAACGGAAGCAATCTTGAATCGCATCGCCATGCACGCAACCGCGAGCGTGGATCCAATGCCAATCGCCCTGGCCGTCCTTGACCCGGTACTCCGCCTCGAAGAAGCGGGCATCCCCTCGCAAATGCGTTTGCATGGCCGCGATGAGCACGTCTCGGTCATCGGGATGGACGCGTGTCATCGCGCGGAACTGCTCGAAGGAAAGATCGTCGCCATCCGCGAGGAAGTGCATCTCGCGCCAGCGCGGGGACAGGTAGATCGTGTCTTGCTGCAAATCCCATTCCGCATGACCTTCGTTGGCCGCCTCCATGACCAGCGCGTAGCGCTGCTCGCTCAAGGACAGTGCCTGCTCGTGCTGGTCCAGCTTGCGCAACTGGCGCAAGGCCAGCAAGACCGAGATCAGCACGCACACCGCCAGAATCAGCGTTCGCACGAGCATGTGCTGCGTTTCGGTGTGCCAGCCCCGCAGGATCTCTGCCTCGTCGCGCGATAAATAGATGACCAGAGGATGGCCTGGCACGCGCGCGGCGGCGACCACCCGGGGTCGTCCATCGTTCAACCGCCGCAAGTGCAACCCTCCGTCGTCAGGCGGCACCAGTCCATCTAGCCCGGTTTGAACTGGCGTTGGCGGCAAGCTGAGCGGCCCGTCGCTGCGCTGGCTCGGGGTGATGAGTGGCGTGCCATCGAGGAAGGTGACGTGCATCTCCGTCTGGCTGCCGAAATCGATGCTGTCATAGGTCGCGCAGAGCTGGTCAAGTCGCACGGTCGCCGACACAACGCCCGCGAAACGACCTTGCGCGTCGTTGACGCGGCGTGACATCACCAGGCCCATGCGGCCAATGGCCTGCGAAAAGAGGGGCGCGTTGATGTAGAGGCCCGCGTCCTCGTTGTCCCGGTGAACTTGGAAGTACGGGCGCTGCGTGAAGTCGGCGGGCCGGGTGCTCAGGGGCGAGGAGCGGTAGCGCTGCGCGCCGCCCGCATCGATCAAATTCAGCATCGCCACCTGAGGTACGAGTTCGGACAAGGTGGTCAGCGTGCGGTTGATGTCCACGTCGGGCAAGCGGTGACCCTGCTGCTGGTACCACCAGGCCGTGTCACGCAGGAGCACGTTGACGGTCTGCAGGCTGCGCTCGGTTTCCACGGCCAAGAGCCGGGAGAAGTTACCGAGCTCGCGCTCCGAGGCCTGGTAGATCTGGTCGCGCTGGTACCAGGCGTCATAGGCCGAGGAACCGGCGAATACCAGCGTGAAGGCCACGCCCGCGAGGATGACCGCGTATCGCATCAGGGAAGTGCGGTTCTGCATGGCGATCTCGACGGAGCCTAAGTCCTGTTCACACTCATTGCGCGAGTGCGAACGGGTTGCGTCCCAAAGGCCATGCGCGGTGTGGCGAAGCCTTGCCGGCGGGTGACCCCGGCCGCGTTTCGCGCCTCGCGCATGGCCTTTTTGATCCGCAACGCATCTCGGGTAATGAGTATGAGCAGGCCTTAGGTCACCGCCATCAGCGTCCGAGCGGCCTGCAGCAGCAGTTCGCGCTCGCAGGGCTTGGGCAAGAGCATGTCCACGCCGAGTCTGCGTGCCGCTTCACCGCCCGCAGCGATCCCCTCGCGCGCCTGAGTGGAGAGTCCCAGCAGAGGAACCCCGGGGTACAGCGTGCGCAGGCGGCGGATGTTGTCCGCGCCCTGGCGCCTGTCGTTGCCCAGGTCAACGACAACCAGGCTAGCGCCAACGGCTGGCAAGACTTGCCGACCGTCAAAGGACAGCACGCCTGGACGGATTTCCTCCAGCCATTCGACCAGCAAAGCACGCACCAGTGGATCGAATTCGATGACGATCACCCATTCCAGCATTTCGAACATGGCTCCCTGGGACTGCGGTGTGTCCGCGCCGCATTGAAACGCAGGCAGCAAGCTGCTTGATTTCAACGCAATTTCAGCCGAGCAGTCCGTGTTGCAGCTGAAACATGCGCGTTGCTCACGTCACGGGTTCGACCGACGTGTCGAAAACATACCCCGCGCCGCGTTCGGTGCGGATGTAGCGAGGCGTCGAGGCGTCCAACTCGATCTTGCGTCGCAGCCTCAGGATTTGCACGTCGATGGCGCGGTCGTACACGGCGCCCGCGTCGCGGCGCGTCATCTCCAGCAACTGATCCCGGCTGAGCACCCGGCCAGGAGCCCGGCACAGGGCGTGCAGCAAGCTGAATTCACCCAAGCTGAGTTCAATCTCGCGCGCGTCCGGCGCGCGCAGGCGACGCAGTCGCAGATTCAACTCCCAGCCTTCAAAACGGTAGGCACGAACCCCGGAAGCCGGCTCGATGGTGATCGACCCGGTTTCGAAAACCGCTGATGCGTAGCGTCGCAACACCGCGCGGATGCGCGCCAGCAACTCTCTCAAGCTGAAGGGCTTGACCACGTAGTCATCGGCGGCAAGTTCCAGACCCATGACCCGATCCGCCTCCTCAGACCGGCCGGTGAGGATGATCACCGGCAGCGCCCGTCGCTCACGCAGCTCACGCGCGAGGTTCAGGCCACTCTCTCCATTGAGGCGCAAATCCATCAGGACGAGTTGGACCGTCGACTGGCGCAGTACCTGGTGCATCTCGGCGCCATTGCGCGCGGCGCTGACCCTGAAATCATGCTCGGAGAGGTAGTGCCCCACCATCTCGGTGATGGCGGGATCGTCATCGACCACCAGAATGTGCGGCGCCTTCAGCGTATTCACAGCGTGTTCTTGTGCAGGAGAGAGCAGACCTCGCGGGCGATCCCGCGCCCAACCCGACACGGGCCCATGTGCGGCAGGCCCGGCATCCCTCGTGTTCACGGCAAGCCCCTGTGTCGCTCGCGCGTCGCGTCAATGCCCCAGCAGTCCTGGCCGGCCGAACAAATACCCTTGAAACAGGGTACAGCCATTGTCCCGCAGAAAATCGCGCTGGCCCTCGGTTTCGACGCCCTCGGCCACGGTCTGCAAGCCCATGCTCTGCGCCAGGGCCAGAATGGTGCGCACGATGACGGCATCGTTGGGATCGGTGAGCACGTCACTGACGAAACTGCGGTCGATCTTGAGAGCATCCAGGGGCAGTCGCTTGAGGTAATTGAGTGATGAATAGCCCGTGCCAAAGTCGTCCAGGGAGAAGCGCACACCGCGCGCGCGCAGCTCGGCCATCTTGCGGATGGCATCTTCCACCTCCGAGATGAGCAGGCTCTCGGTCAGCTCCAGCCGCAAACGCTGCGGATTGACGCCGGTCTCGTCGATCACCGCCAGCACCTGATCCACGAAATCACGTTGGCGGAACTGACGCGCGCTGACGTTGACGGCGAGACTCAGCCCCTGGGTGTCCAGGCCCCGGCTCCACGTCACGAGCTGGTGACAAGCGGCGCGCAGCACCCACTGCCCAATTGGCAGGATCAGGCCACTCTGCTCGGCCAGGCCAATGAAGCTGCCGGGCGCCAGCACGCCCCGCCGAGGGTGATTCCAGCGCAGCAAGGCTTCGTATCCACGCACACCGCCGGCCGCGTCGACCACGGGCTGGTAGTGCAACAGCAGTTCCTGATTCTGCACCGCCTGACGCATGTCCGCGTCCAGCGCGGCGCGTGCCAGCACGGCGGCCTGCATTTGCGGGTCGAAGAAGCGCAGCGTGTTGCGTCCCGCCGCCTTGGCCTGGTACATGGCCAGGTCGGCGCGCTTGAGCAGTTCGTCCACGCCCTGGGCGCCGCCACTGAACACCGTGAGGCCGATGCTGGGAGAGCTGTTGTGCTCCCGCCCCGCCAGCTCATAGGGCGCGTTCAGCCGCTTGAGGATTTTCTCTCCGACGCGCTCGGCATGCGCCGCTGCCTCGTTCTCGTCTTCGTCCAATTCCAGCAGCATGACGACGAACTCATCGCCCCCCAGGCGCGCCGCGGTGTCGCTCTCGCGCAGACAGCTCAGCAGTCGCTGCGCGACCTGCTTGAGCAGCAGGTCGCCCACGTCATGGCCTAGCGTGTCGTTGAGGTCCTTGAAGTTGTCCAGGTCCAGGAAGAAGAGCGCGCCATGCCGCTTGGTGCGCGCGCAGGCGGCTTGGGCTTGGGCCAGACGATCGAGCAGCAGGCGGCGGTTGGGCAAACCCGTCAGCGTGTCGTAGAACGCCAAGCGCTGGGTCTCCCCCTCGGCACGCTTGCGGTCGCTGATGTCGCGCCCAATGCCTCGATAACCACGGAAGCGTTGACGCGCGTCGAAGATCGGCGCACCGCTGATGGACACCCAGTACTGCTGGCGATGGGCGCCCATGCGCAGCAGCTCCAAGTCACGGAAGGGCTGGCGCGACTCCAGTACTTGGCGATGAACCGCCCAGTCTTCCTCGCTCATGTTGAGGGCACCGATTTCCCAGCGGGTCTTGCCCAGGATTTCGGCTTCGCTGCGCAGGATCTTGTTCTGCTGATAGCCCACGAAATGGATGAAGCGCAGTTGCTCGTCCGTCTCCCAATACCAGTCTGAGGACAGATCGGTCAGGCTACGGAAGCGAGCTTCGCTGTCCTGCAGGCGCTGCTCGGCCAGCTTGCGGTCGGTGATGTCCGAGACAGAGCCGTAGGCGACAAGGTGGTCCCCCTCCAGGCGGTTGATGGCGTGGCCCAGCAGCCAACGCTCCCATCCGTCCTCACCGATGATGCGGAACTCATGCGACCAGATGCCCCCGTCGAAATGGGCGGCGTCCATGCTGTGGCGCACGCCGTCGCGGTCCTCGGGATGCAGGCGATTGAACAGCAGTGACGCATCGCGCCGAGCCTCCTCGGCCTCCACGCCGAACAACTTTCGCACACCGGGGCTGAGAAAGGGAAAGACTTCGGTGCCATCGCCGCGCCGCTCGTACAGGAAGAGCATCAGCGGCACGTGGCTGGTGATCTTCTCGATGAAGGCGAGCTGTTCGCGCAGCACGAGGGCGGCCTCGGTCTCGGCCGTCACGTCGAGGATGACGCCAAAATCCAGGAAGCTGCCATCGCTGTTGCAATGGCGGTGGATGCGCGCGCGGCGCCAGCTCACGCCACCCTCCGGCCCCATGATCCGGTACTCGAACACGCGCCCATCCATGGCCTCGCGCGCCTCCAAGTAGATTTGCAAATCCTCGGGGTGAATGCGGCGTCGGGCCTCCTCGACCGTCAGCATCGCGGGGGTCTGCGCACCCGACATCTTCTGCAAGCCCGGAGAGAAATACACACTCTTGCCGTCGCTGCTCCAGTGCCCTACCCGGGCCAGCTCCTCGGTCAGCGCATACAGGTCCAGCTGTGCCGCCAGACGGTCATTCGCGAGGTTCTGCGCCACCACACCTGAGGGCGAGGTGCCCCCGGTGTCGCGCACGGCGGTGATGTCTTCCATGGAGAGCAGGACGTGCCGCCCGTCGGAGGCCCGGAGCCCGTCCAGCGAGGAAGCGTTGATCCGCACCCGGCGTGGCCCGCGTCCGTGATCCTTGAACCAGACCCGAACTTCGCGGGCCTTCAGGCGACCGTGCACGCCAATCTGAGCCCAGCAGTCCTGGCCCTCTTGAGGGTCAACCCAGCAGCCCAGTTCCACCAAGGTGCGCCCCTGCACCTCCTCAAGGCTGTATCCCGTCAGCGCCAGCCATCCCTGGTTCGCGCGGACCAAGCAACCGTCCTTGTGCCGGATCAAGACGGCGGCACCTGGACTTCCATCAAAAACAGCCTGAAACAGGCTGTGTTGCGCCATGCGTTCCTCATCGCTCGGGCCACCGCCCGGGTCACGCGCCTTGCCGTCGTTGAAAGCTGTCATGAAATCCCTGATTGCTGTAGTCACCAAGCCTTGTGGATGCGGAGTTCCCGGCTTTTTTGTTTCATTATGTGACCAGATGGTAATCGATGGCCCTGTTGATAGACTCCCGCCCGTATGCCCTCAGCCTCCCCCGACGCGACCACCCTTTCAGCCCACACTCCCATGATGCAGCAGTACCTGAGCCTGAAGGCCGGGTACCCGGGCACGCTGCTGTTCTACCGCATGGGGGACTTCTACGAACTGTTTTATGAGGACGCTGAAAAAGCGGCACGGCTGCTCGACATCACCTTGACCCAACGCGGCCAGTCCGCGGGTCAGCCGGTGGTCATGGCCGGGGTGCCATTTCATTCGGTGGAAACCTACCTGGCGCGCCTGATCAAGCTGGGAGAATCCGTCGCCATTTGCGAGCAAGTGGGTGACGTGGCCACCGCCAAGGGGCCGGTCGAACGCAAGGTGGTGCGCGTGGTCACCCCAGGCACCTTGACCGACAGCGCCCTGCTCAGTGAAAAAAGCGAATCCCTGCTGCTGGCCTTGCACCAAGGTCCGCGCAACAGCGTCGGACTGGCCTGGCTCAGCGTCACCCAAGGCGAGGTGCACCTGGCGGAGTGCGACGCCGACGATGTGGCCGAGTGGCTGCTGCGCATCGCGCCCGGTGAGCTCATCTACAGCGCGGGCGTGTCGCCCGCCTTCGAACAGCGCCTGCAGGCGCTCCAACAGGGGAGCCTGTCCGCGCCCCTGTCGATTCGCCCGGAATGGCAGTTCGACGCCACGCTGGGGCGCGAGCGGCTGCAGACCCTGCTGCAGACCGCCAGCCTGCAAGCCTGGAGCGCGCAGGACTGCCCCCTGGCGCACGCCGCCGCCGCCGCCCTGCTGGCCTATGCCGAACACACCCAGGGCCGCGCCCTCAGCCATGTGCATGGCCTGCGCGTGCAACGCCAGGATGAGCAGATTGACCTGCCGCAGACCACGCGCCGCAACCTGGAGCTGGTGCAGACCCTGCGCGGCGAGGACTCGCCCACGCTGTTCTCCTTGCTCGACACCTGCATGACCGGCATGGGCAGCCGCCTGCTCAAGCGTTGGCTGCTGGAGCCGCCACGCGACCGCGCGGTGGCGACGGCCCGCATCGCGGCCATCACGCTGCTGCGCGCGGGTGCGCCGGGCGGCAGCGCCCATGGAGGCCCCTGGCAGAGGCTGCGCGAACAGATCAAGGGCAGCAGCGACGTGGAACGCATCGTCGCGCGCATCGCGCTGCGCCAGGTGCGGCCGCGTGAATTGACCGGGCTGGCGCAGACCTTGGTGAGAACGGCCACGCTCTCACCCCTGCTGGCCGACAGCCTGCGCGTGCCCGAGGCCCGCGCTGACTTGCTGGCCGAGCTGGCGCGGGACCTGCAACCGCCCCCCGGTTGCGGTGACTTGCTGACGCGCGCCCTGCTGGCGGAACCGGCCGCCCTGGTGCGCGACGGCGGTGTGATCAACGATGGCTTCGACGCCGAACTGGACGAGCTGCGCGCCATCCAGACCCACAGCGACGGCTTCCTGCTGGACATGGAGGCGCGCGAACGCGCCCGCACCGGGATCGGCAACCTGCGGGTGCAGTACAACAAGGTGCACGGCTTCTACATCGAAGTCACCAGCAGCAACCTGGACAAGGTGCCCGAGGATTACCGGCGCCGCCAGACGCTCAAGAACGCCGAGCGCTACATCACCCCCGAACTCAAGACCTTCGAGGACAAGGCCCTGTCCGCGCAAGAACGCGCCCTGGCCCGCGAGAAATGGCTGTACGAGCAATTGCTGGAGCAACTGGACGACTTTCTGCCCACGCTCACGCGCCATGCCCGCGCCCTGGCCGCGCTGGATGCGCTGTGCGCGCTGGCCGAGCGCTCACTCACGCTGGGCTGGAACGCGCCGGTCTTCGTCGCCGAACCCTGCATCGCCATCGAGGCGGGACGGCACCCAGTGGTCGAGGCCAGGCTGGCGGAGAACAGCGGGGGCAGTTTCATCGCCAACGACACCCAGCTCGGACCACGCCAGCGCATGCAGATCATCACCGGACCGAACATGGGCGGTAAGTCGACCTACATGCGGCAGGTGGCGCTCATCGTGCTGCTGGCGTCCATGGGCAGCTACGTGCCCGCCGCGTCATGCCGGCTGGGGCCGATCGATGCCATTCACACCCGCATCGGCGCGGCGGACGACTTGGCCAACGCGCAATCGACCTTCATGCTGGAGATGACCGAGGCCGCGCAGATCCTGCATGCCGCCACGCCGCATTCCCTGGTGCTGATGGACGAGATCGGGCGCGGCACCAGCACCTTCGACGGCCTGGCCCTTGCAGGCGCCATTGCCAGCCAGTTGCACGACAAGACGCAAGCCTTCACGCTCTTCGCCACCCATTATTTCGAGCTGACCGAGTTCCCCAGCCAGCACCGCGCTGCGGTGAACGTGCACGTCAGCGCGGCCGAAACCACCGGCCCCTCGGGCAAGGGCGGCCATGGCATCGTCTTCCTGCACGAGATTCAGAGCGGCCCGGCCAGCCGCAGCTATGGCATCCAGGTGGCGCGCTTGGCCGGCATGCCCGCCGCCGTGCTGCGCCACGCGCAACATGCGCTGGAAGCCCTGGAGCAATCCGCCAGTCAGTCGCGCGCGCAGGTGGACCTGTTCGCGGCGCCGCCAGAACCTGAGTTGGCCGTCCCCAGCGCGGTCGAGGCGCGGCTGGCCGAGATCGACCCCGACACCCTGAGTCCGCGCGACGCGCTGGACGCGCTCTACGCGCTCAAGAAGCTGGCCCATTCATGAAACAGAACCTTCCGCCCATCGTCTTCTCGCACGGCAACGGGTTTCCAGCGGGCACCTATCGCCAGCTGCTTGAGGACCTGCGCCAGCGCGGCTTTCGGGTCAGCGCGGTGGAGAAATTTGGCCACGATCCGCGCTACCCCGTCACCAGCAACTGGCCGCACCTGGTGCAGCAACTGGCGGACTTCGCCAGCGAAGAACAGCAAAAACATGGCGAGCCCGCCTTCCTGGTCGGCCATTCACTGGGCGGTTTCCTGAGCCTGATGGCGGCGGCGCGCCACCCTGAACTGGCCCTGGGTGTGCTGCTGATCGACTCGCCCATCCTGGGCGGCTGGCGCGCGGCGAGCGTGGGCGTGGTCAAGCACACCCAGTTGATCGGCGCCATCTCGCCGGGCGCCATCAGCCGCAAGCGGCGCGACAACTGGCCCGACGCCGACGCGGCTTACGAGCACTTCCAACACAAGAAAGCGTTCGCGCACTGGCAACCCGAGGTGCTGCGCGACTACGTGCAGCACGGCATGCACGATGAAGACGGCCCCACTGGCAAGGTGCGCGTGCTGAGCTTCCGCCGTGAAGTGGAAACCGCGATCTACAACACCCTGCCCCACCACCTGGACAGCCTGCTCAAGCGCCATCCGCTCAAATGCCCGGTGGCCTTCATTGGTGGGCGGCATTCGGCGGAGATGCGTCAGGTCGGCATGGCCATGACGGAGAAGGTGACCAAGGGCCGCATCATGATGCTCGATGGTTCGCACCTCTTCCCCATGGAGCAGCCTGTCGCCACGGCGGCGGCCATCGAAGCCTCCCTGCGCAACCTGCTGCGCGTGCGCGCGCTCAAGCAGGCGCGCTGAAGCATGCAAACGCCTCAGCGCGTCCTGGTCATCGATGACCATCCCCTGTTTCGCGAGGGGCTGTTCCCCTTGCTGCGGACCTTGCTGCCCGAGGCCAACATCACGGGCGTGGGCGACGTCGAGTCGGCCTTGGTCATGGCGAAAAACACCGACGGCGCCGTGCGCCTCATCCTGGTCGATCTGCAATTGCCCCGCATGAGCGGGTTGGCGGCCATCGGACTGCTGCGCCAATTGCAGCCGGACGCGCCCATCGCCGTGGTCTCGGGGTCCGAACAGCAGTCCGACGCCCGCGCCGCACTGGCGGCCGGTGCCCAGGGCTTCGTGCCCAAGTCCATGCGCCCACCTGACATGTTGCACGCCCTGCGCCAAGTGCTGGAAGGCGGCTTGGAGGGCGGCTTCTACGCGCCGCCGTCGATGGCGGGCGCGATCCTGGGCACCGCGCCCCGAGCAGGCGGGGGTGGAACGGACGAGCACGGCCTGACCAAGCGCCAGCACCAGGTGCTGGCCCGCCTTTGCCAGGGGCTGTCCAACAAGGAAATCGCCCGCGACATGAACCTGACGCACAACACCGTGAAAACTCACATCTCGGCCATCTTCAAAGCCTTGAACGTGATGAGCCGCACCCAGGCCATCGTCGAAGCGCGTTTGCGCGGCATCGTCAAGGATTGAATCGGGCCAGCGCGACGCGCCCCTTGCTCGCTTGCTCGGGTCGCTCAGACCCTGTCCGCATGGGCCTGAGGTGCCTGGGGGCCCTGGCGGGCCAGCGCCGACAGCATGCGGCGCAAGACGCGGGGCTGCACCGGCTTGTGCAAGAGGGGCAGACCGCTGGCCGTGGCTTGCGCCAAGCGGTCCGGGGCCGTGTCCCCCGTGACCAGCAAGGCGGGAATGGCGCTGTTGAACTCCTCCCGCACCTCGTGCACGGCCGTGATGCCACTCGCTCCACCCTGGAGGCGGTAGTCGCACACCAGCACATCGGGCGCGCGGGTTTGCGCGTTCAGCCCAGCGATCAGGGCCGCGCAACTGGGCGCGGTGACCACCTGCGCCCCCCAGCTCTGCAGCAAGGCCTGCATGCCTTCGCGCACGTGGATTTCATCGTCCAGCACCGCCACCAGGCACCCCGTCAGTTGCCCTTCAAACTGCGACACTGAATCGCCCGCCACGGCACCGTGGACTGCGTGCGCGGCGGCGGCCTGCGGCTCGGCGCGCGGCAGCGAGAAACCGAAGGTGGACCCGCGCCCAGGCCGCGAGCGCACATGCACTGGCATCCGCATCAGATCGGCGATGCGGCGCACGATGGCCAGCCCCAGTCCCAAGCCCTGGCGGCGGTCGCGCTCGGGGTTGCCAATTTGGACGAATTCCTTGAACACCTCGTCCAATTGCTCGGGGGCAATGCCGATGCCCGTGTCGAGCACCACGATGCGCCAGCCGCCGTCGCGCCCATCCCGCCCGCCGCGCCGCTCGCGGCGGCAAGCGACCAACACGCCGCCCTGGCGCGTGTAGCGCAAGGCGTTGGAGACCAGATTGGCCAGCATCTGCCCGCACAGCAGGCGGTCGCCTCGCACCCAGGCCGCACTGGGCCGAACGAGCAGGCGCAGCCCCTGCGCCTGGGCTGGACCGCTGAAGTTCAGCAGCACGTCATCCAGCAGGGCCTGCACGGGGAAAGGCTCCCAAACCGGGCGCACCACGCCCGCATCCAGCTTCGAGATGTCGAGCAAGGCGTGGAAGAGCGAGTCCATCGCCCCCAGCGATTGCTCGATGTTGCGCACCAGCGCCTCGCGCGAAGGCCCGTCCACGCAGGATTTGAGGGCATCCACGAACAACGCCAGGGCATGCAGGGGTTGGCGCAAGTCGTGGCTGGCCGCGGCCAGGAAGCGCGATTTGTCCGCCGCCGCCGCTTCCGCCACGGCGGTGCGCTGCGCCAACTGCTCGGCCAGCTGCGTCTGCGCCAAGCGCAGGCGTATGGATTCCAGCAAACCGCGGTTCACGCGCAGGGAAAAGACGCCGAAGAAGTAGGTGTAGATCAGCAGGGTCAGGCCCGCGACGTGGCCGATGTTGCCGCCGATCGAGAACAAGGCGAAGGGCAGCGGCAGCATGCAGGGCAGGTAAAAGGCGAGGAAGGCGGGGCGCAGCGTGGCAAATGCCCCGCCCGCGGTGATCGCGAGCATGGCGATCATCACGGTCAGGAACAGTTGCACCTCCATCGCCCCGCTGGGGTTGAGGACGAGCGCCCCGGCCCCCCACACCAAGCCCGACACCAACTGCCCAACGCTGGATCTGCGGCCCCAGCGCGCCATGGACTCCGCGTCTGGGTGGCCGCGCTGGTAGGCCAGCAACAGCAGCAGGCGCACGCCGACCTGGGCGTACATCAGCAGCAGCCAGCTCACCCACACCAGGGTGGGCGTCGCGGGCGCCACCACCACGGCGGTGAAAGCCGACGTGGCGGCACTGGCAAACAAGGCAATCGGCTGGTTGCGGTAGTGCTCCCGCACGGCCTCGGCGACCACGGCCCCCTCCAGGTTGGGGGCGGCATCGGCATTGTTCACGCGCATGCCATCAATTCCAGGTTTTCCGTGGGCGATCATTCTTTTGGGTGATGCCAAATAACAAAGAGACAGGCATAGTTACAAATGTAACAATACCCCGGACCATCCTGGGCTACAAAACCCTATCTTCTTTCTGTTCTGTTCCGCCCTGGAATGGCGAGGAATCCATGCTCAAGTGCATCAGTGTCGACCGTCTTGAATTGGGAATGTGGATCGAGGAGTTGCGCGGGTCTTGGACCGACCACCCGTTTTGGCGGGACAGCTTCTTTCTGGACAACCGCGAAGACCTGGAGCGCATTCTCGCCAGCGAGGTGCGCGAGGTCTGGATCGACACCGGCAAGGGCCTGGATGTGCCGGCCGAAGGTCGGGCAGCCGACGACGGCGACGCCATGGCGCGAGACCTGCCGCAGCCGGCCTCCAGTCACAAGCTGCCCCCGCCACCGCCCTCACGCTCACGGCCCAGCGAGCCCATCCACGCCGAGTTGCAGCGCGCCGCGCAGATCTGCGCCGAGGCCAAGGACACCGTGCTGTCCATGTTCCAGGAGGCGCGCATGGGACACGCGGTCGACACCCGCAACGCCCATCAGTTGGTGGAACAGATTTCCCAGTCGATCAACCGCAACGCCAGCGCGCTGATCAGCATGGCGCGCCTGAAGAAGGCGGATGACTACACCTACATGCATTCGGTGGCGGTGTGCGCCCTGATGATCGCCCTGGCGCGCCAGCTCGGCCTGGACGACCGGCAGACGGAAGCCGCGGGCATGGCCGGGCTGCTGCATGACGTGGGCAAGGCCAAGATCCCCAAGGAAGTGCTGGACAAGCCGGGCAAGCTGACCGAACACGAGTTCGCCATCATGCGCGAGCACCCGGCCCAGGGCTACGACATCCTGCGCGAGATGCGCAACCTTCCGCCCGAGGCTCTGGACGTGGTGCTGCACCACCACGAAAAAATGAATGGCACGGGCTACCCGCATGGCCTCAAGGGCGAGGAGATCAGCCTGTACGCCAAGATGGGCGCCGTGTGCGACGTGTACGACGCCATCACCTCCAACCGCCCCTACAAGAACGGCTGGGACCCCGCGGAGTCTCTGCACAAGATGGCCGAGTGGGCCGGCGGGCACTTCGACCAGCGGGTGTTCCAGGCCTTCGTCAAGAGCGTGGGCATCTACCCGATCGGCTCATTGCTGCGGCTCAACGCCAACAATGCGGGCACGCCCTCGGGGGTGATGCTGGGCATCGTGGTCGACCAGTCGGAGCAGGCGCTGACCAAGCCCATCATCCGCGCCTTCTATTCGGTGGAACGCGACCGCCGCATTCCACCGCAAACCTTCAACCTCGCCAGCGCGGATTGCCCGGTGCGCATCGTGTCGCGCGAGAACCCGGAGCAGTGGAACTTCCCCAATCTGGAAAAGCTCTGGCTGGAAGCGGCCTGAGCGCCGCCTCGGCCCCGGCCCCACCGGCAACGTTCAGGACAGGCCCAGTGCGCGGCGCACCTGAGACTCCAGGCGAGCCGGCTTGGTGATGGGGGCAAAGCGCTTGATGGGCTGGCCATCACGGCCAATCAGGAACTTGGTGAAGTTCCACTTCACGCGCCGCCCAAACCAGCCCGGCAACTTGGCGGTCAGCCACTGAAAGAGCGGGTGCGCCTGCGGGCCGTTGACGTCCACCTTGGCGAACATCGGAAAGGTCACGCCGTAGTTGATCTCGCAGGTCTCGGCGATTTCCTTGGCGCCGCCCGGTTCCTGCTGCCCGAACTGGTTGCACGGAAAACCCAGGATGACCAGGCCCTGGTCCTTGTACTGTTTGTAGAGCTGCTCCAGGCCCGCGTACTGGGGTGTGAAGCCGCATTGGCTGGCGGTGTTGACCACCAGCACCACCTTGCCCTGGTAGTCACCGAGGGAGACGGGCTTTCCGCCCAGAGACAGGGCGCTCAGTTGCTGAAATTCGGACATGGGGATTTCCTCGCAGGGCGTTAAAAATATGACGCAATCCAATTGCACGCAAGATTTTAGCCGGAGGAAAGGCCTGGGGATCGCCAGGCCTTAGGGTCCAGTTTAGGTCTGGTCTGCTCAGAACGCCGCCCGCCGCACCGCCGCGCCGCCGGATCGTTCAAGCCGCACGCCACTCCACCAGTCCGCTCCAGGCCGTGCCCAGCACGATCAGGCCAAAGACGATGCGGTACCAGGCGAAGCCCACGAAGCTGTGCGTGGCAATGAAACGCAGCAGCCAGCGCACGCAGAGCCAGGCGCTGATGAAGGAGAACAGCAAACCGACGCCGAACATCGGCAAGTCCGCCAGGCTCAGCAGGGCGCGCTCCTTGTACAGGCTGTAGGCCCCCGCGCCGATCAGCGTGGGCATGGCGAGGTAGAAAGAGAAATCCGTAGCGGCCTTGCGCGACAGGCCCAGCAGCATGCCCCCGATGATGGTCGCGCCGCTGCGGCTGGTGCCCGGCACCATGGCCAGGCACTGCACGAGGCCGACCTTGAGCGCGTCCTGCCAGCGCATGTCGTCCACGTCTTGCACCAGGGGCGCGTGGGCGCCCCGCGCCAGCGGCTGCGCGGCCAGGCGCGCTTGGCGCCGCTCCGCCCAGAGGATGATGAAGCCGCCCACGATGAACGTGGTCGCCACCACTTCGGGCGTGAAGAGGTGCGCCTGAATGGCCTTGCCCGCCAGCAGCCCCAGCAGCACGGCGGGGAAGAAGGCGATCAACACATTGAGCGCGAAGCGCCGTGCGCGCGCTTGCGTGGGCAATTCCACCAGCGTGGCGCGGATCTTTTGCCAATAAACCAAGATGACAGCGAAGATCGCACCGGTCTGAATCGCGATGTCGAACACCTTGGCTTTCTCGTCGTGGAAGCCCAAGAGGCTGCCCGCCAAGATCAAATGCCCCGTGCTGGAGATGGGAAGGAATTCGGTCAGGCCTTCGACGATGCCCATCAGGGCGGCCTTCAACAAAAGTAGAGCATCCACGCGCGCAATCTGCCTGAAAAAGATGTCTCACCAGAAAAAACGGCGCTTGGGTAAGCGCCGTCAAAGACCTTGGCCGCCCCCTTGGCGAGACGGACACGGTTTGCCGCGGGGGAGGTCCGCAGCGCTGTCCAGCATACCAGCCTTGCCCCCGCGATACAAATGCCGCCGACCTTGCCTAGGCAGGGACGTCCCTGTGTGACGGCTGCGTCATAAAATCTTGCAGATACCCGCGCCCCGCGCGGAACCCACGCGGTTTTGGCCGTCTACTCTCGCCCGTCTACTCTCGTCGTTTCTTCCCAGCCCTCATGAGCGCCCCAAACAACAACGCAGCCCCCAAGCCGGACCCGTCCAAGAACGACGCCGCCAAGACCAGCCAGGCCGGCCAGGCCAGCCCAGCCCCGAGCAACTTCCTACGGCAAATCATCGAGCACGACCTCAACGCCGGCACCTACGCCAGCCGCCGCTGGAGCGGCCACCCCGCCGACGCGGCGACCCAGCAAGCGGGCCAGCCCGACCCCGCCAAGATCCGCACCCGCTTCCCGCCCGAGCCCAACGGCTACCTGCACGTGGGGCACGCCAAGAGCATCTGCCTGAACTTCGGCTTGGCGCGCGATTACGGCGGCGTTTGCCACCTGCGCTTCGACGACACCAACCCCGAGAAGGAAGAACAGGAATACGTCGACAGCATCAGCGACGCCGTGCAATGGCTGGGCTTTGACTGGAACGCGACGCACAACGGCGTGAACGTGGAACACCGCTACTACGCCAGCAACTACTTCGACTTCATGTACCGCGCGGCCGAGTACCTGATCGAGACCGGCAAAGCCTACGTGGACGAGCAGACGCCCGAGCAGATGCGCGCCAACCGCGGCGACTTCACCACGCCTGGCAAGGACAGCCCCTTCCGCAGCCGCACGCCCGCCGAAAACCTGGCGCGTTTTCGCGAGATGCGTGACGGCAAGCTGTCCGATGGCGCGGCCGTGCTGCGCGCCAAGATCGACATGGCCTCGCCCAATATCAACCTGCGCGACCCGGCCATCTACCGCATCAAGCACGCCGAGCACCACAACACCGGCAACACCTGGTGCATCTACCCCATGTACACCTTCGCGCACCCCATCGAGGACGCGCTGGAAAACATCACCCACAGCATCTGCACGCTGGAATTCGAAGACCAGCGCCCCTTCTACGACTGGCTGCTGGACCGTCTGCGCGAAGGCGGCCTGATCAACAGCCCGCAACCGCGCCAGTACGAATTCGCGCGACTCAACCTGACCTACGTCATCACCAGCAAGCGCAAGCTGGCGCAACTGGTCAATGAGCAGCACGTCACCGGGTGGGATGACCCGCGCATGCCCACCATCGTCGGCCTGCGCCGCCGTGGTTACACGCCCGAGAGCATCCAGCTCTTCGCCGAGCGCATCGGCGTCACCAAGGACTATTCCTGGATCGACTACGGCACGCTGGACGGTTGCCTGCGCGAAGACCTGGACCCCAAGGCCGCACGCGCCATGTCGGTGCTGGACCCGGTGAAGCTGGTCATCACGAATTGGGACGAGGTCATGGGCGCTGGTGCACTGGACCAATGCGCCGCCCCCGTGCACCTGCACCACCCCGAGCGCGGCCAGCGCCAATTCAAGTTCGGCAAGGAACTCTGGATCGAACGCACGGACTATGAAGAAACGCCGCCCAAGGGCTTCTTCCGTCTCTTCCCCGGCAACAAGGTGCGCCTGAAATACGGCCACGTCATCGAGTGCAAGGGTGCGGTCAAGGACGCGGCGGGCAACGTCACCGAAGTGCACGCCGAACTTATCCCCGACACCAAGAGCGGCACCCCCGGCGCCGACGCCATCAAGGTCAAGGGCGTCATCACCTGGGTCGGCGTGAACGACGGCATCGCCGCCGAAGTGCGCCTCTACGACCGCCTGTTCACCGACCCCCAACCCGACGCGGGCGGCAAGGACTTCCTCGCCAGCCTCAACCCCGACAGCCTCAAGACCGTCGCCGCTTATGTGGAGCCTTCACTGGCCAGCGCGAAGCCGGATGAGAAGTTCCAGTTCGAGCGGCATGGCTACTTTGTGGCGGACCGCAAGGACCATGGGGCGGGTAAGCCCGTGTTCAATCGGATCTCCGGGCTCAAGGATTCTTGGAATAAGTAAAGCTCACTAAACACAAAAAACAAGGAGTAATGCCCGTGAGGCGATTCTGGTGGTACGCAGTGATGACAATCGCGACCTTAGTCATGGGTTGTGGAGGTGGCAGCGATGGCAACGGCGGCAATTCGACTGCTCCTCAGAGCCCTTCACTTGATGCCCGGCTGTACAACGGTAACTATGTCAGTACGTGTTCAGCGATACCTGACGGCAGCAATTACGAAACCGGCAACCCGCTTTACGCAAAGTTGGTTTTCACCGTCGGTCTGCAATCAGCAAGTAGCGTTGCGAGTCTGAGTGGCCGCTTCGACTTCTACGACGATAACGCTTGTTCCGGTTCAGCTCTGGGCACCGTCACTTACAACGTAGGCAGTAGCAACCTCTATCTCATAGCTGAAACAGCCGTTGCGGGCGGCACTGGACATAAGGTCATCTTAGAGTTTATGCCAGCCGGCAACACCAGCTACAGTGCAGGCCCAACGGCGGATACAGTGCTGTTAGGCAACGTACTGCGCCTGAAAATTCCCAGAATCCTAGCCACTGGTTTCTATACGAGCGACCTTTGGCATCTGCGGGGCAATGAACTATATGACGGCGACGAGAACGCCTATGACAATGACGGCTTCCCCGTGAATTTGTCTTCCACGGTTTGGGCCAATCAGGTTCCGTCGTTGCCTCAAGCACCAGCAGAGCCTTGTGTCGGCGCCGTGACATTAGGTTGGAGCTCGGCGTCTTACTCCTGCCACGCCTCCTCCGTACCCACCGCGTCTGGACGCAGTATCGCACTGACGTATGCTTTCGGCGGAGTCAGTGGCGCAGCAACGGCCACCTGCCAAAACAGCTCCTGGACTGTACAGGCAGGAGGCACATGCAACACCACTTACGTCCCGGTCACATGCCCGGCACAGTCGATCGACTGGACTTCGGGATCTAACACCTGCTCAGGCACGGTTCCTCTAACAGGTGCTGGCAATACCGTGTCTGTAACCAACACCACTCCAGGGCTGCAGGGTGCGCAATACATGAGTTGCCAGAACAGTGGCAACTGGATTCCCGTTGTCGCCGGACTCTGCAACACGCCACCGCCACCCATCACAGACCCTGTGCAGCTCGCGCAGGCCAAAAACTGCATCGCCTGCCACGCCGTGACAGGTACGGGCTACAGCGCCAGTCTTCCATCTTTCGAGCGCATAGCCGACCGCTATCGGAACAACCCGCCCGCCGCCGGCGTGCTGGAAAGCCGAGTAAAAAGCGGTAGCAACTCAGGTTTCTATGGCTCTTTTCCCATGCCTGCCAACCCGCAAGCCAGCGATTCTGATTTAGCCATTCTGATTCCATGGATCCTGTCACAACCGCAATGAGCTGAATATGCAATGACATAGCGGCTTGCTAACCACTAATCTGCGTCCTCAACTTATCGATAGGCATTTTGTTAGCTATGTGATAGGCATCTGAATCGGCCGCGACTGCGCTCGACCGATTCCAAGCTTTGGCATCACTTAATCCCCTAACAATGCGCTAAGCTGGCGCCCTCCAGAGGGGCACCACCATGAAACAACTCCGCGTCACCATCCAGCTCGAACTCGCCGTCCCGGACGATTGGGAGATCGTGCCCACCTCCGAGGGCACGCAGGTGCTCAAGCTGCCGGACGGCCAGCACCTGGACCTGGCGGTGGAGCCGCTGTTCGCCAGCGACCCGGAAGACCTTTGGCGCAGCACCGACGACGAGGAGGTGTTGGACAACTTCTTGGAGATGGTGGAAAACGAGGACGTGCGCTACACCTTCGTTCAGCATTGAACGGCTGTGCGGCCATGACGGGCTTTGCGCCACGCATGGCCAGCTCGCATCCCTCGCCATGGCACGCCGCCCCCACTACCACGTCTACGTCATCGAACTCTCGAAGGACGTGTTGCTGGAGCCGCGCTTTCGCAAGAGCAACCCAGACTACGTGGAAGGCCAGCCCTGCGTCTATGTGGGCATGACCGGGCTGGACCCGGATGTGCGCTTCGACAAGCACAAGGCCGGCATCCAGGCCAACCGCTATGTGACGAAGTACGGCCTGCGCCTGCTGCCCGATTTGTACGAGGGCTTCAACCCCATGCGTTACGAGGACGCACAGGCGCGCGAGGTGGAGATCGGCATCGACCTGCGCTCGGCCGGTTTCGGGGTGTGGCAGGCTTGAGCGGCTCGGGCATCACCGCGCTGGCATGATGGCCGCATGACATCGCATGACGTCCTGGCTTTCTGGTTCGAGGAACTCAGCCCCAAGCAGCATTTCAGCAAGGACGCCGCGCTGGACGCGCGCATGCGCGAAGGCTTCGGGGCCTTGCTGGAAACGGCTGCAGCGGGCGGTCTGCGGGCTTGGCGCACGGACGCGCCGGGGCGACTGGCGGAGATCATCGTGCTGGACCAGTTCAGCCGCAACATTCACCGCGAGATGCCGCAGGCTTTCGCGCAGGACGCGCTGGCGCTGACACTCGCGCGCGAACTGGTGGCGCAAGGCGGGGACCGCTTGCTGCCGCTGGCGCAGCGGTTGTACGCCTACATGCCCTACATGCACAGCGAGGACTTGGCCGCGCACGCCGAGGCGCTGCCGCTGTTCAGCCAGGCCGGGCTGGAAGAGAACCTGCGTTTCCTGCGCCTGCACACGGCCATCATCGCGCGCTTCGGCCGTTACCCGCACCGCAACGCTGTCCTGGGCCGGGCATCCACGCCCGAGGAAGTGGCGTTCATGCGAGAGCCCGGTTCCTCGTTCTGAGCCAGGAGCCATGAGCACCCCAACACAGCCCAACCTGCCCCACCGCACGAGCGCCCTCAGCGCGGCAGCAGAGCGCAACAAACACCCCATCCTCGAAACACTGCGCACATTGCTGCGGGCGCAGGGCCGGGCCCTGGAAATCGCCAGCGGCACCGGCCAGCATGTGGCCTGGTTCGCCCAGCACCTGCCCGGCTGGACATGGTGGCCCACGGATCTGCGAGACACGTATTTCGCCGAGCTGCAGGCGCACATCCAGGCAAGCGTGCCCGAGAGCCTGCGAGACCGTGTGGCCGCACCGCGCCTGCTGGACGTGCAACAAGAGCCCTGGCCGCTGGAGGGCGCGCGCTTTGACCTGATCTACTGCGCCAACCTTCTGCACATCGCGCCCTGGGCCTGCTGCGACGCGCTGATGCGGGGCGCGGCCCAGCACCTCGCGCCCGGCGGGCAGCTGGTGACCTACGGACCCTACCTGGAGGACGACATGCCCACCGCCGACAGCAACCTGGACTTCGATGCCAGCCTGCGCGCACGCAACCCCGAGTGGGGTTTGCGCCGGCGCGAAGCGGTGGAGCAGGAAGCCCAAGCCGCCGGGCTGCGCTTGGCGGCCCGGCACACCATGCCCGCCAACAATCTGCTGCTGGTGTGGCAGGCCAGATAATCCGCGCGAGCACTTTTTGACCCGCTTACCCCACTGACCTGACTTCTTCACAGACACATGAGTTCCACCCTTCTGGACACGCTGTTTCCCACCGGCTGGGCGCACTACCTGGCAGGCGGCCTGCTGGTGGGCGCTGGCACCGCGCTGCTGTTCGTCTGCACGGGCCGCATCGGCGGCATGAGTTCGGTGTTTTCCAGCAGCTGGTCTTGGCTGGTGCGGCGGCCCTATTTCCAGGCCACGCGCTACGTGGAAACGCGCGGCTGGCGGCTGGTGTATGCGGCGGGGCTGATCGTTGGTGCCCTGGTCTGGTGGCTGGGCTTCACCGATGGCGCGGCGCTGGGCACGCGCGTACCGGCGTGGCAGTTGCTGCTGGGCGGCTTTTTTGTCGGCTACGGCGCGCGGCTGTCGAACGGGTGCACCTCGGGCCATGGCATCTGCGGCTTGGGCTCGCTGCAACTGCCCTCGCTGGGGGCGGTGCTGACCTTCATGGCCACGGCCTTCCTCACGGCCAATGCGGTCGCTTTCCTGTCAGCGAGGTTCGCATGAGCGCGGGGATCGTCAAACACACGCTGCGCGCACCCTTGGCCACTCTGGCCGCGGGCGCGCTGTTCGGCTTCGGCCTCTCGCTGTCGGGCATGGTGCGGCCAGAGGTGGTGTTGAGCTTCCTGCGCTTGCAGGACTGGGGCTTGATGCTGGTGATGGGTGGCGCAGTGCTGGTCGTGCTGCTGGCCTACCAAGGTGCGCCGCGCCTGCTGGCGCGTCCCCTGCTGGGTGGCACCTTCGGCCAGCACCCCAGCGTGTGGAACCGCGACACCTGGCAAGGCGCTGCCTTGTTCGGGCTGGGCTGGGGTTTGTGTGGTGTGTGCCCAGGCCCGGCGATCGCAGGGCTGGGCACGGGCAACTTGGACTTGCTCTGGGCCCTGGCCGGTATCGCGCTGGGCGCGCTGGCTCAGGGGCTGCGAGCCAAGGGCTGAAACTTACTGCTTGGCGGTGGCCGGCATGGCGGCCTTGGTCAGCAGGTTGCGGTACTCGATCAACTTGGCGCGCAGGCGGCGGTGGTTGGAGGGGCCGGTGCGCAGCAGGATCTTCTGGCCTGCCGTGAGGTCTTCCAGCTTTTCGTCCACGAACTCATAACGAGTCCAAGGCCGCTCGGACTGGTAGGGGCCTTTCACATTCACCAACGCGACGTGCAGGGGCTCCTCGACGATGGGCGTGGACAGCATTTGATCAATGACCGCGATCAGCCGGTCATTGAAGTAACCCTGGGGGTAGCCCATTTCGACGTAGGCCTGCTGGAACAGCGGATAGAGGCTGACGTAGAGCTGCACCACTTGGCGGGGGTTGACGGTCTCGATGAACTGCACGAGGGCGCTGTAGCGCTGACCGTTGTCGGGGTTGATGATCTCGCCATCGGAGCGTGGCAAGGTAGAGAAACGTCCAGGCGAGGGATGCACCGGCCACATCATGGGCGGCGCGTGGTCGCGGCCGAGGTTGTCCACGGTGCTCACGACGCGGCGCACGAAGTTATCCAAGAGGAAGAACTGCTCGACCTTCTTGCGGCCGAGCAGCGTACCCAAGTCTTCCTTGAGACGCGGATCGGACTCCTCCAGCGTGGGCAGGGAGCGAACCTTGGCGACGGCGGACTCCGGCTCGTTCTGTTGAATGGCCTGCACGGGATGTCGAATGGGAGGCGCGGGCGTCACCGGGGTCAAGGCCGGGCTCTTGGGCGCCTGGGGCGCGGACCCGACGAAGGTGGGGTTGGATGCATCCTGCACCGGCAAGGAGCTTGCTTCCTCGGTACGGGGGCGGAAGTACCAAGCAGCCGCGGCGACGATGGCGACGACAACGAGGGAAACGACACCAAAACGGCTGATCTTCATGAGTCTTCTACGGAAAAGCGTGCGCTCGAAACTATTGAGATGGCATGCTAGCACCACCGTTGACTTCATAGGGCGCAAAAGGGCAAGCGGAGCCTACAATTCCACGCTTTTGAACGGCGGCTCCACGCGCTGATTTCGCATCGATCCCCTCCTAAATCCCGCGTTCGAGCACATGGAAGAGGCCCCCGACCGTCAACGCCACCAGGGTTCTTGCCAGGATGCCTTCGCCCCGCAAGAGCGCGAACAGTTCGATGCCTGGAGCGATTTGACTCTGCTGCAATCGATGGAGGCAGCTGGCATCTCGTGGCCCAGTTCCTGCCGCAACGGCACCTGCCGCACCTGTGTCGGACGGTTGATCAGCGGCCGCGTGCGTTATGACATCGAGTGGCCGGGCCTGAGCAGGGAAGAAAAGGACGAAGGTTATGTGTTGCCTTGCGCGGCCTACCCCTGCTCGGACGTGGTGCTGCGAGAGGGCTACTGAGACGGAAGCAAAGAAACCTGGAGTTTCCGAAAGCCACCATGAAAAACGGCTGGCATTCAGCCAGCCGTTTCAACGCGTAGCGTCAGGGGAGAAAGCACTCAGGCGTAGGCGTTGAGGCGAGTCCCGAGCGAGCCCGAGGTGGCCAGCGGCTGTGACCCCATCTGAGGCACCGAGGACAGCAAGGTGCCCACGGTTTGCTCGACGATGTCTTCCGACTTTTTCTTGGTGTAGACCTGGGCCTGCCAAGCCACTTGCCCGGCGGAAAGCGCGGCTTGTTCGGCTCCGGTATTGGCACTGATGTCCATGGTGGGTCTCCTTGAAGCGGTCTTTCCATTCTAGGGCCGATCAAGCCCAAGGCCTGTAACCGACCTGTTTCAAGGGTTTAAGACCCCTGAAAGAAGTTCCGGCAGCCGTTCGGCCCTCATCCGAAAGCCACAGGCCTGGGCATGGCCACCGCCGCCCATGCTTTCGGCAAGTGGAATGCAGTCGAATCCTTTTTGGGACCGAAGACCCACCTTCACGACACCGCCCTTGCCAGCGGACCACAACAAGGCGTAGCTGCCGCTTTGGCGGGAAAGGATGTCACCCAGCAAACTGTGAAAAGCGCCAGGGGCGTTGAGCATGAGGCCGGCGTGACCGTTGAACACAATAGGCTCGGCGTTCACGGCCATGTCCTGCGCCAACTTACGAAATTTCTCGTCCATGGCCTGACCACGGGACATGAAATCCGCGAGTTGCACCTCGTCGTAATTGGCGATCTCAGCCCAACGCTCGAAGTCCATGGGCTCCATGTCCAAGGCGGCCAGGAAGGCCGCGCTTTCAGGATAAGCCCAGTTCCAGAGATCCCGGTCTTCGATGTAGCGAACCAGTGCGGGCGCAGGGCGGTCTGACTGGAAGTAGTCCCAGGCCAAGCGCGCACCCGAGCGCTGCATGTCGAAATGCACGGCGCCGCACCTGCAGGCGAAGCCCGTCAACTTTTCAGCGGCGCTTTTGTGATGGTCCAGGAGCACCAGCTTGGCGGCACGCCGCTCGATCTCGCTCAGCAGATCAGCGGCAAAAGAGAAGTCGAGAATGTAGACCGCGCGGCCATCAAGCGCGGGCAAATCCTCCACGGTGCGAACGTCGCCGTGGTCGCAGGCGCGGAACTCAGCACGACCCTCGTAAAACAGCCAAGCCGCAAGCGCGGCGCAAAAACCATCCGGGCAACGCGCGTGGTAGATAACCAGCGGCTGCGGGTCTTGCCGGTCAGGCGCAATCTGGAGTTGTTGGGGCAGGAGCAGCTTCACCACGCGGATCTTTTCTGAACAGGTTTCTTGGATGGAGTCTTTCTGACGGGCGGGCGTGCACGGATATGCCCCTCCTCGGCCAGCGCCTCCTTGCGCAACTGGCGCTCAGCGTCGAGCTTCTTACCCTCGGCCAACCAAAGCGCGAATTCCGCCGGAGTTTCAAGTGTGATGCGCCCGAGGGCGCCGGAGCGGAAATCATGCAGCAGCAGTTCGGCGGCTTTCTGCACGTTGATTTTTCCGCCAGACATCAGTGCACCACGGGCGCGGCCGATGGCCTCTAGCAAGGCATCGCTTTCCAAAGCACGCCCTTGTTCATCGTTCAACCCAACCTTCAAGCCATATCGAGAGGCCAACAGTTGAGGATAAGAAAGCTTCAAATAGTCCAAGAGCTCCAGCGCAACTTCTTCATCGTCGAACGCATTGCGGCCCACAGCACCACTGGCGGCCAGTCGATAACCGCTCTGAGCAACGATGATGCGGGGCCAGAGCACGCCTGGCGTATCGAACAGATAAAAGCCATCTTCAAGAACGTAACGTTGTTCCTTGCGCGTCACGCCAGCCTCATCGGCAGCCTTAGCGGCGCTCTTGCCTATCATCCGGTTAATGAGCGTGGATTTGCCGACATTGGGGATGCCACAAATCAGCACGCGCAAGGGCTTGGAAAGACTGCCGCGACTCGGAGCCAATTCTTGGCAAGGCGCGATCAGGCGGCGGGCGGCTTGACCGTCGGTCGTATCCAGGGCAATGGCGCGCATACTCTCATGCGCGTTGTAATGGGCCAGCCATGCCGCAGTGCGCTCTGGATCGGCGAGATCCTGTTTGTTGAGCACCTTCAGTCGAGGACGTTTGGACGTCAACTGAGCCAGTAGAGGATTGGCACTGGAAGCCGGTAAGCGCGCATCAACCATCTCGATGACCACATCCACCTGCTTGATGCGGTCTTCGATGGCTTGGCGGGTCAGGTGCATGTGCCCTGGGAACCACTGAACTGCCATGGTCGGTTGTGCGAAGCCTTGAAATGAAACTATGGAGGACGCGAGGGTACTCGACGCCGCAAACAGAAACGCCCTCGTCGGAGGTTATCCGAGAGGGCGGTCTGAGGC
>NZ_AEGR01000030.1 GCF_000211835.1 Hylemonella gracilis ATCC 19624 | reverse complement strand
TTTGCCTCGGCCAAGGGTGGCGGCGACGCGATAGGGCCGACCAAGCGCGGCAAGGGCGTCAAGATCATGGCTATCGTGGATCGACATGGTCTGCCGCTCTCGGTGAGTACACATGCGGCCAATCACCATGAGGTCACGCTGGTGCAACTGAGCTTTGACTTCTACATGATCGAAGCCAAGCCTGAACATCTGATTGGCGACAAGGCGTACGACAGCGATGGCCTGGATAC
>NZ_AEGR01000031.1 GCF_000211835.1 Hylemonella gracilis ATCC 19624 | reverse complement strand
ACCTCAACCTTGGCAAGGTTGCGCTCTACCAACTGAGCTATTCCCGCGCTGTGTACCTGGAGGCGCGATCCGGAGTCGAACCGGACTAGACGGATTTGCAATCCGTTGCATAACCGCTTTGCTATCGCGCCTTCAAAACTTCCAGCCCCGAGCCACCGGGACTGAATAAAAAAGGGAAGCATGGGGCTTCCCTTTTCGGAATCTTGGAGCGGGAAACGAGGCTCGAACTCGCGACCTCAACCTTGGCAAGGT